>NZ_FNHH01000010.1 GCF_900103545.1 Daejeonella rubra
GCCAGGAAGAAAATTTCTGTAATTTTATCAAGAGTAAGCATAGATTATTTGTTTTAAATTCGACACTTAAATATAATAAAATATGCTTACTTATTCATTATCAAATAGTTATAAACTAAAAATAATTCTTGAAAATCTGATTTCTTATATCGAACTCACGTTAAATTATTATGAATGGTGGTAAATAAATGTTTTTCACGAAAATCTTTAAAATATATCCAGGCATTGGGATGATATTTTTGCAGATCATAGAATAATGTAGCATTCATATTAGATAATTGTTCCTTCATATTTGTTACAACGAAGAAGACTTCGTGAACAGCATTCTCTGCACACTCAATATTATCTCTGATAAGGCATTTTTGAGAGTTAAGTTTAATTTCAATCACAATGTTCACGATCTCATTTTTATCACTAAAGTGACTGTAAATCGTTTTCTTAGACATCCCCAAATGCTTTGCGATATCATCCATTGTAACACTCTTAAAGCCATACTGGCAGAAAAGCTTGTCAGACTCAGCAATTATATACTCTTTTACGTCCAATTGTTATTCTTTTTTTATCCGGCGTAAAACTATGGAAACATTTTAAAATTCCAAAGTTTCCTGAAAATATATTTCCTGTAAGAATAAAAGATTGAATACAAATACTCAGGGATGACAAATACAGGATCTATACGATATAGTTCAAAAATCGTAACTTCGCAAAAAACCGATATATGAAATTATCCGCATTATCTGCCATCTCTCCTATAGATGGCCGCTATCACAATTCTACAAAAGAATTGTCATCATACTTCTCAGAAGCTGCATTGATCAAATTCAGGGTATATGTGGAAATAGAGTATTTTATTTCACTTTGTGAATTACCATTACCACAGTTGAAGCATTTTAATCATGCTAATTTTGAATCCTTAAGAGCTGTATACAATAATTTTACTGATTCGGATGCTGAAGCAGTTAAGCAAATAGAAAAAACAACAAACCATGATGTGAAGGCTGTTGAATATTTCATAAAAGATAAGTTCTCAGAATTGGGATTGGATGAGCACAAGGAATTTATTCATTTCGGGCTTACCTCTCAGGATATCAATAATACTGCTATTCCTCACTCTTTTAAATTATCTATCCATAACTCATATCTACCAACAATTAATGAATTACTTATTCATTTAAAGGGACGTGTGTCGGAATGGTCAGAAATACCAATGCTGGCACATACTCATGGACAACCTGCTTCGCCAACACTTTTGGGAAAAGAATTGCAGGTATTTGTGGAGCGAATTGAGGCTCAGTTAGTTCAATTAAAGGCCATTCCCTATTCTGCCAAGTTCGGTGGAGCTACCGGAAATTTCAACGCCCATCATGTTGCCTACCCGGCCATAAACTGGACAGAGTTTGCAAATAAGTTTGTAAATGAGCGTTTAAAGCTTAACCGATCGCAATACACCACTCAGATTGAACATTATGATAATTTCGCGGCACATTGTGATGCCATGAAACGTATCAATAATATACTAATTGATCTAAACAGGGATATGTGGTCATATATATCCATGAATTATTTTAAGCAGCAAATAAAAGCCGGCGAAGTTGGATCATCTGCAATGCCACATAAGGTTAACCCAATTGATTTTGAAAATTCTGAGGGTAATTTAGGTTTAGCCAATGCTATTTTTGAGCATCTCGCCGCAAAGCTTCCTGTTTCACGACTTCAGCGTGATCTAACTGATTCAACCGTACTCAGAAATATTGGAGTACCGGTTGCTCATACCCTGATCGCATTGAAATCAACCTTAAGAGGTTTCAATAAACTATTACTGAATGAATCAGCAATTAATGCAGATCTGGAAGCTAACTGGCCTGTAGTTGCAGAAGCTATTCAGACCATTTTGAGAAGAGAAGGTTATCCTAATCCATACGAAGCTCTCAAAGATCTAACGCGTACCAATCAGCAAATTAACAGGAATACTATCGCTGAATTTGTTGACAGGCTTGACATTTCAGATCAGGTAAAGGCAGAACTTAAATCTATTTCACCTGCTAATTACACAGGGATTCAGGCAGTCATTCACGTGTCATAACTTTATTTGATCAGATTCGACACTTAAAAAATGTTAATTTTGTATATAATCTTATTATTATGAGTACTGCAGCTTCAACAACAAACGTATATACAGAAATTACCCCCAACCCCGCAACGCGTAAGTTTTTAGTAAATAAACTATTAACTAATAACAGCATTGACTTTGCAACAAAGGAAAGTGCTGAAAAATCACATTTTGCAAGGGAACTATTTAAATTCAATTTCGTAACCGGCGTTTTTTTCGCCAGTAATTTTGTTACGATTACTAAATCTGAAACAGCAAGCTGGGAAGATATTGAACCAATTTTAAAAGAATTTGTCAAAGGTGCTGTCGAGTCAGAACTAAATATAGTAGAGAAGGAAGAAGCATTAGCAAGTTTTGAAGGTTCAGAAACTGAAATAAAAATTCAGCAGATACTACATGATTATGTTCGCCCGGCAGTTGAACAGGATGGCGGTGCGATCAGTTACAGATCATTTAAAGAAGGAATTGTTACCGTTGAACTCAGAGGCTCTTGTAGCGGATGTCCGTCATCGACAATAACTCTTAAGTCTGGGATTGAAAATTTACTAAAACGTATGGTTCCTGAAGTTACAGAAGTAGTTTCGGAAGCTTTATAAAGAATATTAAATCATTTTAAAGAAGCTCTGATAGTTCAGGGCTTTTTTTATGTTCAGATTTTTATTTAATATTAGGCTTAATCTGATTTCTAAGTTCTTTTGCCCAGGTGATTATTTCTGTTTTCTGGGCTTCTGATAATTTTGCATTTCCATGTATCAGTGTGTAGGACTTTAATGGCATTTCTCCTTCCTGAATTACTTCTATTACCTCTTCCAGTTTATGATCCGCTTTTTTAGGGGTATAACTTGCAAATTCAGAGAAATTCAATTCAGATTTAGCTTTATTAACATGATCTGCAAGCCACCAGGCAACAGGTTGTATTTCTGCGTACCATGGGTAAACTGTGTTATTTGAGTGACAATCATAACAGGATGTACGAATCAGCTGTTTGGTACTGTCTGATGCCTGAAAATTTGCAAAAATATCATTTGGGCTTGGCGCACTTGACTGATTTTTTGCAGGTTTAATGAACTGAATGATTATTAAAACTCCCAATAGAGCTATTAATATTTTTTTAGTGATTGACATAATCGTTCGAGCTATAAATTAACATTAATGTAAATTTAATTAAAATATTGCTTGATTATATTCACAAATTCTTCTGAAATATGCCCATTTGTTGCAATTATTTCTCTTCTTAAGATACACTGATCACCCCCTTTAAAATCAAAAATATGACCACCTGCCTCTCTTACGAGGACGATACCTGCGGCTACATCGTATGAGTTTAGATTGTACTCGAAATATCCATCAAACCTCCCGCTAGCTACATAGGCAAGATCAATTGCAGCAGAGCCTATTCGGCGAATTCCATGGCATTTTTGCATTAATACCCTTAATACATTCAAATAAGGTTCCATATCTGCGAATTCATAAAAAGGAAACCCGGTTGCCAGTAATGTATTCTCAATTGCTGGTGCTTTAGATACTGAGATACGCTTATTATTCAAATAAGCGCCTCCATTTTTCCATGCTGAAAAACATTCGTCCCTATTGATCTCATAAACTACTCCTAAAACAAGCTCCTCATCACATTGAAGAGCAATGCTGACAGAGAAAGTTGGAACTCCATGAATAAAATTGGTGGTTCCATCCAAAGGGTCAATAATCCAATTGTATTTTTCACCTTTTTTACTGCTGGTTTTTTCTTCCGTAACGAAACCTGCTTCCGGTAATAAGGCAGAAAGACCTTTAACAAGTCTAATTTCAGCTGTTTTATCTACATAGGACACCATATCATGTAATCCCTTGTATTCTACGTTGTCACGATCAAACACAAGCGCTTCAGCACGGATAAATTTTCCAACTTCTTTTGCTAATGAAATTACTTCCCCGGTAAGTTTAGAAAGTTCCATAGATCAGGAAACAGCGTATTTATTTCCATTCTTCATGGACCAGAATATACCTGCAATGCCCAAAAGAACCAGAATTGTTGAAATAAGTTCAGCCTGAGTAAAACTTAAACCCAATGCATGATATTTTGAGTTAACCCGAATCGATTCAATAAGAAAACGTTCTATTCCATTAAATATCAAATAGATAGACCACATCAAACCCGGAGTCTTTATTTTATGTCTGAAACCCCACAATAAAGCGAAAATCGCTAAACCCATTAAAACCTCATAAAAAGGGGTTGGAAAGACTGGCAATGGTAATTCATTACAAAAAGGGCCAATACAACCGGGAATTGGAACACCTTCTCCTACCACATTATGAGGATATTTGAATGCCCAAACCCAATCCGGAGCCCAGCTTAACCAGGCAGGTTTTGTAGCCAGGTTCACTATACCCCAATCACCATCACCAGAAAGCTGGCAACCAATACGACCTACAGCATAGGCGAGCATCATTCCGGGGCCAGCAATATCAAGCATATGGATCCACTTGACACCGTATTTATTGGCATGATAAAGCACTGCTCCCCCACCCATTATCAAACCACCGTAAAAGGTAAGTCCGCTGAAAGATAAAAGCCCCCCAATCGGATCTTTTACAAAATCATCCCAGTATTCGAAATTGTGAAATAATTTAGCCCCCAGAAATCCCCAGATAGCTGCCCACATTAATAAGGTGCCCATGATCTGGTAAGGATGTACTGTTTCTTTAACAATTTTAGGATGGCTTAACTTTTCCTTTTTATTCTCAGCATATGCCCAATAAACAAATAAAGCAGCGAAAATCAATCCTCCCAAAAAACTACCTCTGGTTGAGAGGATAAATTCCTGTGGACTTGCAACAAAAGCAGTATAGTTTAGAAGTCCGTCAAGAAGTTTATACCCAACAAAAAAGCCGAATACTCCATTTAAAGCAAGATCCTGAATCGATGCGGGCTCTCCTATTTTAACATCCCTTGTAAAAGGATGAACAAGTCCAAGTTTCTCCTTTCTTTTAAATTCCTGAGAAAGTGCCCAATAACCTGCTGCAAATGCGATTGCTACAAAAAAACCAAAGGTCTGGATCGGGAGAGGAATGTGTAAACCTGTTAAATATTCAATCAGGTGCGTGATGGTTGGAAACATATATTTTGTCTAATCTTGAAAGGATATACAATGTTAAGCTAATCTATAAAATCTGGAGAGAATAATATGAAAATGACCGAAAAGGTTTTAATGAACTAAGCTTTCAGCAGGCTCAGAGATTTCCATATCGCCATCAGATGCAATATTTTCAAACTTAATCTGTTTGATCTCATTAATAAGCAGAGGGTCGTAAGGTGCCTTAACTTTCACGTAATTACGGCTGAAGCCATGCATGAACCCATTCTTATGATCAGCTTCAAAAAGAACCTCGGTTGACTTTCCAATTTGTGTTTCGTAAAAAGCCCGGCGTTTTTTTTCTGATAATATATGAAGCATTTTACTTCGTTCTGCACGTACAGAACCTGGCACTGCTCCTTTCATCTCAGCAGCAGGAGTATTTTCACGTTCTGAATAGGTAAAAACATGCAGGTATGAAACTTCCAGCTCATTCAAAAAATTATAGGTGTCAAGAAAATCATCATGTGTTTCGCCCGGAAAGCCTACAATTACATCTACACCAATGCAGCAATCAGGCATCAGGCTTTTAATGGTTGCAACTCTTTCTGAGTACAATTCTCTTTTGTAGCGTCTGCGCATAAGAGCGAGAACTTTATTACAACCTGATTGTAAAGGAATATGGAAATGAGGAACAAACTTATTGGATTGAGATACAAATTCTATGATCTCATTAGATAGCAAATTAGGTTCAATTGAAGATATCCTGATTCGGTCAATTCCTTCCACCTTGTCCAGAGACTGAATCAGATCGAAGAATTTATCTTCACGAATACCATCTCTGATACCAAAATCGCCAAGATTTACACCTGTAAGTACAATTTCCTTCACACCAGATAATGCAATTTCATTTGCCTGATCGATAACGTGAGCAATAGTATCACTTCTGCTCGCTCCTCTTGCTAATGGGATAGTGCAAAATGTGCAGGTATAATCACAACCATCCTGAACTTTTAAAAAGGTTCTGGTTCTTTCGCCAAAAGAATAGGACGAGATAAATTCTTTTGCCTCGGAAATATCCTGATTAAAGATCTGAGTTTTTTCCTGTTTGGTCAGGTCGGTAATATAATCGATGATCATGAATTTCTCTGCAGCACCGAGTACAATATCAACTCCAGGAATTTCTGAAATCTCTTTGGGTTTCAGCTGAGCATAACATCCAACTACAGCGATATAGGCATTTGGAGAATGTTTTAATGCTTCTTTTACTACTTTACGGCATTTTTTATCTGCATGATCCGTAACTGAACAGGTATTTATAAGATAAACATCTGCCTGATCGGTAAAGGGTACAGTTTCAAAGCCAGCATCATTGAATTGCCGTCCGATTGCCGAACTTTCAGAAAAATTAAGCTTACAGCCTAATGTATAAAATGCAACCTTTTTACTCATGATTCTGGCAAAGATAAGAAATGTGCCTGAAATGCTTAGTATGATACCTCAGCAATTGAATTAGCTATATTTATTGATCTCCCCAGCGATAGGAATCATGATTAAAACCAGCAAGATCTATAACTCTGTTCACAACAGTTTCAGCCACCTCTTCAATACTTTGAGGCAAACTGTAAAATGAAGGAGTTGCCGGACAAATGATTCCGCCTGCTTCAGTAACCGTTTTCATATTATTGATATGGATCAGGTTATAGGGACTTTCTCTTACCACAAGGATCAGTTTACGCCTTTCTTTTAAAACTACATCGGCAGCACGGCTTATCAGATCATCAGAAATACCTCCTGCAATGCGGCCCAATGTTCCCATCGAGCAGGGGCAAATGATCAGAGTATCGAAACCAGCAGAACCAGATGCGAAAGGCGCTGTGAAGTCTCTTTTATCAAAAAACTTATATCCATATCCACTGTAGGCATTATTACCAAGTTCATGAGTCCAGACATCTTTAGCATTATCCGACATAACGATTCCAAGATCGGCTATCTGATCTTTCAGGATTGTTAACTTATCGAATAATACCTTCGCATATATAGAACCACTTGCCCCTGTTATAGCTACTGCAATCTTGCGCTTCTTCATTCTGGTTTTTAATTTATGTGAGGTTTTTATCAATCTTTAATTTGGAAGAAAGATAATCACTAGTGTCTGGATAAAAATGTAAATGATCAATTAAAATTAAAATCATCCCGCTCATGCCGCGGTCAATGTCAACCTGTAAACATATTTCAGGATTAAATCAAAAACTGTAAACTTTTTTTAGGACGATACAATTAAGTTAAGGATCGGGAGGTTCCCGCCTTCGCGGGAATGACAAACAGATAGGGAGGAGAGGAGATTCCAGCCTTCGCTGGAATCGGCTCAGGTTACTTACTACTTTTAACGAACCAATCCACAGCAAGATCATACCAGTCAGGGTTATGTTTTTCAATTAAATTATTTTTCCAGGATCGTTGCCAGACCTTTAATTGTTTTTCCCTGGCGATAGCTAAGTTCACATCAGTAAATTTTTCATACCACACCAGAATATTGCAATTGTACTTACTCGTGAATCCATAAACGAGCTTTAGTTTATGCTCGTATACTCTTCTACGGATATTGTTAGTAAAACCGATATACAAAACGTTATGATATTTATTAGCAAGCATGTAAACAAAATATTCCCTCATTCCCCAAAATAGCAATCCGCGAAATACATAAAGAAAAAAAATGAGTAAAGGGTAACACTATCTATTATACGGTTCTGCATTGCGATTCCAGCGGAGGCTGGAATCTCCCCTCCCCCTAAACAACGCTTGTCATTCCAGCGAAGGCTGGAACCTCTCACCATATTCCACACAGCATCTTTGATCAAATATCTTTCAATTAACCGGTAAATAAAATTGAATTATTTCCCCATAGCATATCGAATACCCTCTAGAATATGCTTCAGAAAAAGAGGTTCTGTATATTTATCATCTGCATGGCCTAAAGCAGTATAAAATGCTCTGCCGCCCTCAAATTTATGATACCAGGCCATAGGATGATAAGCTCCATTTGTTCCACCTTTGTAACTTGACTCATCAACGGTTAAAAGCACATGAATATCAGGATTGATATTTTTGAAATTATATAACTCCTCTTTTATATTCCATAATGCGGGCAGATGACGTGTGGAAGAATGATTTGGATCAATCACCTTAAATGTTGCCTGCTGTTGTACAGGATGTCCATTAAAAACTGCACCCACTAGTCTTCCATACCATGACCATCCATATTCTCCAGCTGAGGCACCATGAATTCCCATATATCCACCCCCTGAACGAATGTAATTTTCAAAATTGAGCTGTTGTATGCTATCCAGCATATCACCTGATGTACTTAAAAAGACAACTGCCTTATACTTTTTCAGTGATTCCTTATTAAAAACAGAAGCATTGGAACTGGTGTCAACCTGAAACTTATGCTCCCGTCCTAATTTGGATATAGCAGCTATTCCTGATGGAATTGAAAGATGTTTAAACGCTGCCGTTTTATAAAAGATTAGGATTCTTTTTGGTGCAGAACCGGCTTTAACTTCAGCGAAAAAGCTGAATATAAAAATTATCAAAAAGGACAATATCGTTCGTTTCATTTGGTACAATAAAATCGCGACTACCTGTTTTTAAATTTCATTTTTGCCTTTTCTCTGGAGCTGTAATTATAATCTTTTATGTTGCTTTGTTTTTTGGCATGAAATGCTGAACCTGATTCAGTCTCCTGAACTTCAGTTTTAACAGTCTTCTTAGGTTTGTCCTTTTCGATAACAAGATCTTCAGGTAATTCAGCCAATGGAATTGGGAGGCCAATAGCCTGCTCGATCTTTTTCACCATTGACAGTTCCAGATCAGTTGCAAAACTAATGGCGAGAGCTTCACCGCTCTCAATGGAAGTGTTCTTTACGATCCTGCCTATAAAAGTTTCCATTTCAAGCGGCATCTCCAGATGGAAAATAAATGGAATATCATTAAGGTCTAATGATTCCTTAAGATCATCCGCTACAAGCAATATTCTTGTATCCTCAGATTGTTTAAAATCATCGATCAGGTCAAAACCCGGATGATCGAAAAACAAGGGTTTATAGATCGCAATTTCTTTATCAAGGTATTTAAAAAGGCTTTTAAATACCTTTTCGGCAGTAAGTCTCGTATTTACAAACACAAGCACTTTACTAAATACGTCTTTGTCTTTTAATAAAAGATTGAGCAGATTGACTTTCGTTTTAAAATCCGGAACCTTGTAAAGGATCTGGTCGATAGTCTCCAGCTTTTGCTCTCCCAGGTCATCAATTTCAAAAGTTGTTGCCTGGTTCATAAACTGACTGGTCAGGAGATTCAGTTTATCATGAAATACATCCGTAAATATTAAATGCTGACATTTTACAATACTTCTGGCAAGTTCGGCAACAGGTAATTGCATGCCACGCTTCACTATTTCTGCAGCATCATCCACTATAAACATCATGATCTTATTGAGATTCAGCCCCAGCTTCAGATAGATAGCCCTTGCACGATCAGGAGTCGCAACCACGATATCAGCACCATCTGCAAGAGCATTCATCTGCGATTCCATTCCTCCTTCAGGATATAATCCTACGATCCGTATGGTTTTATTTTTATTTAAAAGTTCATATCGTTCAATTACCGCTAAAACATGCTCTTTATCCGGAACCAGCACCAAAGCTCTGGGAGCTTCTTCAAAGCCATATTTTAAGCGCATCAATGAACCAAGAACATAAGTACTTGTTTTACCTGAGCCCTGAGGTGCAATGGCAATAATATCCTGTGCTCCCAGAATACGGGACATCGTTTTAAGCTGAATTTCTTTGGGACCCAGGTAGCCTGCATCAGTCATCGCTCTGACCAAGGGCTTACTCAGCTTTAATTTCTCTAACAAGACCATGCAAACAGATTTTTTATTTTGAAATGCAAAGGTAGCAGAATAGTATTGAGTATTAAGTATTGAGTATTGAGATTTAAGTTAATAGGCCGAGACATGTAAGAGACACATGGATGCCTGATTATATAGAAACACAGAGTAAACGCGGACTAAACGCGGACAAAACACAAATAAAACAGAAGTATATCCGTGTTTAGTACGGGTTTAATTCCTGGTTACCAAGTGTTTAATTTGAATTTCTCCGGAACTTTTCCTATATTTAGTATAGACATAAACCGAAGAGTTATGGCAAGATTAATCAATGGTATCAATGGCCCCTTTGTAGGAAAGGCGGGGGCTGTGATAGGTTATACTGTAAATGGTATAGGATATATGAAGGGTCTTTATAAAAAAAGGACCAAAAAGCCAAAGGAAGGCGAGGCTCTTAACCGCAAAAAATTTGCGGCTGCACAAGCCTGGCTACAACCTGTTACAGATTTTGTTAGGGTTGGATTTAAGGGCTATAATGAACGATTTCAGGGATTTACAGCAGCCAAATCATGGCTAATGAAGAATTGTATTCAGGTAATTGATGGTGAAATCCGGATTGACCCTGCGCTTGTAAAAATCAGTTCGGGAAATTTACCCCTTCCCGAAAATATACAATGCAGCATGCAGGAACCGAATACCTTCCGTATCAGCTGGACTCCGGTTAGGGAAAGAGGCTTTCTTCATGATCAGGCCATGGTGATGGCTTATGATCTGAAAAACGGTGCTTATGGCCTGGTTTTGGGCAGTGACAGGACTTCCGGTGAAGTACTGGTACCTGTTCATCCCTCGCCTTACCCCTATCATGTTTACCTGGCTTTTATCGCTGCCGACCGAAGCAGGCAATCGGATAGTGTGTATTTGGGGGAGTTTTGGGTTTCATAGTCTTAGGAAAGACAATTATTGAATTTCACTTAGAACCTCAGAAAACTTTTTTGCTCCGGTTTTCTTGATGTCCTCGGTTACTTTTGCAAGTTCATTAGTTCCAATGACAGAGTATGAATAATCGCTAGGTGATTGAGATTTCAGCATCTCATATAAATTTCTATAAGAAGCCTTTTTTCCCTGGTATTTATCTACTACTAAATAATGTTTATTCTCTTCTGGCTGAATACTCAACTCTCCCCTTCCAAATAAATCTATACGATGGTTAAGACTTTCTAAATCAGTAACTTGAGTATTTAGTTTATCTATTGGTGGCTCAGCATTTAAATCAATAGATTTTACAGTGTAAATCACTCCGTTCATTCCAATACCGTCTAACCTATAATCAAAAAATAAATTAGGTATAACCCCTTTTTTCATTTTGTAATTAATATCAATTTTATCTTTTAAAGGCACGATAAAAGCTTTATTTACCGCATTAGTAAACGTACGATCAATTATTGGTTTGGGTGGTATCTCAATATTCAGCTCGATATACCTTTTGAAGAAATTATCAAACTTTTCTTTATCAAAAGACATATTAATACCCGATGGCTTGTCAAATTTTAAAAAACCGTTATTATATATGGATAAGCGCTCTAAATATTCAACGTTAAAAGTTAAATCACTAAACAAAGGCTTATTAGAGAGTATTTCATCATCAATAAAAGATTTGATTTTATCGAGTGTATATTCTAATAATGAAACATTTAGGGGATTGATTTTTTTCACAAGACTAACCTTTTCAACTGAAAACTTATAAAAAACATCTTTGCCAGAAATCACAACCATCCCCACCGCTAAGTTTTCGTTGGTTAGCGAGTTATTTATAAACCGTACGATGCTATAGAATGATTTCATTTGCAATAACCTAAATAGATACTTGAAATTGTTTTATTTCTTTCCTTGTTTGATAAGATTTCTTTTATTTTCTGTTTGCCCGCTTTACTCAATCCAAAGTGTTTTGGGACACATTCTAAAACATCATCAATACTTTCCAAAGTATCATTAATATTTGATAAAATTTCAGATGATAAGTTTTTTACCTCATTCACACTAACAAAATTACAAATACTTTTGAACATGGGTGTTAACATGATAGAGTTATTGTCTGCCCTATCCATTATAGCTAATTTCAAATCTTTATAATTAGGCTGATAAGCAAACGCTTGCGTATTGTCTATCGGAATAAAGGTAAAACCATCCCCAGAGGCAGCTAAGAGTAAATTAGGATTTCCCTTACGCCTGTCCATATTGCCAATCCATTTATCAAAAACAGCAATTTTAATAAAGTCTACCGGATTAGTGTATTTATTAAAATCAAACTTATTTTTAAGGTTTAAATTAAAAATATCCAGTTCAGTTACGGAACTAATATATTCTGTTCCAAAAAACTGAGGAGAATACAAATGGTAATTTTCGTATCTCTTATCCATGTATTTACCTTCTTTTACGAAATATTCTACTAATTCCTTGTCTATGGTAATTTGTGCCTGTTGAGGCACTGGAATTTTCCATAACTGGAGGAAATAGTTACAAAGAACCTCATTAATTAAATCGATTAACGGTGGATTCTTATTAAATACTGTTTTTACTATATACTGAGAGCCATCTTCGCATTCTACACGCAAAGGAGTGCTATTTGTTTGATAACACTCATGGATTTTAATTGCGAAAAGCTCTTTCAGTTGTTCCAAAACAATGTTAATTTATTTCTTCGTATTTCTCTTTACTAAAAGAGTCATTTATTGATCAACAAGCTAAAAAATTGATGGTATTTCTGTAACAGAGATTACGGAGTATTTATATGGTGTTGTAGTATATTGTATTGATCTGACGTGAAGAGCAGAAATCCCTCCATCAAAACTGTTCGAAGAATTACCTGTTGAGGAATGATAAGTTCCATTTAACTTAAACCTATAACCCTTAGCACCTTGATTAAAAACCAAATAAGTACGTTTTGCACCTGCATTAAAATAAATCAAAATGAGATGGTTATTAATATTTTTTTCTAAAATAGTACCAATACCTACATCCGCTAATGCTTTATTGAATTCAGTATTTGACATGTCTTGTTGTTTGCCTGTTAATAACTTAAATAATTCAAGTATACGTTGGCCTCTATTCTTTTCTTCTTGAGTCAAACCATCAACAATTCTTTCACTTTCATCGATATAATTGTCAATATCTCCATTAACATAAGCTATTTTAAAATTATTTATCATGGTCGAAACTTGCGCAAAGGCTGTCGCATAGCCCAAACTGAGAAAAAAAATAATGAATATTATTTTAACTTTCATATTTATTTTTTTAGCACTATTCCTTCCAATACTTCTATCAGGTTCACCAAATTGTCTATTTCTTCAACTATATATTTGTTATGCGATAAGAGCAATTCCGGGAATGCTAATAAATCTATTTGATTTTGACCTTCATAAGATTCTGGAAGAAAATTCTGCATAATCAGAGAATTATTATGTGCAAATTCGTTCCTATTTAAGTCATCCAAATTCGTTTTTACATCGTTAATCCAAAGGTAATATGGGTTTCCTAACAACTCAGGGTAATCAAGTCGAAGTTGCTGAACCACCCCTGAAAAATATGTTCGTTTGATATCTTTTAGAGTTTTTAAATAAGTATTTAAAACGAGTCCCACCCTATTCCAATAAGCATATATACAATGAATGGTAGATTCGATCATAAATGTGTATCTATGATTATAAACATTTGGCCTACCTTGTTTGGCACTTATCTTATCCCTGAATAAAAAACAGTTTGCCAGGCCGAAGTGAATTTGGCAACTTAATCCTTGTATTTCGTAAAGAAAATGATAGCGATGTTCATCAAATATCTTATTAAAAAAACTAAAATTTGCTAAACGAGTCCAATAATCG
The DNA here is from genome assembly GCF_900103545.1 of Daejeonella rubra. Taxonomy (GTDB): domain Bacteria; phylum Bacteroidota; class Bacteroidia; order Sphingobacteriales; family Sphingobacteriaceae; genus Daejeonella; species Daejeonella rubra. The sequence continues at coordinate 13,951 of NZ_FNHH01000010.1, forward strand.
TTTTCATCATAAACATCTTGAATTGCAATTAAATTACTAATGTTAAATTGTTTGGAAATTTCCAGCACTGAGTTATCAAGGTATTCATAAAATTCTTCCATCTTCTAACAACTTACTTCACCAACAACATCAAATGCAATAATAATCCCAACGCCGGTGAATGTGTACGAGGCACATAAGGCTTAAAATTGGCTGTTTTAAAATCGTTCAGTTCCAAGTAAGCTTGATGAACGCCTTTTAAATCCATCTTCCATTGCATTCCCGAGGACTTACGAACAAAGTTCATCGTTGAGTCATTGATGCTTATCACATCATAAAATTTACCTGTTAAGCTATTGAAGCTATTTGCTGATTTAGCTAAATTGTAGAAGTCTTGATAAGAAATTGTAGGTTGTGTTTTTTTATATTTCATCATTAGATACATTATACGATACAGAATCCTCCGCAACTATCCCCAATTCCCCCTCATCTTCTTCATACGCCCCGCCAACCTTAACCTGCCCATTCATTAACATTGGTAATAACCAATCTCATTAATAACAATCGCCTTATGATATTGCTATCATTTCTGAGTCAGCAAAGCAAACAGATCTTCATTAAGATAATAATTTCCTGTTCCTAATTTATGTGGATTTTATCTTCCGCCAGTTTATTTAGTAAATCTTGACTCTAAAATATCTAATATATAGCTCGTCTTTTTAAAAGAAATTTAAAAATCAATACAAAAATAAAATTTCATGTAAAGCAACGACAAAATCTTAACCAATAGCACAACTTTGCATAAAAGATATGATTATTTGAATTGAGGATTATTTATAAGGATTTGTTCAACGAAGGTTTCTTTGGATAAAGTGCTTTACACTAGCCCATTAAACTATATCGAGCTCAATTGGCTTATTAAATTTCAAAGTCAATGATGTATTTATAATCCAATTGGGATAGAAAGGTATCGGTACGCTATTATCGCCTGGTCAATTATTATTCAAGCAGCAGAGCCTCATCTTCATCATCCGATAAGCTCAGCGATATCGTGTCTGCACCTGCAATTCCTTCAATAGAACCTTTAATACTTGATGCATTCAACAGCACTTTATCTAATTGCTTTTCACGCATTTTCCACATTTTCTCCATTGCATCGCGTTCTCTGTGGATAGACAAACGCATACTCATATAACCTTCACGAATGGCTTTCCATTGTTCTGAAAACTCAGTCCCTGTCAGATAATCATAAAGCATATGCATTTTATCCCCCCTGTTCTCTTGTGATTTGGAAGAATTATAAAGTCTCAGAATACCATCCCTTAAAACATATGCTACAGCCTTTACTTCCTCAAAAGAACAGATCCATACACCATCTTTTTCACCAAAACAATTCATGCCTTTGGGATAGCTTTGAGTGACAATAACAGCCACATCAACTCCGGCCCCCCGCATATCCTTTTTGAGCTTATCTATCCAATCGTTTGAAAAATCTTTGGTCCGCTTGCTTTCATAGATAATTTTGCCACAATCCTGACCGAATTTATTCCTTACAGTTTGAATACAATCCGCACCGCGAACACCCTTGCCTACCTCACCTATAGTATCAAAGGGGAAGGTACTCTTTAACAATTCTTCCAGTATTAGTTCCTGAACCTCGCCCTGCAATTGCATAGAACCTTGCTCGGCTTTGCGTCTCATTTCATCAGCCAGCTTTTTCTGATCTTCCAATTGCTTTTCCAGCTCCTTTACTCTTAACTGATGCTCTGTTTCTTTTAGCAGATTTTTTTCAATTTCCTGTTTTTTTATCTGCTCAACGATCTGGTTGCGTTCGGCCTGCATTTTCCGCTGGATCTCCAATTCCATTTCTTCCGCTCTGGTTTTAAGCTCCTGCTCCTTTCTAATAAAATCAAGCTCCTTCTGACCGGCAAGTTTTAACTTTTCCTGATTCTCTTTATTGGTATTTTCTAAAAAGGTTAATTTATTCTCAAAATCTACAGCAATACTTTTACGAACCGCTTCCTCAAGATTGATCTTTTCCTGAGCCAGCTGCTGCTCATATTTAACAGAAAGTGCTTTTTGCTGAAATTTAAAATCCTCTTCCTTCTTTAGAAATTCCTCATCCTTCTTCTTCTGCCAGGCAATCATCTTATCACGTAACTCCTGCTCATATTCCTTACCAATTGCTTCTTCGAGAGGAAATGAATGGCCGCATGAAGGGCATTTTACTTCTGTTGACATGCTTTTAAATTTATAAAATGAAACATCCGGATAAAAAAACGAATCGACAATATACTAATAATATTAGTATTGTATCATTAAAACTGTTACCTTTTAATAATAATATTCTTAGTATCCGGACATTAGTCAGAAAATAAGGATAATCTTATCATAAGCTGTATTTTTGCTAAAATTAACACCAAAAAATAATTAACAGCTTTATATCTCAAAAATATTTTTTAGATATAATCACACATAATAATGGATGTTTTCGGCAGAGTTTTAAAGGATCATTATCAGGGAAGACAAAAAGGCAAATTATGGCTGCATAACAGTTATGGAAAGCCGGAAGATATGCCTGTGGATATTTTTTACAGGACTAAAAATGAGTTGACAGAACTTGAATCCATGGCTATTGAACTTTGTGAAGGCAATACTCTGGATATCGGGGCCGGTGTAGGCAGCCATGCTTTAATTTTACAGAATCGGGGCATCGATGTTACGGCGATCGAAATATCAGAATCAGCATGTGATATCATGCGAAGAAGGGGTGTTAAAAAGGTAATCAATGCTGATATCCTTCAGTTTGAATCTGAGCAATTTGACACAGTAATAATGCTAATGAATGGAATTGGGCTTTGCGGTGATATCAAAGGACTTCATAACTTTCTGGATTATTTAAAGCGGCTTTTATTGCCAGGCGGACAGGTAATTTTTGATTCTTCTGATATTGCTTATCTGTACAAAGCTGATGAATTTATTGCCAGCAATTATTATGGGGAAATTTCATACCAATATGAATATCAATCAATTAAGGGCAAGTGGTTTAAGTGGCTTTATGTTGATTTTCCCATGCTTCAACAAATTGCAGAAAAAATCGGCTGGCAGTGTGAAATGATCTATGAGGATGATATGGACCAATATCTTGCACGTATGCGGAGATCAGACTAAGCAGATTGGATTTTTTCATTTTTAATTATTTGTTCAATCAAAAACATAAATTCCCTTTAAAAATATACAATCTCATAACATGATTTTAATATGTATACGGATAGAAATGCAATACTTTGTATTTTGATTAATTTATAAGCTCCAGCGACATTCAATCTTATTTTCAATATAGTTCAATATGAAAAAAATCACAGGCTTTATTATTCTTGCACTAATTTCTGCGACCTGCTATTCTCAGGTTCCTAAAGCTATAATTTCAGCGCCAGCAGGTGATGAATATGTTATTATCCGTAAAAATGGACAAACCATTCTTCCTAATGGCCGGATCATCAGTCCTTCAGGAAAAACGCATCAGGTTGCTCCCCACCCCTATGGACTTGCAATCAGTAATGATGGAAATATAGCGATTACAGCAAATTCGGGTACAAGTCCGCTTTCAATCAGTATCCTGAAAAACATTCAATCAGAAAATCCTGAGATCATGCAGGTCCCTGAATCACCAAAAGGAGATAAAGGTATTATTGAATCGGTGTTTATGGGGTTGGCCATATCACCCGACAATAAAATTGTCTATGTAGCTGGCGGACAGGCTAATAAAGTATACAAATTTGATATTGAAACAGGCAAGTCACTGGGGTCAATCGACTGCAGATCCAAGAGCATTAAATTTGATTATTCCCATGGTTTTATTGGCGATATGGTTTTGAGCAAGGACGGACGCTTTCTTTATGCTGTAGACCAGATCGGTTTCAGGATGATCTGTATTGACACAAAACTGAATAAACTCATATCATCTTGCCCCGTAGGAAGATACCCTTTTGGCATAACTCTCTCAAAAGATGAAAACACGGTATATGTAGCTAATGTTGGAATGTTTGAGTACAGTTATATAAAACGGAAAGACAAGGGAGTATGGCAAAATACATCGGTAGATAAACCAGCCTTTGCATATGACACCCCGGAAGCAGAAAAAGGCTTTGAAAATGATTCCATCAAGGTGAAAGGACTTGGCCCGGTGAATGCACCTGAATCATTCTCAGTTTGGGCTGTACAGGTCAATAACCCATTGAAACCAAGGGTATTCTCAAAAACTAAGACAGGTAACCTTGTCGGACAAATAGTTGACGGAGTTCCGGCAGTCGGTGGTTCAAGTCCGAATTCGATTGTTACTGCAGGTAATTATGTCTTTATCAGTAATGGTAACAACGATAACATAACCGTTCTTGATAGTCGTAAACAAAAAATAATAACACATATCAAACTTAGTACTGAGGAAAAACTAAGTAAGCTAAGAGGCATAATTCCATTTGGACTGGCAGTTTCCCCGGATGAGAAACGGGTTTATGTTGCCGAATCAGGAATTAATGCAATAGCGGTAATTGATGTCCCAACACTGAAAGTGATCGGCCATATTCCGGCAGGATGGTTTCCGGCAAAACTAAAAGTATCACCTGACGGTAAAAAGCTGATCATCGCCAATGCTAAAGGGTTTGGAAGCGGACCCAATGGCGGACTAACATTTAAACAAGGTTCAGCAGGAAGTTATATTGGCAGTTTGATGAATGGAAATGTACAGGTTACAGATATTCCTGTGGATAAAGAATTGTTGAATACCACCAGAGAGGTCATAGCTAATAATTTCCTGATCAAAGATGAATCTGATCCATCCTTTGATTGGCGAAAGAAAAATCCGGTTCCTCTTTATCCTGGCCAAAAAGAATCTCCAATAAAACATATCGTATTCATTTCCAAAGAGAACCGGACATATGATGAAGTTTTTGGTCAGGTAAAAAAAGCAAAAGGCGACTCTACAATTTCAAGATATGGTAAGGGAGTAACATTCAGTAACAGTGACAAAAGTATTCGAATTGAGAATGCTGATATCATGCCCAATCATCAGAAACTTGCCGGAAACTTTGCAATCAGTGATAATTTTTATGTAGATGCTGATGTATCTGCAGATGGGCACAGATGGCTTGTTAACACCTACCCTAACCAATGGGTTGAGGCAACTACGGCAGCAGGTTATGGAGATAACAGGACTTATAAAAAAGATTCGAATGCACCAGGTAATTTAGGTATCAATGGATCGGCAGGAGCAATTTTTCCTGAAGATTATAATGAAGCAGGATCCATGTGGGATCATTTGGCCAGAAATCAGATCAACTATTTCAATTTTGGTTTTGGAGTAATGTTCGAGCCCGGTGATTATAAAGACCATTATAAATATGGAGGGATCAAACATATTGCGAATTACCCAATGCCAAAATCATTGTATTCCAAGACCTCCTATTCCTATCCAACCTACAATATGGCTATTCCTGATCAATTCAGAGCTACGGTATTTGAAAAGGAGTTTAATGAGAAATGGGGTAAAGGTAAAGAAGCTATGCCTGCTGTTCTGACTGTTATTTTACCCAATGATCATGGTGCAGCTGAACGTCCTAAAGCAGGATATCCTTTCCGGGAGAGCTATATGGCCGATAATGATCTGGCATTGGGCAGGGTAGTTGAATTTCTTTCCCATACCCCCTATTGGAAAAATATGCTCATTGTAATTACAGAAGATGATGCCCAAAATGGAGTGGATCATGTTGATGCACACCGAAGTATTTTAATGGCTGTATCGCCATATATCAGGAGAGATCATGTAAGTCATACTCACACAAGTTTTGGAAGCATATTTAAGACATTCTGGAATATCCTGGGAATACCATACCTGAATCAGTACGATGCATCTGCCAGTGATCTTGGAGATATGTTTACAGAAACTCCGGATTTCACTCCATACAAGGCTGTTCCTGTAGACGCCAGAATTTTTGATCCGCAGAAAGCCCTTGATCCATTTGATGAGAAATTTGATTGGAAAGCCTTAAAAGATGGCCCTGAAATGGATAATATGAAAGACATGATCCGGGAAAGCAAGAACCAGGATAAACTAAAGGCGAAAGACAAATAATAAATAATGTCAGACTAATTCACACCGATAATAAATTCAGCCTTGAAAGATTTGGAGCTTTCAAGAGAAAGTATACCCTCTTTAAGGCTGAAATCTTTCAATTCACCTTCTGTATCTGCATAGCCTAACCATGGTTCTATACAAACGAAGTCAGCTCCAGGCGGTGCCCAAATTCCCAATGACGTAAAATCAGGAAAAGAAATAGAAATGAAATTAGGGGTCTTATGATTTTTAATCAGCACCTCTCTTGAAACAAGTTTTTTGAATACAAGGGCATCGCTTTTAAATAGATCCGGCCTCAGATTAATCCTATTTGACTCTGTAACAAGCTTCTCTGTATTGCCGGTAAAAAAACCATCACTATTCAGAAGATGTTTTTCCAGCACTTCAGTGGCTGCAAATTCTAAATAATAATCAGTGTAATCCTCATGTTCGTAAAATGGAATATTAAAAGCCGGATGAGCTCCAATAGAAAAATACATGGTATGATCATCAAGATTAATCACATGATATAAAACACTGAGTTCTGAATCCCGAAGCTCATATGTTACCTCAAACGCAAATTTAAACGGAAATACTGCAAGTGTAGATTCCGAATAATTCAGGATGAATTTAGCCTTGGTACTTGTGGAATCAACTAGTTCAAATTCGGAGTGACGTGCAAAACCATGTCTTTTCACAGGGTATTTTTGACCATCGATCAGGATTTGATTATCGATGCATGATCCCACTACCGGAAACAAATTGGGAGCATGAAATCCCCAAACAGAAGGATCTGCCTGCCATAAATGCTCCAGTCCATTCAGCTTATTAAAGAGGGAACTTAATTCAGCACCCTTTGAATTAATAGTAACCTTTAGGAAATTGTTTTCGAGACTTATCATTCAAAGAATAAATTAAGAATCACAAACTATCAATATAGCATAGCCCTATATGCCTATATGCCTATATGCCTATATGAAATAAGGGCATTTGACATAAAAATAGCTGTTCTAAATGATAAAATCAAGCCTTTCGCTTAACCCAGACCTTTTTCTTTCCGTTCCTGTTATTACCTCCTGTTGAAGGCCTTCTGGTTGTGGGACTATAAACCGGCCCTTCACCAAGTTCTTCAGGCAATGTCATTCTAGGGATTTCCTTTCCGATCAGGTTTTCAATAAATGAGAATTTTCGCTGATCCTTTTCATTGACAAAAGTAATGGCTGTTCCTGTCGTTTCGGCTCTTGCTGTTCTTCCAATTCTATGGATATAATCTTCAGGATCTGGTGGCACATCAAAATTTATCACCAGGCTGATTCCTTCAACATCAATTCCTCTGCTTAAAACATCGGTTCCAATAATCACAGGCAAAACCCTGCTTTTAAATGCTCTTAAAACAGTCTCACGTTGTTCCTGTTCAAGATCTGAGTGAAATGCTTCCGATTTGATACCTTCTCTGCGGAGAGTTCGGTTCAGATCTTTAACTGTTTCCTTACGGGAACAGAAAATTAAAACACTCTTATAATCCCCTCCTTTCAGCAAGGAGCTAATGAGTTTAACTTTTTGATTATCATGAACCATGTAAACCTGCTGAGAAATACCAACTGCAGGCTGAGAAAGAGCAATATTAATCTGTTGTGGATCTTTCAAAATGGTATTTGCCAGAGTTCTGATCTTCGGAGGCATAGTTGCCGAGAAAAGCAATGTCTGACGTTCTTTAGGCAAATTACCGATGATCCTTAAAATATCTTCATAAAAACCCATGTCGAGCATGCGGTCAGCCTCATCCAAAACAAGATATTGAAGATGGTCCAATTTAATTACCCCGGAGGCCAGGTGTGCAATTAATCTTCCAGGTGTTGCAATAACAATATCCACACCATCCATCATGGCACGGCGCTGTTGTTCATAGATCATACCATCACCACCGCCATAAACAGCAATGGAACTTATGCCTGCAAAATAGGCAAGGCCTTCTACCTGTTGATCGATCTGTTGAGCAAGCTCCCGTGTAGGAGCAAGAATAAGAGCTTTAGTATGCTTTTTATCCGATGTACTGATATGTTGCAATACTGGTAATAAATAGGACGCTGTTTTTCCTGTGCCGGTTTGTGCACAGGCGATCAGATCTTTATGTTGAAGTATTAATGGAATTGCCTGTGCTTGTATTGGAGTAGGTTTAACATAACCCATACTCTGCAAACCCTCAAGTAATTGAGGATCAAAGTTAAAATCGCTAAATGTCAAGTTGCTGAAATAATTATTAAATAAAGACAAAGGTAGTTAAAACAAAGGACTTTGGTAATTGGATATTCCAGTTTGAATTTGAAGCTAAAATTTGAGAATATTGATTAAATCAGGCTACTTCTCCAATAATTATCTATTGAAAATTATTAATAATCAAATGTCAACTGATTTATTAACACCCGTAAATTTCTCAACAAATAAAATCTATATGGAAATTTTTCCTAATTTTGAATCCCGTACAATACGATGTTTTTATTGCCTTCAACAGGATAATTTCTGTTATCTCAATAAAAGCTTTTAGAAATCCTACAGATATCATGACTAAATACATTTTTGTTACGGGCGGCGTTACTTCGTCGTTAGGAAAGGGTATTATTTCCGCTTCTCTTGCAAAACTTCTGCAATCCAGAGGTTACCGCGTAACCATTCAAAAGTTCGATCCATATATTAATATCGATCCGGGAACTTTAAACCCCTATGAACATGGCGAATGTTATGTTACCGAAGATGGCGCTGAGACGGATCTTGATCTTGGACATTATGAACGTTTCCTGAATGTTCCTACCTCACAGGCAAATAATATCACAACAGGTCGTATCTATCAGAATGTGATCAATAAAGAGCGTGAAGGTGCTTATCTGGGTAAAACAGTACAGGTTGTACCCCATATTACTGACGAGATAAAGCGCAATATGAAAATATTGGGTGAAACAGGCAATTTTGATATTGTAATTACTGAACTAGGTGGAACTGTTGGTGATATTGAATCGCTGCCATTTATCGAAGCTGTTCGACAATTACGCTGGGAACTTGGTTCAGGCAATTCTCTGGTTATACATTTAACTTTGGTTCCTTTTCTGGCTGCTGCAGGTGAGCTGAAGACTAAGCCTACACAGCATTCTGTTAAGATGCTGCTTGAATATGGTATTCAACCAGATATTTTAGTTTGCCGTACAGAGCATCACATACCTCAGGAATTACGCAAAAAAATCGCCCTTTTCTGTAATGTTAATCTGAATGCGGTAATTGAATCGATAGATGCTACTACGATCTATGATGTTCCTTTGCTTATGTTGAAGGAGCAATTAGACAAGACTGTTTTAAGTAAATTAAAACTACCTCAAAAAAACGAACCTGATCTTGAAAGCTGGAAGGATTTTCTGGGACGTTTAAAAAACCCAACCAATGAAGTTACTATTGGCCTGGTAGGTAAATATGTTGAATTACCCGATGCCTATAAATCGATAAATGAATCTTTTATTCACGCAGGGGCTAAAAATGAATGCAAGGTTAAAGTAAAGTGCATTCAATCAGAAAGTATAACCACAGAAAATGTTGCTGAAAAACTAAAAGGTCTTGATGGTGTACTTGTTGCTCCCGGATTCGGAAGTCGTGGTATTGAAGGCAAGATCGAGGCTATTCAATATGTCAGAGAAAATGAGATTCCATTCTTCGGAATTTGCCTTGGGATGCAATGTGCAGTTGTAGAATTCGCACGAAATGTACTTGGAATTAAAGATGCGCAAAGCAGTGAAATAGATGAGAACGCCAAAAATCCGGTGATTTCAATGATGGAGGAGCAGAAAAAAGTAAAAAACAAAGGTGGTACCATGCGTTTGGGATCTTATACATGTGATCTGAAAAAAGGCACTAAAGCAGCTGCAATTTATGGTAAAACCAGAATCACTGAACGTCATCGCCATCGCTATGAATTCAATAATAAGTATTTAGAGCAATTCGAAAATGCAGGCATGATAGCCTCAGGTATAAATCCTGAAAACAATCTGGTTGAAATCATCGAGTTGAAAAATCATCCTTTTTTCGTTGCTGGACAATTCCACCCCGAATTAAAATCTACAGTTGATAATCCTCACCCACTTTTTGTTAACTTTGTCGCCGCTTCAATTCTTCATTCAAAAAAGAAGTAAAAGCATTATAGCAAAACAGATTATTAAACGTAATGGATAGAAATACATTTACGGGTCTCTTTTTGATTTTAATCATATTAGTAGGCTCAACTTTTTTAATGCAACCCTCAGATGAAGATATCAAAAGGGAAAAAGCAAAACAAAGTCAGGATTCAATAGCAAGGATAAAAAAGGCAGAATCGCCTGTAATTGTTCAGGATACCGCCAAAACAGTAGCCTTACCTGCAATAGATTCAACCCTGATCAAATCAGGTCCATTTGGGTCTGCCCAATCCGGAAGCAGCGAGCCTGTAGTTATTGAAAACGAATCAATTAAAGTAAAAATCAGCCGTCGCGGTGGAAGAATAGCATCGGTTGAGCTTAAAAACTTTAAAACATACTCTAAAGAACCATTGGTTATGTTTGAGGGTGAAGGCAATAAATTTGGATTGATCTTCGGTGCTGCAGGACAAAATATCAATACCAACGAGCTTTACTTTACCCCATCAGTGAATTCTTTATCAGTAAGCAAAACTGACTCCTCTTCAGTAACAATGAGGCTTACTCATTCTGAAGGAAAGTACATCGATTATATCTACAGTCTTAAAGGCGAGGGCTATAATGTTGGTTTGACCATTGCTACCAAAGGTATGCAGGATGTAATTGCACCTACCCAAAAGAGTATAACACTTAACTGGGAAACTGTACTAAAACAAAAAGAAAAAGACCTGCCCAGTGAGCAGCAAAAATACTCAAGTGCATATTTTAAACAAGGCGACGAGAGTGTGGACCACCTTAATTTAACTAAGTCTGAGACCAAAGAGTTAAATGAAGGAAAGATTAAATGGTTTTCATTCAAACAACACTTCTTTTCAAATGTACTGATTGCAAAAAACAGTTTTGATAAGGGCGAATTAACGGTAACAACCAGCCCTGATGCAGGTGTAGTAAAGAGCTTCGCAGCAAATATGCAGATACCGGTTCAAAGGCAGGATCAGACTGCATTTCCAATGGACTTCTATTTTGGCCCGAATCAGCTTAATATTCTTGAGAAGCAGGGTTTTGATATTGAAAAACAGATAGACCTTGGTTACTGGCCATTATTGTATATCAACAGATGGGTGGTATTACCTGTATTTAACTTCCTTGAAGGATTTGGATGGGGATATGGCCTAATCATACTGGTATTGACCATTCTACTTAAAATGGTTCTATTACCATTAACATACAAGTCTTACCTGTCAATGGCTAAGATGCGTATCCTTAAACCAGAAATGGATGAGATCAAGGGTAAAGTTGGTGAAGATAACCCTACCCTCCTACAGCAGGAATACTTAAAACTTTACAAGAAAGCAGGTGTAAATCCACTTGGAGGTTGTTTGCCGATGTTGCTGCAGCTTCCTATCATCATGGCATTCTTCTTCTTTTTCCCTAACTTATTTGAACTGCGGCAGAGAAGTTTCTTATGGATGGAAGATCTTTCAACTTTTGATGCCTTCTTCCAGATGGGATTCAATTTACCCTTCCTTGGAAACCACATCAGTTTAATGTGTATCCTGATGACCATTTCTACTCTGATCTATACTTATTTCAACAATCAGGTATCAGGAGCTACTGGTCAGATGAAATACATTGGTTATATCACCCCGATCATTTTCTTTGGAGTATTGAACAGTTACCCTTCAGGACTTAACTATTACTACTTCCTGGCTAACATGATGACTTTTGCTCAACAATATATAATCCGAATGTTTGTGAATGATGATAAGATACATGCACAGATCCAGGAGAATAAAAAGAAGCCTCAATCAGAAAAGAAAAAATCAGGATTTCAGCAAAGAATGGAAGATTACATGAGGCAACAGCAGCAGACCAAAACTCAACCTGCAAGCTCAACTAAGAAAAAATTGAAATAATATTTCAATACTTATCATATAAAAACGCTGACAGGATTTTTAAATCTGTCAGCGTTTTTTTGCTTTAACCCTGGTGTAGTTTTGTTCCATTGTTTCAAATACCAGCTCGTCCTCTCCCAGTTCTTTAATCAAAAAAGGAAATTCTCTTTTTTTACCACCTTCGAGTGATTCGGTATAGCGTATCATTTTGCCATCCATTTTGTAAGTTCCATGGGATAACTGCTTTCCTCCCCATTCAATTACAAGCTTATTACCAGTAGAAAATACAATTGCAGGGGCTTGTTCTATTAATTCGTTCCTTGTAAGGCTATCAGGCGGATTAAAGTTTTCAACTGCTATGTAGTTCCATCTTCCATAAAGATCTTTTGGTTCTATTTCTCTATCACAGGAAGAGCATAAGAAAATGAAAATAAAAAGTATAAAAGAAGTGAATTTCATAAAAGCGATAATTTTATTTATAGATAATAAGAAAGGTATTTTACAATAATTAACAGATTATATTAATTTATTTAAATCAAAAATATACTATTAAACTGCTCTCTTCAAATTACAAAATGATCATAATTTATTGGTAACATAAGTAACCTCGAATGGAATTTTTCAGCTTTACCTTTATGATATTAATTACATTAAAAATCAATGTCATGAAAAATCAATTAAAAAATACCGGTTTAGGTTTAATTCTGACAGCAATCATTATTGCATTTGGCTCATGTACTAAAGATAAAAATACTGTCAATAATGATAATAATACTGGAAATCTCAATAAAATTGATATCCAGTCGCAGATAAATACATTACCTAAAGAGAGTTTAAGTGTCGATGAATTGAAAAGCCTTTCATTTTTAAGAGAAGAGGAGAAATTAGCGATGGATGTGTATACAACGCTTTTTAATAAATGGGGTGTTAATATTTTCAATAATATATCAAAAAGTGAAAGTACTCATATGTTGGCTGTATTAAATTTATTGAATAAGTATAATCTGGAGGATCCTGTTGGAGCAAATGAAACTGGAGAATTCGAGAATATACAACTGAAGGCATTGTACGATCAATTGGTATCTGAGGGCAATACAAGTACTTTAAATGCCTACAAAGTTGGTGCAACTATAGAGGATTTAGATCTATATGATATTAATAAGGCATTAGTTTACATTGATAATCAGGATATTCGTTATGTATATGAAATGCTTGCAAAAGGAAGTCGTAATCATTTACGATCATTTTATAAAAACATAATTAATGCAGGCGGTACCTATACTCCTCAATATATTTCAAATGAGGAATTCAAAACTATTATCAATAGTGAAATGGAGACAGGAAATTAAGAATTATTAAAAAAGTATCAATACGGGGGGAAATATCAATGTAAATTAATCAGGCAAATTACTAAGAAAGAAATCCCTGATATTTCCTCCCATAATTTTTTCAATCTCCAGCCTGGTAAAACCAAGTTTCAGCAATTCTGCAACGATCAAGGGTGCACCAGTCACATCAAAATGCATTTCATAGGCCCCATCCCAGTCAGAACCTAGTGCTACGCGATCAACACCGATCATATCTGCCACATATTTGATCGTTTTGGCTGTTGCAGCGGCATCTTTTCCACAAACAGCAGTTTCCCATAAGCCAATGCCAACAAGTCCCTTACGTGCGCCTATTTTAAGCAATTGCTCATCAGAAAGATTTCTCTGATTATCGCAGACTCCCCTAACACCTGTATGTGATACTAATAAAGGACCATTATAATATTTAAACACATCTTCGATGGTTTGTTGGGAACTATGTGCAAGATCAACGGTCATGTGCAGACTATCCATTTTTTTCACCAGTTGAATACCTTTTTCTGTCAAACCACCCTTCTTCATACCATGTGCAGATCCTGCCCACTCATTATCAAAGAAATGAGCAAGACCTATGTAACGAATTCCTGCTTTGTAGAAAACATCCAGATTTTTGATATCATTATCCAGACAATGAGCCCCTTCAAGTCCCAACATGCCAGAGCTTAAACTACGGTCAGACTCACGGTCAGTAATGAATTTTTGCAATTCATCCTTATTCGTAATCACTCTGAATTTGCCCTCTGAGCGATCCGCAAATCCATACAAAGACCGGGCTTGATTTAATGCTCTCTCCTTTACATTGAACCAGGTCTCAGGTTTCTGTAGCTGGGCAAAGCTTAGCAATCCTATCTGATCAGAATGACTGTCATTCTGTTCAATATTAATCCCTCTTGGCACTTTACTAACAATAGTAAAAACCTGGAATGCCATGTTTGCAGTTTGCATCCTAGGCAGATCAACATGTCCATAATCATGTTTCTTCAGTAGATCACGATCCCATAACAAGGCATCACAATGAAGATCAGCAATAAAGGGAATTGAATCATACCATGAAACCCTTTCGAAAGGACCTTCAATAGATATTTTATTTTTTGAACTATCGATCATTCGCGGTACAAAAATGAAGAAGAATGCCAGTAAACCCAGCAATATTAGTCCGACAAGTTTGAATGATCTTTTCATAGTCCCTTATTTTTTCTGTGTTAAAATCACTAGTGTCCGGATAAAAATGTGAATTATCAATTAAAAATGAAATTATCCCGCTCTTGCCGCGGGAGATGGCACTTACTTTTCCCTTCAGCTGGAAAAGTAAGCAAAAGAGCCGCGGCTTCCCGGTATTTGTTGTAAAAACACACTTTATCCTATCGGTGTAATCCAAGCCGTGTTAAGGGATGTGAATAATATGAATTGATCTGCAACACTTCTCCGGATTACTTAAAGGCAGTGACATATGATCGTTAATGCAAGGATAAAGCACGTCTTTACTGCCAAATCCCAGGAGGCCGATCTCTGCAATCAGCAATACCGGTAATTTATGAACGGTTGTTACCCATCGCACTGCCCTCAGCTACCATTCATATCAGATAAACGGAACCTAAGGACGATTCAATCCCCAGTGCCGGAAAAATCAAAAAACAGATGCAGTTCATTCATATAGCACCTCAGAGCATTAGATTTTGGGATCATACCTGGACGGCTTTCATATTTTGGTATCCCCCAAAAGCAGCGATCCCTGTTTTTTGATGTGTGGTGGTCTTGTGGCAAAGGGCACCTAGGGATTGAAAAAGGCTTTTGGTTACTTTTGGCCTTCAAAAGTAACGAGCCCACCCGGCGATAGAGGGTGGCAAGGTTACAGGGGGGCTTGCTTTTCGAATTATTAATAATGCACCCCATTTATTGCGTAAATGAAGATTTCTTGCTATTCCTTAATTTAACCGGACAGCAATGTTTTAAAATAATTTATGTTAAATAAAATACCTTGAATTAATTCAAATCATAAGCTCATAAAATAGTTTGTGAGCGAGTTAAAATCATCAAACTTAAGATCGTAATCATCAGAAGTACCAAATCCATATGTTAATAGTACAAATGGAAGTCCGGCCTTTCTGGTTTCTATACTATCTCCATGAGTATCACCAATATAGACAGGGTTCTTTAAGTTGTGTTTATCTACCAACAATTTAATATTATGATGTTTAGGCATTGAGTTGACACCATGAGCCATCTCATCAGTTATATACTGCTCAATTTCAGCCCATTTCATAAATTCTGTGATCAGATTTTTCGGACAATTACTGACAATTAATAAGCGATATTTATCTGCAAGCCTGATCAATCCATCCCGAACCCCTTCATATAAAACACCTCCCATCTCGGGCATAAGTTTCATACGGTATTCATTGATGGTTCGATAAATTTCCTCCTGCCTTTCAATAGAAGTACCGGGAAACATATGATCAAGCACTTTTGATCTCTCCCAGCCCATCACATAATGCAAATCATCACGGGTAAATATTCTATTTAAATTTTCAGCTTTAGCACCCTCGTTCCAGGATGCCAGATAGGTATCCAACGCATCCCATAAAGTGCCATCCAGGTCAAATATTAAACTATCAGGTTTTACCATTTTTAATTAAAAATTACAATTTATACAAAACAAAAAATGCGCAAAATAAACATTTGCGCATTCCTATAATTTACAAGAATTTGCTATTGAAGTCTGAAGGCTTGTCTGGCAAGTAATTTCCACTGTCCGCCTTCTTTTCTCCAAACCATAACATTCCCAATACGAAGGTCGGTTGGTACACCGGCATTTGTTGCCTTGGCAACAAAAATATGTCTGACAATGGCATTTTTTCCAGAAACTGAAATAGTTTGTTCAACTGGAGTAATGCTCGAAAAATTAAATGAACCGTTAATCAGATCATCTACGAATTCGGCCTTATTCTGAACTTTTCCTCCAGAATGACCATAGGATAATCCATCAGATGCTATACTTTCAAGTAGATTTTTTTCAGGATCTATAATTGCCTTGTTCAACTTTTCAACAGCAGCGGCCACAGCCTTCTCATGTTTTGACTGTGCATTTAATGAGACTACAGAAAATGTCAATAATATTAATAATCCAAAAGCGCCTTTCATATATTCATTTTATTTTGAAATAAACCTGGCAGATCTATTTAATTAAATTCAATTTGTTTTTAGTTTTATTTAACAGAACCCTCAGCAGGAACATCTTCAGCAGGTGGTCTGCTTCTCCACCAACTTGCAAGGGCTGATCCGGTAACATTCATCAATGGACCAAAAATTGCCGGTGCAAGCCCTACTGTAGCTATTTTACCCATCTGAAGAGCTAATCCTGATGCCAGTCCTCCATTTTGCATACCTACCTCAAAAGCCACCGTACGTCTATCCTTCTCTGGCATACCTGCTGCCCAGGACACGCCATACCCAAGAACATAACCAGCTAAATTATGTAGCAGACTTGTAATAATAAGCAATAAACCAACTTTCAATAGGCTATCACGACCGGCAGCAGTAATGATAGTTATGATTACAGCAATTCCAACCATTGAGATCATAGAAAGTACTTTACCCATCCATTGATCATCACCTTTTACCATTTTACGAAGTATAATAGCACCAAGCATTGGTAAAATATAGAACCAGAACAAGGATTTTCCAATGGCGCTTAAGAAACCATTAAAATCTGAACCACTTGATTTAATGTATACCAGGTTTGTCAATAAAATAACAACAAAATAACCAATTAGCTGAATGACTTTCGATTTCTGGCTGGCTTCATTTTTAGAGAAAAGGTTAAATATAAAACCTGCAACAATTGGAAGAATGATCATGTTAAGAATATCAAGCATCATGTGCCAGAAGTCTACCTGAATATACTGTCCACCAAGCCATTGCATTAACAATGGAGTTACAAACGGTGATATCAGAGTAGATATAGCACCAATCGTTACAGCAAGCGCAAGATTAGCATGTGCCAGATAAGACATTACATTGGACGCTAAACCACTTGGCACTGTACCTATCAGGATAATTCCGGCGGCTATTTCAGGTGGAAATGAAAATATATGTGCAATCCCAAAAGCAACCAAAGGCATTATAATATAATGTGCACCTACACCAATAATTACCCCCTTTGGCATTTTTATTACACCCGTGAAATCTTCAAAACTCATTTGTGAACCCATACCAAACATAATGATCTGTAAAAGAGGAACGATCATTAATTTTAATTGAAAATCACCTATTGAAGTGAAGTACTGAGGATAAAACATTGATGCTGTAACCGCTGTGAAGATCCAGATGGTATAAGAAAATGCTTTAAAAGTTTTTGTACCTCTCACCCCTATTGCCAAAGCTGTAAAAAATAGGATTAATAATGGTCCGGCATTTGCCTGATTACCCTGAGAAAGGAAGAAAAGAGCTGCTAACAAGCTTAGCCCTGCTATGCCTAATGCTAGAGAATAAATGTTTGACTGTTTCAAAATTTAAGATTTAAGGTTTAGGTTATTTATTTCCTGATAATCTACCAGGTTCTTTTACTCATTATTACATCAAGCTCAGCTCTGGTCATTTTACCTTCTTCAGGATGTTTTTCCATCCATTTAATAAAATCATCTTTCATAGCGCTTGTCCACTCACTGTCGAGCTGACCGCTAGAATATTTTCCTGATTTTATAACTTCAAAGGCATACTTATCTCTTCTTACGATAAATTCGGCAGTTGATACCACCTGTTCAGCTAAATGTGCCGGAACAAATAAAACACCAATTTTACCTGCAATTACCAGGTCGCCGGGTAAAACCATTGTTCGTCCGATACGGATTGGGGTATTTAAGCCCATTAATACCATATCCTCCATAAAACCCGGGTGAAAATCTCTAACAAAGGCATTAAAGCCTTGTATCTCTTCAAGTCCCTGAACATCACGTGCAGCACCATCGAAAATTACACCATTTCCTGATTTAGTATAGATTGAAGTTGCTAATGTACTTCCTATAAGAGAACCTGCTACAACCTTACCAAAACCATCAGCAACATAAACATCTCCTTTAGTTAAAACTGCAATTGGCCATGAATTTGTATTTCCAACACGGCCTTGTTTTGCTCCACGCTCCTTAAGATTTTTTTCAATATCCGGACGGCTTGGCATATACATTGCCGTAACAACTCTGCCTGTGATCATTTCATCATTCAAAGTTTTCCAGCCATGTTCGAACTGATTTACATAACCCATAACCTTTAAAACCTGCCAGGCATCATCAATTCCTATTTTTTTCGCCCTTTCCAGTAAATTATCCGCAATTTTCGGACGGCCATCGGGAAAACGATCGCCTTTCCATTCTGAGGTTAGAAAAGTTAATTCTTCTTTTGGTATTGTCTGTGCTGTTAGAAATCCTGTTGCCGAAACAAGGGACAAAGCTGTAAACACTAATACTTTAATTTTCATAGTTTTAATTTGATAATATAAATAAACAAAAAATATTTATAATTAAGGCTTTTGATCATTTGGGTACAATAGTTTAGTAATGATCAAACCCTTCATGGCGAATGAATTCTTTTATTTTTTTTTAGCTTTCCTGATCTTTTTGGATCCTCCAGGTAAGGTAATCTTCCAGATACTAGCTTCTCTGGCGTCATATTCAATTATATATAGTGCATTTGCCACAAGGATCGCATCTGTTGGATTATTAAAGGAATCAACGATTCTTGTTGTTTTTACAAAGTAATTATCACTTCCGCTATCGTAGCTCAATTTAAGGTGTAGCAGATCCCTACCCTGATCTGTAAAAGGCTTCATCATGCTGGAACGACTTCCAAGGGAGTTTCTTAATACAAAGCCATCCCCATTAAAATCTTTAGATAATACTTTATTTGTATCGAAAACCAGGCCCAGAGGGGAACTATGCGGAGTAAATGTGCTGGTTGTTACACCTGTATTATCTCCATCCAGAATTTTACCGGAATGTCCTCTGTATTCATTCGCATCCGGACCCAGGTTCTGAACTCCCGGCGAAAATTTCACACCTTCCGGGATCCCCGGGAATTCCGGGTCATTTCTGAAATATTTTACTGCCCAGGCATGAGAACTACGTGGAATAAAGGAATCAGTATCAGGATTTGGCTGCCAGTCGGCATATTGCTGCGGGTTTTCAAAACCGCTCATCACCCATGGAAAACCATAATGGCGTCCTTCCCGTATCCAAAACATATCTTCATTATGATCGTAATCCGATGAATTTACTACCGCAAATAAATTGCCTGATTGATCAAGTGCAATATCATATGCATTACGAATTCCTTCGGCATATATATATCCGGCTGCTTTGAGTTTATCCAGGTCATTCGGTAATTCAAGATTCAATGCATCCACTGGAAACCTGAATATTTTAGCAGTCAGGGCATTATCTCTTGCATTTGGGTAGGCTCCTTTATTATCCTGAACTTCGCCATGATCTGTACGTGCGCCGGTGTTTGCATAAATGTATTTGCCATCCTGACTTATCTCCAAAGCATTCCATCCATGATCAAACGTTGTCGCATTAGTACCATATTCTACGGTATTAAATACTACGCTCATAACTGGTTTGCCTGTTGATACCATATCGTAACGAACCATTCTACCTTTAGTACCCTTACCATTATTAACACTGATATTCCCACACAGAAATAATTTATCACCTGAAAAAACAGCCCCCTGAAGACGGGTGATACCATGATCAGATGCAGATAAGATCATCTCAGATACAGGTGTACCTGATGTTGTATTAATTCTATAAATCCCTCCATCAAAATCTGTATAATAGAAGATACCAGTTTGTGGATGAACTAGTAATCTGACAGCTTTTGGGCCAACAGCCATATACTTTTCAACCTGAATATCAGCTCTTAATGCAGCAGGCGTTAATTTTACAGGTGCTGGTCGTCCTGTTCGGGTATTTGTGTTCTGTGCTGAAAGAAGTAATGGGTTTAGAAGTACTATAAGTCCAAATACTATACTAAGTTGAAATGTACGAGTCATTTAAAGAATTTTTATTGTTGTTTTCCCAATTCTCTTAAATAGGTTACCATTTGCCATCTCTGTTCTTCGGTAAGGATCTCCTTAAAAGGAGGCATATTACCTTTCCCATTTGTTAATTTCCAGAAAATAGCACCATCTTTTTGCTTTATTACCTTCTGGTCATGAAAATTAGCTGGTCTGATACCCATGGATCCCCCTGCAGGACCATCGCCATATCCCGTATCACCATGACAAGAGAAACAATACATATTATAAAGTTCTTCACCTTTTGCAATTGTTTCAGAGTTAACAGGCACTTTATTTTTTATTGTATCGGCCCATTCCGGAGCAAGCCAGGCTTCCTGTTTCACAGTATCGCCCAAAGAAGTTATGGTATGATAGTCTTTGGAGTCATGAGAATAATTGTTTGCTGCAGTCAGTATGAAAAGACATACAGTGCTGAGTAGTAATATTTTAAAAATATTGAAATTTTTCATTCGCATAATAGATATTAAAAATCACTTAGAAAATATTCTAAGGCCAAATTCACATTGGTTCATAAACCTTATTAAGGTAAAATCAATGCATCAAACAGATCTCAAAAGAAGATATTCGAAACTGTCAAGTTTCATTTAGACAAGTTAACAGCCAATACAATTTCCGAAGATCTGTATTGGCTGTAAAATTTTATATTAAAGTTGAGACCTTAATTTCGACTAGATGTAAGCAATTGCATCCATTTCAACCAGAGAATCACCCGGTACACCACCTTTAGCAACAGCTATTGTAGTACGAACTGGTGGCTTCTTTCCAAAACGACCTTTATAAACTTCATTCATTCCTTTGTAATCTGCTATATCATTAAGATATACAGTTACTTTTAATACTTTCTCCATAGAAGTCCCAGCCTTGATCAATTCTTTTTCAAGTTCTTTTAATACAATATCAGTATGAGATTTAATGTCAAATGGATCTGTATGTGCACCCTTACCTGCAATGTATACTAATCCATTATGAATAGTATGCCCGGAAAATAACGGCACATTTTGTATGCTGGTGATATTTCCGGCTTCTTTTTCAGGAGCAGCAGCCAGCCCTTTTGCATTAGCTACAGCACCAATCCCTGCAACACCTACTACAGAAGCAAATAATTTCTTCAGTACTGATCTTCTTTCTGTTTTCATTTTATTGTAAATTGATTAAATTAATATTATTTCTTTTTTGACATTACCCACTCGCGTCCGGGCTTATCAACCCTGAAGCTTTCCATATTACCTTTATCCTGAAGAGTAATGTAAGCAGTTCTTCCGTCCTTACCTCCAAATGCAATATTACTTGGCAATTTACCTATTGTGCTAATCTCCCTGATTAACTTTCCAGCTGGAGATAGCTTGGCAACAGTTCCTTTACCATGTCTTGTTATGTACAAATTACCATCAGCATCACATCTCATACCATCCATTCCAAAATCAGGAAATTCGTGAATAAGACGTTTATTACTTATTTCTCCTTTTTCATTCAAATCATACTTCCAGACTTTGCGCTGAACCGACTCATTAACATATAAAAATTTATTATCCGGGCTAACTTCAATTCCATTAGTGGTCCCCATACTGTCGAGCATCGTAAATTTACCATTAGTATCGATACGCCAGATCCTACCAGTATTTTCTTTCCAGTTCGGATCGCTGGCATATAATCTGTCTTTATTATCGATAGCAATATCATTAGGTTGACTCATTCTGGAATTATGAGCAAAAACACTGATAGCTTTGGTTAACATATTAACTTTAAGGATATTATGTTTGGTATAATCTGCAATCAGCATATTACCTTTACTATCGAAACGAATTCCGTTTCCAATACTACCGGCAGGAAGCTCAATAAACAAACTTGCTTTTCCATTAGTAGTAATCTGTCCGATTGTACCTTGTTTTCCATAATTAACAGCATAAACAGTACCTGTTAGTCCAACAGCTGGTCCTTCGGCACCTGAGGTGAAGCTTTTTGCAGGTGTTAATTCACTCGAAACAAATAGCTCCTGAGCTGTACTGATCAGAACAGAACCGGACAATAAAATTGACAAGCACAATGCCTTAGCTATCTTATTATTTAAATGGAAGACCATATTTTGTTCAATTAGAATTAGAATCAGATTTAATATATGAGTAAAAAAAACGGGGTATCCCCTATCAAGCAATAAATATAATCATGCAATCTATACTTCATTGAACCCTGGTTCAAAAACATAGTATAATGTTACAGTAATAAGGATCAAATTAAGTTCCAGATATTGGCATTGATCGCTTATCATTCAAAAGATTTAACGCCAATTTACCCGTGTTAAAAGCTATTTCAAACTCAAAACATACAGAATCATAGCTCTGGCGTCATCATCTGATAAAGCTGGATGTGGTGACATTGGAACTTGCCCCCAAACACCACTGCCTCCGGTTTTTACTTTATTTACCAGGTAATCTATATTAGATTTCGTTTTTTCATATTTATTGGCAACTTCTTTATAAGATGGGCCTAAAAGTTTATCTTGTACCTTATGACAAGCAAAACAATCTGATTTTGAAATAAGCATCTCACCCTTTTTTATATCAGCATTATCAGTATTCTCAACAGCTTTAACTACCGCTGCCGGCTGACTTTCTTTTACTACTGGTTTTGCAGTTACAGTTTCACTTACTTTAACTTCGGCAGTTTTATTTTCAGAAGCAACTGCAACAGTACTTACAGTAGCTGAGGCAGTACTATCTGCAACAGTAATAACTTCACTGGTATCTGCAGAAACCAGAGAAGTTGTATCGGACTCACTTGCTTTCTCTGAAGAACTATTACAGGCAATAAAAAGGGCACATACACCCAGTACTAAAATTCTTTTCATTTTTTTAATAATACTAATTATAGGCTATACGAAATTGTACAGCACAATTCTATTTAAAAAATCCCGGATTTTAAATTAAAATAACAAATTGGATGCCTGCAAGCAGATTTTTTAGATTTGAAGAGAGAATTGTTACACAATAGTTGTAAAAACAATTAAACCGGGCGGCTAAATTCTTTTAAAAAAGATATGAAAGGATTGCAAAAACATCATTACGCTTCAATTCATAAAACGTAATGATGATTAATTAATATAATTTTCCGAGAATAAATTCACCAATTTTTCGGCCTTCGACTAATCCTTCCTCCATGGCTTCTCTGTAATGAATTCCACCATATAAGCGACTTAAAGCAGCCTCCTGTGCAGCCTGTTGAACACTTTCAAATTTTCTGTCTGGCCAGCCCCAGGCTCTTTCAGTATCATCAACAAAGGGAGTGTTTTTTCCATAAATTTTCTCCAATATTGTTGCTGAAGTACTGGATATGATAGAATGTCCACTGGTATATTCAGGAAATGGAGGAGTTTGTAAATATGGCTTCCATGAGTTATCTACGTGCTGATTAATGTAAGTCTCAGGTCTGATTAAGTCATATGTAAACTTTGTATTCCAACAGGCAATAAAAGCATCCATTATACCAATTGAGACTCCAGTGTATGAAAAAACAGTTTTTCCGAAGTCTGCTTTTTGATTTTTACAAACTATCCCGGTAATTCCCATCCAATGGCCACCAGGGGTCATCGCTTTAGTTGCATACATAACGTGTCCTGAAACATTCACTTTAAAGCCATTGCAATCCCAAAAATCAGCAATTGCCTTTTGTTCTACAGTTAATGTTTTACCTGTTTCATAAACTTCCAAAGCAAGGTCATAAAATTTAGTGCCTTTAACCTTACTGAATTCAGCCGGAGGTTTTGGAAGGAACTGGCTGGCAGAATCGATCAATACCGTCCTTATCTTCATCCAGTTTGGCTCAATTGCAGGCATATAGGCCGGTGGAGTTGGCACCCACCTGCTCTCATCAGTACTATTCACAGTGTATTTTACCGCAGATCGAGTTTGTCTATAATTATCCTTTTTACTCCAATCCAAAACTGATTTGCTTACTAACTTCGCATAGTTCTGTGATGCTTCGATCATTTCTTCAGGCATACCATGGTTTATTGCCAATTGAACATGATCATCAATTATGTTCTGGACAGAATCTTTGGAAAATGTCAATTCCTGACCAACATAAGAAAGTGCCAATAAAGCTGACAATTCAGTATTAATTCCCTTATCTGGTAATGGAGCAGATTTGAATCCTGGTAATTTCGAGCTTAGGGATTTGAATTCCTTCGATTTAGTGGCCATTACTTCATATGCAGCGATATTGCTATAGGCATAAATTCTACTGGCTACAGGTGGAGTAAAAATATCATGAGTTATAACTTCAGTTAACTCCCCAACCGCCTTTGAATATAATTCGGGATTCGCGAAAACAGAATCATAGTCATTTTTAGTTGCACAGCCACTTAGCAGAATACATGCAAAGAAGATCAGAAATATCCTTCTCATATCAATATTGAAATAGTTTGTATAAAAATAAAAAAAAACAGCAAAGATGTGTGAAATACACATAATAAGAATAAACATCCGGCTTTTGACACCGGATATTTTCAAATGGATCAGGTTGCTAATGGTGGGCCCTTTGGAACCAGAACTTTTCGTCGAACTGGTTTGAGAGAATTGCGTTTAGCAGTGAATTTTGCAGTGCGGTATTCACCCATATGAATATCACCTGAAAAAGTATCTCCGTTTAAATTTCCAGAAAAATAGAACGTGATCTGATCTCCGGGCTTAGAAAGAGTACTGCTTAATTTAATCTGATCGCCCTCAATCGTACCGCCAATACTTCTTTCATCAAACTGGCTTTTATGAGATCCATTAACCCAGTTCCCATCTTGCTGAATATTGAGGCTATGTTTAATAATACTGCTGAAAAATTTAACATCGACATCCCATAGACCACTAATATTACCTGATGGAGCAGCCATCGCACTAGATTTAGGACTTCGTTTTCTGTTTAGAATTTCAAATACTCTTTCTGCCACCATTTTATCTTCACCTTCCTGCATATGACTTGAAACCAGATCAATAGAAGTAGTTCCGTCACTTTGATCTTTAGATCCAACTGCGACCCTTGGCTTGGTACTTCCAAGCTCTTCGGCGATTTCGTAGCCCGTCACATTGAATTTCGCCGGATCCCATGAAACCCATAATGTTGGGTGCTTATTTGATAATTCAACAGGTTCTGAAATGGATGTTTTAATACCTTCAATAGTAAGCACTTTTTTTGCAATCGTATTTAACCTGTTCATCCAGCTTTTATACTCAGCATCATGATCACGTTTTAACCAGGTTTCCACTGCCGCCATCATACCAATCATTTCTTCACGGCCAACTTTATTATCACGTCCAGGACCATGGTGAGGTGAACTTGCCTGCCATGCAGATTGTAAAATATCCTTTCTTCCAAGCATTAAACCAGCACATTGTGGTCCCCTGATCGCTTTGCCGCCACTATAAGCAACAACATCTGCTCCTCTTTTGATATGAACTGAAGGGATTGTCAGATTTTCTGCAGCAGCATCGATAAGAATAGGAATATTCTTCGGTTTAGCTACACTGGCAATCACTTCAAGAGAAAATGGCTGACCTGTAAATGATCCATTTACAGCATTTACATAGATCATGGCTGTTTTGGAGTTGATCGCTTTTTCTAGTTCAGCAGCATTTGAAACATGAACGATCTTCACTCCAATATTACGAACTGCATGATCATAGGTATTTCTTGAATATAAAGGAATGATCACTTCATTTTTATCAAAACCTGAAAGGTCAGGTATACGGATTAATTTTTCAGGATCGCCACCAGTTACACAAGCGGCAGTTACATGTTTCATTCCTGCGGCACAACCTGCAGAAACCATTCCCCATTCAGATTTGGTTAAGTCAGCTAATCTCTGTCCGATACCTTCTGCCAATTCATCATACTGAACGAAATTATGCGAAGCGGCTTCCATGGCTTGCCGAACCGGAGGGAGTTCAAGGCAACCTCCAATGATGGTATATGCACCTCTGCAATTGATTATTGGTTCCACCCCAATTGAACGAAATATATTATCCTCAGCCATGAAAGAGGTAACAGTAGAAATTCCCTTTGCTTGAGTTGTCATTGAAGATATAACAACTCCGGAAGAACCTTCAGTTGTTTCGGCTAATACAGATTCTTTACCAAGTACAGTTCCAGCCAAAGGAATCATAGCAAGGCCTTTTAAAACATTTCTTCGTTTCATAAGTATCTCTTATTTAATATTTTAGTTAATATCTCTGATATTTTTATAACTTCTGCAGGGGTATTAACCTCACAAGAATACCTGTATCTTCAGTCATCGCATATAAAAACTGATCCGGACCATATACAACTTCCCTTATCCTGCCAAGATTATGCAGAAGAGCTTCATCGTGTACGAAAGTGTCATCTTTCATAACAAGCCGATAAAGTTTTTTAGTTGCCAAACCACCAATGAAAATATTCCCATCCCATCCTGGATAACGGTTACCATAAACAAAGTCAAAATCAGATGGTGCAACTGCGTAATGATGAATGGGTGGTTCAATACCCTCTTTCAGTGGACTTTCTGAAATAATTGCCCCACTGTATTCCAGACTGTAAGTTGCTATTGGCCATCCATAATTAGCTCCAGGCTTTAAAATATTCAATTCATCACCTGCTAATTCCCCAAATTCAACAACCATCATTCTTCCTGTTTTTGGATCCCGGCGCATACCCTGATGCATCCGATGTCCATAGGAATAGATCTCAGGTAAAGCACCGGGAGTATTGACAAAAGGATTGTCCGGGGGAATACTACCATCATCATTAAAACGCATCGTTTTGCCATCGTAATTTGAAAGACTTTGAGCATTCTTCCTGTCACTATGAATACCAACTGAGAAAAACAGATAGCCCTTACTATCAAATCCTATTTTACTTCCAAACCAGTCGCCATTATTTTTAAATGGGCCGGCTTTATATAGAGTTTTCTCTTCAATCAGCTTATTTTCAACTAATTTAGCACGCATTAAAGCGGTATAACCACCTGTGCCTGCACTTTTAACAGGCTCAATAAAATAAGAAAGATAGATCAATCTGTTCTTTTCAAAACCAGGATGAAGCTTTATATCACGGAGGCTTCCAGGAATATTCCCTGAAAGTGTATCAATTTGTTTTCCATTCTTAAATCGCAATATTTTACCACTTCTTTCTGCAATTAAAAGCGTTTGATCTGGTAAAAACGCCATACTCCAAGCTCTCTTAAGGCCTTTGGCAACAGTATCAACCATTAATGCTAACTCTTCGGAGGCTATAGCATTAGTAACTTTTTGAGGCAAGGGAAAATAAGGACTGGGTATTGTTTTATCGATCTTATAATTCTTTATTGGAAGTGCCTTAGACAATGAATTAAGATCCTGTTTGGCGAACTGACGTATATAAGCGATCAGCTGCCAGCGTTTTTCCTCAGATAAAGCCGTGCCATAGGCTGGCATGATTCCTTTACCATTACTTAACTTCCAGAAGATAGCCCCATCTTTCTGAGCAGTTACCACTCTGCTATGAAAATTTGCAGGCTCTATTTTATACCTGCCAGGTTGCCCGTCACCAAGACCATTCTGCCCGTGACATGTTACACAAAGCATGTTATAGAGCTTTTCACCCTCTCTAATTACCTGAGGAGAAAATGGAAAGGGACTTTTAATTGTATCAGCTGATGCAGGTGCTTTCCATGGCTCCTGCTGAATGTATCCGGAGGTAAAAGAAATTAAAATTAAAGACCCCAGTCCAACAAGCAAAAAAGCAAAACTTCTATTTTTCATTACACTATTTAAATTTAAATCAACTTGTTAAAATACTTATAATCAACAAATTAAATTTTAATAAAAGACCTCCCAGAATTCAAATCATGCAGGTCACTTAATTTTAATCACCTGTGCTTCAGCATTATTGATACCAAAAACAAACTGTACACCAGCTTTTTTACCTGAATCAATTGTCTGAAGGCTTCTCACATTTCCACGAATATTTAAACCGCTTTTCCATTGAGGCACGTAGGTGAACGCACCATTTCCTGAGCCAGTTAATAAGGTACCGTTACTAGCTGTGTACTGTCCAAATTTGATTCTGGTCCATGAATTATTTCCTGCAAATAGCAGGTCCTTTTTACCGTCACCGTTTGCATCGAAAGATGCTATGCCATAAACAGGAGCATATTGCGCCTCAATTGGCAAATGGATTAATTTAAATCCATTTCCTGTATTCTCAAGATAGATAGTTTCAAGAATTTCGGCTTTAAGCACCTTTGCATCTTTTAACTGATCTGATGTAAACAGATCGGTAATTGTTGCATTTGCATATTTATGATATTCCAGAAAATTCTTTTTAATAACCGGAAGCTGGTCTGAAAGATCATCACGGGAGGCTGCAGGATAAGATACACCATCAATATAGTAGCAGAAAATTGGGTCAATAGAACCATTATCATCAAAATCTTTGAAATAAATATTCAATGGCTCCTTTTCACTTGCTTTGAACTGTGCATTTAGTCCAAGATTACCAATAATAAGATCTTTATCGCCATCATTATCCATATCATCTGCATATATGCGATTCCACCAGCCTGTAGAGCCAAATTTTATATAGGTAGAGGAAACATCTTTTAATTTGCCATTTTGATTTAGAAACACCTTTACAGGCATCCATTCACCAACTAAAATGAGATCTTCTTGTTTATCTTTATTCAAATCAAGCCATATAGCATCGGTAACCATTCCTATTTGCTTAATTTCAGGAGCGATACGAGCTGTTCCATCTGTATAATTCCCTTTGCCATCATTGAGAAGAATTTTACTTTCAGGAGCACTTGGATACATTCCAGGAACCAATCGACCACCAACAAACAGATCCATATCGCCATCAGCATCTATATCTGAAGCTTTTACAGTTCCGGTACTGATCAACATGGCCGGAAGTGCATTTACTTTTCTGGAGAAATTACCTTTACCATCATTAATATAAAGACGATCCTGCAATAAATTATTATCCGGTGCAAACTCATAGCCACCACTAGCGACATACAGATCCATATCCCCATCATTATCTATATCAAGAAATTCTGCTGCAGTATCTTCAGATTGTGCATCTGCATCGAGAGCTGGAGAAGGTTTTCCAACAAATTGACCACCTGTAGTCTGTATGAATAATGACCCGGCTTGTCCGGCTGCTCCGCCAATAAACAGGTCTTCGATTCCATCCCCATTTATGTCAGCTTTTGCCATACATGGCCCCTGCCTTGACAAATAATTGGGTAATAAAGTCTGAATGGTAAAATCGTTAAAAGAGTTTTCTTTATGAGTATATTTTATTGATGATGAATTAGTTAAATAGGCTTCAGAGCCTGGAAAAGGAAGATATTGAGGAGCCTGACTAGCATTCTTCAAATCAACAGTAATTGTTTGGTTAACCTTTACGTTATTCATTTTTTGAATTTTATCATTTGGCCAAACTATCACCAAAGAATCCAGCACCTTTGTACTACCCAAACCAAAATTTAATATGGGATCCACTGATGATTGAAATCCGCGGACAGGGATCTGCTCCTGAAAGTATTTCTTTCCTTTACTGTATGCTATAACTTTGGCTCCAATACCCCATGAGTTATTTTTGTCGCCGTTTAACTTGACTTTCAAGTAGGAATTCTTGTTAAAAAGTTCAGTATTATTCCTGTAGATACCTGCATAATCATTGGTATTACTAACAATTAAGTCCATATCACCATCATTATCGAGATCTGCATAAGCAGCACCTGCAGAGATCCCCGACTGATCAAGTCCCCATTCCTTATTTTTATTTTCAAACCGGTCATTTCCGGTATTGTGAAAGACATAATTAGGCATCTGAATGGTAGGCATTTTTTCAATAAAGTCCTTAACAGTGGTCTCTTTTCCCTCCTGCCTTGATTTAATTGTTTGATCCATTGTAAATTTCAAAAAATCCATGTCGGTATAATCCTTCACGTATCCATTTGTAATAAACAGATCCTTATGACCATCATTATCTAAGTCAGAAAAAAGAGCAGACCAGCTCCAATCCGTATTTGAAATTCCTGCCAACTGCCCTATCTCAGAAAATGTTCCGTCTCCATTATTTTTTTGAAGCATGTTCCTGCTAAATTGATAGTAAAAGCCCTTTTCAAATAAAAATTGCATTTTATCAAAATTTTCTGAACCAGAATGCATCTTTTGAGTTTTGTTATCTTCCGGAAGCATGTCCAGCGTTACCAGATCAGGTAATCCATCATTATTGAAATCAGCCACATCCGATCCCATGGAATACATGGATATCTGATCCATGCTTTCTGTTAGCTTATCGGTAAATGTTCCATTTCCATTATTGATGAACAGATAATCAGGTTCATTAAAATCATTTGAAACATAGATATCTGGCCAGCTGTCTGCATTTATATCAGAAACTGCAACACCTAATCCAAAAGTTAATACATTGGAAGTAATACCAGCTTCAGCACTGATATCTTTAAAAGAACCATTATCATTCCGATACAGCTTATTTGCAAAATCCGGGTTCTGCTCTTTACGCAACTGCACATTTTCCTGAACTCCGGTACTGTATTTCTGTAAAGAGTGATTAATCAGGAACATGTCCAGATCCCCATCTTTATCATAATCAAAAAATGAGGCTTGAGTAGAATAACCCTGATCTGCAAGGCCATATTCTTCAGCCTTTTCTGTAAAGGTGAGATCGCCGTTATTTATAAACAATAAGTTTTTTCTGCGGGCTGGGTCTATATCAGCTGAACGACAAACATAGATATCAAGGTTGCCATCTCCGTTAATGTCAACCATTGTGGCACCAGTACACCAGCCCTGTAATAAGGCAACGCCACTTTTATCCGTTATGTTTTCGAATTTAAAATTTCCTTTATTTAAGTAAAGTCGGTTTTTAACCATATTTCCTGTAAAAAACAGATCCTGAAGCCCATCGTTATTGATATCACCAACAGAAACTCCTGCACCATTATAGAAGTAGGAATAGTTCATTACATTTAAATCCTCACTTTCCTTGAGCATATTTCTGAAATCTATATCAGTATCACCCTTATCCATTTGGGTGAAAAATTTGTTATCATTTCCTCCGCAGCCAGTAATTAACAGAGATGAAATGATTACAAAAAATAAGTTTTTTAGCATACTATTTGATTTAAAAAATCCTTTTTATGAATACAATTTGAGCGATAGAGCTAATCTGAATATTTCAAAACAAAACTGGCTAGTACAATAAAATACAGGTAATAAAACAGGTCTTGTCTATTAGATTTTATGTGCCAATTCTCTGAAGAAAAAAATCAATTCAATCACTAAATATAAAAAAATTAGATTAAAATAAAACCCTCATTATTAAGAATAAAGCGCCTTATATGGACATTAGAAAATATTTCCATATTAGTACTAAAAGTATGATATTTAAATGCTTAGCTGATATTAAAAGCAAAAAAGCCTTCCCGAAATATATCGGGAAGGCTTTTTAAAGATATTTCTATCTGATTATTTATTCCACCATAAGCGGGTAGCCTCATTATCAGCACCACCAAGTTTTGCAACACCGGTTGCAAGACCTGCAGGATTTGTTTGAGTCTCACCAATTACATATGGCACACGACGAACAACCTGATCTTTAGATACTACCAAACTCTCAGAATTCATTCTAGGATATAGTTTCGGGAAACCTGTACGACGGTATTCTGTCCAGGCTTCAACTCCATTTGGCCATAAAGCGATCCATTTCTGAGTGATGATCTGCTCTAATTGCTTAGAAGCATCTGCAGACCATACAATTGTGATATCAGATAATGCAGGTGAAACTACAGCGCCTGTTACAGCGATCGGAGTTTTTGTACTTGCAGTATAAGCAGCAATTGCAGCAGCATCAGAAATACCCCACTGCTTCATTGATGTTTCGATACCTTTCTCATAGTAAGTTTTTGCAGTACCGCCACCCATGTTCCATCCTTTTAATACACCTTCAGCTCTTAAGAACCAGGCTTCAGCGGACATGATCACTTCAAATGGATTCGTGTTTTGATTTGCCGGAGTAAATCTATCATTCACGTTTGAAAGTTTGGTGTTCTGATTTGCCGGCAATCCTAACTCAACCTGAGTATAGCCATTACGGATACCTTTATAGGTTGCAGTTGTGCCTTCAATCGGAGCATACATCTTGGTTATACGAGGATCCTCATAACCAGTTAATACAGACTCCATGGCAGCACTCATACGAAACTCATTCCAGGCTGTTGCCTGATTCATGCTATTGATGTTATTTGCAGTAGTTTTGATATAAGCATCGTGAGCATTGGTTTCCATTACTCCGCCTGCTACAGCTGCTTCTGCATTTGATTTAGCCAATGCTGGCTCAACCCCAGAAATACGAATAGCTATACGAAGACGTAAAGTATTTGCAAATCTGATCCACTGATCTACATCACCATTATAGATAAGGTCATTGTTACCCAATACATTTTTACCTTTGAATGCTTGAAGATCAGCAGTTGATTTAGCTAATGTGGTCAGGAAATCTTTGTAAATAACATCCTGTGCATCATAATCAACCTGCTTTAAACCATTTCCAACAGCAGAGTAAGGAATTGGTCCCCAATAATCAGTCATTGGCTGATACATACGAACTTTCCAGATATTAGCTATTGCATAAACAGCAGGATTGGCAGCTTTACCACCTGGCTTAGTATTTTCCAATACACCTAATAATGCCGGAGCCTGGTTATAAAAACCATTCCATGCACCATTTAACCAGTTACCAACCATCACGTTACGGTCTGAACCGAAGTTTTGTGCGATATTACCAAAATACTGTGCCTGTAAATCACCAAACAAACTGTTAAACAGCTGCCAGGAGAACATCACACCTCTATGCTGAGAGGCTGCAAATGCATTACCCACAGCTGATGCATCAAGCTCTGTTAATCTGCTTGTATCAGTATTATACTCCTCAAACTTGTCGGTACAAGAAGAAATACCAATTGCAGTAAACAAGGCTAAACTTGAAGCAACGATATATAATTTATATTTTTTCATAATTGTTAATTTTTATTAATTAAAATGATAAATTCAAGTTCAAACTAATCTGACTGGTTGTAGGCAGGGAAAATCCTTCTTAACCTGGTTAATGGATCCTGCAAATCATCCTTTTTGCATCCTGTCAAAACAATTACAGGTAAAATTTTAAGGATAGGCCTTCGTAATTTAATGAGTAGCTATTTTTTCATAAGTTTTGAATTTATTTTCAATTATATACGAAACAGATTTTATTTTGGTTGTTAGCAGATGAAAATTATTTTGATTCTTTCATAATTATAATTCGATCAAGAGCAGCAATTCGAAAATTTGATTAAAAATTGACTCAATAAAACATAAACCTATTTAATGAAAGGAAGAATTAAAATTATAAACAAACAAAACAGTTATATAGTTTTAAAAAATAGCTAT
This sequence comes from Daejeonella rubra, assembly GCF_900103545.1. Lineage (GTDB taxonomy): Bacteria > Bacteroidota > Bacteroidia > Sphingobacteriales > Sphingobacteriaceae > Daejeonella > Daejeonella rubra. The sequence continues at coordinate 47,990 of NZ_FNHH01000010.1, forward strand.
ACGCAAAAAAGCCTTCCCGATATATCGGGAAGGCTTTTTAAAGATATTTCTATCTGATTATTTATTCCACCATAAGCGGGTAGCCTCATTATCAGCACCACCAAGTTTTGCAACACCTGTTGCAAGACCTGCAGGATTTGTTTGAGTCTCACCAATTACATATGGTACACGACGAACAACCTGATCTTTAGATACTACCAAACTCTCAGAATTCATTCTAGGATAAAGTTTCGGGAAACCGGTACGACGGTATTCTGTCCAGGCTTCAACTCCATTTGGCCATAAAGCGATCCATTTCTGAGTGATGATCTGCTCTAATTGCTTAGAAGCATCTGCAGACCATACAATTGTGATATCAGATAATGCAGGTGAAACTACAGCGCCTGTTACAGCGATCGGAGTTTTTGTACTTGCAGTATAAGCAGCAATTGCAGCAGCATCAGAGATACCCCACTGCTTCATTGATGTTTCGATACCTTTCTCATAGTAAGTTTTTGCAGTACCGCCACCCATGTTCCATCCTTTTAATACACCTTCAGCTCTTAAGAACCAGGCTTCAGCGGACATGATCACTTCAAATGGATTCGTGTTTTGATTTGCCGGAGTAAATCTATCATTCACGTTTGAAAGTTTGGTGTTCTGATTTGCCGGCAATCCTAACTCAACCTGAGTATAGCCATTACGGATACCTTTATAGGTTGCAGTTGTGCCTTCAATCGGAGCATACATCTTGGTTATACGAGGATCCTCATAACCAGTTAATACAGACTCCATGGCAGCACTCATACGAAACTCATTCCAGGCTGTTGCCTGATTCATGCTATTGATGTTATTTGCAGTAGTTTTGATATAAGCATCGTGAGCATTGGTTTCCATTACTCCGCCTGCTACAGCTGCTTCTGCATTTGATTTAGCCAATGCTGGCTCAACCCCAGAAATACGAATAGCTATACGAAGACGTAAAGTATTTGCAAATCTGATCCACTGATCTACATCACCATTATAGATAAGGTCATTGTTACCCAATACATTTTTACCTTTGAATGCTTGAAGATCAGCAGTTGATTTAGCTAATGTGGTCAGGAAATCTTTGTAAATAACATCCTGTGCATCATAATCAACCTGCTTTAAACCATTTCCAACAGCAGAGTAAGGAATTGGTCCCCAATAATCAGTCATTGGCTGATACATACGAACTTTCCAGATATTAGCTATTGCATAAACAGCAGGATTGGCAGCCGGACCACCTGGCTTAGTATTATCCAATACACCATATAATGCTGGTACCTGATTATAAAAACCATTCCATGCACCATTTAACCAGTTACCAACCATCACGTTTCGGTCTGAACCGAAGTTTTGTGCGATATTACCAAAATACTGTGCCTGTAAATCACCAAACAAACTGTTAAACAGCTGCCAGGAGAACATCACACCCCTATGCTGAGAGGCTGCAAATGCATTACCTACAGCTGATGCATCAAGCTCTGTTAATCTGCTTGTATCAGTATTATACTCCTCAAACTTGTCGGTACAAGAAGAAATACCAATTGCAGTAAACAAGGCTAAACCTGAAGCAACGATATATAATTTATATTTTTTCATAATTGTTAATTTTTATTAATTAAAACGATAAATTCAAGTTCAAACCAATCTGACGGGTTGTAGGCAGGGAGAATCCTTCCTGACCAACTGCAGTGTTAGATGCACCTGCAGAAGATTCAGGATCGAAACCTTTAGCTTTATTTACAATAAAGAATAAGTTACGACCAACTAAAGATACAGATCCAGCCTGGAATGGTGCTTTCTTAAATATATTCTTTGGTAATGCATAGCTTAAAGATGCTTCACGTAAACGAACGTTTGTAGCAGAATAAGACCAAACTTCACCAACAGGAGTATTACGACCACCTACAAATTTCCAGTATGACTCAGCAGTTGTTGCAACGGTATTTGCTGCACCTGCTGCTGTTACACCAGGGAAAATATAAGAACTTCTTCCTGCTAAGGTTTCTTCCACCTGACCATCAGAATAGATAATCGCATTTGTGAATGAAGTTACATTACCACCAACACGAGCAGTAATTAAGGCACTTAAACTAAAGTTTTTGTAGTTGAATGTATTAGTAATACCACCAGTCCAATCAGGACGAGAATTACCTATACTTACAGTTGTTCCAGGAGTGATTAAAGGTAATCCGTTAGTACCTACTATAACTCTACCACTGGCATCACGCTGATAACCTCTACTGTACATCTGACCTAAAGACTCACCTTCAACTGCACGCTGGAATACCATGAAATCATTTGTTAAAGCCAAAGTCTTTAAAGTAGGAGATAATTCAACTAATTTATTGATGTTTTTAGCAAAGTTTAAATCAATATTCCAACGGAAATCACCTTTAGCAATTGGTGATCCATTCATAGTTAATTCAACACCTTTGTTATTCACCAAACCAGCATTAACATATTCAGAACTCCATCCTGAAGCTGGAGGAAGAGAAACTCTGAACAATTGGTTTTTAGAATCACTGGTGTAGTAACCCAAATCAAATCCAATACGATCATTTAAGAATTTTGCTTCTAAACCAATTTCCAATGCAGTTGTTAACTCAGGCTTAAGGGTAGGGAATGGTTTTGTACCATCTCTGCTGATGAAACCAGCTGCACCACCTGCTGCAAAGTTATAAAATTGAGCAGTCAGGTATGGAGCTGCATCGTTACCAGTTGTAGCATAAGAACCTCTCAATTTAGCGAAAGAAACTGCACTAGGTAAAGTAAAGATGTTTGAAAGGATCGCTGAGAAACCTCCTGAACCAAATAAATAAGACTGATTTGCTTTTGGTAATGTAGATGACCAGTCATTACGAACAGATCCAGAAATTGTAATAGCATTCTTGTAAGTGAAATCTGCCGTAGCAAATACACCTTGCTTTTCTGTTTGAACGAATGAACGACTATCTGTTGGACCACGACCGTTTGAAGGAATAAATAGGTTATCCCTGTTTAATCCACCAGCATTGGTTGATTGGAATGTTCTATCTAAATGTTGAAGAGACGCACCGAAGGTTGCATCAACAGTTAATTCTTCAAGGATATTCTTTTTGAAAATACCAATCAAGTCAAAGTTAGTTTCTGTAACATCTCTATTTTCAGTCTGGTAGTTACCAAAATCAGCAATAGTGTAAGTATCATTATACCATTTACCTTCGAAAGCGTCAATGGTTTTATCCAAACCTGCACGAGCCATTAAGCTTAATGCCGGAGTTACCTGATACGTTAATGAACCAAATCCCATTACACGATCTCTGATATCATTAGAAATAACACGGTTTTTAGTCCAGAATGGGTTTTCACCACCGTTAGATCCTGGATTCCAGTAGTTCTGACGCAGTTTACCTGAAGAAGGATCAATGTAATCGTACTTTTTAGCCTGTTCCAAAGAAATGTTACGCGGAATACGAAGAATGTGACGTTGGTTATTCTGATAAGCCTCACCAGTGTATTGTCTGTTGTCAATATCCTGTTTCAAATAAGTAACCTTTGAATCATACGATAATTTAGGGCTTACTTTACCGGTAAGACGTAAGTTAAGGTTGTTTCTTTTTAACTTATTGTTATCAATGATACCGGTTGCATCTACTCTGGTATATGCGAAATAGGTTTGAGCCTTTTCAGTACCACCAGAGAATGCCAAAGTATTCGACAGTTGATTTCCTACAGAGTAAAAATCTTTGTAGTTATTTGGCTGAGGAGTCATGTTGTAAACTTTTCCAGCATCCGCAGGATCATTACCCCATAAAGCAACTGATTGACCGGTCATTTTTGGACCCCAAGAACCTTCCTGAGCTCTGTTGTAAATACCACCAGCACCCTGACCATACTCATTCTGGAAATTATAAAGTTCCATCATTGATTCTAGCTGAGAAGAGCTATTGAAAGAAACTCCTGAACCTCTTTGTGCACTACCTTTTTTAGTACTGATCAATAATGCTCCGTTTGCAGCACGTGAACCGTAAAGAGCAGTTGCAGAAGCACCTCTCAGAACAGTCATTGATTCAATGTTGTCAGGGTTAACACTTGATAAACCATCACCACCATCACGACCACCGTTACCAGTACCCGGGCTATAGTTCGAGTTATCCATAGGTACACCATCAATAACGATCAAAGCCTGGTTGTTACCAGTGATTGAACGGTCACCTCTAAGTACAACACGAGTTGAACCACCAAGACCTGAAGAAGTACCGGCAACATCAAGACCAGCAACACGACCGATCAAAGATTTACCAATGTTTAATTCTCTGGCTTTTTGAAAATTGTCAGTGTTGACCTTTTGAGTCGCATAACTTAAGACCTTCTGGTCCTTTGTAATACCCAAAGCAGTAACAATTACTCCTTCAAGTTGTTTTGCATCAGATTCAAGACGAACATTTAATGTTGTTCTTCCCTGTACTGAAACAGTTTGGGTTGCAAATCCAATGTAGCTGAACACCAGCGATGCATTAGAAGGAACCGAGATTGTAAAGCTACCATTAGCATCTGTGCTTGTTCCCTGAGTTGAACCACTTACCTTGATGCTTACAGCAGGTAACGGTAAATTGTCAGAGTCGGTAACTTTACCGGTAACACTAATATTCTGCGCAAACACATAGGTCTGGCACAATAATAGTAGTACGACTAGTTTGTAAATTTTTCTCATCATAATTCTTTTTTTTAATTGAATTTTAAGTTATAAGAATAAACTCCTCATGGTTACAATTACTACATAGCATTTCCAACCAATCAGACTATCTAAAATAATTAATTTATTTAGTTTCCTAAAGTTTAATAAAATATAATTCCATCAATAATATTACAAAGTCAATATAACTCAACTAATTGATTATCAATATTTTACATGTATATATTACATGACAAGAAATTATTTTACCTGACTATTTCACAAATGTTGAAAAGTTTATAAATTCCAAAAGGCCCAAAACATGCCCTAAAATGCATTAAGACTTAAAAAACTTTCTTCTTTGAGTCCGATCAGATAGCCTCTAACATTCTCTATCTAGAATACTTCTACTAATTATATACTTGATATTATATAATAGACCAAACTTAAATTTTGTTCAAATTTCGAATATTCATGTAATTGGTATTAATTTATATACAAGGCAAAATTATTATTGGTGTCAAGGCATATTTATTGAAAATCTCAGATGGAAAACAGTTCTGCATTAGATAGTTTTTGAATTAATAGGAGAGCAAATTTTAAAAATGAATGATGGACAAGAAAGATTAGCCACATATTACCGATCACCCCAAAATATAAAGCAAAAAAAAAAGCATTCCCTTGCGGGAATGCTTTTTCAAAGAAAATATCAACGGATTATTTCATCCAATAGAACTTAACATCTTCATCATCTCTTCCACCAAGATGGGCAGCAACAGCAGCATCATATGCAGCTTTACTTGCACTTGCAACAGCAGTAGGATAAGTCAAACGCTTAATAAATGTACCTAATGGCAATTTTGGATTTTGCGGAGCCATGATATTGTACAATTTAGGATATCCGGTTCTTCTGAATTCAGACCATCCTTCAGTACCTTCAGGAAATACAGCGATCCATTTTTGAGTAATTACCTTTTCTAATTTAGTTTCAAAATTGGCAGCCTCATCCCACATAACCACGTTATCAGTTAAAGGAGCGCTATCATATTGATTATTCGGACGTTTTGGATCCACATAAGCTAATTGCTTGCTTGTACTTTGTAAGTAAGCATCAGCACCAGCGGCACCATTTGCAGTAAATGAAGTTTTGACTCCATCTTCATACCACTGCTTAGCAGTACCACCACCCATGTTCCATCCTCTCAATACACCTTCGGCTCTTAAGAAATAGCTCTCTGCAACATCAACAACTTTTGTATGAGAAGTTTCAGCAACATTATATTTAGAATAGTTTTCGTAGATAGTCTTAGAAGGTCTGTCAACACCCGGACGGATACCCCTGTAAGTACCTGCGACTGCAGGGTCGGTAGCTGTCAAAGCATAAATAGGTAAACGACCGTCACCGTATCCTTGAAGGTAAGTAATTACTGCTGCAGATATACGAGTATCAGACCATGCATTAGTATAAGTAAAATAAGGACTTACACCATTAGAAGGAGAAACAGTAAATGAACCTGAAGCAGCATCCATCACTCCGCCATTTGCTACAGCAACAGCTTTTTCAGCTTCTACTTTTCCTTTTGCAGGGTCAACAACTGAAATACGCATAGCCATACGTAATCTGATCGTGTTAGCAAGTTTTATCCATTTAGTATATTCACCTTTGAAACTTGATCTATCCCATTTAGAAAAACGTGCAACGTCAGCATTCTTATCAGCAGCTTCAGCAGCAAGTAAAGCTACTACTGCCTTATCAAGATCTACAAAAATAGCAGCATAAGCCTCTGCAGGTGAATCAAACTTAGGTTCTGCTGTATTACCATATTTAGTATATGGATAGGGACCAAAGGTATCAACTAAACGCTGAGCAGCAGCTGCCTTCATAATAAGAGCAATTGCATATAAATCAGGATATTTTGTATCATATCCTTTTTTAGACATTGTCAACCAGTTGTTCATTACGTTATTGGTAGAAACATTGTATGAGTTAGGCCAAATACCTCTGGTTACATAGGTAGTTGGATTCACATTACCAATAAAGTTACTCGGAGCCTCAAGGTAATTGGCATACGATTCTGCCTGAAGGTTCTGTTGAGTTTGATGACCTGTACTTGTAGCCACGATATTATTCATCATGATAGGAAGAAGGAATGCTGCTTCTGCACCATCCTTTGCAAGATCAGCATCAGAAATGTTTCCCGTGTTGACATTTAATCCTTCAAAATCTTTGGTACATGAAGGAGCAGCCAGAGCAAGCAAGCCTATGCACAAGAGTTTGTAATTGTTATTATTGAAATATTTCATTTTCATATTTTTATATAAAAGTTATATTAAAATCCAGCTCTTAATGTCAGACCAACTGAAGTTGCTGATGGAATCTGGAAAGATTCAAAACCCTGGTTACCATTACCTGTACCTAAAGCTAATTCAGGATCAAATGGTGCTTTCTTGTAGAAGAACAAAACATTTCTTCCAACCAGAGAAAGATTTACATTTTTAAATGTATTGCTGAATTTAGGTAAAGTATAACCAATTGCAAGCTCTCTTAAACGAATGTTTGTTGAACTATAAGTATATTCTAAACCAGCTGCACCGTAATCAGCTTTTGCTGAAATATATCCATAATAAAGTTCCGGACTGATCACTTTACCATTTAAGTTAACACCACCAGCATCACGAGCTTCACCACTTCTTTTTGAAAGACCTTTGTAATCTAACCATTGTTCAGTTGAAGATGATACCAGACCACCAAAACGACCATCTACTAAGAATGACACATTGAAATTCTTATAAGTAAACTGGTTATTTAAATTCAAAAGGAAATCCGGGTTAGCATTACCAATATACTGATCATCTGTTGTAGATAATAAAGGAAGACCTGTAGTTGCATTGAACTGCTGAACTCCATTTGCATCATAAAGATAAGTTTTTCCAAACAAATCATGGTATGCACCATATTTACGGCCCTGAAGTAAGGCACTTCCCGGACGAAGAAGGAATAGATTAGTTAACCTGTTACCACTGTTCAAAACAAAACGGTCAGTAGTTAATAAGGTACTTAACTCTTTTATTCTGTTGGTATTTCTTGAGAAATTAACAGAAGGAGTCCATTTTAATTTACCAAAAGAAGCATTATAGCTTAATGAAGCTTCAATACCTTTATTTTGAATTGTTCCACCATTGATGTAGAAACTTGATGCACCAGCACCTGTTGGAGCAGTAATAGTGAATACCTGATCTTCAGTAGTTGCATTGTAATAAGTAACACTCAGATTCAATTTATCTTTAAAGAATCTTACATCAGCTCCAAATTCATATGATTTTGAACGCTCAGGCTTCAAAGTGATCGTATCAGTACCACTAAAGAATGGCAATGTACCTCTACCAGAAACACTCTCATCAGGACCAACACCATAATTAGAATTTCTTGCAGCAGCTCCAAACGGTAAAGCGTTACCCACTTCAGCATAAGTTGCTCTTAATTTTGCAAAAGAGATAGCATCTGTTGCTCCTATTGTATTGGTTAGCACATACGCTAAACCAGCTGAAGGGTAAAAGAATGGAGTTTCAGTGGTTGAAGACCACTCATTTCTTCCGGTTACATCAAAGAATAAAGTTTCTTTATAACCAAATGAAGCAGTTCCGAAAACAGCACGATCAATTCTCTTTGTTTTACTTGAAGTTGAAACGAAGTTTCCGGTTAAACCCTGCAATGAGAAATAATCCGCATAATAAAGTGAATTAGAAGCACCATTAGTTCCATTATAAGTAGCATCAGATTTAGTAATTGTATTACTGAAACCTGCTACTGCATTTACTTTAATATTGTCAGATAATGCTTTGTTAGCACTTAACAATACATCAGTATAAAGTTCTGAACCACTGCTGACAGATTTTTGGTAACCACCATTAGCACCTGTATTGATTGGATCTGAAGAAGCTCCCTGACGGCTATCACTATCTGATGAATAATTGTTGAAAGTAGTTCTACCTGCAACATTTAACCAATCAGTAATATCAATTTTTGCAGAACCATTCATGTTAGTACGGTTTCTGAAAGAATCGTTCTGAATCTTATTAATGATCCAGTAAGGATTTTGATTTGAACTGTGCTCATTTTTCATGTAAGGCCAGTTTTGAACAAAAAAACCACGGGTTGCATTCCAAACACCACCACCATTCGGGCTATATTTATCCATATTATCACCCATTGGGAATAAATACAGACCAAACATTGGACTATTCGTCCATGATGAACCATTCTGATTTTTAGTTTGAGTACCTATATAATTAATTCCACCATCAAGGGATAACTTATTGTTGAACGCTTTTGAGCTTCCTCTTAAAGTAACGTTATTTCTTCCGTACTTGTAACCAGGGATCATTGCTTTTGAATTGGTATTAGCATATGAAAGATAAACTCTTTGAGTTTCGTTTCCGCTGCTCAGCGATAAACTATTCAAATAGTTTTCTCCTGTTTGGAAAAATTCTTTTATGTGAGAATCATTACCTGTAGTGATCTTAGGTCCCCAGCTATCATTGATACCTGTACGAGCTACTCCACCTAAACCCTGACCATAAGAAGTCTGTAATTCAGGTAAAACAAAAGGACTATCGTATGTTGCAGTTGAAGCAAAATTAACAGATGTTTTTCCTAATTTACCTTTTTGGGTTGTAATCAAAATTACACCGTTAGCAGCCTGGCTACCATATAATGCAGCAGCAGAAGCACCTTGTAATATTTGCAGACTTTCGATATCTTCAGAGTTGAAATCTGAGAATCCACCAACAGGAACACCATCTACAACATATAATGGACTGTTACCACCACTGATAGATTTGTTACCACGAAGAACGATCCTTGGAGATGAACCCGGGCCACCTGATCCCTGAGTAACAAATACTCCGGCAGCTTTACCAGCCAAAGAGTTCAAAACGTTTGCTCCTTTAACCTGGTTTAAATCTTCTGCAGATACGTTAGTAGTTGCATAAGATAAACTTTTTGAAGAACGTTCAATACCCAATGCTGTAACAACTACACCTTCGAGCATTTTAGAATCAGTTGCAAGTTTTACATTCAGAGTGGTACGACCCTGAACTGCAATTGTCTGAGAAGCGAAGCCTATGTAAGTAAATACAAGACTTGCATTAGATGGTACTGAAATGGTAAAATTACCATTGTTGTCAGTACTTGTACCCTGAGTTGAACCACTTACCTTAATGCTTACAGCAGGAAGCGGCAAATTTTCAGAGTCGGTAACCTTTCCAGTTACGCTGACATTCTGTGCAAACACAAATGTTTGACAAAATAGCAGTAACAGGACTAAATTGTAAATTTTCTTCATCATGAATCTTTTTTTGTTAGATAATATAATTGAATTAATAAGCCAAGGCATAAATAAATACGGATGAGATAAATAAATACGATTGGTGGCTCTAAATTAGACATTTTTTCAATTATGCCAAATTTTCGCTAAAGTACTAGCAGATAGGCTAAAATCTAATAGAATTGAAATAGTGTTAAAGGAATTTAAGGATCAAGACTCCTTATTAATTAGGTATATTCTAATTAATTTCTTTTGACTAAGAACTTACCATCATGATCAAGAGAGATCAAAAAGTCAGGTAATGAACTTTCCAATTCAAGGTTAAATTGACTGTTTGTAGCTGAAATTTTTATCCCTTCAGCATTTTCAAATGAGATATCCGGATATTGCTTTTTTAACTGTTCAATGTTCAATGCATACTTACCATTTCTGGTTTTAAAATCCTGCTGCAGATAGAAGTATTTCCAAATCTTAAGTTTAAGTTCCTCTAATTCAGGGTTTAGAAAATTTAAATTGTCAGGAATTTCATCGGCGAACCTGACGTATCCCCATCTTTCAGGATAATGAAAATTGAGAATTCCCTGTGGCGACCAGCAAGTGTATTCAGGATTTAAAGGTCTGCCATTGGCATTTATTTTTTTAATATATTTTCCATCTTTAATTTCAACAGTTCGTTGAACCCTTGTCAGATTCATTTTCCAGATGTTTCCTGCCTTTGGCATTGAATTAGCTCCACCAAATCTGAAAGTTTTATGAGGAATTGCAAGTTCAATATTCCAAAATTTGTCTATGTCGTTCGGATTGTTTAATGTTCCATTAATAGAAACAGCTTTTTTCAATCCCTTAATATCCCAATCAGTAATACTGGCTCCCCCGCTTCTTGGTGCTTTGGTAAGTAACAGGTCCCAAACCGTAGAAAATGCGTTTATCTGAAATTCTACATAATTTTGGGTATCACCTTCAGGGTCTATAAAGATCTCAAAGGCATTATCCTGAAATATGGGTAGATCGTGATCTTTTAGATTAGCCCATATATGCTCTTCCTCAAAGCGGGCAAATACATACAGGTAATCATTATCCCAAAGTAATTTAAACCGTGTTGACTGAGATGATCTTTTGGAAGGATCTCCTTCGATATCGACGAAATTATCTGACCAGGGGGCTTTGTTCCATGCTGCCTCATTGTCATCACCATCAATGGTCATTGGCTGCATGGTTTTTAGAGCTGTGTATTGTTTTGGAACTTGCATAAGAGGTTCTAGTACCAGACTTTTTCTTTGTGCAAAAACGTTGGAAAGCGATATAAAAAATAATATGATCAATAGGAAGATTAATTTTCTTTTGAAATTGAATAACAAAGTCATATCCAGGTCTGATTATTTAGAAATTCTTCTTGACTTGAAATAATTCAGCGTCAATACAGTGATCAGGATGAGCAGTCCAAAGAACTCTCTGGTTTCTTCAATCCATGGCTCAGATGCTTTCATGCTTCCAGCAATATTCTCAGCATTATGATCATTTAGCCAGGTCAAAACACCAAACTTATCAAAGAATAAGTAAATACAATAAATGAAAAATAATCCTGCAATTAAAAGGGTAAACTTCGGGTAATACTTACCCTTAAAAGCTTGAAAAGAAATTGCAGCACCAATCAAATAAATAGGTATCCACAAATAGGGATCAGGATCATTATACTGTAATCCTGCAGAAATGATGAATAGAATGCAGAAAGTTAAATTAAAAAATTTCATGGTTTATTTACACTAAAGCTTTATTAAACGATCATTAATCATTTATAAATAAGCTATTTAGGCAACAATTTGGAATCACCGGTTTTTAGATAATCTTCAAACTGCTTCAATAATTTTGGGTCCCTGGGACGTCCATAAATATCACTGGATTTATATTTACCCAGGTCGAACGCTTTTTTCATCCACACATCACGGCGGCGATCTTTGGTTACATTAGCTATTAGGTTAGGAACAAATTGGGGTGGAATGGCAAGTATACCATCCTGATCACCTATTACCAGATCTCCAGGCATGATAACAGCTTTTCCGATCCGGATAGGAACATTTATGCCAGATACAGTTGCATTACTTAAGGCACCGGGATAGGTGCCACGGTAAAAAGCCTGCATACCGCTTTGAGCAATATTCTCAGTTAAATAGATCCCCCCATCAACGATCAAACCCGTTCCAGTAGTTTTCCAGATATAGTAAGAAAGTTTATCTCCAACATAGGTCCCACCCTGAACTTTGCCATAAAGATCGACAATCACCAGATCATCCTTTTGAAGCATATCAATAGTAGTCCTGTTGTTAAGTCCGGTAAAATTATTTTTATCAGCCTCGCTTTGCATTCCTGCAACAAGGTCGGGACGAGAAGGCATAAACTGTACAGTAAATGCACGCCCTACCAGTTTCTTTCCTGGAATAATCGATTTCCAGCCATCTTCATATTGATTTGCATATTCCCTTGGTATTGAGCCAATTGCTTCTACAACCTGAATATCCATTTTACGTATTGTATCCAAAACAGCCGCCGGGATCATAGGCCGGCCACCGGGGAACCTGCCATAAGGATTTTTCTCAGTAAAACTCTTCATCTGTTCTTCTGTGAAATTGTAAAGCTGAGCGTTTGCAGATGGCAAAAAGCATGGAGCAATAAAAAATACACAAGCTATCAAAACTTGTTTTAACTGGCTTTGAACTAATATTTTCATAATTCTATTCGTTAAAAATATATTCAATTATTAATTTACTACAACTTTTTGAGATCTTCTGGTTAACAGATGTATAATGATCCAGGCTACGAGGTAAGTAACGCCACAAATAGTGAATATTAAGTTATAACCTCCTGTCAGGTTATCCGCTGCCTTATAAACATCTAACAAATAACCTACAAATATCGGGAACAGTATCCCTCCTATTGCTCCTGTCATTCCACCAATTCCAACAACAGAGCTCACTACTTCTTTAGGGAACATATCTGAAGCCATTGTAAAGATATTAGTCGCCCAGGCCTGATGAACGGCAACTGCAAGACTGATCAAGCCGACTGCAACCCACTTATCTGTTACAAACTGAGCAATAGCGATCATTATTCCAAGTTCAAGAATTGCAAACAGTAGTAAAACTCCCTTTCTTGCTTTTAATGTAGGCCAGCCTCTATTGATCAGCTGAGAGGAAAAATATCCTCCAGCAATACTTCCAATTGTAGTTGCACCATAGATGAGCATCAACTCAGGACTGATAACTTTAAGATCCAGGTTAAAAGTTGAAGAAAAATAAGAAGGCAACCAGAAAAGAAAAAACCAAAAAATTGGATCAATCAAGAATTTACCTGTTACAAAAGCCCATGTTTGAGGGAAAGTAAATAATTTGGCCCATGAAATTTTGGTTGTGCTCTGAACCTGGTCAGAAATATCATCTTTATCACTTTCAATATATGCAAGTTCTTCTGCACTCAGCCTCTTTTGCTTTGATGGGATTTCATAAAGCCAAAGCCAAAAGATCAGCCATACAAAGCCCATGGCGCCGGTAATCCAAAAAACCTCATGCCAGCCATAATTCTGCATGATTATTGGAACTATGATGAGTGCTACCACCACCCCTATGGCGGTTCCTGAGTTGAAAATACCTGTAGCAAGCGCTCTTTCCTTTTTTGGAAACCATTCCGAAACAGCCTTCATGGCTGCAGGAAAATTTCCTGCCTCTCCTATTCCCAATGATAATCTTGCGATGCCGAACCCGGTAACTGATTTTGCTAGCGCATGCCCCATACCTGCGAGGCTCCAAACCACTACGGCCACACTATAACCAAGCTTTGTTCCTACTTTATCGATAAACCTGCCCGATACCAATAATCCAATCGCATAGGCAAATGAAAACGCAGACATGATTCTCCCAAAATCAGTTTCTGTCCAATTGAATTCCAATTCAAGCGTCGGTTTCAATAAACCTATGATCTGCCGATCCAGGTAATTAATTACTGTACCCAGAAATAATAGGGTTACTATTAACCAGCGATAATTTTTTCCTTTTGGAGATGTCATTTTGCTTATGCTTATGAAATTCGTTTTATGAGTTATGAATTAAGTTTTGACACGTATTGCTTGAAATGTAATTCCAGACCTTCCCAGTTTTCATCTTTTATGAGTGTTTTATCAAAAAGCTGACTTCCAATACCTAGCCCATCAGCTCCAGCTTTAATAAATGTTTGAATATTATCAAGATTTATTCCGCCTGTAGGCATTAGTTTTATCTTGTTTAAAGGCGCTTTTACGTCCCTTATGTATTCTGGTCCGAGGCTTGTAGCCGGATAAACCTTAACCATGCTTGCTCCCAGTTTCCATGCCTGATAGATCTCTGTAGGTGTGTATGCCCCGGGGAATACTGGTATATTTTTACTGACACAAGTACGTACTACATCTGCATCCAGGATCGGTGTAACTATAAACTGTGAGCCAGCCCGGATAGCCTGCTCCAGATCATCCGTATTACAAACCGTGCCGGCACCGACATTTAGCTGGCCTTTATATTTATCAGCGGCAAAACGTATTATATCCTCCGCAGAAGGAGTATTCATAGTAATTTCAATTGTTGTGAGGCCTGCAGAAAGGTAAACAGGAAGAATTTTTTCGATTACTTCAAAGCTTAAATTTCTGATAATTCCAACAATGGGGACTTTTGCAAATCCGTTCCAGGAAAACTCTTGATTATTCATAGGAGGCAGTTTGTAATGCATTGAAAATTTGAACCTGTCCTGCGATTGTCGCTTTATCTATTAGATCAGGCTGAATATAGGTTGTATTGAATTTCAGGGAAATAGCTTCGGCTGCAAGCTTATAATGATCATAAAGATGTTTTCCGCTGCAGATAACTAAACGGTCATAATTTCCATCTTTTAGCTGTCTGAGTTCCGAACCGATCAATAAGCCGCTTAGGTAAAAGGAATTCTGTTCTTTTGAGAACTGCCCAAATAACTGCCCGGTACGGACTGTAAATAAGCTATGTAAAAGTGAGGAAGTCCCCGAAACCTCCACTCCTTTTAAAAAGGCATTAATATCTACCTGATCTTTCAAACCAGCGCCAGAGCCGCCTAAGACAGAGTCCTTTAAAATACTGTGCTCGCACAGAATATTATAGATCTCACCAGTCATAAATGTCTGAAAATCAGTCACAAAACCATCCTTAACAACAATATGCTTGGAATGGGTACCCGGGAAAACAAAAATTATTTCTTCTGAACCATGAATAGTAATCTCATTTAGTTTGAGCAGACCAATTAATTGAGCTTCTTCACCACGCATCACATCTTCATGACTTTTCACACCTGAAACCAGGACCAATGGGCTTTTGGCACCATTAAAATCCTTAAAGCTCCTAACTGAGGCCTGGCTTCCCTTACTGTCAAAGGGAAGTTCTGCATATGGAATTTCTTCCATTCCTATTGAGGAAGAAGCCATTCCGGATACAATGACAGGAATATTATCCAGAGAAAACGATGACTTTTTTGCCAATTCCCCGATGCTGCCTTTTAAGATTGCTGCATAAAAATCAAAGCGTTTAAGCTCATTCTGTTCTTTCCAGGCTCTGAATGTACCTGCAACACCATCTTTAGAAAGGAGTTCGGCCAAAACCCTATAATCTTTTCTTTCAACAAGCCTTAATCTGAATGAAGTAGTGCCCCAATCACAGCATAAAATATATTTATCCATCAAACTATCAATTCTCAATTCAAATTATTTCTTATTGACTCTATTTTTAAACACAGCTGATGAATTGCCATTCAGAATATCATTCTCTGTGAATCTGCAATACAAAATATCCCGGGCACCGGTTCTTTCACGATCAAAAACAACATGAATATTGCCATCATTTGTCTGATCAGCATCAGGATAAGACACATTTTCGCGTGAATCAAGCAATAATTTATGAGGCCAGGTTTTTCCTCCATCTTTTGAAAGAAAAGCAGTCATTTTATTACGTGTGGTGCTATTATTACTTACCAGCAATAAATTACCAGAAGAAAGTTTACCCAAATAAAATCTACTGGAGGTAGTTGGGCCTGAAGCTGTAAAGGGCTGTAATTGTGACCATGTTTTACCAAAGTCATTACTTTTTGTATAATAGATTCCTTTAATGGTTCTCAGCATTGCCAGAGATTCACCCATTTCAGAAATTTCAACTACCTGTGGTTCATCATGAATCCTTAGTTCTTCATCAATTTGAATGGAGGCATAAGGACTAAGTTGAAGTTTGTTTGGTGATTTGGAAAAATCTTTGGAATAAATGAATACACCGTTCTGAGGGAATGCTTTTTCAGATTTGGTTCCCGGAAGCGGCTTATCGATGTAAACTGGGAAAAGAGCTATGTTTTTTGAAGGCAAATAAACAGGTTTATTACTCATTACCCCATCACTTATACGAATAGGTTTGGAATTAGCGATTTTCTTACCATCCCATTTAATTTCTACAGAATTGACACCGCCAAAACCATCCCAAATCAAACTATTTTTAGCACTTCCGTAGAACAAATGCACTTTCCCATTATTATCTCTCCAGATTGCGGGATCAAACAAGCGGTAGGACTGATCAGTTGGATAAACTACAAGTTGATCATTCAACCAGGTATTACCTGAATCCTGACTTACAGATAAAGTCACATAATTACCCGGACCCGCCGCAGCTCCACCAGAATACCAGGCCACAAAAACCTGCTTTCCATCGGCAGTTGCTCCAACTGCAGGCACCTGCTCAAATTTCCGGTCTTTTAGTCTGGAATCTTCAGGATCACTGATAAATTCTGCAATTGCAGAAGCATCTTTGTCGCCTGAGATTGAAAGCACATCGGTTTTAATTGATTTACATCCTGAAAATAAAAATGTAAAGCTGGAAGTCAGGAAAAGTGCGGATAATAGTATTGATCTGGTTCTCAATTTCTGATGTTTTTAATTAAAATTTAGCTCTTGAAAAGCACCTGAATTTAAAACAATTCCGGATTTCTAAAAATGTGATTATTTAAGGAAATTATCACATGAACATGGTAAATAAATGAATATTTTAAATATTACCAGTTATGAATTGCTCCATCAGGGCTTTTCAAAACAGGATGTGGAAACTTAGTCTTTTCTGTTATCTCCATGATGAAATTTGCCTTCTTAGGATCGAATTTAACACCTAAACCAGGCTCCGGATTTAAATACAATTTTCCATTTGAGAATTTCACATAATCATCGTTGAAATATGCTGGCTTTTCTACCTCTCCTCCAGCTATTTCAATCATCACTCTTGAAGGGCTGCTTGAACCAAGAACATGTACTAATGCAGCTGTGGATAATGGTCCGGTGAAGTGTGGAAGCATCCCGATATAATGAGTTTCACATAATGCAGCTATTTTCTTTAATTCTACAATTCCACCACTATTTGGCAATGTAACCCTGGAATAATCGATCAGATGTTGCTCAATAAGTTCATTAATATCCCAGCGATCGCCAAATTGTTCTCCTACTGCAAGAGGTACCTTGGTTGCTTGCCTGAATGTTTTGTAAACGCCTGGATTTTCAGACCGAATTGCATCTTCTACAAAATACGGACTTAATTCTTCCAGAGCTGAACATATCTTAACTGCTTCAGGAGTATCAAACCGGGTATGAAGATCGATTGCCCAATTGCCCTTTCCTCCTACTGCCTGATCAATTCTCTTACTGAAAGCTATAGTTTTGTCGGCATTTTCAAAGAAATCGAAAGGCTGATCACCATTACCACCGGTTGGTCCGATCCTATATGACCTAAACCCTGCCTTTAGACAATCGGTTGCCCTTTCTTCCTCTGTTTTCGCTTTTGATGGCCTGAAACCTGTTGCGTAACATTCCACAAATTCTCTTGTGGAGCCACCCAAAAGCTCGTATACAGGAACATTTAAGGCTTTACCCTTAATGTCCCATAGAGCCATCTCAAGTGCGCCCAGTGCATGCAGTTTCTCTCTTCCGGGAGGATAAAACATGCCACGGTAAAGATATTGCCAGATATGTTCGATACGAAAAGGATCTTCACCGATCATCATTTGAGCACATTGCTCGATCATATCTTTTGAGCCACCTTCACCAATTCCGATTATACCAGTATTGGTTTCGATTTCAACAATACCGCGAGCCTGATTAAAAAGCGGTTTATTATACCCAGGAGCAGCATAATATCGAATTTTGGTAATCTTAATATTGGATGCTGCCTGTGCATACAGATTTGGAAAACCAATGATCATGGCTGCCGAACCGAGAAATGCAGATTCAAGAAATCGTCTTCTTTGCATAAAATATAATTATAAACATAAATTAATTTATTCGTTCCACATCCACAAACTGCACCCCTGTCTCCTGCGCATCTGATTTGATAAAGGCTTCAAATCTACCCGGACCTTCAGGTAATTCTATCCCATCAAAAACAGTAACAGTATCACCCACTGATAAAGAGACCTTCTTTTCTATTCCGCGATATTTCAAATATGCGAAACCGGATTTTGCAACTTTTTGATAACGCAGGCTTACCCTATATTTACCGGGACTGCTAAACACCTCCCAGTATCCAATTCTTCTGGTCTGTTCACCTATTGAACCCTGTCCACCCCAGTCAAACCGCGATAATTGAACATTGGGCTGAAAATTAGTCCCGATATGTATTCTCTGCGGCCAGTCATTCCCACGATCTTTCATTGCCTGGTCAAACCAGGTTTCATATCGGGAGAGCATGCTTTTAACAATATCAGGATGCTGTTTGGCTATATTATCAATTTCACTGGGATCTTTTTCAATATCGTATAGCTCAAGGGAAGCAAAGAGTCTTTTCATTTCAGCCTCTCCTGAGCCAGGCCGTGTAATATTTCCATAGGGATCATCATTCGGAGAAATGAGTTTATATCGCTTTCCGCGAACCGTAAAATGAAAGTATTTAAATGGTTCAGAACCTGCATGGCCCTGTATGAAAATTTCACGTTCCGGAAGCATTTTCACTTTACCACTTAAAAGTGGCATCAATGATATTCCATCCAATTTCAAAGCTTTAGGCACAGGGACATTACATGCTTCCAGTAAAGTTGGCATTACATCGATATGTGCAGCCAAATTAGTATATTTCACACCCTGAGGTATCTTTCCAGGCCATTTTATAAAGAAGGGAGCCCGTATTCCATTTTCATAAACACTGGTTTTAGTCCCGCGCAGATTCATCACATAACGATCCGGATACATGTCGTTTTTTGTCCTTTTGGTTCTTGGACCATTATCAGACATAAAGATCACGATCGTATTATCCTCTATGTTTAATTCTTTCAGTTTAGCCAGCAAACGACCAATATTAGCATCCACATTGGCGATCATCCCATAGGTACGCGCATTAAGTTCATGAAGGCCCATTTTTCGGTATGGATCTGCCCATTTATCACTAACTGTTAAAGGGAAATGAGGAAGATTGGTAGCGTAAAAAGCAAAAAATGGCTTGTCTTTATTTTTATCAATAAAGCTAATAGTTGAATCTGCAAAAATATCATCACAATATCCTTCAAAAACCTTTTTGACATTATTATGCTCTAAAATTGGGTTAAAATAAGAGTTTCCAGGTGGATCAGAAGCCTGACCAATTCCTCCGCCTTTATGAATCAGAGTTTCCTGAAAGCCCTTATCGGAAGGCCTCATCGGATAAGAGTCGCCAAGGTGCCATTTCCCGAAAATTCCGGTACGATATCCAGCATCAGAAAGAACTTTTGCGATGGTTATTTCAGTTGATTTCATGAGATGCGAGGTCTCTGTAACACCTACAACACCAGTTCTGTAATTATCGCGTCCTGTGAGCATGCTGGCTCTTGTTGGAGAACAATTAAAATTCACAATAAACTGTCTCAGCTCCGCTCCCTGATTTGCAATAGCATCCATATTAGGAGTTTTCAGGATATCATTATTATGGAGTCCTACATCACCAATCCCCTGATCATCAGTCATTATCAGGAGAATATTAGGCCTTTTTTGTGAATAGGAAGAAAGTGGGCTAAAAGAGTTGAATAGAAGAAGGAAAAAAGTAAAAAACTTCAAATTAAGTTTAGACAAATTCATGATCTGCTTATATAAAGCTGCAAATAAATAATCATATAGCTTAGTTTGTGTTAAAGTCATAGAGGCAGAGTCAAACACCAAGTATAAATATTTCATTAAACACACCTAAAGGCATTCTCAAACTAAAAACAGAGCATATTCTGCAATTACGCAACACATGCTCTAAGTATTGATGAAACAATAAAAAATACTCCATATTTATCAAATATCTGATAAATATGAGGCGTCAATAAATAATTATTTTTTAGTATTGGTTTGAGCGATGGCATTCAGATCATACATAACCTTGCCATCTTTAAGTGTCATTTCACACTCTAACTTCTGGGTTCCCTCTTGTCTGTTTCCTGCAATATCTCTGAAGCCAAATTTACCCTGACGAACACTAATAATTGCAATATCAGCTATCGCACCTTCAGAGAGATGACCAAGTTCCTGGCGTTTTATAGCCTTTGCAGGAGTCCATGTACTACGAGCAATTACTGAAGGAATATCCATGCCCATAGCCATATGAATAGATAAAACATTCAATTGATCCTTCATTGCACCATTCATACTACCTGTGTGAAGGTCTGTACCCATCAGATCCGGAAGGAAACCTGCTTTTATCGCTGGGATTGCCTGATTGAAGTTAAAGCTACCACCACCAAATCCTACGTCAAAAATAATTCCTCTTTTTTGCGCAGGGATAACAAAAGGCCTGAGTTGTCTGGTTTGAAGATCAACAATCGGATCTCTTCTTTCAAGCTCAGTAAACACGTGCGTGTAAATATCCCCTGGCCTGAGGTATTTAAAGAACAAATCTTCAATTGGTAACTTTCCACCACCAAAATCAATAACTACAGGCATATCAGCAAGTTTACCTGCTGCTACGATCCTTTCAACAGGAGCCCAATCAGCATTGGTAAAGTGTGCGAGTTTAAACCCTACAACATGTTCCTTATTGTCAATTGCAGCTTTTGCAGCAAGCTTTACATCCATATCACTCACATCCTGTTCATAATCTCCACCCCTCATTCCTTCTCCAACGATATTCAGAAAGGATAAGACCCTGGCCCTTGATTTATCAATTACATTCTTCTTGAACAGATCAAATGATTTATAACCTGCTCCACCACAATCTACAAGAGTGGTTACACCGGAACGAAAGCTAAATCCATCTGCTGTAACACCCACATTTCCATTGCTCAAATAGTGATCAGGTTGCACGCCCCAGAAAACATGGGCATGAATATCGATCAGACCAGGAGTGACATACATTCCAGCTGCATTTACTATCTGCTCTCCAAGTGCAGGATCAATATTTTTTCCCACTTTAGCGATTTTGCCATTTTTTATGGCAACATCGAGGATGTCATTAATATTGTTTTTTGCATCGATCACCCTACCACCTTTAATGATGGTGTTGTACATTGGAGCTGTTCCCTGTGCCTTTACTTCGGCAAATAACAGGAATAGCAGAGATAAAAATAATATTGAGATTTTTCTCATCGCTTTTTTTCTAAAAACCTTTAATAATAACCATCAGATGGTTATTTATGAATAACATAATTATCTGCTTTTTTCAGGATTGCTGGCTATAGCATTGAGATCATAAACTATTCTTCCGGCACGGAGAGTCATTTCGCATTCGAATTTCTGTTTACCTTCGTTTCTATTTCCTGCGATATCTCTGAACCCGAATTTACCATCACGTACACTCAAAATAGCCACATCAGCGCCAGCGCCGACAGAAAGGTGGCCAAGTTCCTCACGTTTAATAGCCTGTGCCGGAGCCCAGGTACTTCGAGATATAACTGAAGGAATATCCATGCCCATAGAAAGAAATATAGAAAGAACGTTCAACTGATCTTTCATTGCACCGTTCATACTCCCTGTATGAAGGTCGGTTCCCATGGTATTTGGTAAAAAACCTGCCTTAATAGCAGGAATAGCCTGATTGAAGTTGAAACTTCCACCTCCAAAACCAACATCAAAGATGATTCCACGCTTTTGTGCAGGAATTAAGAAGGGACGTAACTTCCTGGTTTTGAGATCTACAACAGGGTCTCTAATTTCAAGTTCAGTATACACATGAGTGAAAATATCTCCTGGCCTGAGGTACTTAAAGAACAAATCTTCAATTGGTAATTTTCCTGCTCCAAAATCAATAATTACAGGCATATCAGCAAGTTTACCAGCAGCTACTACCTTTTCAACAGGAACCCAGCTTGCAGCGGCAAAGTGAGCAAGCTTGAATCCCACAACAATATCCTTATTCGCCAGGGCCTTTTCAGCAGTTTTTTTAGCATCCATATCACTTATATCCTGCTCATAAGGATCGCCTCTCATACCATCTCCAACGATGTTTAGAAAGGATAGCACTCTTGTACGGGATTTATCAATGATCGTAGACTTAAACTTATCAAATGAAGCCCAGCCGGCTCCACCACAATCAACCACAGTGGTTACACCTGCACGCAAGGTATAAGGATCAGGTGCTAAGGCAGAAAAACCTCCACTCAGTCCGCGGTCATCTGTTCCGGCAAAAAGATGTGCATGCAGATCAATTAATCCGGGGGTAACATACATTCCTTTAGCATCTACTATTTGTGATGCAAGGGAAGCATCAATATTTTTAGCAACTGCGGCAATTTTACCGCTTTGGATGGCCACATCCATAATTTCATTAATGTTGTTCCTGGCATCTATTACATGCCCGCCCTTTATCAGTATACTGTAAGTCTTTGTTTGAGCCTGAGCAAACTGAGTCAGCATAATTAATCCTGAAAGAAGCAGATAGGATATTCTTCTCATTTGAAATTCTGATTTTTGTAATAGGTAAAAACAGAATTAATTCCCTCGACTGCGGGAATTAATTCTGTTATGTTTTTTATTAAGATAATTCTTAAGATACCGCTGCTTTAGCAAGTTCTTCCTGAACCCGTTTTGCAACAATTTTATCTTCACCTTTTTTCAACATAAATACGGTGATATTAATTGCATCCGGTCCTGTCATAACTTCTACCGAAGGACTGCCATTCTGAAGGTTCTTTAGCAATTCTCTTGGAGTGATCTTCACTTTAGACTGATCCCATGAAATTTTTATCGCTGGAGTATGATTAGCAACAGGAGGAACAAAAACCTCAGTACTTACTCCGTTAACTTTACTTGCAGCATTCACAATAGTGGCAACTCTGTCTTCCCACATTTTCCATTCAGCAGCATGATCGGTATTGATATATTTTTCCAATGCCACATACATTCCCAGAACTTCTTCCTTGTTAACTTTCATACCGCGACCCAAATTCCCACCGTTTGGTGGTGCGCTCAAACGTGCTGCAGCTATAAGGTCTTTTTTACCCATCAGGATACCGGCACTTTGCGGACCACAAATAGCTTTTCCACCAGATACACAAACAAGGTCAAAACCAAGATCATTATATTTCCATAGGTTCTCAACCGGCGGCACATCAGCAGCCATATCGATCATGGTTGGAATATTGTGTTTTTTACCAATTGCAATAAACTCTTCGTGTTTAATCTTGCCCATTGGTCCGCTTGAGTTCAGGAACCACATCATCGCAGTTTTGCTTGTGATCGCTCTTTCCATTTCCTCAGCAGTCTCAACTTCCACAGGTACTATACCCGTGTTGGTTAATGCATGAACATACCCCACATTATGCGATTTTTGAACAATAACTTCTGTCTTTTCAAAGCTTGAAAGATTTGGAAGAAGGGCTACTTTTTTTCTGTCCATGCGGGTTAAAACGCCTGCTGTTCCTAAAACAAGTGCTGACCAGCAACCTGCAGTTACCATAGCAGCTTCTGCATGACACATTGCTGCAATTTTCTCTCCCACTTTATCCTGAACTTCGTTAATCATAACAAAATGATTTGAAGCTGATTGGATGGTATCCACAACTTCATCATGCATTAAAGAAGCAGTCATCGTTGTGTAGGTACCCGCTGCATTTATAAAAGTTCGCAAACCCAGCTCTTTAATCACGTCACGTTTAGCCGCTGCAGTTGCAGTTCCTGCTAATGCTTGAAAAGGAACACCTGTTCCGATAGCTGCACCTGCAATAGGAGCTACAGAAAGGTATTTAATAAGATCTCTACGTTTCATAGTATTGTTAATTATTTTGTTTATTGAATAAAACAATAAGAGGAGATATAAAATCTCCTCTTATTGTTTATAACTCTAATATACTGAATGACATAAGTTTTTCATATCAAGATCAGTATTATAGCATATTAGTTACTTTGACCGGTGCCAGGACCAACATCCCACCACATTCTTCCTTGTAATAAGTCTATCTGTTCTTCAGAATAATTCTGACGTTTAATAGCCTCATAGTAGTTATCAGGATTTACGTTACGTTCAGCAATAGGTAAAGAGAATCTTCTCCACATTTTACCTGCAGTTACGTTACCAGGATATGAAACTTTCTGACCAGAAGTATTCGTCCAGTTAGCATAGTTAAATACAGGGTATTTTGTACGGCGCCAGTTAGAGTATACTTCATAATCATCACCAAGTAATGAAATCCATTTCTGAGTTGAGATGGTCTCTAATTGCTGAGCAAAAGTACCAATTACAGGATATGGATTTGCAAGAAGATAAGCATCAACCTGTGAAGTAGTGATCACACCTGAATGAGGAGCAACACTTGGCCATAAAGCCCATTGAGCCATTGCAGCACGAACACCATTATCATAAGCAGCCAGTGCAGTTGTTCCAACACTCCATCCTCTTGCTGCAGCCTCTGCGATAAGCAGGTATGCTTCTGCAGGACCCATGGTAATGATCGGTGAACCTCTGTCGATGTAAAGAAGAGATGGTTCTGAATAAGAATCAAAATCACTTGGTCTGGTATTGATACTTCCATTCACCATTCCGCGTTGAGCAGAAGGAGTATTATTCGCAGTATATGTTCCTCCTGAAGGAACCCATACAACTGAAATTACAGGTAAACGCGGATCATTTGTATTTTTAAGATGATCAATGAATTTACCAGACCATTTACTTCCTTCTACGTTATCACCACCTGGACTTGTAAAGTCACCGGCAATGTATCCATTAACTCTTGGATTCATTTGACCTGTAACATTTGCATACTTCAGGTAAGCAATGTCTGCAAATGCAGTCATTACTCCACCTGCTACAGCCTTTTCAACCCAAGCTTTTGCAGTGGCTGGCTCAACATCGGATAAGCGCATTCCCAGACGAAGCATCAGTGTATAACCGAACTTTTTCCATTTAGCTACATCTCCTTTAAAATATGGATCAGCACTACCAAATACATTCGGTTTCGTAGCATCCATAGATTTCAAAGCAGTTTCAAGCTCTGTAAGCATAGCAGTATAGATACTTTTTTGAGTATCATACTTTGGTTTTAAGTTATCCAAACCTTTCATGGCATCTGCATACGGCATATCTCCCATCACATCTGTTTGCTGATGGAAAGCTAAAATTCTAAGAATTTCAACTGCAGCACGTTTGTTCACGTTTTCTGCACCAGGAATCTCCTTTGCTAATTGTAACAAACGATTCCATTGACCAGTGTACACTCCAAAGGACCCTGCGGTTCCATTGAAATTATAAAATTTATCACCTGTCGCAGGAACTTCTTTGTAAGAAGAAAAATACTGCAATCCCTGGCCTAATGCACGGTAATTTTCACCCGGACCACTTGCTAAAACAGCAGCAGTAAAGGAATATTCCGGAATTACGTATTCAATAGCGTCTGGATTCTTATTCAGGTCGGTTAGCTTTTCGGTATTACACGATTGCATAGTGGTAACCAAAAGAACAGCTCCGGCCGCATATATCAATTTAAAGAATGTCTTTTTCATGTTCTTAGATTTAAATATTAGAATCTTAAATTCAGGTTAAAGCCAATATTTCTGGTTCTAGGCATTGAAACGCCCTGACTTCCCTGAGCATTACCCACTGTTTCCTGCATTTCAGGATCTATACCAGCTTCTTTAATTTTCTTATCCTGATACAGGATGGCCAGATTCAATCCGGTAATTCCGATTGATGCTGACTGAACTTTCATGAATTTAAGCGTACTAACAGGAAGGTTATACTTTAATACTGCACGACGTAATTTGATAAAATCAGTTTTATAAACCCACATACCAGGGTATGCATTTCCAAAGTTATTGTAGTACGTATCAAGGTCTACAACGTTCCATACTTTAGTGTATGGAGCACCTGCAGCACTAACACCACTAACAGTTAAACCTCCCTCTCTACCTGGAAGAGTTTGTGGTGTAAGTCCGAAACGTGTTGCATATTGAATTAAGTTACTGTAACCAACAGCTCCAAATTTAGAATCGATATCGATCGTTAAACTAAAGCGTTTGTAACGGAAATTATTACCTAATCCCATCAGGTAAGGAGGATTACCTACTCCAAGATCACGTAGTTCCTGAACTTCATACCCGGTAGCAGTATTATAAACTTTGTTACCATTGGCATCTAATTTCATTACGTTGGCTCTTACTGTTGAATAGGGCAAACCAACAGCGTTGATCATTTGAGGACCACCAATACCTGAACCTAATGATAAGATATCAATTCCAGGAGCTAATTCAACGATTTTACTCTGGTTATAACCAAAGTTATAGTTCACATCCCATGAGAAATCATCTAGCTTTACTGGTGTACCAGTCAAGCTAATCTCCCAGCCTTTGTTGGTAACCAATCCAAGATTTCTTCTACCTGCAGCAAAGCCGGTAGCTCCGGAAATTGGAGGAGAAAGAATATCATTTCTGGTTTTTCTTGAATAGTAGTTCACATCCAAACCAATGCGGTTATTTAACATCTGCACCTCAAAACCACCTTCAATTGTTTCTACAGTTACCGGGCGAATATTTGGGTTATTCAGTGTATTCGGGTTAGTTAGTGTAGGAAGACCATAAGCATTCACTGTACTAACATTATATGTTTGGTTAATACTACCTGCGTTTACTGTAGCACTACCAACTTCAGCCCATGATGAACGTAATTTCGCATAGTCAATGAACTTAGGCATTTTAACTACCTCAGAAATGATAAAACTTGCACCTACAGATGGATAGAAGATTGAGTTAAATCCTGGATTTAACACAGAGAACCAATCCTGGCGACCTGTAACGGTTAAGTAAAATAAATTTTTGTAATCAATATTAGCTTCTCCAAAAACAGAGTTTGTTCCACTATTACCTATTGGATTTGGACCAAGAGTTGCTTGTACAGAATTTGCAAGATCTCTATTAACAAGATTTGAAATACTGTAAAAATTAGGAACAACCCACTGGCTTCCGTTAGCTGTATTACTTTTATTAAAGTCTCTTTCGCTCTGCACACCAGCAAGTATATTCAAGCCGATCTTATCTGTCAAGAATCTTTCATTGTAATTAACGATACCCTGGAAATTTGTTTTATCTGTTTTTTCAACTGCAGACTGAAAATAACCAAGTGGTGTAAAAGAGTTTGTACCAGGAACATAAAAAGATTCTGTATAGTAGTTAAAATCTCTTGCAACAGTTCCCTTAACAAACAGGTTTGGCAAAATGTTTGCCTGAACGCTTGCACGACCAATTAAACGCTGACGATCATCCTCATTACCAATCTGATAAGCTGCATAGTACGGGTTAACCGCAGCAGGTACCGGATTCCAGTCAAGTTCTCTTCCAGTAGCTACATTGATACCTGGTCTGTTAGGATCAGTACCACGCATGTTGCGTACATCAACAACGTTAGCTGCCAAATAAACCGGCCATGCAGAGTTGATCTCAGCATAACCTACGTTTGGTCTGTTTGTTCCTTCAACAAGATTATACTGAACACTGGACTCAATGGTTAAGAAATCATTCTTTCCCATTTTACCTGTTACGTTCAGGTTAGCAGTTTTCCGTTTATAATCAGAATTTGGCTGCTGATCTTTTGCACGCAGATCACTTACAGATAATCTCATTCTTAAATTCTGGTTACCCGCATTGAAGGCTACAGTATTCGTGATATTCTGACTTGTCTGATAGAAATTTTTAATATTATCTTTTACATTGTATGGAGAATAAGCACGCATTACTCCATCAAACTGCATAACTAAAGATCCGTCCATTTTTGCACCATATGACAAACGGCCTGAACTTAATGCAGCAGCAGCAGTAGCTGGTTTAACACCATCATTTCCCTGACCGTACACATACTGATAATTAGGGAATACAGAAGGATTTCCAAAATTAGCATCAGAAGTAACTTCGATCCCAACACCTTTTTGAGCAGATCCTTTCTTGGTAGTGATCAGGATTACACCATTTGCAGCCTGGCTACCATAAAGAGCAGCCGCAGCACCACCTTTCAAAACTGAAATAGTTGCGATATCATCCGGGTTCATACTTGAGATACCATCACCACGGTCAGCGTTAAAACCGGATGAACTAGTAGC
Organism: Daejeonella rubra; assembly: GCF_900103545.1. Taxonomy (GTDB): domain Bacteria; phylum Bacteroidota; class Bacteroidia; order Sphingobacteriales; family Sphingobacteriaceae; genus Daejeonella; species Daejeonella rubra. The sequence goes on from NZ_FNHH01000010.1 coordinate 76,508, forward strand.
CGGACCACGATTACCATTATTAATAGGCATACCATCCACAACATAAAGTGGCTGCTGGTTACCATTTAATGACGTATTACCACGAATGATCACACGGCTGGAACCACCTGCTCCTGAATTTGCCTGAGTTGCATCAACACCGGCTATTTTACCCGTAAGGGAATTAGCAATGTTGTTCTGACGTGATTCAGTTAATGATTCGCCAGGAATTTCCTGTACACCATAACCCAATCCTCTTTTTGCTTTAGTCACACCGAATGCAGTTACAACAACCTCACTTAAAGCCTGACGGTCTTCAACCATGGTAACATTCACACTGGTTCTTCCATTTACAGCAACTTCCTGTGTTACATAACCAATGTATGTAAATACAAGAATTGCATTTTCAGGAGCACTAAGAGAAAAGCTTCCGTTTACATCTGTTGACGCTCCTGTTTCAGAACCCTTAACACGAACACTCACACCAATTAAAGCTTCACCGGTTGCATCAATAACTTTACCACGAATGTCAACTCTTTGTTGCTCGATGTTAAAGTTTGATACAAGACCTGATGTTTGTGCAGAACTAATATTTGTTACATCACGGCTTGAGTTAGCAAATGAAAATTTAGAAACCTGCTCCATTAAACGCTCATCTCTTCTTTTCAGAATAATAGTATTCTCTGTAATGGTATAAGTTAATGGCTGGTTTTTGAAAACCTGTTCCAAAACTTCCTCCAATGAAGAATTCTTTGCCTTTACAGTTACAGGAACTGTATTTCTCAGCAGCCTGGTATTATAAAGGAAGTCATAACCCGTTTGTTTTCGAATCTCCGTGAAAACTTTGTCCAGGTTAGAATTCGTTTCATTTAACGTAACATTTTGAGAGTAGCCATTAGCGCTTACCTGCATTATGGCTACTAAAATGAAAATGGTAGTTAGCTTCATAATTCGTAACATTTGTTTGGAGACTGTATTTGAGAGTCTCTTTTTAGGAAAATTCCTAAAATTGTTTATGCAGCTGTCACTGCATTCACTAAGTAAAACATTTTTCATACTTTTACATTTTTAAAATTTGTTTTGGTTAATTAATTAAAATTTCGTGCTCACGGAATTTCATGCATGGATTAATCTGACTAATTATTCCGTTCTGGGGCGCAATCCAGGACGGTTTTTTCATTTTAATCCCTTTCAATTACAATTAACTACTATCGGTTTTTATCATATTATTAATTTACTTTTGGAATTTATGGTATCATTTTAACTTTAATTTTTTTTCCTTTTACACTGAATTTAACACCTCCGCTTTGTTCAAGAATTTTCAATACTGCTGAAATATTTACCTCATTAGAAATGAAACCAGTAAACTCATCCTTAGGCATATTACCTTCATAAACAAGTTCTACATCGTACCAACGCTCTACTTCGCGCATAATTTGCTGTATAGGGGTATTTTTGAACTTAAAGTAACCATTTTTCCAGGCTATCGCTTTCTCAGTATCCGCATTTTCTATTCTGATTCCCGGTTGTTTGGAATTAGTTAATGATTGTTCTCCAGGTTTGAGCATTCTGGTCTTGCCTAACACATCCGATTTTGAATTAAGGATAACTTTGACACTTCCTTCCAAAAGGGTTGTTTTTGTAAAATCCTCATCATCATATGAGTTGATATTAAAATGAGTACCTAAAACTTCAACGATCTGACCATCGCTTTCAACACGAAAAGGAATTTTTTTATTTGAAGCTATTTCAAAATAGGCTTCTCCGCTAAGTTTAACTTTACGCTCGGTTCCTGTAAAAGCTGTTGGATAACTTAATGTTGAAGCAGAATTAAGCCAAACCTTACTTCCATCGGGCAATCGAACCTGATATTTACCCCCTTTGGGAGTTTGAATTGTATTAATTACAAAATGATCAGGTATATTTTTCATTTTATTAACCTGATTCTTCTCATAAATAATCTCACCATTCTCAGTTTTGGTGATCGCAATATTTCCCTGACTGGCCAATAACCCATTGGCAGCATCATCGAGACTAATCTTTGAACCATCCGCCAATATTAAAATTGCCTTATTATTACCTGGAAGGATATCGTTTTTCACATCTATCTCAGTAAACTGTTCATCCTCAATTATGGTTCTATTGGAATAAAAATAGATACCAGTTGTAATAGCAAGCAGAATCATTGCTGCAATTGAAAAAGATTTCAGGTAATAAAGCTTGTAAGATTGCTGATAATCCTCTACAGGATTTATTTTTTCAGAAATTTTATCAAAAATCTTATCTTTTAAATTATCCAAGCCGGGGACCGGATCATTTTTGGCGTGGGTATTAAAACTCCCATAGAAGTTCAGCAAGCGCTGCTCTTCCTCCTGTGAAGCCTCCCCAGAGATGTATTTATCCAGTAATTTATGAAAATTCTCTTTTTCCAAAATATGCCGATTTTATATAGGAGAGTAAAAAAAAACAGGTATCCCCTAGTCCGGTAAGAAAAAAAATTAGATTGAAAGCCTTAAATAGTAGATTAACAGATTTGAACTATATCTTATATGTTTCAATTAAACAGTTTCAATTAGATAATAGAAATAAAATATAGAAATTAAGATTTAAATACTCTAAAAAAAAATCATACTATATATAATACAATAGACAGTGCTGATAATTTGTGTCAAATACTGGCTTTTAATAAAAAAAAATGTTTATTAAAATAATCCGAGGGAAATTCTGAGTTGCCTCAATGCTTTATTCAAATGATTTTCGACTGTTTTAGTAGAAATATCCAATTGAGAAGCAATTTCTTTGTGCGAAAGTTGCTCTTCGCGACTTAATTTATAAACCACCTTACATTTGGCGGATAGTTTATCAACTATAGAATTGATCTGGGAAAGCAACTCTCTATATTCAATATTTCCATATTCAGAAGGAGTTTCTAAACGCTCATGAATATTGTCAAATATATCTTCACGCACAGAACCATTTCGAACTTGTCTGTAAACTTCGTAACGGGTTGATGCAAAAAGGTATGATTTCAGAGAAACCCTGATTTCTATAATCTCACGTTTATTCCAGAGATTGATAAAAATGTCCTGAATAATATCTTCGCAGGCCTGCTGATCATGAAGTATATTGTAAGCAGAGATAAATAACTGATTCCAATATTTATCATAGATGAGCTTTAAGGCAATATCATCTCCCGACCTTAATCGGCCCATCAATTCTAAATCCTCAATTTTCACTTGTTCACTCATTGGAATTTTAAACATATTAAATTCAAAATGAAATTCAAAATATGTTGAAAAAAAGGCAGCTTAAGTCCGCCGTAATTGAATTCGATTATAAATATATAGAATTTGTCTCAGATTTAATTTATCGGCAGTAAAAAAAAATTATATTTAATCAAACTAGGGGATATTCGGCTTTTTTAACTCTTATCATTAAAGAAATTCTCATTATTTAATTATCAGCATAAAACAATTTTAAATAACACACCTAAAAACGAGCAAAATGAAGCACAAACATTTTTTAATTTTCACTCTGCTAATTTTCTTAAGCAACAGTATGCAGGCTCAACAAAATCAGCAGCCCGTGTCTGAGAAGCCCTATAACATAGTCATCAAAGGAGGGCATGTTATTGACCCTAAGAACAATATTAACACATTAATGGATGTCGCCATTAAAGATGGAAAGATTGCATTGATCGCTAAAAACATTGATGCTGCAAAGGGCATACAAGTTGTAAGCGCAAAAGGCATGTATGTTACTCCAGGTTTGATTGATATTCACGTTCACTTTTTCTGGGGTCATGATGGCTCAGCCTATATGAATGCGCCTTCAAGTCTGCCGGCTGATGGTTTTACATTCCCTGCAGGGGTTACCACTGTTGTGGATGCCGGTAGTCCGGGATGGAAAACTTTTGAACTTTATAAAAAACAAACTATTGAAGGGTCACAAACCCGCGTACTTGCATTTTTAAACATTGTTGGTCAGGGAATGGCCGGTGGCAAGTATGAGAATGACATCAATGAGATGGATCCTCAGAAAGCTGCTGAAATGGCAAAAAAATATCCCAATGACATCGTTGGATTTAAGCTTGCACACTTCAATGGCCGCACTTGGGTACCCACTGACCGTTTGGTAGAAGCCGGACGCCTTGCAAACCTTCCTGTCATTGTTGACTTTGGCGGCGCCTCTCCATTCCTTCCTTTAGATTCACTTTTCAATGTTAAATTCCGCCCTGGCGATATTTATACACATGCATTCGGAGGAAACGGAAGTACCAGCCCGAATGGCCGCGAATCAATTGTTGACGTGACCACCAATAAAGTAAAACCATATGTGATCAAAGCACAGAACAGGGGAATCATATTTGATGTAGGTTTTGGCGGATCAAGCTTCCTTTTCAATCAGGGAACTCCGGCAATAAAAAGTGGTTTTTATCCAAACTCAATCAGTACCGACCTTCATACAGGCAGTATGAACAATGCAATGAAGAATATGCCAAACATCATGTCATTATTTATGGCTATGGGAATGGACCTTCAGAGTGTGATCAAGGCAAGTACCTGGAATCCTGCGCAACAGATCAAGCGACCAGAACTGGGTAATCTTTCTGTTGGAAATGAAGCCGATGTTGCAATTTTCACTGTAAGAAATGGAAACTTTGGTTATTATGCCAGAGACGGCAAAATTCCCGGGAAACAAAGACTTGAAACAGAAATGACAATCAGAGCCGGAAAAATTGTTTACAACCTGAATGCAATCGCAGAGCCTAATATATTACAAAATCCACCGAGACAAAGGCCTGCGAATGCTTCACCCAGACCTGCTGGCAATTAATAAATTAAAATAATTTTTATTTTTTTATGGGCACCATCAGATGCACTTTAGGAAAAACAGGGCTTTTAGCCCTGTTTTTTTCTTATTCCATTTTAAGCTTTGCGCAGCAAGCAAGCGCGCCGGCAACAAGCCAAAGACCTATTGCTCCCATTAAAACACCTGTATCATTACGTTCTGATATTACGATTGAAAAGGTAATGAATACCGGAAAACTTGGTGTGCGCCTTTTAAAGAATGAAAAAACAGGCGAATTCTGGTATTCAACTTTTGATGGAAATGTATTTAAAATCACAGATTTTGATACACCAAATGCTATTGAACAAAAAATATTTTCAGCGGAAGACCACGGAATCACCAGGCTTCAAGGTGCGGCATTCTTAAACAATACACTGTTCTTGTGCGGGAATATTAGTGCCAATGGTGGTAAGGGAACCAAGGGAAGAATGGTTAAATATGATCTTTCAAAAGCTAAACCTGTATTGACAGAAGTTTTCAATACAGTAGAATATGGTACAAATGCTACGACTTTTGACCACGGCTGGAATGCCTTGGTTATTAGTAAGGATAAAAAATACATTTATGTAAATTCTGGTGCACGTACAGATCATGGAGAAGTTCAGGATAATAATGGGGCCTATCCAAATGCCCGCGATAATGCATTAACATCCAACGTTTTCAGGTTCCCTGTAAATTCTCAAAACCTTATTTTGACTACTGATGAAGCAAAGCTTAAAGCAGATGGTTTTTTATATGCACAGGGGATAAGAAATGCCTATGACATGACATTTGATGGCAAGGGCAATCTTTTCGGGGTAGTAAATTCTGGCGATTATGATCAATCTGAAGAAATGTTCTGGATCAGACAAGGACATCATTATGGATTCCCATGGCAATTAGCCGGGATTGAAAACCCGCAGCAATATCCAACCTGGGTGCCTGATCCAGCAAAAGATCCATTTATTAGTCCGGGAGCACATGCCTGGGTAGTGAAGTATTTCCGGAATGATCCCAATTTTCCAAAGATCCCGGAAGGAGTTAAATTTTCTCCAGGGGTACAGAATTTAGGTCCTGATGCGAATGAATACCGGGATATCGCAACCGGTAAAATCGTTGATGGAGACATTACAGGAAAAACAGTTAGTACATTTAATGCACACTCAGTACCATTAGGATTAGTATTTGATACTAAAAATGCTCTTTCCAGTGAATTCAGTGGAGATGGTTTTGTTTTCAGGTACGGCGGAGGTTCAGATCGCCCCGGCACAAACCTGTTAAGAAAAAGCGGAAAAGATCTGATGCATTTAGAAATGACCTATAATGCTGCTGCAGATAATTATTACATGAAAACAACTACTATTGTTAATAATTTCAATGCTCCTGTTGATGCAATAATGGTTGACAATAAAATATATGTGATGGAGCATGGTACGGCAAATTCTGAAGGCGGAAGAATCTGGAAGATCAGTTTGCCTAAAAAATGATTATTAAACAAAAAATAAGATGCAAAATAATACCCCTGATCAAAATTTTGAAAAAACAGGATTAAGCCTCCCTCCTGCTCCCAGTCCTATTGGTGTTTATAAACCATATGTTGTTGACGGTAAATATTTATATTTATCAGGCCATGGTCCGGTTAGAAACGACAAATCATTGATCAAGGGTCGCCTTGGACAGGATATGGATATAGAACAAGGTAAACTTGCCGCACAACAGGTTGCATTGGCTATGTTATCTACGATCAAAACTAATTTCGGAAGTTTAAATAAGGTTAAACGCGTAATTAAAGTATTGGGAATGGTTAATTGCACTGATGATTTTGAAAGACATCCAAATGTTATAAACGGATGCAGTGAACTCTTTGCAAAAATATGGGGAACGGAAAACGGGATCGGTGTAAGAAGTGCCATCGGATTTAATTCATTGCCAGACAATATTCCCGTGGAGATCGAAGCTTTGTTTGAGCTTCAGAATTCACCACAAGATCCCTTTAAATAATTTCAGGGATAAGTAAAGTACAAAACCTTAATAAACAATTGGATTGTTAAAATAAATCTAAACTGTCTTTTAAAATGGAACAAATCTGGCCGCAAAATTACGACCCTTTTAATAATGCATTATTATCCACAGTGCTTGCAGCACTTCCAATTATTGTTTTACTGGGATCTATTGCCATTTTTCATATCCGAATCCATCTTGCAGCTGTATTCGGACTAATTGTCGCGATTGGAGTTGCGCTATTTGCCTTCAACATGCCGGTTCCTGCAGTTGCTGCAACCACCTTGTATGGTGGTGCATATGGTCTGTTTCCTATTGGGTGGATCGTATTGAATCTGATCTTTCTTTATCAGTTAACGGTAAACAAAGGACTTTTCACATTGATCAGGATGCACCTTTCTACCATTGCTCCTGACCCCAGAATACAGGTAATACTTATTGCATTTGCATTTGGAGCTTTTTTTGAAGGAGCTGCGGGTTTTGGAACACCAGTAGCCATCACTGCGGCCATCCTGATACAGCTTGGTTTCAGGCCACTGGCGGCATGCGGACTATCTCTGATTGCCAATACGGCTCCTGTAGCCTTCGGAGCCTTAGGCACTCCTATAATTGCATTGGCAGCTGTAACAGACATTGACGTACTTAAACTTTCGGCCATGGTTGGCAGGCAATTACCACTATTCTCATTCATAGTTCCTTTTTGGGTTATATGGGCAATGGCAGGTTTCCGGGGTATGATCAGCGTTTGGCCGGCTGCGTTAACTGCAGGTTTATCTTTTGCTGTCACACAGTTTTTAGTTTCAAATTATCACGGACCATGGTTGGTCGATATATTTGCTTCAATTGTTTCAATCATTTCAATTATTGTTCTTTTGAAATTCTGGCAGCCAAAAACAATATGGCAACTTCCAAAGGATGAGGATACAATTCCATTGCAGGCCGATCCTGAAAGTGTCAGTACAAAAGACATGGTTCGTGCATGGACTCCCTGGGTTATTCTTACAGTTTTCATTTTTGCGTGGGGAGTACCAACTGTAAAAAGCACCTTAAACTCTGTTTCTGCACCTGAATATAAGGTTGCATACCTTCATAATCTTGTAAAACGTTCTCCCCCTATTGCACCGGTACCAACTTTGGAGAAACCTGCAAAAACCGAAGAAGCTGTCTTTAAATTAAACTGGATATCAGCAACGGGAACCGGAATATTACTTTCAGCCATAATTGCGGGATTTGCTATTGGCTATTCTATAAAAGAAATGTTCAAGGTATATCTCCAGACCCTTTGGAGGGTACGGTTTTCATTGATCACCATAGCGGCGATGCTTGCTCTGGGTTATGTTACCAAATACTCCGGTGCAGATGCCACCCTGGGACTGGCATTAGCTAAAACAGGCGTATTATACCCATTTTTCGGAACAATGCTGGGGTGGTTAGGTGTGGCCTTAACCGGTTCTGATACAGCTTCCAATGTGCTTTTTGGAAGTCTGCAAACCATTACAGCAAAACAAACCGATGTTAGCCCTATATTAATGGCAGCAGCCAACAGTTCGGGTGGTGTAATGGGTAAAATGGTAGACGCTCAAAGTATTGTAGTTGCCAGTACTGCAACGAACTGGTATGGACATGAAGGTCAGATATTAAGATATGTATTTTTCCATAGTATAGCACTTGCGGCATTGGTGGGTTTGTTTGTATTCCTGCAGGCCTATGTAATTCCTTTTTCAAATATGGTTGTAAAGTAGATTCAAAATTAAACTAACATAAAAAAACCTGATCATTTCCGATCAGGTTTTTTTATGACTAGTCACACAAAATTAAGCGTTCAACTATACTTTAGATAACTCCTCTTTAATACGGGCAGCAACAATTTTTTCTTCTCCGGGTACCATTATAAATGTAACCAAAGAAATATTATTCTTACCAGCATTCAATTCAATCCCGGGTTCCCCTTTACTCAATCTTTCCTGAATCTGCTGACCTGTTACAGGAAGAATTGCCGGATCCCATGAAATTTCAAGATTTGGGGTTGCATTAGCAATTTCAGGCACAAATACTCTTGTTTTTACACTCTTAATATTCTTAACAGCATTTTCAATGTGAGCGATCTGCTTCAGCCAGAAGTTCCATTCTTCCTCACCAGTACGAATAAACTTATCGATTGCAACATATAAACCAAGGATCTCTTCCTTGTTCACTTTATGACCTCTGCCAATTGTACTTCCTCTTGGCGAAGCACTTACACGGGCTGCAGCGATAAGATCTTTCTTTCCCATCAATACACCAGAACTTTGCGGACCACGAATGGCTTTACCACCAGATAAACAAACCAGATCAAATCCCATATCATTGAATTTCCAAAGATTTTCGATTGGCGGAACATCTGCTGCGATATCGATCAAAGTAGGGATATTATTTTTCTTTGCTACTTCAAGCCATTCTTTATGTTTGATTTGCCCAGAATTAGTATTGCAATTCATAAAGGCCATCATGGCGGTTTTATCATTAATTGCACGTTCCAACTCCTCACGGGTTTCAACCCAAACCATGGTTACACCACAGTTTTTCATGGCCTGATAATAACCAATGTTATGACCTTTTTGAAGAATAACTTCAGTTTTCATGCCACTTCCCTCAAGATGAGGGATCATAGCTGCTTTTTTAGGATCATTTCCTGAGAGCACTCCTGCAGTTCCAAGCATGATCGCAGAAAAAGCACCAGAAGTTACTGTTGCAGCTTCGGCATGGCATAATTCAGCAATTTTAGCTCCTACTTTATCCTGAAGTTCATCCAGCATGCAATATCTTTTGGATGAACTGTTGATAGCATCAATTACTTCATCCTGCATCAAAGAGCCGGTCATGAAAGTAAGGGTTGCTCTGGCATTGATAAATGTACGTATGCCTAATTCTTTGAATAAATCTCTTTTTGCTGCTGTAGATGCAATTGCTGTTAGTTCAGCACCTACTGCACTTTCTCCTGACAATATTCCTCCTGCAAGAGGAAGAACTGTTAAACCTTTAAGAAGGTCTCTGCGTTTCATAGTATAAAATTATGTATTAAAAAAAACTGATCTGCCCGGGGCAGATCAGATATAGATTATTTTTCGGATCCGTGACCAAGGTAAGTTCTCAATTTTTCGCTCTCAAATAATTCAGCGGCTTCCTTTTCAGGTTTAGCAAGAGAAACAAGAATACCTACAATAAATGCAGACGTCATTGAAACTATGGTTGGATTTTTAAGCGGGAATATTGCTTCAGAATTGCCGAGAATATCGACCCAAACTGTTGGACTGATCACAATTAAAACCAATGATAAAACAGCACCCGTTACCATACACCAAACAGCTCCTTTTGTAGTAAAGCCTTTCCAGATGATAGACATAAGTAAAGCCGGGAAGTTAGCACTTGCAGCAATTGAGAATGCAAGACCAACCATAAAGGCAACGTTTTGACCCTTAAACAACAACCCTAAGGCAACTGCAAGTATACCCAGGAAAATTGTTGCTCTTTTGGCAACCTTCATTTCTCCTTTTTCATCAGAAACACCTTTTTTAATTACATGCACGTAAAGGTCATGTGAAATAGTTGAAGCACCAGAAAGAGTTAATCCGGCTACAACAGCTAATATAGTAGCAAAGGCCACTGATGCAATAAAGCCAAGAAATGCGCTTCCACCAGTGTTTTCTGCAAGCAGAAGAGCCGCCATATTACCACCTTTATCTAAACTCACGATGGCATCTTTACCAACAAGAGCTAATGCTGAAAATCCGATAAAGAACGTCAGAATGTAGAAATAACCTATAAATCCGGTTGCTACGAATACTGATTTTCTAGCTGCTTTATCATCAGGAACTGTGTAAAAGCGCATCAAAATATGAGGTAAACCAGCTGTACCAAGCATTAATGCTAATCCAAGCGACAAAGCATCCAATGGATTGGTAATGAAGCCACCCGGTGCCAGCATATCTGCACCATATTGAGTTTTTACAGACATGAAAAGTTCAGCCGGACTAAAATTGAATTTAGCCAGGGCTAATAAAACCAAAATGGTAGCACCTGATAAAAGCAACACTGCCTTAATGATCTGTACCCATGTTGTTGCAAGCATACCGCCAAAGAGTACATACATGGTCATAACCACACCAACAACAACCACTGCAATTTCATAATTTAGTCCGAAGAGGGTTTTGATCAAACTTCCTGCTCCTACCATTTGTGCGATCAGGTAAAAAGAAATGGTTAATAGCGACCCTACCGAGGCTGCGATGCGAATAGGTCTTTGTTTAAGACGAAAAGCAACTACATCGGCAAAAGTATATTTTCCAAGATTCCTTAATGGCTCTGCCACCAGAAACATTATCAAAGGCCAACCTACAAGGAAACCAATGGAATATATCAGGCCATCATAACCTTTTGTTGCAACCATTCCTGCAATCCCAAGAAATGAGGCAGCACTCATATAATCACCGGCTAAGGCCAATCCGTTTTGAAATCCGGAAATATTACGACCGGCAGCATAAAATTCAGAACCGGTTTTAGTTTTTTTAGCTGCCCAATACGTGATGTAAAGAGTAACCAATACAAACAGGAAAAATATTGCTATTGATACCGGGTTTGCAGTACCCAAAGTGGAAGCTGGTCCAGAAGGGTTAATTTGAAGAAGTAAATTCAAAGACATATAAGTTTATAGTAGAGTTAAAATATGTTATAATTTTTTTTTGATCTCATGAACGTCAGAATCATAATAATTATTCGCCCAGTAAACATAAAGGCCAGTTATAAGCCATGAAAAGAAAATAATACCTAATCCTACTACAATAGCCAGATTAATTGAATCGCCTAATGGCATTTTTAGAAAATCTTTGTTGTATGCTATTACAAGTAAAAAACCGATGTAAACGAATAACATAACAAATGTGAATGAAAGAGAAATATTCCACCTTGTTTTTACCAGCTTTTTAAATTCGGCACTTTGAAGAATTTCATGTGTTTTTGCACTATCCATAATTGATAAAAAAAATTGATTTTTTGGGTTTAAAAAAATATTCTAATAAAAATCAGATTTCCGAAGGGAAAATAATCTGACAAACGCACTGAAATTATCAGTTCATAATTCTATGAAAAAAAAATGAATTATTACACTATCCTGATTAATCTTTTAAAAGAAACATAAAATCGTTACTTATCAGAACCTATTAAGGAGTTTGTATCCCATAAAAAGCAAAGATTGCTATTAAATTCTCAGTCGTATTCCCGAAGCATTCAATCCACGTGTTATCAATACACATAGCATTGCAAAAGAAAAGGATTTCAATAGCCCTAGCCACCCATTAGAAAGAATTTCAGGAAACTCGAAGCCTGTCAATTTATATATAGCATATATAAAATATGGAATCAGGTAGCAAAGGAGTGTATCAGTACCTGCAGGTTTGATCAGTTTAAATGAATCTGCCCCTTTCCAGACATCGGCTATCCAATATATAATAGTAAAAGCAATCAATGTAAATGCTGAGCATAGAAACAACCATGCAGGAGTTGCTCCCAGTTTAGCAAGACCCCAATACGGGCGTGTAAGAACGGAAAGAACTACTAAAACAATGGAAGCCGCAATAAATATATAGGTCAGCTTCAAATGTTCATCCTTTTTAACATAATATCTGAAAATATGCGATGCGAGAACCCCTCCCATCGTGAGGCCGGCTAAGGTTCCACCTTTAATGGTCCCGGGAATATAATTCATGATTTCCCAGGCAGGTAACAGATCTGCTTTATTAAATATACTTAATGCACAGAAAAACACCCATCCGGCAAACAAAACATAAGCATTATTATTGGAATAGATCGTTATCAGGGCACTAACCAGATAAGCCCAGCCAATCAATCCAAGTATGCCCCACCAATGTGATTCAAAACGTAATTCTCCAGCCTCTCCCCCACGATAAATAAAAGCAAGCACTATTAGAATTAATATTGCAGAGTACTTAAGTATACTGGTTAGAATTGAATTCAGACCTCCTGAATATTTATTCCAGATTAAAATAAAGCAAAGACAAACCATAGGATACCATGTCCCAGCCACAATTCCAGTTGCTTCAGCATTAATACTTTCCCCATTTACAAGAAAGACTCCCATCACAAGAAGAGCTATTGTTCTAAAGAGCACATGTTTAACGATCTCAATATTACTGTCACCCTTTAATCTTCTGTTTTGAACAGCATAAGGCAATGAAAGTCCAACAATGAACAAAAATGCTGGAAAAATAACATCTGAAAAACCAATACCATCAACTCCCCGGGCTACGTGCCTTAACCAGTCGGGTATATTTTTGAGTGACCAGAAATCATTGACAAAGATCATCAGTATCATGGTGATAGCTCTGAGGATATCTATTGACTCTATGCGTTGTGTTGATTTACCAGCAACCGGAGAGCTGATTTCTGAAGAAATTGATGTCATAGATTTTAAATTAAAATAATTGCAGATCCTGTGCCTTTTTAATTTTTTAAAGGATCAACAATCTAATGTAGAAATATCATCTTAATAATTGTTTGTAAGAATAGTTACATTTATTGAAAAATCATCTGAATAAATCAGAATATACCAAATACATAACCTATGAATTTCAATTTAAAATTACTTTGCCTTTGCGGAATATTGTTATTTTCAAATGCCGCTTTTACACAAACATTCAGAACATTTAACAAGCCGGTAGTTTTTGATGAAGAAAGAAAACAACTTTCAATTGAATATCTAAAAGTACGTCATGGGATAGTGCAGGATTCTGCTACCATTGTACCCAAAATGATCGTTCTGCACTGGACCGCTATACCCACTCTTGAACAATCATTTGATGCCATGAATCCTTCTGTCCTGCCAGGTGCCAGAAAGGGCATTGCCGGAGCAAGCAGCCTCAATGTTGCAGCACAATTTCTGGTCGACCGTGATGGAATGATCTTCAGACAACTCCCTGAAACTGCCTTTGCCCGCCATGTGATAGGCCTTAACTATTGTGCCATTGGCGTTGAAAATGTAGGGGGCAGCAATGCACTTTTAACAGATGCACAATTAGATGCCAATGAAGCCTTGATCCGCTATTTAAAAAAGAAATACAAAATTGAATATGTGATCGGGCATCATGAATATCAATCATTTATCGGCCATCCACTTTTTAAGGAGACCGATCCCAACTATTTAACTGTCAAAAGCGATCCCGGGGATGAGTTTATGAACAAGATCAGGGAGAGAATAAAAGACCTTGATATTAAGGGTGCGATAAAGAAATAAGGGAATTAATACGTGCCGAAATTATTATCAATGTAAGAATCATGAAGAATTTTTGGCATTTACTCCCGGTCATCCTGTTCTTTAGTCAATGCCGGAATAAGGATGAAAATTTCGTCTCGACATTTCCTGGAAAGCCGGAGGTGCCTTCATCTATAAAGAAAGAGCATGATAACCTTCTTGAAAAGCTTTATAAATTTACTTCGATAAATGACAGCACAGGCCTCGCAGCAAAAAAACTTTACAATTTGCTGCAGCATCACTTTAATGAAGAAGAAGATTATGTATTGCCTCCTTTGGGACTGCTCCCTCAATTAACCAATGGAAAAATACCAGAACAAACTAAAAATGTGATCGCTTTAACAGAGAAATTAAAATCACAGTTAAGCCATATGAGCGCAGAACATCAACTGATCGAAGCTTATCTGGATGAAATTAAGCAGGCAGATAGCAATCTGAAATATCCCGAAATCATTGAACTCGAAAAAGAAATTCATAAACATGCAAAAATCGAGGAAGAGGTTTTATTCCCTGCATCAATTTTAGTCGGTGATTATTTAAAACTAAAAACTCCCAACACTAACCGCTAAATCAGAGCAATTATGAAAATAATGAGTTTTTATCTGGTTTGCCTGCTGAGCCTGAATACCCTGATTACATTTGGGCAAGTTATCAATCCTGATAGTGTAATATCGGCAACAAAGCAATTGCATACGCTCAAAAAACATCTATTAAACGACCTATCAAATCCGCGGCAAAACAAAGTCCCGCTTATTCAAAGAATGATCGAACTGGGAATGTGGAAAGAGGCCAGCCTGGCAATTGATAGATTCAAACCCACAACAGTTGAACATCAACTCCTGTTAGCTGAATACCACATTATACACAATGAATTTAAAATAGCGGAAGTTCTGATCCATGAAGTACTAAATAAACAATCAGGGAACGAACATGCAATATTATTGAAGGCAGGTCTTGAAATTCAAGCCTGGCGGTTACAGAAAGCTGTGGTGATTTGTGAGGAGGCTCTGAAAAAGAAAGCATCTGAAAAATTACTACTGACGCTTGGACGGGCAAAATTATTACAAAAAAAATATAAGGATGCTCTCGCAATCGCCAAAAGCATCATGCAGACAAATCCTAAAAGTGCAGGAGCATATTTACTTGAGGCGGACGTTTATTTCTGGGATCAGCAACCCGAACTTGCAGAATCTCCCCTGAGGAAATCACTTGAAATAGACCCGTTTAATGCCGATGCCCGTTTCAGTTATGGCTATGCCATTTGGAGAAGGATTGATGCCCGGCAATTGAATGCAATGGCCGCACAATGGGAACTGGCATTAACCATTAATCCATTACATTATCAAACCCATTGGCATTGGGGAAATGGGCACACCAATTTAACTTATGCTGATTATGCTGAAAAGGATGATGATCTGGTTCGGAAAGCCTTAGTAAAGAGTGATGATCTGGTACGGGAGAAACAAATACCCCAGGCAATTGAATTAATAAATAAAACAGAGAAGCAATACCCTGCATCGGTATTACCACGATTACACAAAGCTTCGCTATATTATATTGCCTATGATATTGACAGGAAAACCCGCCTGGACTCAGCTGAACATATTTTCAGAGAGATACTGGAGAGAAAAAAGCACTATGGACCCGCTCACAATGGCTTGTCAGCAGTAATTAAGTCAAAGCGCATTGAATATCTTTCAACCTTTGATTCTATTACAAATGAGCTAAACAACACAAAGATTAGTGATATCGATAACTTTCAAAAGGTTTTTCCTGATGTAAGTTATTATCCCGGGGAAACAATAAAAGCAATGGCCTGGAATCAATTGTTTACCTCAGTGGTTTATTTTCCATTTTTATCAAAACAAAACAATTCATTCCGCATTCCGCCTCTTCATAAAGATCTGGCCATGACCATGAATTCCCCTTCTTTCCGGTACATGACCACTTTTGATAACAGACAATGGATGGATATCCGGGGAGTTGGAAGTGGTGCTGCAGCTATTGAATACGTAGAACGGGGGGCATTTATGGAGCGAAATGTGATCCTTCATGAATATGTTCACCTGTTTCACGGCCGTGTGTTAACAGATTCTGAAAACCGGTCCATCAGAGCTTTGTATTATAAAGCCATGAAGGAGAAACGCACACTTGATTACTACTCCCAGAATAATGAAAGTGAATATTTTGCCCAGACCTACCCAGCCTATTTTGAACCTGTAAAAGTACATCCTCTTGATTTCAAATCAATGAATACTACTTCAGATCTTAAAAACAAGGATCCGGAAATGTACCGATTTATCGATCAGCTTGTTAAGAAAGAAAGAGCTTATCTGGCAGGAGACAAACAAGCAATGGCCAGTAATTGGTCTCAAATCTATCTGAATCTGAGCAACAGTGTTAAGCAACGAAATAAGGAACTTGGATTCGCATATCTGGATACCGCCTTGCAATTTGATCAAAAATACCTGCCAGTCTACCTTGCTGAAGCTACATTAAATCTGGAGGCAAAAAATTTCAGATCAGCAGAAGAATGGATAAAAAAAGCAGAAGCGATCAAGTCCGGCTACGCCCCTGTTTATGTTGCCTATTCAGAACTCCGGGCTGCACAGCAAGCGGCAAATGATATTGACCAGAAAAGTGCTGTACAAGAACAAGCAAAGTTTTTGAATAAAGCCTTTGGACTTGAAGATGATTATCAGGAGCTGGCGGATATCAACAGAGCCCTGAGAGAAATGTATAAAAGCAATGGCATGATCGCTGAAGCCATTGAGAGTGCCGACCAATACGGTAAAAACGGCGCAATTATTTCAACTTATTTGAGAGACCAAAGGAATGATGCCATTGCATTTTCAGCTGTATTAAGATCTGGATCAGGCGATTCCGGGTCTGTGAATATATTGAAGAACCTTGTTGAGCAGAAGCCTCAGAACTATGAATACAGGAACATGTATGCAGATGCACTGTTTGAAAACAGGCAGTATGACATGGCTATTTCAACCATCAAGGAAGCACAGCGAATTCTTGCTGCATCTGGAAATTCAAGAGCAGATTTTAACTTAAGGATTGCAGATTTCTACCATGCACTGGGCAAAAAGGATAGCACCGATTTGTATGTTAGGGCTCTATATAAAAATAGTTTAAAAAATCTCAGGGAGACTGATAAGTTACGATTTGTGCGATTATTGAATTCAAGCAGGAATCCCCTGGTTGCCAAAGAAGTATTTCAAGCAACAGTCCCAAAAGGTGACTCCTTTTTCATTTCAGATTACTTTTATACTAAGGGACTTATTTCGGAGTCGCAATCTGATAAATCAGGGACTCTTGAAAGTTATGAAAAGTCTGTAAACCATAATCCTTATAATTTTAAAGCACTCAAAAAACTCATCATCATTTATGAATCAGAAGGAAATGGAATTAAAGCAGATGAGTTAAAATCCAGAATGGAAAGTTTAAAAAGCAAAGTACCAGAAGGAATTAAGCCTGAATAATTATATTGAATTAAGTTTTTATTCCTTTTTCAAGAAATACCTTATCGTAAAGATTAATAATCTGAAATTCAGGTAATATTTTCGTACTTTTATCAAGTGAAAAAAATGCTTTCCATATTGCTTCTTTCTGCTTATCTGATCTCTTCAACAGAGTTTTACCAGATGCTGAAATTGCCTTTGCTTCTGGAGCATTTCAATGAACACAAATCATTAAATGAGGGCACTACCCTATGGAGTTTTATGATCATGCATTACACAAATAATGATGTGAAATATGCTGATCATGATAAGGATATGCGATTGCCTTTTAAGTCGAATGAGGGATCTGTGAATATTTTCAGTTTATCTTTTATTCAAAACTTCACCTCTATTAAACTGATCAATCCATTTGAAAGGGAGTTGAAATCCTATATAATTCAAAAGGATCAGAAATTCAATTCTACGTTCCTTTCTAACATTTGGCAGCCGCCACAGTCCTGTTAAACAATTTTTAAATGTTTGAAATCTGGTAAACATTCGTTTTATCCAGGCAATACACTATTTATTCAGGTAAATTGTTAAATTAAAATTTTATGCTAAATGCTATTATAGAGTTTTCTGTAAAGAATAAACTCATTATCGGGCTATTTGTGATAGGATTGATTGTCTATGGTTCTTATCAGGCAACCAAACTACCTATCGATGCAGTACCCGACATTACCAACAACCAGGTTCAGGTGATCACGGTAGCCCCCTCATTTGGAGCAACAGATATTGAAAGACTGGTTACCTTTCCAATAGAGCAGGCGAACAGTAATATTAAGGGGCTTAAAGAGATCCGAAGCTTCTCCCGGTTTGGATTATCATTGGTTACCATCGTTTTTGAAGATGGGATTGATATTTACTGGGCAAGGCAGCAGGTTGCCGAACGACTTCAAAAAGTTCAGACAGAGATACCTCCAGGAATAGGAACTCCGGAGTTAGGGCCGATTTCGACCGGTTTAGGCGAGATCTATCAATACGTTGTGAGGCCAAAAGATGGCTATGAGGCTAAATACGATGCCACAGAGTTAAGAACTATACAGGATTGGATAGTAAGACGACAATTGCTTGGTGTTAAGGGAGTTGCTGAGGTCAGTAGTTTTGGCGGAAAATTAAAACAATATGAAATTTCTATTGATCCAAACAAACTTCAATCCTTTAATATTACGATCAATGATGTTTTCACTGCTTTAGAACGAAACAATCAGAATACGGGCGGTGCCTATATTGAAAAGGGACCCACCGTTCTATTTGTCAGGTCTGAAGGATTGATTGGAAACACTTCAGATATTGAAAAAATCAATATCAAAAGCAGTGAAAATGGCACTCCTGTCTTTATTCGTGATGTAGCACAAATCAATATTGGCTATGCAACCAGGTATGGAGCAATGACCTATAATGATAAGGGCGAAGTTTCAGGGGCTGTGGTGATGATGCTTAAAGATGCGAACAGCAGCGAGGTCATTAAAAACGTAAAAGAAAGAATTGAATTAATTCAAAAAACATTGCCTGAAGGAGTGATCATTGAGCCATTTCTTGACCGGACAAAAATGGTTAACAATGCCATATTCACAGTGGAGAAAAACCTGATAGAGGGGGCTCTGATCGTGGTATTTATTCTGGTATTATTTCTTGGCAATTTCAGGGCGGGTTTATTGGTAGCTTCTGTAATACCTCTGGCTATGCTTTTTGCCATAATTCTGATGAATCTCTTCAAGGTTAGTGGTAATCTGATGAGCTTAGGCGCATTGGATTTCGGATTGATAGTTGACGGGGCAGTCATTATTGTAGAAGCGGTCATGCATCAGCTGTCGCACAGCAAAAAATTCGGATTGGTAAATCGCCTGTCTCAATCTGACATGGATGGAGAAGTTAAAAAATCAGCCAGTAAAATGATGAACAGTGCAGTGTTTGGCCAGATCATCATTTTAATCGTTTACCTGCCAATCTTTACGCTGCAAGGAATAGAAGGTAAAATGTTTAAACCAATGGCGCAGACAGTTGCATTTGCACTATTAGGAGCATTTATCCTTTCATTAACCTATATCCCAATGATGAGTGCATGGTTTTTAAGTAAAAAGATAAAACATGAGCCCAATTTGTCAGATAAGATCATGTTCAAAGTTGAGGCTTTTTACCAGCATCAGCTTTCAAGGGTATTAAGATTCCCTAAAATGGTTTTGGGAACAGTTGTAGCACTTTTCATTATGGCCCTGGTGGTACTTTCAAATTTAGGCGGTGAATTTATTCCGGCATTAGAAGAAGGTGATTTTGCTGTTGATACACGGGTTTTGACAGGAAGTAACCTAAATACAACTATTGAAAGCACGACAAAAGCTGCCCATATTCTTAAAACACAATTTCCGGAAGTAATTAAGGTGGTCACAAAAATTGGAAGCGGTGAAGTTCCAACCGATCCGATGCCAATGGAGGCGAGTGATATGATGGTGATCATGAAAGATAAAAGTGAATGGACCACTGCAAAAACATTTGATGAAATGGCTGCAAAAATGGGTAAGGCGTTAGAGGATGTACCAGGTATTACAGCTGGCTTCCAGTATCCTGTTCAAATGCGTTTCAACGAGTTAATGACTGGCGCAAGGCAGGATGTTGTACTGAAAATATTCGGTGAAAACTTAGATACACTGGCTTACTATGCAGAATCTCTAGGTAAAATAGTCAATGAAGTTGAAGGCAGTCAGGATCTTTTCGTTGAGCCTGTAACCGGGATGCCACAGATCGTAATTGAATATAACCGGGATGCGATCGCTCAATACAATTTAAATATTGCTGATATCAACAGGGTAGTGAATACTGCATTCGCGGGACAAAGCTCAGGCCTTGTATTTGAAGGAGAAAAACGCTTTGATCTGATGGTCAGATTAAATACAGATAAACGAAAGAATCTGGACGATGTGAGAAATTTATTGATCCCAACTCCTCAGGGTACAAATATTCCATTAAACCAGTTAGCACAGGTTGATATTAAAAACGGACCGAACCAAATTCAACGTGAGGATGCAAAACGCAGAATTGTGGTTGGATTTAATGTTCGTGGCCGTGATGTACAAAGTATAGTTAATGAATTACAAATGAAAGTAAATGAACGAATTAACCTGCCTGCAGGTTATTATGTAACCTATGGCGGAGCATTTGAAAATCTGAATGCGGCGAAAGAGAGGCTGATGATTGCCGTGCCGGTTTCCCTCCTACTAATATTTATACTCTTGTTTTTTGCGTTTAATTCAGTAAAACAGGGTCTGATCATCTATACAGCAATTCCCTTGTCTGCAATTGGAGGGATTTACTTTTTAGCACTCAGAGGAATGCCTTTTAGTATCAGTGCCGGGATAGGATTTATTGCCCTTTTCGGAGTTGCGGTATTAAACGGGATCGTGCTTATAGCTGAATTTAACAGACTCAAGGATTCAGGCCAGACCGACCTCCGGAGAATTGTTTTAATGGGCACAAAGATCCGTTTACGTCCGGTATTGATGACTGCATTTGTGGCTTCACTAGGATTTTTGCCTATGGCATTAAGCAGTGGTGCTGGAGCTGAGGTTCAGAAACCTCTGGCCACTGTTGTGATCGGAGGATTAATGATCGCCACTTTACTTACCCTGTTTGTTTTACCAATCCTTTATATTCTTTTTGAAGGTTCAGCAGACAAAAAATCTTCCAAACATATCGCAGTTGTTGTGCTAATCCTTTGTCTTACAGGTTTCAATAACGTAAATGCACAGGAAAAGATAGGTTTGCAGGCAGCAATTGATACAGCCCTGAAAAATAACAGAGGATTTAAAAATGAACAGTTAAAATCTGAATATCAGCAAAAACTAATCAAATCATCTGCCAATATTCCACAAGCGACGCTGAGTTCTGAATTTGGGCAGATCAATAGTATCTATTCGGATACTAGATTCGGATTATCTCAATCTTTCAGTTTCCCAACGGTCTATTCCAATCAAAAGAAGTTATTGAATGAAGAATGGAAAGCATCTGTATTGAGTATTTCATTGAAAGAAGCAGAGATCCGACGAACTGTTACACAGATCTTTTATTCTATCCTAATCCTAAACGAAAAAGAGAAGCTTTTGATTCAGGCAGACAGTATCTATTCTGGCTTTCTGAATAAAGCAGAACTCCGTTTCAAAACCGGAGAAAGTAATATTCTGGAAAGGGCAACAGCTAAAACCCAAAGAGGGGGTATTTTTCTGCAGCTCAAATCATTGCAGGAG
The DNA here is from genome assembly GCF_900103545.1 of Daejeonella rubra. Taxonomy (GTDB): domain Bacteria; phylum Bacteroidota; class Bacteroidia; order Sphingobacteriales; family Sphingobacteriaceae; genus Daejeonella; species Daejeonella rubra. Next base: position 98,371 of record NZ_FNHH01000010.1, read on the forward strand.
GAAATTGAATTGGCAAAACTACAATTTCAATTGGTGTTGAATACAGGAATTAAAACAGAACCTGAGGAAATAAGGCCAAGAATGCAGCTATCCACATCCCTGGATGCTCCAATTTTAGCCGGGCATCCCCTACTGAAAATATCAGATCAACAAAAATTAATTGCATCAGCAAATTCCAAACTTGAAAAGTCAAGATTTCTGCCTGATCTGAGCCTTGGATATTTCAATACCAGTATAAAAGGGACGGGCGCAAATGATGTATATTATCCTTCATCCAAGCGATTTGGATCAGCTTATATTGGGATCGGAATACCGATATTCACCTCTTCACAAAAAGCAAGAGTGAATGCCTCTGCTTTATCAGAAAAAATTGCGGAAAATAATTACCAAACTCAGCTAAGCACGTTGGAAACACAATATCAAAGTGCACGTTCACAATATGAAACCTATCTGGCAGCTCTGACTTATTACGAGGAATTTTCTATGCCAGAGGCAAATATCATCAGACAAACAGCTGATAAACAGTTTATTAATGGTGAAATAAATTATTTAGAATGGGTGATGTTAAACAATCAGGCTATTGTAATTCAAAACAACCATCTTGATATTATTAAATCGCTGAATGAAAGTATTATCAATCTCAATTACCTGAGTTCTAAAGAAAAATAACATAAATGCTGATGCACTATTCAGCAGGAACCTAATTATAAAAATTTATATTCTAATGAAAAATATATTCATATTAACCTTCGCATTTCTGATTACAGCATGCGGAACAAGTACTAAAGAAGAAGTAATAACTGAGGGTATTAATGCCAATGAAAACTTAGTTACACTCAGCGATGCACAATTAAAATCTGCAGGACTGGTGTTAGGAAAACTTGAGGAAAAGGCATTATCATCTGTGATAATAACAAACGGAACTATTGATGTACCTCCCCAAAACATGATATCTGTAAGTATTCCTTTAGGTGGATATTTAAAATCAACAAAACTATTACCAGGATTACAAATTCGAAAGGGTGAAGTTATTGCGGTGATGGAAGATCAGCAGTATATTCAACTTCAGCAAGACTACCTGACTACCAAAGCCAGGTTGGCATTCAGCAAATCGGAATTTGAACGTCAAAAAGAATTAAATGCAAGTAAGGCAAGCAGTGATAAGGTATTCCAGCAAATTCAGATGGAGTATAATACTCAGAGGATCTCTTTGAGCTCTTTGGATCAAAAATTAAGAATGATCAATATCAATCCGGGATCAATTTCTGAAAGCAATATTTCGAGAACTATTCAGGTTTATTCACCGATCAATGGATTCGTATCAAAGGTCAATGTCAATATTGGGAAATTCGTCAACCCATCTGATGTGCTTTTTGAGCTTATCGACCCTTCCTCCATACATTTAAACCTAAAAATATTCGAAAAAGATCTCAATAAGCTTTCCTTGGGTCAAAAGTTAGTTGCTTATACCAATAACCAACCTGATAAAAAATATGCAGGAGAGATCAGTCTGATCAGCAGAGATCTTTCATCTGAAAGAACTGCAGAAGTTCATTGCCATTTTGAAAATGCAGATAAAAGTCTGGCTCCGGGCATGTATATGAATGCAGAAATTGAAGTAAAAAGCAATAAGACACTTGCTATTGCAGAAGAGGCCATTGTCAATTTCGAAGGGATAGGCTACGTTTTCGTTCAAAAAACTACTAAAGAGTTTGAAATGGTTCCTGTCGAGACCGGAACAAGCGAGAACGGATTCATTGAAGTAATCAACAAAGATAAGTTCAATGGGAAACAAATAGTTATTAAAGGAGCTTATACCCTTTTAATGGCCTTGAAAAACAAATCAGAGGAGTAAATTAACCAATTGGATCACTTCATTTACTTTTGCAAAGGAACTTTTGATCAAGCTTAATGTTCCCACAAAGTCATTGTGATTTACAAAAGAAACAATAACAACGATAAGAGGTACTGGAACATGATTCAAAATTTAGGATAAAGTATAATAGCAGGGTATTCAGGTAAAATCCTGAAATACCCTGCTATTTATTAATGTTATTTAGAAAGCACTGCAATTGCATCAAGTTCTATCTTGATACCAAAACCTAATCCTGATTGAACAGTGATACGGGCCGGACGAACTCCGGTGAAAAACTCAGAATAAACCTTATTGTATCTGTCCCAGTCTTTAATATCAGCAAGGTGTACAGAACATTTCACGATATCGTCTAAAGTACCGCCTGCAGCCTCAATAAGGCATTTAATGTTGTGCAGAGTTTGAAGAGTCTCCTCCTCTATAGTTCCCCGAACAAAAGTGCCGGTGGCAAAATCTACTGGTCCCTGTCCGCTCAAGTAAACAGTACCATCAACTTCAATTGCATCAGAATATGCACCTATTACAAAATCCTTGTCCTTTTGTTCAGGATGAAAAATGTGTCTCTTGGCCATTTTTATTTGTTTTTTATTTAAAATATAGTTAATTAATTTTCTTCATGGTTAATATCAATAAGTTGCTCTTCCACCTGAAAGATCAAAAGTGAAAGCTGTAGAAAAACTAGCCTCAGGAGATACAATAAATGCTGCGGTATTGGCTGCCTCTTCCAATGAGCCACAGCGTTTCATTGGAATTTTATCAGTCATGTATTTAACCTGCTGTTCAGGCAAAGCTTCCACCATTGCTGTTCTGATAACTGCAGGAGCTAATGCATTAACAGTAATTCCATTCTCTGCATATTCTTTACCCTGAACCTTGGTCATACCGATAACCGCTGCTTTAGAAGCTGAATAAGCAAGCATACCGGCATTTCCTTCTTTACCGGAAATAGATGCAATATGCAGCACTCGTCCATAATGGTTTTTAAGCATGAATGGAATTGCATATTTGGAGGTATAAAATGATCCCATAAAATTCACATCAAATACAAAGCGCATATTATCGGCTTCGACCTCATGGCTCAAAATATTCGTTTTTCCGGCTATTCCGGCACAATTAACCAGTATATCCACACGGCCAAATTGTTCATTTACTTTATTTATTGCCGATTCTACATCTGCTTCAATAGTAATATCTAAAGGATAGATCTCTGAATCAGACGTTAACTGACTTTGGGTTTTTTCCAATCCGCTTTTATCCCTGTCAAACAAGGCTAGTTTAACACCTTTGCCCGATAAATTCAAGGCAATGGCCTGACCTAAACCGGAGGCTGCTCCGGTTATAATTCCAATCTGATCTTTAAATTCAATTTTCATTAATGACTATTCTAAATCTTCTTTTATTAATAATTTAATTCGATCAATTCATTCAGGATTAAAGTATCTTATTTTCTTCACAGCAATTGAATGATCGTATATGTTACCAGAAACGTTAAACCACAAATAATGAACAATAGACTATAACCTCCAACTAAATTCCCTGCAGCTTTATAGCTATCCAATATATACCCTACAAGGAGGGGAAATATCATCCCTCCTATTGCACCGGACATTGCTCAGATTCCAGTAAAGGAACTGAAGCCTGCCTTGGAAACAGGTCAACAACCAAAGTAATAATATTTGTGCTCCATACCTTATGTACTGCAAGGGTAAAACTAAGTTTACCCCCAACCATACGGGCAGAAGTTACAAACTGAGCGGAAATTACGGTTAATTCCATAATAGCAAAAATAAAAGAGAAGTTTTTCTTGCCTTCAAAGATGACCAGCCCCTTTATAACAGCCATTATGAAAAATAGCTTCCGAAACACTTACTGCCATGGTCATAGCAAAGATGATCATCAACTCAGAACTTAAATCAGACATATTATCCCAAAGTTTGAGACAAAATACGAAGGCAAACATTAAAGGAAATCACAGCATACATGATCACAATCCAAGCTTCCGTCTTCCATCATCGGTAAGCAAATTGGAACTCCATTCTGGATGCCATGTTTGCTCCATTACCACCTTTCTGACGCCTGGAACTTCATACAATGCTTCTAGTATTGTTTTTGAAACTGTTGCATGGACAACATTGGAACCATGGGTAAAATAGGTCCCCAGAGGACGACCGCGATGAGGCATCGCCATTAGTATTTTCACTGTTCCACCGCGAACAGAAATATCATAGATCAAGCCAAGATCTACCACACTAATATCTGCTTTGTATAACTGAGGGTCTTTAACATCTCCCAGAGCTTTCCATAATAAGGCTTTTGAAATCGGACTGTCCTGAGCCTCTCCTGAGCGGGCTAAACGACGTGTACTATCTTTGACGATTACATTTTTCTGTAATTCAGCTCCTGAAGCCGCTAATGGATTCAACAGTTCTTTCCTTAAACTTTCGATCTGAGCTGGTCCGTCCTGAGCAGTAAATGGAATGGTTACATAGGCGTTTTTCTGATGAAGCACAGCTCCTTTCGGGATGATTTTTATATCCTTCGGAACAGGATAGCGGCTCCAGATCTGCCCATGCCATTTATAATATAAATTGGGTGATCCGTTATGGCTTAATTCTGGCAGACCTTCAGCATAATGCTCCAGAAACAAACCGAAAAATGAATCTTTGGTATCTTTATTGAAAAAACCTATTCCCCAAAGTTTTTCAGCAGATTCTTTAGGAACCTCGCCCATTTTCAATTTTTCATCGGGTCCCATCCATAACATTTCATTGAATGACTGGCCGGTAATTACCCATTCATCATCTCTCAATGCAGCAGGAGCAAATTGCTTAACGGCAGTCATATGTCCGAACTTATGGAAGTAAGGCAAACCCGCATAAAAGCGGTATTCAATATCCATATTCATTCTTGCCGGAGAAAACAAGGGGTGAACAGGGGAATATGGGAAACCCCAGCGGCGAATGATCGTGCAAATGGGCCCTCTTACTACCTCATAATCAGGGCATTCACCCCACAGAGAAATTCGCATTTTTTGTACCCCCTCTTCAGAAACATAATCATGTGCCCAATCAATTCCGGCAGGTTCACCGTGACCCTGGCCTCCTGAGTAGATCTCCAGACCATGTTCGCGCTTAAGAATAAGGCGGGCTAATTGTCCAGTTTGTTTGGAGAGATAAGCCGTGAAATATTCATTTTCAATATCAAGTCCATATCCTTCTCCAGTAACTTTGAGATCAGATTGATAATTTGGCAATTCCGCATCAAGATTACCATAAAAAATAAGGTAGCTTTTCTTTTCTTTTCCCTTATTATCGGCCAGAAAAAGAAGTTTACAGATCTTTTCTGAGCCTCTGCGAATCTCTGAAAACACCTGAGAGATCACTTCAGTCAATACACCATCAATTATTTCAGCTACGCGGATCTCACGTGCCAGAGAGGCCGTTTGTGATGATTGAAAACTAAGTAAGACCTCTACAGGCTCTGCTTTACGCTGAATTCCAACTTTTTCTTCAAGGCTTACTACTTTATAATATTTCCAGCCATTGGCCCAGGTTTTCAAGGCTGGATGTAGCGATGCCACAGTTCCAAACTGATTTGCTCCAATGAGCGGCATACCAAAATTTTCTTCCTCTGCCTGCGCCTGGATCTGTGAAATGCGAATTGAATCAGTTATTGCTCTTGCTGTCCTGAAGTCTTTCTTTGCCCAGGCTTCCTGAAGTAATTTAATTTTGTCATCGAATCCGTCTGTTTGACTGGTAGTTTTATCAGAAATTGGAATAGATTCATTTATAAAATTCTTCAATGCAATTTGGCCTTCAGCCTTTGAACTAACTGGCAATGTCAAACCTGCAAAACCAAGGAGGCCCATCCCTAAAAACTTACGGCGCTTGATCGGATCTAAGATCTTCAGATCACCATCATTTACTGCCTTATTGGCCACTATTTCTTCATTCAATTCAGTACCATTTTCATGCATTTTTAATGCAGGATTTGTTAGATCAGATTTCTTCATTTAATAAATTTCATTTCAAGTAAAAAGATAAGATTATCCTGATAATGAACCTAATAAATATTAAAAATCAATTAAATTCCCGATTTTTTACGGCATTCATCAGACATAAAATTGGAATTCCATTCAGGGTACCAGGTTTGTTCAACAAGAAATTTCGAACATCCGGGATTTCAGGCTAAAATTCCAAAATTTTTAATTTTTCAATAAAAAACCACCATAGACATTCCGACGAATGTCTATGGTGCGGAAATGCCACAGAATTTATGCCTTTACAAAAAATAATTCAAGAATAAATAAAAGGATATGATAATCGAATGGGTTTTATTGTTCACTATCTAACCACTGGTGGTTGGGGATCATGGATAAATACTTCTGGTTTATCCACCGCCTGTATTGAATTGTGTTTAGGGTCAAATAACACAATATTAGAATCGCTATACTTACTGGAATTATACCTTATTCCACTATATTGAGCCTTTTTAGCGCAGTCTGCAACAAAATTAGTAAGTAAATAACCGGGCTTCCAGGTTGAATTATCCTTTGACATCCTCCGTTCGAGCACATTATTATTAAGCAGTGCAGTAAATAATACACTTTCAAAATTCAAAAATCCTCCCCAATCAATTTTAAGGTCAAGAATATTTGTAATCCTATCAATATGATATTTTTGAACCCAAATTAAAGCTGGCTGATGATAGTCATCCAATATCTCTGCAACTGAGCAATCACGGCTTTCAGACACATAAAGCACGCTTTGACCGGGATGATTATACCTCCCAATTCTTGCTATTCCAACGTCTGGCGCACCAAGATCAACACTATTAAAAACCTTTGCATCTCCAACAATTCTACTTCTGAAACAATCAAATTTCTCTAAAACACATGTTGGCAAGGTCTGGCTTTCAATTTCCTTTTGAATTTTTCTAGCAAGGGGATTATCCAAAACCAATGAAGGGTAAAATTTAATGTATTCCTGAAGATCAATAATCTTCCTTTTGAATTTTCTGTCAGCCTCAACTAATTTGATATGAATTTGATTGTCTTTTTCATCTTCTGTTCCTATGTAAGAATGCAGATCGAAGTCATGATTCCCACAACTTTTACAAACCAGGTTGGCAGCAATGTCAGCATGGTAAATTTGAGGAATTTTATATGCATTAAATAAATCAACCAGTTCGCGTTTTTGACCATATAGCCAAATAACCTCACTTTTATCATAAGGCTGATCATAAGAACAATACCTTACGAGATCTTTTACCTTTTGAAAGTGATTTTTGGCATGTCCAAAAAGCTTGGGTTTGATGAATTGATGCATTGGTACTTTTTGCAAACAAGATAAATACTTATGTGTAATAAGTAACTATTAATCTTCACAAAAGATTAACCTAAATACTTTAATAAACCACTTGTTCCATTAAAAATTCATTAAATTTCTATATTATACTTAAAGTACCCAAAGTAAGATTGTAAGATTAATAAATAATAAACATTACAGGGATTCCAGTTCAAAGATTACTTCAATCTCAACAGGCTTATTATTAGGTAAAGAGTTGAAACCTACAGCACTTCTAACACCAATCCCATTTTCAGTTCCCCAAACCTTGGCAAAAAGTTCACTGCAGCCATTTATTACATAGGGATGTTTTTCAAAATCCGGAGTACAATTCACCATACCCAAAGTTTTAATTACACGTTTAACTTTGTTAAACGTTCCCATATTTGCTTTAATTGTGGATAAAATATTAAGGCCCACTTGTTGAGCTGCCAACTTGCCTTCATCAATATCCAAATCCTGACCAAGTTTTCCCTTGGTTAGGGTTCCATCATTCTGAATTGGTCCATGGCCAGAAACATACAAAAATTGTCCAACGATAAGGAATGTTATATAAACACCAATAGGTTGTGGAGTTGGAGGCAAACTCATTCCAGTTTGAGCAAAATTTTCATCTGGAGTTAAATTATTCATGATTTTTTAATTTAAAAATTTAAAATTATCCTCTAATAATAATATTGTGCACGAGTCCTGAACTCACTAATGTTATAATAGGTCAGCCATTTCAGGTTTTGTATTTTTGTTGAATTCTGCCTGATCAAACTCATTTTCACTTTTGGCTATTACAATGGTTGCAATGCCATTACCAATCATATTTGTGATTGACCTTGCCTCAGACATGAACCTATCGACTCCTAACAGTATTGCAATACTTTCTACCGGAAGGATTTTCAAAGCAGCTAATGACGAGGCCAGTACTATAAATCCAGTCCCTGTTACACCTGCAACACCTTTGGAAGTAATCATTAAAACACCAATTACTGTGACCTGCTGCCCCAATGAAAGATTAACATTAAACACCTGGGATAAAAAAATCACAGCCATAGAAAGATAAATAGATGTACCGTCCTGATTAAATGAATATCCCGTTGGAATAACCAGCCCTACAACTGACTTAGAGCAGCCCAGTTTTTCCATTTTTAACATCATACTTGGAAGAACAGACTCAGAAGAAGATGTTCCAAGTACAATGACTATTTCCTGACGAATGAATTTAAGATATTGCCATAAGCTGAATTTATACAAATAGCAAATGAGGTTCAGAACACCAAAAATAAATACAGCCATGGTCATATATACAGCAATCATCAGCTTACCCAAGGGATATAGTGTTTCAAGGCCATAAACACCTATTGTGTAAGCCATACCACCAAATGCACCGAATGGAGCCAACATCATGATTACTTTCATGATATTAAAAAACACTTTAGACAGTTTTTCAAATGTATTTATCAGTGAAGTACCTGATGGGCCCATTCTGCTCAAACCAAAACCGAAGAGTATTGCAAAGAATAGTATTTGAAGTATATCACCCTTAGCAAAGGAGTCAAAGATATTTTTAGATACAATATGAGATAAAAACTCGCCCCAATTTATGCTCTCTGCACTCTCCTGATAAATTTTCACTTTTGAACCATCAACATTCACAGTTGAAAGATCAAAACCCTTTCCGGGTTGAAATATATTTGCAACCAATAACCCAATAATAATGGCAAGTGTTGTTACCAATTCAAAATAGATGAGTGCCTTACCTCCTACTCTTCCTACCTTTTTCATGTCACCCATTTGTGCAATTCCAAGCACAATGGTTAAAAAAACAATAGGTGCTATGATCATACTGATCATATTGATGAAGGTTTGACTAATCAATTTTGCGGTTGGGGCAAAACCAGGATAATTCAAACCAACAAGGACGCCAATAACTATAGCCAACAATACCTGAAAAGAAAGATGGGATACTACGCGTTTCATAAAGAAAAAATAGGTTTTATTTTTACCATGTTTATCAGCTTAAAAAATATGGAAAGGCTAATTATATACATGCTTAAATGAGTTAAAACTGTTTAATTGACTAATTTGATTTCATCATGTTTATTACTTAGATGTTATCGTTTTTGATGAAATTTTTCATTTTGTAAAGAATATTTTCCAATCCAGTTGTACTTGTACTTAAGAAATGAGAATATTCAGGCATTTTTGTCTTATTCTTCAGTTTGCGGATAAGATCTCCAGGATTTATAAATGAATATCAGAGATTAGTTTTTGTGATCGAGTTAAGTTCATAAACTATCTTTCCTCCTTTAATGGTCATTTCACATTCCAGTCTTTGTTTGCCTTCAATTCTGAATCCATCAGCATCCCTAAAACCAAAGTTTCCATTTCTAACTGAAACAAGTGCCAGATCGGCAATTGCCCCAACAGAAAGATTACCTAATTCTTCCCGCTTGATAGCCTTGGCAGGTGCCCAGGTACTACGAGTAATTACTCCTGGAATATCCAAACCAATTGCAAGGAAAGTTGACATCACATTTATCTGATCTTTCATACCTGCATTCATACTGCCTGTATGAAGATCGGTGCTTATTGTATTTGGAATAAACCCGGCCTTAATGGCTGGTATAGCCTGATTAAAATTAAAGCTACCCCCACCGAAACCTACATCAAATAGAATTCCTCTCTTTTGAGCAGGAATCATAAATGACCTCAATTGTTTGGTTTTCGCATCGGTAACCGGCTCTCTTCTGCTAGCTTCTGTAAAAACATGAGTATAAATATCACCAGGACGCAAGTACTTGAAAAATAGTTCTTCAAGAGGAAGTGGATAACCTAAGTCTATAATAACAGGCACATTAGCCAGTTTACCTGCTTCAACTACCCGCTGAACCGGAACCCATGAAAATGTATTGAAATGGGCAAGCTTAAATCCTACAATATGTTCCTTAAATTCAATAGCTGTATTTGCAGCCATTTTAGCATCCATATCATTTATATTCTGCTCATAATCAGCACGTCCCCTCATACCTTCGCCTACAATATTCAAAAAAGTCAAAACCCTTGTTTTTGATTTATCGATGATATTTCTTTTAAATGTTGGGAAAGATTTCCAACCGGCATCACCACAGTCAACAACAGTAGTTACTCCGGATCTGAATGTGAATCCATCAGGTGCTACAGCCAAATCGCCATTACTTAAAGCACGGTTAATTTCGGTTCCGGCAAAAACGTGGCTATGCAAATCAATAAATCCGGGAGACACATACATTCCCTTTGCATCTACGACTTGTTTAGACAAACTTGGGTTAATATTTTTTGCAACAGCAGCAACCTTCCCATCCTGAATGGCAACATCCATTAATTCGTTGATATTATTTTTTGCATCAACAACATGGCCGCCTTTGATAAGGATATCATACCTGGTTTGAGCTTGGGCAAATCCTATTAAAATTCCTAGATAAAGAAACAGGAAGAATATTTTTTTCATATTAAATCTATTAAATTAATTCAAATTAGCATTTAGTAATTTCAGTGTGCACCACACTCATTTAGAGCTATTTACATTTCCAGCTATTGCATTAAGGTCATACACTATTTTCCCTCCTCTGACAGTCATTTCGCATTCGAATCTCTTTGTCCCTTCCTGCCTTTTATTTGCAACATCTCTAAAACTAAACTTCCCATCGCGTAAATTTAATACAGCAATATCAGCTACTGAACCAACAGAAAGGTTACCAAGCTCTTCTCGTTTGATAACTTGAGCCGGAGCCCAGGTACTGCGGGCAATTACTCCCTGAACATCCATACCTATAGCCAGAAAGGTAGATAACACATTAAGCATATCTTTCATTGCACTGTTCATACTACCGGTATGAAGATCTGTACTCATCGTGTTTGGATAAAATCCAGCTTTAATTGCTGGAATAGCTTGACTAAAGTCAAAAGCAGCTCCACCGAATCCAACATCAAACACGATACCTCTCTTTTGTGCAGGAATGATATATGGTTTTAATTGTTTAGTCGCTGGATCTACAATCTGATCTCTTCTGGCAATGTCTGTGAAAGTATGAGTATAGATATCACCTGGCCGTAGCAACTTGAAAAATAAATCGTCAAGAAGTACTTTACCACCAGGCTGCTCACTTCCACCCAAATCTATGATAACAGGCATATTAGCCAATGAACCTGCTTCTACAACTTTTTTAATAGGAGTCCAATCAGGTTTAGCAAAATGAGCATGTTTAAATCCTACCACATAATCCTTGTTTTCCAGAGCAATTTTAGCTGACATTTTTGGATCCATATCACTAATGTCCTGCTCAAAATCATCCCGGCCTCTCATTCCTTCGCCAACAATATTAAGGAATGACAATACCCTGGTTTGTGACCTGTCAATTACATTTTTTTTGAATAATGGAAATGACTTCCACCCTGCACTTCCACAATCAACTACTGTTGTAACTCCAGCACGAAACGTATAACCATCTGGCATTACCGAGTTACTTCCGTTGCTATATGCATGATTTGGCTCTGTACCATAAAAAACATGCGTATGTAAATCAATCAGTCCGGGTGTAACATACATCCCGCTTGCATTAACAATTTGTTTCCCGGTTCCTGGATTAATATCCTTTGCTACTTTAGCAATTTTGCCATCCTGAATAGCAACATCCATTATTTCATTGATGTTATTCTTAGCATCGATCACATGCCCTCCTTTGAGAATTAAACTATAGATCGGAACTGTATTCTGTGCCTGAGTGTAATTAACCAGGAAGCAGATTACAGTAAGAAAAAATATTGAAATTTTTCGCATTGATTTAGTTATTAAGATTAAAAAATATCTGATTTATAAAATAAACAGCAAAAGATATCAGGCTACATTTTGATGAGTTCCATTTTTTTATTTACTATTCTGATTAATTAAAATGGATTCAGAAATAGCATTTAGCTCCTAAACAATCATTCCTCCCCGTATGGTCATTTCGCATTCGAATTTATGTTTACCTTCCTGCTTGTTATTTGCAACATCTTTAAAACCAAATTTCCCCTCAATAAAATAAAATAGCCACATCCTCTACAGCTCCTTCAGAAAGTTGACCAAATTCTTCCCTCTTAATAGCTTTGTCAGGTTCCCATGCACTGCGTGAAATCACACAGGGAACATCCATACCCATTTAGAGAAAAATGGATAAAACATTTTATTGTTATTTAATGCAGGATATACTTTTTTAGTTTTCTATGAATTCGAGGCTTTAATAAAATCAGCTAACAGAAGCCTTAAGTAGCTCTTCCCTAATTCGCCTGGCTACAATTTTCTCTTCTCCGGGTTGCAGCATCCATACAGTAATATTAAGAGCCCCACTCTGACTTGGAACTGAAGCACTGCGAATTCCTACTTCTATAGATGGATTACCATCCCGCAAATTCTCAGTCATTTGTTTGGTTGTCAAATTGATTGAAGCAGAATCCCAAAAAATACTAAGATTTGGCGTGCGGTTGTGAATTGGAGGAATGACAATTTCTGTTGATACTCCCTTTATTTTTTTAACAGCATTATCGATTACAGCAACCTGGCTCTCCCACATCTTCCACTCTTTTTCATGATCCTGTTTTACATATCTTTCCAAAGCTGCATATAATCCAAAAATCTCTTCCTTATTCACCTTCATTCCACGACCAATATTTTTATTATCTGGTGGTGCACTCAGACGGGCAGCGGCAACAAGATGCTTTCTTCCCATAAGAATACCAGTACTCTGAGGTCCCCTGATTGCTTTCCCCCCTGATACGCAAACCATATCAAAGCCCATATCATTAAATTTCCAAAGATTTTCTACTGGAGGGACATCTGCAGCTATATCAATGATTGTAGGAATATTATTCTTTTTTGCAACGGCCAACCATTCCTGGTGCTTGATTTTACCATCAGGTGTATGATCATTCAGGAAATACATCAGTGCAGTTTTACTGCTAATTGCCTTTTCAAGATCCTCTGAAGTTTCAACTAATACCTTCTTAATTCCGGTATTATTAAGGACATGGATATAACCATAATTATGACTTTTCTGAACGATTACTTCGTTTTTATCAAAATTTTCGACATCCGGCAATTGTGCTACTTTATTCCGGTCCATTCCGGTAAGAGCAGCTGCTGTACCTAATAATAATGCAGATGAGCAACCAGCCGTCACCATCGCAGCTTCTGAATGGCATATAGCTGCAATTTTTTCTCCAACTTTATCCTGGACTTCCCCATACATGACAAAGCCCTTAGAAGAACTATTAATTGCTTCCATTACTTCATCGTGCATCAGAGATGCAGATATTGCAGTATAAGGTCCGGAAGCATTAATGAATCTTCTTATTCCCAATTCATTAATCAGATCGCGTTTAGGTTTTACAATAGTTGCAGCATCTGCACGAAATGGCACCCCTGAGCCTACGACAGCTCCTGTTATGGGTGCTAATGACAGGTATTTTATAAGATCTCTACGTTTCATATTATGAATATTTATTTTAGTTTTATCAATTAACCTGACCTGTCCCCGGACCAACATCCCACCACATTCTTCCTTGTAATAAGTCTATCTGATCTTCTGAAAAATTTTGTCTTTTAATAGCTTCCAAATAATTAACAGGATTCAAAGTTTTCTCCGCATTAGGTATAGAGAACCTCCTCCACATCTTTCCTCCAGTTACATTTCCGGGATAATAAGAAAGAGTTCCACTAGGTAACTTCCAGTTTTTGTAATTGAATACAGGATATTTTGTACGACGCCAATTTGAAAAAATTTCAAAATCATCACCTAACATAGATACCCATTTCTGGGTTGAAATCTGCTCAAGTTGCGTTTCAAATGGCCCACCTGTTAAATACGGATTATTTGCTAAGTATGTATCTACTGAGGAAGCAGAAATAACTCCGGAGTGAGGGGCAACTGTCGGCCATAAGGCCCATTGAGCCATTGCAGCACGAACTCCATTGTCATAAGCTGCTTTTGCTGTTGTTCCCACATTCCAGCCTCTTAAAGCACCTTCCGCCAAAAGAAAATATGCTTCTGCCGGACCCATTGTGATAATCGGTGAACCACGGTCAAGGTAAAGCAATGAAGGTTCAGAATATGTATCAAAATCTGTAGGTTTTGTATTCAGGCTTCCGTTTACCATTCCCCGTTGTTTTGCAACGGTATTATCCGCTACATAAGTATTTCCGGACGGCACCCAAACTACTGATACTATTGGCAAACGCGGATCCTGTGTACTCTTCAAATGATCGATAAACTTTGCTGACCATTTACCCCCAAATACATTGTCACCACCAGGTGTAACGAAATCACCCGCAATCAAAGCATCAACTCTTGGATTAGTCTGACCTGTAATATTTGCAAATTTGCGATAGGCTATATCAGTATTTGCAGTCATTACCCCTGCTGCTGCTGCTTTTTCAACCCATAATTTAGCTGTAGCAGGCTCAACATCTGATAAACGCATTCCTAAACGCATCATCAGAGTGTAGCCAAATTTTTTCCACTTGCTGATATCCCCTTTGAAATATGGATCTGCAGTCCCAAATACATTTGGCTTGGACAAATCCATTGATTTTAAAGCAATATCAAGTTCGTTTAACATCGCAGTATAGATACTTTTCTGGGTATCATATTTAGGTTTCAGATTAGTTAAACCTTTCATTGCTTCAGTATAAGGCATGTCTCCAATCACATCTGTGACCTGATGAATCGCAAGTATCCTCAAGATTTCAATCGCAGCTCTTTTGTTTACATTTTCCGGACCAGGTATTTGTTCATTAAGTTGCAAAAGCCTGTTCCACTGGTTATTATACACATCAAAACTACCTGCTGTACCCCCAAAGTCATAGAACTTGTCACCCGATCCGTTTACTTCCCTGTACACAGCAAAATATTGCAATCCTCCACCTAGTGCTCTGTAGCTCTGTCCCGGAATACTATTATGTACGGCTGCTGTAAATGTATATTCAGGTATAGCATATTCAATTACGTTGGGATTTTTATTCATATCCGTTAATTCCTTATCATTACAAGACTGGAATGCGAACAAAATGATAACGGCTATCGACACGCATATCATTCTTATATATAATATTTTCATCTTATTAGATTTATTGTTTAGAATCTTACGTTTAGGTTAAAGCCTATATTTCTGGTTCTAGGTCCGGCAACTCCCTGAGTTCCTTGTGCATTGCCTACAGTTGACTGCATTTCCGGATCGACACCTGCCTCTTTAATGCGCTTATCCTGATAAAGCGTTGCCAGATTCAATCCTGTAATCCCTAAGGAGGCGCCCTGAACATTTATATATTTCAGGATACTGGGAGGTAAATTATATTTAAAGACAGCTCTGCGTAGCTTAACAAAATCGGTTTTATAAACAAACTGCCCAGGATATGCACTTCCAAAATTGTTATAGTATGTATCCAGATCTACAACAGACCATACTTTTGTGTATGGTGTACCAGTCGCATCAACTCCACTAACAGTTAAACCCGACTCTCTTCCTGGCAGAGTCAATGGAGTACTGCCAAATCTGGTTGCATATTGAATTAAGTTACTGTAACCAACAGCACCAAATTTTGAATCAATATCAATTGTCAATGAAAAAGCTTTGTATCTGAAATTATTACCTATACCCATCAGATATGGAGGATTTCCAACACCCATATCCTGCTCAACTCTTTCTTCATATCCTGTTGCTTTGTTATAAACCAACACTCCATTTGCATCTCTCTTCATTACAAATGATCTTAATGTTGAATATGGCAGGCCAACTGCATTAATCATGTTTGTGCCTCCAATTCCGGTTCCCAATGATAATACAGAGATTCCTTCAGCTAGCTCAACAATTTTACTTTGGTTATACCCGAAGTTATAATTGATATCCCAACTAAAATTATCTTTCCTGATTGGAGAACCATTCAAGCTTATCTCCCAACCTTTATTGGTAATAAGTCCCATATTCTGTCTTCCAGCAGAATATCCGGTTGTCTGGGATATTGGTGGTGATAGTATATCGTTAGTCGTTCTTCTTGAATAATAATTCACATCCAAACCTATGCGGCTATCAAGCATTTGAACTTCGAATCCACCTTCAAGTGTTGTTACTGTAACAGGCCGAATATTCGGATTTTGCAATTCATTTGGGGTACTCAAAACCGGAAGACCATCTGCATTAACTGAGTTAAGCGCATATGTACGATTAATACTTCCTGCACCTACTGTAGCACTACCTACCTGTGCCCATGAGGAGCGAAATTTGGCATAATTAAAAAACTTAGGGAGTTTAACCACATCAGAAAGAATTAATCCTCCTCCTATAGACGGATAAAAAATAGAGTTAAACCCAGGATTTAACACAGAAAACCAATCCTGTCTTCCAGTAATTGTTAAATAAAGGACATTTTTATAGTCAATATTAGCTTCTCCAAAAAGAGAGTTTATTCCTTCAGTTCCTTGTCCAATGTTTACCAGTTCTCTATTCACAAGGTTTGAAACACTATAAAAATTTGGCACAACCCATTCTGTACCATTAGCTGTATTTCTTTCACTATAGTTTTTATCTCTGTTTCCACCTGCCATCAGATTAAAACCGATTTTTTCAGAAAGAAACTTTGTATTATAGTTAACGATAGCCTGAAAATTGGTTTTATTAGTCTGATCATTTGCTGAATTGTAATAACCAAGAGGTCTGAACCCATGCCCTTTAGGTACATAATTTGATTCAGTATAATAACTGAAATCTCTGGCAACTGTTCCTTTTATAAAAAGTTTTGGAAGTATATTAACCTGAACACTCGCTCTACCGATTAAACGCTGCTGATCATCTTCGTTTCCCATTTGGTAAGCAGTAAAATAGGGATTGGTTGCCTGAAGAACCGGATTCCATAACAGCTCATTACCGGTTGCCACATTAATTCCTGGTCGGTTCGGATCCTGACCTCTGAAATTCCGGATATCTACAGTACTGGCAGCCAGATAAACAGGCCAGGCTGCGCTTTCGGCATAACCTACATTGGGTCTGTTTACCCCCTGAACGATATTATACTGAACACCTGACTCAATTTTTATAAAATCGTTTTTACCCATCTTACCCTGTACATTCAGATTGACGGTTTTTCTGTAGAATTTAGAATTAGGCTGATTATCTTTTGATCGAAGATCACTTACTGATAATCTCATTTGCATGCTTTGATTACCAGCATTGAAAGCTACCGTATTGGAAATATTCTGACTTGTTTGATAATAGTTTAAAATATTCTGCTTAACATAAACGGGAGAATAAGGGCGCATTACGCCATCAAACTGTATAACACTTGAACCGTCCATTTTTGCACCAAATGAAATACGGCCAGCGCTCAATGCAGCAGCAACAGTAGCTGGTTTTACACCATCATTTCCGGAACCATATTCATATTGAAAATTTGGAAAAACAGAAGGTGCTCCAAAATTGGCATCAGAGCTTACTTCAATACCAACTCCTTTTTGTGAAAAGCCCTTTTTTGTTGTTATAAGAATCACTCCATTCGCTGCCTGACTACCGTATAGTGCCGCAGCAGCACCACCCTTTAAAACAGAGATAGAAGCTATATCATCAGGGTTCATACTTGAAATACCATCACCACGGTCAACATTCAAGCCCTGTGCATTAGTTGCAGCTCCTCGATTTGTATTATTAATCGGCATTCCATCTACTATATATAAAGGCTGCTGATTCCCATTTAGTGAAGTATTACCTCTAATAATTACACGGCTTGAACTTCCAGGACCAGAGTTTACCTGAGTAGCATCAACCCCTGCAATCTTACCTGTTAATGCACTGGCAACATTATTCATTCGAGCCTCAGTAAATTCCTCACCACGAACTTCCTGAACTGCATATCCTAATCCTCTCTTTGCTTTAGTTACTCCGAATGCTGTTACAACAACTTCACTCAATGCCTGACGATCTTCAACCATAGTAACATTAATTCGTTCTTTACCACTAACCGGAATTTCTTGTGTTACATATCCGATGTATGTAAAAACCAACACCGCATTTAATGGTGCATCAATGACAAAATCACCCTGCAAATCGGTAGAAACTCCGGCTTCTGAACCCTTAACTCTGACACTAACTCCAATTAAAGTTTCACCTTTTGAGTCTATAACCTTTCCACGAATGTTTTGAAATATAAGTTCTGATGCTTTTACAGGTTTTTCGGAAGCCCCCCTTTCACCGATCACAATGGTTTTGTTTTCTATACTATAATCCAGTGGCTGATTCTTAAAAAGCAATATCAGTGCATCAGATAGGTCGGCATCGACAACATTAAGTGTAACCGGTTTCGCGGACTTAAGCAATTCCAGATCATAGAAAAACACATAGCCTGTTTGTTCCTTGATTTTCGAGAAGTAATTTTCAATTGGTACACGTCTACCATTGAGCGTAACTTTTTGTGAATATCCCTTGGAATAAACATTCATCAAAGCCAACATGATAAAAATGAACGTTAATTTCATAATCCGTCCTATTTGGTTGTATATCGATTGGGTGGCAGAGTTATTCCCACTTCGAAGTTGCTTTTTATTGCTCAGCAGGTCTGCGCTATTACAGTCTGCTTCATGAGTACATTTTAGAAAATACCCATTTTTAATACGAGAATTCATACATTTGATTGTTTTGTTGATGAATATGGTTTGTGAATCAATTTTATTTGGCAAAACTTTAACCAGAGGCGCTGCAACGCTTCTGGTTTGTTTTTTTGTAGACATTAGGGCATAACGATAACCTCCCTTCCTTCTAACCGGAAATGAACCTTTGATTTTTCTAATATTTTAAGTACTTGTAAAAGGCTTAAGCTTCTTTCTATTTCGCCACCAAAACGATTGCTGGGAACCTTTCCTTCATAAATTACAGTGACATCGTACCATCTCTCAATCTGTCGCATGACTGTTTGGATATCTTCATCATTAAAATGAAAATAACCATCCTTCCATGCTACTGCCTCTCCTGTATCCTTCACATTCACAACTTCTATTTTTTGACTTACCTTGGCCTGTTCTCCAGGTTTTAGCATTTGTGAGATATTTGAACGCATATCTGAAATTCTAACACTTCCTTCTAATAATGTTGTATTAACAGAGGGTTCATCTTCATATGCATTTATATTAAAGTGCGTCCCCAAAACCTGTACAGTCTGATTACGGGTATTCACCTCAAAAATCTTAGATTCATCATGAGCTACTTCGAAGTAAGCTTCACCCTGCAACTCAACTTCTCTTTTAGTGCCTTCAAACTTTGTAGGGAATCGAAGAGAAGATGCAGCGTTTAACCAAACCTTACTTCCATCTGGGAGCATGACCAGGAATTTGCCGCCTTTTGGAGTTTGGATAGTATTAAAAATCACATTTTCAGTATTTCCCACAGAAGCTTGATTCCCATTATCTTTTGAAAAAGAATATATTAATTCACCTTTTGAAGTTTTAAGAATACTGTTTCCTCCCTGATTTGCGAGTACACCATTTTGAGCATCATCAAGTATGATCTTTGTGCCGTCACCCAAAGTTAGAATTGCTTTATCATCTCCCGGCTCAATATCATTTTCTGACAGTAACTCAGATTTCACAAAAGGAATAACAGAATTTGCTTTTTTCGTAACTTCAACAGATGGTTTGCTGACAATCTTTTTCGAAACAAACAGTTCAATTTGTTTAGTATCAGTATAAAAATACAAAGTGATAGAAAAGATAACTGCAATTATTGCTGCAGCAGAAGCAACAGAGTACCATCTGTAAGTTCTAAAGAAAGAAGGATTATCTACAGCAGATGTAGCACTATCTATTTCGGAATAAATACGTGCTTCCAGTTCCTTTTCATTACTTACATAATTTTCTGACAAATTGATATCCTTATCCTGTCCGGAATTATACCATTGGGCAAATTCTTCCCTCTCATCTTGAGTAATGGTGTTGTTTAGCCATTTTTCGGCCAATTCCTGATATCGTTCTTCAGAACTAAAAGGTTTCATGTATCGGGTGTTTACATACAAGTCCCTTATACCTGCCCAATCCCTTAGTCCGGATAAAAATATTTTTTAATATTGAAAATTAATTAGAGGAATATCTGGCCAAGGCCTATTCTAAGAAATTTAAGAGCTTTTCCGATATGAGCTTCAACGGTCTTTTCAGAGATGCCAAATTCTTCAGCAATCTGTTTTTGGGACATACCGTTTTCGCGGCTCATGGTATATACCAGGCGGCACTTTTCGGGAAGATGTGAAACAAGTACCTCTAATCTGGACTTCAGCTCTTCAAATTCCAGCCAGTCTTCAGTTGAATTACTAGTAATAGGAATTACATTTAAACTATGATCAGCATATTTAAGATATTGACTTCGTTTTGCCAGAATTTTGATCACTCTGTATTTGACAGAGACCGCAAGGTAAGCATTAAGGCTTGTGGTAATTATTACAGATTCTCTCCTATTCCAAAGTGAGATGAATATATCCTGAACAATTTCCTCTGCTTCTTCCAGCTGGCCAATTTTATTTGAAGCAACGGTAAATACTTTTTTCCAGTACCTGCCGTAAATCTCTGAGAAAGCAATTTTATCCCCCAACCGAATCAAATCCAGTAACTCAGTATCGGAATAAGACGCATAAAGAGACATGTTTTACTTTTAAGTATTTGAAGTTAAGAAATTAATAAACAAATTGACAAATAAATTGTATTACAGCATGAATGCGATTCTTTTTTAATCATTTCACCTTTCAACGGTACTTTTTGCAGGAAATCTGGCAGGTATGCCGCTGGCACAACAGCTTGGTTTATTCGACTTTTTGTTATTTACTTTCAGAGATTTCCCTTTAACAGAATCCGCCTTACTGGTTTCTGAACATGAATAGACCGAGGAAATAAATATCATTATAACAAATACAGGGAGGAGATTTGAAAAGACAGAAGACTTTTTCATTGATATTAATTTAAAAATTATTTCACACATCTAAAACCCAGGTTACTCATACCCGAATCAGGTGAGCTTTTCATACGTCTGGCTGCTCTGTAACCTGAACAATAGGATTCATTACACATAAAAGATCCTCCTCTTGACACTCTTTTCGGAGTATAAGGTTCATCAGGATCAAAACTATCGGCAGGTCCTTTTGGATTCTTTATTCCAGCAGGGTTATTTACACTTTTATAATAATCATTCCTGTACCAGTCTGAACACCATTCCCATACATTTCCAGCCATATCATACAAATCATATCCATTTGGAGCAAAAGATTTTACAGGTGCTATGCCTGTAAATTTATCAAGAGCAATATTCACATTAGGAAAATTTCCCTCCCAGGTATTGGCTTTGGGTTTTCCAATATTGACATGTTCATTTCCCCATGGATATACATTATTTATCAATCCTCCTCTTGAAGCGTATTCCCATTCGGCTTCTGTTGGAAGTCGCTTTCCTGCCCATTTACAATAAGCCATTGCATCATCCCAACTAACATGTACAACAGGATAGTTTCCTTTTCCATTAATGTCACTACCTGGGCCTTCAGGAGTTTTCCAGCTTGCACCCGGAACCCAGCTCCACCATTGAGAGTAATCATTCAGGTCAACCTTTTGAGTTGGCGGAGTAAACACTAAAGATGCGGCTACTAATAAAGATTCATCAGGTTTGGGAGTATCAGGAGGTAATTGTTTTTTCAATTCTTCCCAATCCGGTTTTCTTTCTGCGGTTGTCAGGTATCCTGTACTCGCAACAAACTCCGCAAACTGATCGTTTGTTACTTCATGCTGATCAATCCAAAATGTATCGATCATTACCTTATGCTTCGGATATTCATCCTCTGAAGCTTGTTGGTTATCCGCACCCATCATGTAAACTCCGCCTGGTATCATCACCATTTCTGCTTTGGAAGTATCCCCGTTGAAGGAAATATTTTCAATGGTTATTTGATCAGCCACAGAAGCTGCAAGCTTCTCAGTTGTTGATTTTTTATCCTGACTGCATGAACTGATCACAGCGAAAGATATTAATGCGATCAAAAAGCAAATTGTATTTTGGAACTTCATTCGTATCGGTAGTATGATATTTTCAAATGTAAAGGATAATTTAATTGATTAAAGTCCCCATTTCATATTTTTCAAGTCGGCTATTTTCACATAATCCTTCTTCCTGACATTTCCATCCTTGGTAATAGTGTATCCCTTCGGATCTTCATTTTTCCATTTTAATTCAGGCACCTGATCTAACAGCAATTTTCTATGTTCTTTAATAATATTTTTACTGGCTGGCCTGTAGGCGATGTTATCCCATTCATTTTTATCGGCATCATGGTCGTATAACTCTTCAAGATTAATGAATGGATAATAAATGTACCGGTATCTGTTTGTGCGGATGGTATATCCATCACCTGAATTTGCCCCACCTTCTTCATTCATAAAATAGGCTGTAAATGCAGGTTTATGAACAAAGCTCTTATTTTTCAGCATCGGGACAAGGCTTTCCCCATCACAATACTCAGGAATTTTTTCACCCGCCAATTCTGCTAAAGTAGGAAACATATCCATCATTGAAACAGGCACATTAGTGGAAGATCCCGGTTTAGAAACACCAGGAGCCATTATAAATAATGGTGCACGTGTAGAACGTTCCCAAAGAGTGAACTTTTCCCAGTTTTCTTTTTCACCCATGTGCATACCATGGTCAGACCATACAACCAAAATTGAATTATTTAAATATCCTGTTCTTTCCAGATCATCCAGTAATTTGCCGAGCATAGCATCTGTAAATGAGATGGTTGCCATATAGGCCTGAATAACTTTCTTAACCTGATCATTATCGGTAATAAACCTATGCAAAGGTCTTCTACCATGAATAAAAGCATCTTCCAGATCATCGGCTTTGACCTCGAGATCAGGAACAGACTGAAGGGGATACATATCGAAATATTTTTGAGGCACCTCCCATGGATCATGCGGCTTGGTTAATCCAACTGCTAAGAATAAGGGTTTATCATGTTTTTGTGAAAGTTCATGTTTCGCCCATTCTGCAATGTGAAAATCAGCCATATATTCGTCTCCCAAATTAATTGGGCCCCAGGTAAAATATTCGGGTTGTACGCCTTTGAAATTCTTAGGAGAAATAATTGATTCCGGAGCTCTTACCTGAAAAGGAATAGGCACTCTCAGACTTGGATAATAATAATCCCAGCCTTTTGCCTCTGATTGATTCAGCACAGCTCTGGGAGGAGATAAGGTATGATAGATCTTTCCGCCAGCCAACGTTTTGTATCCTTTCTCTTTAAAAAACTGCTCCATAGTCAGCAGGCCGTTTAATGCAGGAACTGCACGCCAATTCGGATGCTTCCACCCCGTTACTCCTGATCTTGCCGGACTTACTCCGGTCATAATAGCAACGCGCGAAGGTGCACATGCAGGAGATGGAATATGCGCATTGGTAAATGACATGGACAGTTTTTTTAATCTGTCAAAATTGGGAGTTTTTAGTCCGGGTAAACCTCCTAATTCCAATGGATTGATCCAGTCATTCAGATCATCAATAGAAATGAAAATTATATTGGGTTTTTTAGATTTACTTGCATCTGGATTACTTTGAGAGTATCCTTCATTTAAAGCAATAGAAATTATTGCTACGAAACATGCTATTGTTTTTAATGAATACCTGAGTTTATTGATAAAGTAATTTTTCATAAGCTATTTTACTGATAAATTTTAACACCCCAATAATTCTTTATTCAATTTATAATGCAATACTAAACGACCTCTTATCGGCCATCAAAAAGGCAAAATAATAGCTAAATAAAATTTAGAATATATGATTGTAAATTATAAAATTTAAAGTAATAAATTATTGTAATATTAATGAGCTATCATCTGATTATTGCCGTTTTCTTATAAATATGAAACTCCTTTAGCTAGAGGACTAATTTAATGTTATAGTCCTTTAATAAGGAAGGCCTTTGCTGGGTTCACAACAAAGGCCTTCATCAGCAGAATTATAATCTATTAATTATGGTTTATCCCACCAGATTCGTGTTAAGAACAGGTCGGGGCCCTGGGCTGTAATTGCAGCATTATAATTTACTGTATTCAATGCAGCTTCGGCATCAGGATAACGTAAGCGTCTTTGAATAATACCACCTGTTTCATTACCTGGGTAATTTGTAGGTATTAGGGCTGGATATCCGGTCCTACGCCAGTTAGCAAATGATTCAATATTATTCATCTGCCCAAACATTGTTACCCAAAACTGAGTATGGATCTGGCGCATCTGTTCTCCAAAAGTAGCTGTAGCATTATAAGGATTTGCAGCAAGATAATTTGCAGCTGCAGAAGATGGATTAGGAATAACCAAGCCTGCATTAGGGTAAAGTGATGTTGCCATTAAATGGGCAATAAATCCCTTCTCGTAATGCTCCTTTGCTGTTCCAGATCCCCAGCCACGTAAAGCAGCTTCTGCAAGAAGATATTCCACTTCGGCATAACTTTGAAAGGTTGTTGGGGCTTCCAGATGTGCAATGGTATTAATATTTACCTCTGAGAAATCTCTTTGCATATCTGCATTCCAATTTGGAATTAAAGTTGCAATTGTTGTATAATCATAATTTCCAGGAAGTCCCTTTTGCTTTGCAGGTTCTGAATTCACAGCAAGTTCTGAAATACTGATATTCCCCCTCCACAAAGTAGCGTAAAAAGGTAATCTTGGATCATTAGTGGCTTGCAGATAATCTATAAGAGTCTTATTTAGCTTGGAAAACCCACGGCCCTGTGCAGACGGTGGTACACCCTCTGCGGTTTGCAGCTGACGGGAATCCCAGTTCCAGTTAGTACCTGAAGCTGAAGTATGGGTAAGTTTAGCTATGTCTGAATTACTCTGCATTACACCACCGGCAATTGCTTTTTTGACCCATAATTCTGCTTTTGCAGGATCAACTTTGGTCATACGCATTCCCAGTCTGAGCATCAATGAATAAGCGAATGTTTTCCATTTTGCAGGAGTACCACCATAAACAAAATCAGCTGCTCCATAAGAAGGTTTAGTTGCATCCAAAGCCTTAGCTGATTCTTCAAGCTCCTTAAGCATATCTGCATAAATATCAGCCTGTTTGTCATACTTAGGCTTATAAATACCATTAAGTCCAGAGGCTGCCTCGGAGTATGGCATATCGCCGTACATATCAGTAACCCTGTGCAATATCTGTACTCTCCAGATTCTGGCGATATTATACTGATTGATCATATCGGCCTTACCTTTAGTCAGATTAATGATCTGTTGGGTTTCTTTCAGTTCAGTATTAAATGCAGTATTCCAAAGTCCATTATTGTAATCTGCTTTACCCTGATACAGATATTTTACTCCTGTCCATTGGAAAGCATTTAGAGATGAGAAATACTGGACAAAAGATCCTGCTTGTTTTGAATTAGGATAAAGTGTATTGCCGTCACCAACACCTGCATGCCTGACTATTGTAGCAGAAAATAAACTGCCAATTACAGGTTCTGTGAAAGCATTGGGATTCTTATTCATTTCTTCAAATCCCTTATCGCAGGCAGGCAAAATCAAAACCGCAAGGGTTCCAATTGCTAACAACCTGGAGTTGAATTTTCTTTTTATGTAGTTTATCATGATAATTTCAATTTGATTAATAATTGCTGATCTGTTGATTAGAATTTCACCAAAAGGTTTAGACCAAAACTTCTTGTTGGGGGCACTCCGAAATTTTCCAGTCCGTAAGAACTTCCGCTTATGCTGTAACTGGATTCAGGATCAACGTTTGGTGTCTGATTATAGATCATCCAAAGGTTTCGTGCTACCAATGACAAGTTTGCTGATTGGAAAGGAGTTTTAGCTATCAATTTTTGTGGCAGTGTATATCCAAATGTCAACTGACGCAACTTGATAAAATCAGCATCATAAACAAACTCATCTGTGATTGAATAGGCAATTCCCTGGAAATAATCCTGTGCAGAAAGCAATTTCGTAAATGGGGCACCATTTTGGTCAACACCTTTTACAGTAACACCTGATTCTCTGACCCCACTTTCAACGGTACGTTTATCTAATCCAAACCTGGTTCCGTAAGCATTAGTAGATGTGTAGATCTTGGCTCCGAATTTTCCGTCTAAAAGGAAGCCCATAGAGAAGGCTTTATATCTGAAACTATTTGTCAGACCTAAAGTCAATGGAGGAACTCCCCTGCCCAATGGCATAATAGTGCTTTGAATAGGCAAGCCGCTTGCGTTATTGTAAACCTTGTTCCCGCTGGCATCCTCCTTAATTTTAAAACCGGCAATCATACCGTAGGGTTGGCCTTCGTAGTGATTAACACGTGCATTCTGAGTTCTTGGCTGACCACCTGTAAGGCTTGTCAGACCTTCAGCAATCTTGACAACAGTATTCTCATTATATGCCATATTAAAACTCAGGTCCCAGTTCAGACCGCTTGTTGATCTTACCGGTGCTCCGGTTAATAATAATTCTACACCACGATTACGCATTTCCCCAACATTTAAACTTACAGCACTGTATCCAGAGGTAGTTGGAATAGTGGCACTTACAATGTCATTTGTGGTTGTTTTTTCATATATAGTCAGATCTGCTCCAATACGATTGTTTAAGGCCCTAATTTCAATTCCAGCTTCAGCAGTTGTTGAAGTAAAAGGCTTTAATGGATTAGGTATTGTGGTTCCCGTAATTGTCATTAATGGTTGACCCAAATGGGAAATTGCTCCTGCCGAATATAAGAGATCAAGTCCGTATGGACCCGGCATACCACCACCTACTTCAGCCCAGGATGTACGGATCTTACCATAATCCAACCATGAAGGTTTAGAACTCATCGCATCCGAGAAAACAAAACTTAGTCCAACAGATGGATAAAGCACACTATTACTTGATGGAGACAGAGTTGAAAACCAGTCCTGACGTGCTGACATATTCAAATACAGGTAACTATTAAAACCAACATCTACTGAACCAAAAAGTGAATTAATAGCTGATTCTCCGAAACTGTCTGTAAAACTCTGACTTGCACCATTACTTATAAAATAATTGAAAGGTACATTTAGGTTACCACTGCTTAGGCCTCCTGACCTATTTTGAGTATACATTTGATTACCTCCGGCTATAGCATTTACCGAAAACTTACCGAAAGTTTTATCAAAACCAATTAACCCTTCTAAGTTGGTTTCATAGCCATTAATTCTACTAGTACTGTAAGTTCCAAAATTATTGTATTGCTGCCCTGTAGGTACTATACTCC
The DNA here is from genome assembly GCF_900103545.1 of Daejeonella rubra. GTDB lineage: Bacteria > Bacteroidota > Bacteroidia > Sphingobacteriales > Sphingobacteriaceae > Daejeonella > Daejeonella rubra. The sequence goes on from NZ_FNHH01000010.1 coordinate 125,888, forward strand.
AGCCATTCGTATTGAAGTAATCAATTCCCACCCTCGCTCTGGCATATAGAAAATCAGAAATATTATAGCGGGTACTGAATGAACCTATAAATCTGCGGCGCTCATCTTCATTCTTTACCTTATTTACAGCAAAATATGGGTTGGTAACAAATGGATCATCGGCCCATGGTACTTCGAACTGATTCGCATCATAGCCCGGGTCTAATGTGCGAACATCCAGACTTGTAGCCATAACACCCACAGATGCATTTGGATTACTTGTGAAATCAGCAATAGCAGTTCGGTTCTTATTTAATTCAATATTGTATTGAGCACTGCCTTCGAAAACAATCTTTTTTGACAAATTCGCATTTGCACTTAAATTGAAAGTATTCCGGTTAATTCCTGAATTAGGAATTATCCCATCATTTTTCATATCTGAAACAGAAAAACGAAAATTAGCATTTTCAGTTCCGCCATTTAATGCAATGGTATTTGAAAAGGTGGCACCTGTATTATAAAAATTTTTGTTATTATCTTTTTGAGCACTGTATGGACGTAATACTCCATCAAGTTGTATAACTGGTGTTCCGTCTAATTTCGCCCCCCATGAAGTTCTTCCCATAACCCGGGCTGAAGATGCCGAGGTAGGTTTAAGTCCCCTATCACCTGAACCATATTCATATTGCCAATCTGGTATAGAAAGCACATTTTCCAATGTGTAAGTCGAGTTGAACTCAACACCAAGGCCTTTTTGAGCTGACCCTGATTTAGTAGTGATCAAAATAACCCCATTTGCTGCTCTTGAACCATATAAGGCTGCAGCTGGTCCGCCTTTTAAAACTGAAAGCGTTTCAATATCATCTGGATTAATACTAATCAGGCCATCTCCACCATCTTTTCCTCCGAATGTTCCTGGTGTGCCATTGTTGGAATTATTTATAGGTACACCGTTCACAACATATAAAGGTTGATTATCGCCACTTAAAGATCCATTACCCCTGATAATAACACGGCTGGATCCACCTGGCCCGGTTGCTGTACTACTTGCATTTACCCCTGCAATTTTACCAGACAAAGCATTTCCAAGGTTATTTTCCCTCGCCTGGGTGAATGAATCACCCTTTACTTCAGTAAGTGAATAGGCCAGAGCTTTTTTATCTCTTGTAATTCCTAAAGCCGTAACAACTACCTCGCTCAACGATTGAAGATCTTCAACCATAACAACATTTATTGATACGCGTCCGTTAACTGCGACTTCCTGACTTATAAAACCAATGTAGCTGAATACCAGAACTGAATTATCCGGAAAATCAAATGAATAATTTCCATTTGCATCGGTAGAGGTACCTATAGTACTTCCTTTTACTTTAATGCTTAATCCTGGTAAAGTTTGACCTTTAGAGTCGGTTACCTGTCCTTTGATAACATCTTTAGGTTCTGCTTCGCGTAAAGCTAAAGCTACCACTTTAACTACAACAACATTATCTACTACCTCAAATGTTAATGGCTGCTTTTGCAATACCTGGCTCATTACGTTCTCGATGGTTCCGTCACTGGTAATGACATTAATTTTCTGATCCAGATTTACCTGATCCAGGCGATAGAAAATAGAATATTTACTATTTTTCTCGATCTGTTTAAACATTTGTTTAACAGTAGTATTGGTCTCATTAAAATTGAAGGATTGAGAATGAACTTCGGCACGAAGCTGGAAGATTGCTGCCAAAGTAAAAAATGCTATTAATTTCATAGCCCGGATGGTTTTTCGCCGTACTTGACGGACGAATTCTGTGTTTTGATAAAGAATTTTCATAGTTTTGATTGTTTTAGTTAATACTGGCTTCCCAAAGTATAGTGTATTAGCTACTGCTAATGATCCGGAAGTGTTAGCGCACTTCCGGTTATTTTTAATCTGATTTCTCCTTATTTCATAGGCTTTTATTATTAAGGTTATCACTCCTGCGGATGGTTATTACTCTCCCAATTTTATCATATTCTAAATCTGTAGTTTCTTTCATTATTTTCAATGCTTTTTCAACACTGTCAATGTTTTTAAAACTTCCGGTATATTCATAATTTCTAAGATTATTATCTTTCAAAACTATATCTACATCATACCTTCTTTCCATAATCTTTATTATTTCCTGGAAAGACTTTCCTTCAAATACCAGTAAATCTTCTGCCCAGCCAGCATATTCTTCCACTTGGGAAGGAGTCAGTTTCTGAACCTTGACCTCAACGATATCGGAGAATTCATTATCGGAAAGATTCTGAACTGCTTCTCCTGAAGCATAATTCAACTTGAAAACCTGCTGTTTTTTGACTGAAATTTTCTGTGGTTTATTTGAATCAATAGTTAATTTTCCTTCAATCTGAACCTCTCCTTCAACAACCATGGTTTCAAAAGACAGATCATCTGAATAGGCTTTAACATTAAATATCGTACCGATATCCCTGATTGTATAATTATCAGTATGGACAATAAATGGAACATCCCCCTTTGCTATATCAAAATAGGCTTCACCATTCAAATGAACAGTTCTTGACTTTTTACCAAAGTCAATATTATATTTCAGGGTACTTCCGGCGTTTACCGAAACTTTTGTCCCATCGGGTAAAACAAGCTTTCTTACCAATCCTTTGGGAACTTTAATTTCAGTTAAGGATATTTCTGTTATTTGTTTGCTTTTAAACTGTGTTTCATTAATAAAATAAAGTGAAACAGCAGACAGGATGACAAAGGCAGCAGCAATTGAGAGTTTTCTCCAGTTCATCCGCTTAAGGATGCCTGTACCTGAATCTCTAACATTCGATTTGCGGATAAATTCTGTATATGCCTTCTCTGAATCAATATAGCCTATCTTATAATGTAAAGACTGCTGCCATGATTCATATACCTGTATATAAAATTCTTCATGAATTTCACTTGTACTGATTAAATATTTAGCCAGGGCAACTTCTTCATCGTTAGCCTGCCTTGTTACATACTTAGTAATTAAAACTTTGTCGATTTCTTTCATGCTTCTTGGTTTAAAGACAACTATTTACAGCTATACCCCCAATACATATTAAATTATTGTTAAGATTTTATTATTATTTCTTTAGGAAGATATGCACCATGCAAACTATGCAGTAATAAGAAAGTACTGACACTGGAAAATTACAGAAACATTAAAATAAGAATACTGATAGCATACCCAAGACTTCTTCTAAGCTTTTCTATAGCTATTGTAATGTGTCTTTCAACTGTATTCTGAGAGATATTTAGTCTTTCGGCAATTTCTTTATTTTTCAGATATTCAAACCGGCTCATCTCAAATACAAGTTTGCACTTTTCAGGAAGAGTATCTATTGCCTTTCTGATCTGCTCGGCAAGTTCTTTTTCATGGTAAGGGTTGGTATCATGCTCAGGGATCTCATCAAGAAGCTTGTTCCTGAGCATATAACTTACATATTCATTCTCAATTCGCTGATGCTTTATATAGTTCATGCATTTATTCTGAACCATTTTATATAAATATGCTGTTACTGAAGTTGTGAAAGAAAATGTTCCTCTCTTCTCCCAAAGGAAGGTTAATGATTCGGAGGCAATTTCTTTAGAGACGTCTATATCATTTAAAAACTTATTCGCGTAAAAAGTAAGCTTTACATAATGAGTTTTGAATAATAATTCAAATTCTTTTACATTAACATCCCAATAATTAAAATCTGAATTATTATGATTCATTCTTCAAAAAATAAGGCAATTCCCATGAGTTAAAGTAGTTCCCTTAATGCCTAATATATAATTAATCAATCATTCGCAGAATCTTTTTGATCAAAAACGATCTAATTGTCCTTTTATCAGGATTTCTCAAAAAAAACTCCGGTAATTACCAGGAATACCGGAGAGCAGCTTATATAACTATATTAAATACAGTTATATAAGCTATAAGTACAGAATTTTAATCTTGATTCAGGCTTTTTATTATACCATATTCCAATCCCCTTAACTCCGCCAATCCTCTAAGACGACCAATAGCAGAATAACCTGGATTGGTTTTCTTTTTGAGATCATCAAGCATCTGATGCCCGTGATCAGGGCGCATTGGAATAGAAATATTTCTGGATTGGGAGATCTTCACCAATTGTTTCACCACACTATACATATCCACATCGCCATCCAGATGATTGTCTTCGTAAAAATCACCCAATTCATTCCTGCGGGTACTTCTAAGATGAACAAAATTGATCCGATCGGCAAATTGCTCTACCATGGCAGGAAGATCATTGTCAGGACGAACACCAAACGATCCGGTGCAAAAGCAAAGACCATTTGAAAGTGAAGGGACAGCATCGGTAAGTGCAGCAAAATCGGCTGCTGTACTAACTACTCTGGGAAGCCCCAGAATAGCATAAGGCGGATCATCAGGATGGATCACCATCTTAACGCCGCATTCATCTGCCACAGGTATGATCTCTTTCAGGAAGAAAATCAGGTTTTTTCTTAGCTGACCTGCATCAACACCCTGATAAGTATCCAATGCTTGTTGAAATTGAACAATTGTAAAACTTTCTTCACTTCCGGGCAAACCTGCAATTACATTACGGGTTAGCAATTGTTTTTCCTCATCAGACATTTCGCTGAATCGCTTATTTGCACGGGCAATTTCTTCAGAAGAATAATCTTTCTCAGCCTCCGGACGCTTCAATATAAACAGATCGAAGGCCATAAAGGCAGCCTTTTCAAATCGAAGTGCCTTTGATCCGTCTTCAACTTTATAAGCAAGGTCAGTACGGGTCCAGTCCAGAACAGGCATAAAATTATACGTAATGATCTTTATACCACAGGATGCTAAATTCCTTATACTTTGCTTGTAGTTTTCAATATACTTTTGAAAATCCCCTTTTTGAGTTTTGATATTTTCATGAACCGGAACGCTTTCTACCACACTCCAGATCATTCCTGCATCAGCAACCTCTGATCTTCTCTTTTCTATTTCCTCAATCGGCCATACTTCTCCGTTTGGTATATGATGTAAGGCTGTAACTATACCTGAACAACCAGCCTGAAAAATATCAGATAGGCTTACAGGGTCATTCGGGCCATACCAGCGCATGGTTTGCTGCATTCCGTATGGACCAGTGATATTACTATTTGTGCTCATTAAACTCCTCCAAAGATTGAAAATCCACCATCTACACAGATCATTGATCCGGTTACGAACTTAGAGGCATCACTTAATAACCATACCAGGGCACCCTGCAATTCATCCGGATGACCGAATCTCTTGAACGGGGTATTCCTAATTACCTTTTCACCACGTTCCGTAAATGTCCCATCAGGTTTAGTCAGCAGATTTCTATTCTGTTCTGTAAGAAAAAAGCCCGGTGCAAGTGCATTCATCCTTATACGATCGCCATACCTGTTAGCAAGTTCTACCGCAAACCATTGATTATAACAATCTACTGCTGCCTTACCCATATTATATCCCAAAACACGAGTAATTGCACGTTTTGAATTCATGGATGAAATATTGACGATACTTCCTCTTTCTGCTGTCTGAACAATAGCTTCTCCAAATATCTGAGATGGGATCAATGTTCCCCAGGTATTCAGATCCATTACTTTCTTCATACCATCCAGATTCATTTTAAAAATGTCCTGATCAGGCATTAAAACTCCCTCCGGCTGATTACCTCCTGCACCATTCACTAAACCATCGATCCTTCCAAAGGTATCCAGAACTTTGTTCTTTGCATCGATTAGCTGAGCTTCATCCATAGCATCAGCAATAAGAGCAATAGCACGACCACCATTCTTATTTATTGCATCTGCACGTTCGTTTGCAACATCTTTATTTCTTCCCAAAATACCTACAGCACCACCAGATTTGACAATTCCATTGATAAATGAATTACCCAGGATGCCGGTGCCTCCTGTAACGACTATTACTTTATTATTTAATGAGAATTCTTCCATATTTATTCTGTTATCTGTTGTCTGCTATCTGTTGTCTGTTATTTGTTGTCTGTTGTCTGTTGTCTGATGTCTGTTGTCTGATGTCTGATGTCTGAGGGATGATGTCTGTTGTCTGATAACTGTTAACAGATAACAAAATCAGTTTACCTTAATCACTCCCTCTCCTGCCTGAACGTCTATTGAAATCTGTTTTTTTGCACTATCATATGTAAAATTACGAACAGACTTGCCATTTAGCAAGACTGATCCGGGTTTTCTGGCAGATGAAATGCTCAATTTAGCAGCAGATCCGGCTGCATACATTATTCCCTCAGCAGAAATTTCAAAACTTAGCGGAATAGTTGAGCTCATTGCTTGTGATCCATTTTTACTTTTAAAAGAGGTAGCAAGTGCAATAAAGGTTCTTTCATTTGACCAGGTGATTGCCGCAGCATCGGTTTCCATTCCATCTACCTGATAAATCTTACCTGGTTTGGTGCTGAATGCAAACTTTTTGCCGGAGGTAACTCCGCTAACAAATCCATCTCCTTCTTCTGTAATTACTTCAGATACCCCATCACTACCCTCAGTAGTCAATAGGTTAGCCATTACCAGCGGCTGTCTGTTCTTTGTATTTGCAGAGATAGTCAGCATTCCTTCTTTTTTCAAATGACGTTCACGCTGAAGCGTATACAAATAATGAGGAGTTTCAACAGCATGGGTTTCTACAGCTTTCGGTGCCAGATGCATCACATTAAGAGTTACTCCCTTTTTGGTAATATTTGAAACATCTTTTCCGGCTTTTATATGTTCCAGCTCTGCTGTCTGATACAGAAGCGTAACTTTCGCATCTTTTTCTGATGGAACAGCGGTATCAAGCATCAATAGTGTTCTTGGTTTTATGAAAAGCACATTTCTGCTTAAGTCCTTCACTTTATCGAAATATAACTTTCCAATATTTCCTGAAGAGAAAGCGGCATCCTTACCATCCAGAAAATTAGCGATGTAGGCATGATCATTAAAACCAGGCGCATGATAAAGGTGATCACCTGTACGCTGACTTTGTTCATTATCATTTATCAGAACGGTTGAATGACCAACAGGCTGAATTAAATTTGATTGATAGATCGGATCATCGTAATAGGTAGAATTCTTCAAATGACGTTCCTCAATAAAAATAACGCCTTTATCGGCAAGCCAGAAACTTCCCTGATCCAGGTGCTGGTGATTGTAAAATGCACCGGAGCGCATTACAAAAGAAAAATCATCTTTCTCCCATCCACTCTTGAATACAGTAGTACCAACTTCACGGAATACTTTAACCGGGTTTTCATCAAATGGAGAATCCTGAGGAATACCTTTCAAATTGAAAATTACATCTTCATATGTTTCAGCTGTTTTCATGAAATTATAGAACCAGCTCAGTCGCGGCTCTCTCCTCTTTTCAAGCAGGAAGCTCCAGAAAGTTGCAGGCACCATTGAGCCATTCGAATCTCCGTATTCAAACCACATTTTATCTTTGATCAATCCACCCCAGATAAATTCATTATAACTTCCTACCAGTGGGGCAGTCAAATCTACTTTAAACACGTTATCAAGAGATGGCAGACTGTAAGCCATATTAGAAAATGAATAATTATTATATCCATAGCCCTCACCCCATGCACCATCTTTTTGGTCGACAACGCGATTAATAAATTTGTAATATTTGATAATTCCACCTGTAAAGTAAGGTTCCAGATTTTCTGTATCAGGTCCATCAGCGTATACCGCGGCCATATTCATTAATGAACCTCCCATTATCATTGCAAGCCAGTTTGAAGTAGCAGCGGTAATATCATCATTATACACATAGGTACGATGAGCGCCATCAACGATATTAGCCATGATCGCTTTGCGGATCAATTTACTTTCTTCAGCACTCATCAGATCATACGTAAGGTCGTACGCCTCTGCAACACGATGTGCCCAGCTACCGGTTCGGTGCTCACTGTAACGACCACGGTTTGTTTGCCATGGGTGAGTCCAGTTTGGCCATCCAGCCAACTTAACCAATACATCTTTTACATATGTGCCTGCTTCACGATCTCCATGAAAAGCATAAGCTCTTGCATTTAAACGAAGTGCCTCTCCTGTGTTATAGATTTTATCACCCCATGCAGACCATGTGGGAAGCCAGTTCTCTTTTGGAAACTGGTCCAGATCAAAGATCAACCCATTAACCGGGATCTTATCCCGTTGAATTTTTGCATTCTTCTTAATATCATCAAATACCTTCGCAAATTCAGGTTGTTTGATTTTTGCATCGAGTAATTTCTTTTCATCAGCGTCAAACATCAGGCGGGGATGTTTTCCTGCCATATTCTTAGGCGCAATGTGAATGGTAAATTCTGTGGAAGCAATATTTCCTGAAGCATTCAATGCATTTAGCCTGCCTATGTACAGTCCTTCAGGAAATGCCAGCTTTAATGGTTTAATGCTCCAGTCAGAACCATTTTTTATAAGATCAGCCTTGTAGAAAGATTTCGCCTGATCTGTAAATGAAAGAATCTCCATGCTTACTCTTTTAGCATCCAGAGGCCACTGTCCACTCAGCACAAAATTGTCACCTGCATAATAGTGCTTCTTTGGTATATACTGAGCATATTCAGGAAGCTTATACATTTCCGGAGTATTGAAACGGAATGCCGTTTCACGGGATGCAGAAAAAGAGATATCGTCAATACCGAAGTAGATCGGCATTGCCGGATCTGCATCAGGAAATTTGCTTATAAAAGCTAAGGCATAGATCTTTACCTTCTGCTTTCCGGCAATTTTAGGATTCTCTGCCACCAGATCATTAAAACTAAGGCTGGCAGTAACCCATTTATTTCTTTCCGGATTATTGATAGTGTACTCTAATTTACCATACTCACCTGCTGCGAAACGTACTTTATAGAATTCTGAAGGTGTATTGGACTTGAGGTAATATCTGAAACTGAGTTTAGCACCAGGCATCAGATACATATCCAGAAGTTTTTGTGCTCCTGCATAGGCATCTACATTGGTATAGGCAGTAACTTTTTGAACAACCGAAATATTCGGGTCACCCGGCATCATTTCATTAGGCCTAAACTCCTGATTATAAGCAATATCCTGCCAGTGGGGATAGGATGCCCATGCTCCAAGTTCCCGATCCTCAAAATTTTCTGTGTAGGTCCATGGTTCGAGCACAACATTAGGGTTTGATGAAACAGGCGCAGCTATCTGAGCACTTACAGTTGGAGCAGAAAAAATTGCTGCTGCAGTCAATAGGTATAATATGTTTTTCATCAGAATTGGATTATATTAAAATAATTTTGCTTTATATATTATTTCAGTTTCACATTCATTTCAGTTCTGCCCTTTGGGACCTTCAAACTAAGCATTTTTGTCTGATCATTATATGACCAGTCGCGCAGAACCTGGCCGTTCGAAAGAACAGATAACGGCTTTTTTATAATTGATAATGACAATTTTCCTGCATCTTCCGACTGAAGTTCCAGGGATATTTCTTTCGTAGAAATTGCAATTGCAGCAGTTATTGAATTAGTTGATGAAACTGAAAGACCATGGCCGATAAATGAGGCTCCCTCAAAATAAACTTTAGTTAAAGCTCCAGATCGGTCAATAGATGCTGTAAAATGCTTTGAGTCTGTTGTAAAACCGTTTGCAATTCCATTTGCTGAAGCACCATTTCTAAAAAATCCATAAGATGACTCCTCTCCATGATCAATTCTTGCCCCGATCCACCCATCTGCTTCAATTTTAGTAGTTACCGGTCTCTGAGAATAATTCCCGGAGACAGGTTTTGCCTCCGGCAGCAAAACAGCGAAGAAGTTGGCTTCATTCAGATCAGGTTTACTAACCAGCGTTAGAAAACTTTCTGCAAATTTTTTATCTGCTCTATCGCGGATACTTGCTGAGCCAAGATCTGCAGCATAAGAGAATAAAGCAAGGTTATCATTAGACCGCTCTGAAATTCCTGAAGATATGATATCCATGGTTAGTCTTGCATTGGGCCTATCAATGGTTACACGATTATCTTTATAAGCTATGGAACGCTTATTTCCTTCATTTTGCGGAGCATGGAACAACCAATTATAGATATGTCCCCCGGTTTTACTTTTCACCTGATCAAATAAAAATACCGGGCCGGTCTTTGTATAAAGGAGTGTACGTGAATATTTCTCAAGCTTATCCTTGTAAACGGAGCTAAGATCACTTTCCACAGCGTCAGCGATCTTTCCAGCAAAGCTATGAGTCATAGTTGGCCAGGTTTTCAGTGCTGCAATTCCATTATCATAATGAGCAGGAGCCTGACTTTCAGGGTCATGATCAATCAGCATAACATTATGGGCAATTGCCTGTACATCGTAGCTCAAAAATTCAAGGTTTGCATAATATCCTAAAGCGCCAATACCTGGATCTGTCAGTAATTCTTCACCATTGGTCATGATCTGGAAGCTTCCCTGATCATAATGAGCATGGTTATTATTAGGACCTACTCGTGTAGTAATTATGGTGGAGGCATCATCCCAGCCATTTCTCATTACCATTCCCTGAGCAGAAAAAATTTTCGAAGGTGTTAAAGTTTCTCTTTTCAAAGGAGTTATATCATCTCTGAACCATAAATAGCCCAGGTATCCCCCCTTTCCTGATTCCCAGAAAGGTTTTACGAAATTATATAAATAAGGATTCTTAGTTCGGTTTACAAACCACCAGGAATGAATCTGATCAAAGCCTGAGTAACTCCTTCCTCCATCTCCATAACTTTGAATGAGACCACTGGAATGCATTGCTTGAATCGGATATTTGTAAAAATTCCGGACATTGGTAGTAGTTGAATAATCCACGCCGAAATTCCGTTCAAATGTGGCAAGGATCTCAACAATATCTCTGGTAGCCATATCCATGTAACCGCTTTTAGGTTCAGCATAGCTGCCATCCTCATAATAAGTCCGATCAATGAATTCCCTGGATTTGGTAAGAATGCCTGAAAGGTAAGGCTCCAGAGTAGGGTTATCAGGATCATCACCATAAATTGCCGTTGCAGCCATTCCCATACCGCCAACAATAACCGCTATATGATTAGTCTGGTTTGATGGCATACGATTCATTTCTACCATATCTCTGTGAAACATCTTCAGACCTTTTTCCATGATGGCATTCCGAACAAAAGACCGTTCTGAATCTGAAAGCAGATCATACAACATGTCATAGCCATAAGCAACCGGCTTAATCGTATAACCTACCGGGTAGTAGGTCCAGAACTTGCGTTCCAGCATCCAGTCTGCATTCCATTTTTTAAAAGAACATAACTTTAAAAGCGCTTTTTTTGCCTGTTCACCGGCCGCTTTATCTCCGGTAAAAGCATACCGAAAACTGCCTTCCTCTATCACAGTGCCCAGGGTACTGTTGGGGTTATTCCATAAGGCATAATTGCTAAAACCTACTGAATTCATAGAATATGGTCCGCCAACCAGATTCTCTGCTGTACGATCTATTCCTTCCCTAATGGCATCTACATTAACCTTCATGAAAGCGGTTTCTTCAAGTACATGGTCAAGAATACGTTTGGCTACCGGCGACTTTTCATTAGCTAGTCGGTTTTTGAGTTCTTCCTTGTTAAAATACAAGCGAGGATGAGCATTTACTTTATTCCCAGGCATCAGAAAACGGAAAGACTGACTGATCTGTGCACCCTGATTATCGATTCCTTTAACTCTGATCTCCCATTGTCCGCGGGCATCCTTCTCAGAGAATTTATAGATCGATTCATTTTGCCAATTATTTTCACTTAGAGTGAAAGGAATATTGTCTTTCACCACTTTCCCGCGACTATCTATCAGGCTGGCATTAACCTGTTTAAGGTTCAGATTGCCTTCAGTTGAAGTTTTCAAACTGATCATATCACCGTAAAAGTAATGCTTGTTCAAAACAGAGACGTTGAACATCTCGAAAACAGTAGCTTCAGGAACTAAAGGAACAAAACGGGTATCACGTTCACCATTGATCTGGAAATCATCCATTAAAATGGTATAGGTATACAAATAGTTTTTTACCGGATAGGTTCCTTCAACAGTAATCACCTGTATATGCTCATCAGCATGAAGAGGCTGACCTTTAAGGCTGAAGGAGGATAAAGGAAGATCAATTTCGATCCAGGTATTTGCCTGAGGTTTACTGATCTTATGCAGGAAGCGGCGGCCGTCGAAAGTTCCAAGTGATAAGTCCAGAGACTCCGCATTCCGGTCGCTTTGGAAATAGATCGCTGCCTTAACTCTGGTATCAGGAACAGTATAAAGATTAAGGCGCTTAGTAAATCCCTGATAAAGTTCATTGGTATCATGAGCCTTCAATGGTCTTGCCAGAGCGTATTTACTGTTTTTATACGTTGGGGTTTTACTGGCAAAGTAAAGTGCGTCAAAAGCTATATCCTGAGCATATGGATACGCTTCCCAGCCGAAAAGTTCACCAGTTTCGAAATCGTTGTATACTGTATAAGGAACCCTGCTTCCTGAATTCTGAGCATTTGCATAATTGCTGAAAATAAAACATGCCAAAACCCAGAAAAGTGTCCTGTTCTTCATCCTTTTATTTCTTGTTTAAGCTCCTTTAATCTTTGTACTCATCCCGAAAGGCTAAATTTCGATTTGTTTATTACGGGTACGTTACCTTTGACAATGCAAAATTCATTGATGAATACTTTATTCCTATTAAATTATGACTTCCAGCTTCTTAAACGGTAACCTCTGAATGCATAAAATACCAGGTACATATAGCATGGGAACAATACCCAATAAGCATCTCTGGCGTTGAAAATATCAACAAAATATCCATAGACCATTGGCAATATGGCGTTACCGGCTAATCCCATAACCATTAACGAAGCTCCAATTTTTGTGAATCTTCCCAAACCATCCAATGCAAGGGGCCAGATACCAGCCCAAACCAGTGAATTAGCAAGCCCTAGCATAACTACGAACCATAAAGAAATGTCATTAGTATGTCCCAGGAAACTAACCTGACCTTTAGCATATATAATGAGCAATGTCAAAATAATACCTAAGATCGTGCTCACCCGAAGGGCAGTTAACTGACTGAAAAATTTAGGAATAAAAACGATACCGATTAAATAGGCGCAGATCTGTGCGGTAAGTGTGTAAGATGGGAACACTTTGGCTTCAATCAAGTTCAGGTTCATTGTTCCTGCATAACTGATCACGGTATCAATTGAAATAACCTGAGTTCCAACATGCAGGAAAATTGCAAAAGCACCTAAGATCAAATGAGGAAACTGTGTAATACTGGTTTTAGAGGAGTTAGCCTGTGCAACTTCATCACTTTCATGCTCTGTATCGATCTCTGGAAGCGGAGAAAACCGGATAAACAAGCCAATAAGAAAAAGAAAAGTACCTACGCATGCATAGGGTACAATTACTCTTTGAATAAGTTCATGAAATACAACATCTTTCTCTGCCTGAGACATTGTAGAGATATTATCAAGCATTGCACTATCTGTTGCTTTGAAAATAACTGCAGCAAATAATAGAGGAGCAAGAATACCTGCACCTTTATTACAGATCCCCATGATGCTGAAACGTTGAGCAGCACGTTCTTTAGGGCCAAGGATTGTGATATATGGATTTGCTGCTGTTTGCAATAAAGCCAGTCCGGCACCTATAGAGAATAATCCAAGCAGGAATAGCTCATAGGTCATTGTAATTGCCGCAGGCACGAACAAAAAAGCACCTGTTGACATAACCCAGAAACCGATCATCATTCCTTTCTTAAATCCTACATTTTTTAATAAATAGGAAGCCGGAACTGAGAAGATCAAATAAGAAATATAAAATGCAAAGGTTACCAGATAAGACTGAACATGAGAAAGTTCAAATGAAATCTTAAAATAAGGAATCAGAATCGCGTTTATCCAGGAGGTAAATCCAAACATAAAAAACATAAATGCAATGATCAGCATACCTGTTAAGGTATCACGCTGACTTAAAGAACCTGCTGTTACGGTGGTGTTTTTACTCATATTTAATTTTATTATGTCTGGGGATTAATTTTATACCGGGTTAATAAATTTATGTTTTTAGAATAAACAAATACACTAATTTTAAATCCTGATCAATATATCTCAATTGAATATTTCTTACAAATCCGATGCACTATCTTCATCAATAAACAGTATTGCATGATCATGTTTCCTAAGGATCGTTGAAGGATATAATTCACTGATATCACTATTCAGGGTATGGTAAATTGCATTGGCTTTAAACTTACCCGGCACGATGGCATAAGCGAAAGTTGATTTGAACAATGCCGGCATAGTAATAGTAAGAGCATGGGTAGGAACATCATCAATGCTTGCAAAACATCCATCATTAACCTGCTGAGTACGGCAATCCTGATCAAGATCTACAACCTTTACGATCTCTGGATCATTAAAATCAGCCACATGCGGATCATTAAAGGCCAGATGAGTATTCTCCCCTATCCCCAGGCATACGATATCAGTAGGATATTTAATAAGCAGGTCGGAATAACGCTTGCATTCATCCTGAATATTGACAGCATTACCATTCAGATAATGTACCTCGCGGCAGTTCACCTTACTGAATAATCTATCCTTTAGAAAATTTCCAAATCCTTGTGGTGCATCCGGATGCAGGCCAACATATTCATCCATGTGAAAGGCATTGATCCTGTTCCATTCAATATTTTTGTTGAGCAATTCTGCTAAAAACTCATTTTGTGAAGGAGCTGAAGCAAAAATGATATTGATATATTCCTTTGTTTTTAACAATTCAGAGATTTTCGCTGTAAGAATTTCAGCAGCCGCAGCACCTAATTCCGGTCTTCCACTATATATTTTTACGTTTAATTTATCTTTATTGATCTCTCTCATAACTGGTAATATGTAATTTCTGTAATTGTATTAATTTTCTTTATTGTAAATAACTCTTCCCTGAACTATGGTTGTACTAACATTAATATTCCCATCGAAAATAACAATGTCGGCATCTTTACCTGTGATCAAAGATCCTTTAGTTGAACCCAAACCTAAAATATTGGCCGGAGTCTGAGAAGCCATCTTTACAGCTTCCAGCAAAGGCACATCAGCCATATTAATCATCGTCCTAACTAAACGGTCGCAAGTGGCCACACTTCCGGCAAAAGAAGAACGATCTGGAAGTTTAGCCACCCCGTCTTCAACAATCACTTTCAATCCATTATGCTTACTACCGAGAATACTATCTCCGGGAGGCATCCCAGCAGAACGCATCGAATCGGTGATTAAGGCAATACGATCAGGCCCTTTAATTTTATAGATCAGCTTTAATAAAGGTGCAGGCAGGTGTACTCCATCAGCAATAATCTCTACATCCATCTCATCTAGCAGATAGGCAGTTTCAATCACTCCGGCATATCTGAAACACTCTCTGCGTGAAACCCCCGACATAGCAGAATAAAAATGCGTTGCCAGGGTATAGCCAGCCTCAAATGCAACTAATGCTTCTTCATAGATCGCATCGGTATGTGCCATAGCAACCAGAATACCTTTGGAGCGTAAATGGTTTCCAAATTCGATTGCACCTTTTAATTCGGGAGCAGCACTCCATCTTTTTATATCAGAAGACCTGGAAAGAATATCCATATATTCCTTTGGATCAGGATTACGGATATATCGGGGATCCTGAGCACCTCGCTGACTTAATGCAAAATATGGTCCCTCAAGATGCATTCCCAGAAACTGAGCGCCTTTTTTATTGTTTTTATCAGCTTGTTTGTATAATTCAAGTGTATTATAAAGCTCGTCCAGTTCACTGGTCAATGTAGTAGGCATCAAACCTGTTGTTCCATACATTGCATGTGTTTCAGCGATTTTCAAAAATGCCTCTTCAGAGCCATCCATAAAATCATGACCACCACCACCATGAACGTGAATATCAATAAATCCGGGAGCTATATATTGACCTTTAGCATCTATTTCAATAGCATCGGCAACATCTATATTCCCCTCAGTTACCTCTTTTATTTTTCCATCCACCACTATTACCGTTCCTTCAATGATACGATAAGGCGTTAAAATTTTACCGTTGTGTATTTTTAGAATTCTTTCCATACTTTTTTCAGCCCGTTATAACGATCCCCTAAAATAGAAAAATAACAGGTTTTAGTCTATTTAATGTTGATGAATTATTTGAAATTAATGTAAAACCCCAGGTTTGAAATTAATAAACCTCGAGCTCATATATTTATGACCCCGATTAGTTTGAATGTCCTATCCGTCTCTAAAATATTTTAATCTCAAAAGGTCCCGGAGAATAAACTATATCTTCAAAATATCAATTAAGCGAATTATAATGAACCTTCAGCATACTTTTTGAACCCTGATTACCCAAAATATCAACACTTCTGATCTCAATGGTATTGACTCCTGATGATAATTTAACTGAAGCAGAAGATGTATTTTCATAGGTGATATTTCCATTGACGCTTATTTCGAAATGCTTGAATCTGGGAGTATCAGTTGCCATATTGATCTCAAGTAAACCCTCACTGACAGGTAATGCACTGAAATCAACTGCAAATAAACGATTATACATATCTCTTTCCCTCCTCACAAAATAACGATGTTCAGCAGTTTCAGGTGTCTGATCATCAGTCCATGCGTAATACCCATCCCATCCCCAATGGGTCCTGCCATGCGTTACTGGCAATGGTAATTCCTGACTTAACCAGTTACTTCGCGGTAGCCAGCGTACTTCTGCAGTATTATAGAAGCCATAACCACCGGAATATCCTGGATTGGATTTATTGAATGTAGCCTTCCACCAAACATAATCCTTATTGATCTGACCGGAATAGGCATTCCCTCCTACTTCCATCCGGATTGGAAGTGTTTCAGGATCGATCTTTTCTGCCCGACGGTCTCTATCTTCGAAAGACCATGAATCCCGGTCGACAAGCTCTTTCCCGGGATAATAGGTTTCCAGAAATACCTGATGCAATTCCAGGATATTCAGCGGAACGCCATTCTGCTTTCCATAGAACATCGAATCAAAATTAGGATCCACCATGATCCACTTTTCAAATTCCCCCGACCAGACCTCTACAAGTTCATGTCCGCCCCAAATCGCATAATTTGTATTAACTATACGTGCCGGGATCCCAAAACTCTGACAGGCCTGAGCAAAAACAATCGCATAATGGAGACAATTACCTCCTTTTTGAGCCAGATTTAATGATTTATCCGGTGCAGTTAAAATTTTCCTGGCATCCCAGGTTAGAAGATCGTTCAATTCAGGATTCGGAAGGAACCAATCCCAGCTACCTGCAACCCAGGCTCTTAAACGCTTAATTTTATCCAACTCAGTTTTTGCTCCCTCAACAATTTTATCAAGCTGAAATTGTTTCCTGAACTCCTGAAGTGCAGGTAAAGACGGGTTTTCGTGCCTGAACTCAAAAGAACTTCGGATCAATGGGTAGTTCTTTACTTCGGAGACAAATATATTATCAGAATTATCAGGCGACCGCCACTTAGTATTTAATCGCAAACCCTGAATCTTCGGGGAAATGATCCCTGAATTTGATTCAAAACTGAATTCGATCTGTACAAAACGATGATTTAAATCCACCGCTAAGTTTCCATTTTCAACAGGTCTCCAGTCAGTCCAATCACCCACTTCCGGCACATGAGTATTGCCGCTTCTGATTCGGGTTTGCCAATTTGAACCTGAGCTGTTCAGCGTATCAATTTGAAGGCTGGCAGCTTCCATCTTTACAGGAAGATAAAATACATCTCTAAGTCCTTTATCTGCCAGGTTAAATACAGGAGTTTGAAGCCATGCACGCTTATTTGAAGCCTTAATTTTTAAACGGACAGGGTATTCTGCAATATTTGAGCTAGATCCTGCATATTTCCAGGTTTTTCCCTGATCACTGCTTCGCTGACTATTGCCAGTATAAGATGTGGGCTGCCCGACAATAGTTTTAACAACCGAACTTAAAGCCATTGGTATCCTGAATTTCTCATTCTGATTATGTGCCTTTATCTCGATCAGGTTTTTACCCTTTATCAAATATTCAGCAGGAACCGGAACAGAAGCCCAGAAATGCCTGAGTTCATAGATTATAGGCTTATGTCCGTTCACTTTAAACTCCAGCATGCCTCCGCTCATAGGCTCTGCAGGAAATACAGGATAAACAAGCATACTTATAGTTGCAGTTGTCACAGGCAATAGCGGCAGTTCCAGATATTTCCTGATGATAATACCCTTTGATAAAGTATCCCAGGCTTCAGAACGGATCGATCCCAAACCGCCTGCATCATTTTCGATAAGCAAAATATCTTCCTGAATGATGGAATTATCTGAAAATTTAAGATTTTGAGAGGTGGATTGCATCCATAGCTGTTCGGCAGTCCAGCTTTGCTGCCTCGTTTTAAGGCTGTCATATACCGGAGATGAAAAAACATTCCTCTTTAAGCTTAAATTCATATCCCTGCCAATCATGTTTGAAGATAATTCAGACATCCCCAAAAGGGAAAAAAGGATGATCAATAAAGAGTATAGCAAAGGATATCGGTTCATAAACAGTAGTTTTTACTATTTTAATAAAGCAATGAATTTAGTACATTATTCATGAAAAAAGGGATCATCGCTATCAAATGATAACGAAGATCCCTATAGTATTTTCATCAAATTAAACGAAGCGCCGATATCTTATTTGGAGATCTTAAGCTCATTGGTTCCTTTTGGTGTTTTAACTGTCAGCATGCTGGATGATGAATCATAAGTCCAGTCATTCGTTAGCTGACCATTCAATTGAACAGCCGATGGCTTTCCAGAAAACGTGAACTTCAAAGTCAGATCTCTTGCCGACTTAATTTCAGAGTTCAAACCTGATCCATCAACCAGAACTGTACCTCTTACTCCCTGATCTGCAGTGATCGATACCCCATTTCCTGAAATTGAGGTTCCTTCGAAATAAATTTTATTTAGCATACCCGACTTATCATAAGATGCTGTGAACCTCTTAGCATCAGTTTTAAAACCTGCCGCAGTACCATTTTCTGTTCCAATATGGAAGAAACCGATGTCAGAGCCACCGGCATGTTCCATTTTTGCACCGATCCATCCCGGAGCATCCATTCTGGTAGTTACCGGAGCAGGTCCGGCACTGCCTGACCCTGATTTAGACTCAGGTAAGATAACGGCAAGGAAATTCACCTGATCCAGGTTTGACTTACTTGCCAGATCAAGGAATGACTCATAAAAAACTTTACCAACGCCTTTATCATAAATTTTTGAGGCAGTGATTTCCGGACTAACCACATCCATTGTCAGTTTTGCTTTAGGACGATCGATGATCATACGGCCATTTTTATAGCTGATGGCAGTCTCATTATTTTCTCCCGGAGGAGCGTGGAACAACCAGTCGTACACATGACCGCCCGGGGTCTTACTTTTTACCTCATCGAACAAAAATATAGGACCTGTTTTAGTATAAAGCAGTGTTCTTGAATATTTTTCAAGCTTATCTTTATAAACAGAGCTCAGCTCACTTTCAATTCCATCAGCATGTTTTCCATTAAATAAATGCAACACTTTTGGCCAATCACGCAGGGCTTTGATTCCGTTATCATAATGTGCAGGCGTCTGACTTTCAGGATCATGATCAACCAGCATCACATTATGAGCATTGGCCTGAACATGATAGCTTAAATATTCAAGATTCGCATAATAACCCAATGGACCATAAGCCGGATCAGTAAGAAGTGTCTCACCATTTTTCATGATCTGGAAACTTCCCTGATCATAGTGATAGTGATTAGCATTGGGGCCAACACGGGTACTTAATACCATTGCTGCATCATCCCATCCTGAACGCATAACCATACCCTGTGCTGAGAAGAACTTTGATGGAGACAATGTTTCTCTTGAAGCCGGAGTAATATCATCTCTGTACCAGTAGTAGCTTAAATACCCACCTTTTCCGGCTTCCCAAAAAGGTTTAACATAAGAATATAATAAAGGATTTTTGGTACGGTTTACTAACCACCAGGAGTGGATCTGTCCACCCAGGTCGACCTTTGAACCTTTTGCACCGCCTCCATCACCGTAATCCTGCATCAATCCATTAGAATAGCTAGCCTGGATCAGGTATTTATAAAAATGCTGAAAATTAGTAGTTGTAGTATAATCTACACCAAAATTACGCTCAAAGGCGGGCAATAATTCGCCCATATCCCTGCTTGCCATGTTCATATAGCCGCTTTTCGGCTCACCATAACTTCCATCCTCGTAATAGGTACGGTCGATAAAGGTTTTAGTTTTGGTCATGATACCTGAAATGTATGGTTCAAGGCTAGGATTAGAAGGATCATCACCATAGATAGCAGTAGCTGCTAAACCCATTCCTCCAGCCAGAACAGCTATATGGTTCGTTTGATTGGAAGGCATACGGTTCATTTCAACCATATCACGATGGAACATTTTCAATCCTTTATCCATTATTGCTTTCCTGACAAATGCTCTTTCTGAATCAGAAAGCAGATCATAAAGCATATCATATCCATAAGCTACGGGCTTTATGGTATATCCAACCGGATAATAGGTCCAGAACTTACGTTCAAGCATCCAGTCTGCATTCCACTTCTTAAAAGAACAAAGCTTCAAAAGAGCCTTTTTTGCCTGCTCACCTGCCGCACGATCACCAGTAAAAGTATATTTAAAACTGCCCTCTTCAATTACCTTTCCAAGTGTTGAATTGGGATTATTCCATACTGCATAAGAATTTTCACCAACTGAAGTTCTGGCATGGGGACCACCAACAAGGGCTTCAGCTGTATAATCTTTACCTTCATTGATCGCATCCACATTAACTTTCATGAAATCATTTTCACTTAGAGCATGATCCAGTATCCCTTTTGCAACCGGAGATTTTTCACTGGCCAGGCGGTTTTTCAGCTCTTCAGCAGAGAAGTATAATCGTGGATGTCCGTTAACCTGTTTTCCAGGCATCAGAAAGCGGAAAGCCCAGTTAACCTCAGCACCCTTATCTGATTCTCCTTTTAATCTGATCTCCCATTGTCCGCGTGCATCTTTTTCGGTCAGTTTATAAATTGCATTATTAACCCACTCGTTTCCGCTGCGGGTGAATGCAATATTTTCTTTAACTACCAGGCCTTTACTGTCAAGCAGTGTTCCTTTAACCTGTTTTAGACTAACATTGCCTTCAGGAGCAACTTTTAAGCTGATATTATCACCATAAAAAAAGTGTTTGTTCAAAATAGCTATATCAAACATATCCAGATTTGTAGAACTTGGATTTGTGGCTATGAATTGCCTGTCGCGTTCGCCATTAATACTGAAATCATCCATTAAGATAGTATAGGTAAACAGGTAATTTACAATGGGATAAGATCCTTTGAGGGTAATAACCTGAATATGCTCACCTGCTTTCAGGGATTCACCTTTCAGCTTAAAGCTGGCAATTGGAATATCCAATTCAAGCCAGGTATTTGCCTTAGGATTATTGATCTTATGCATATAACGTTTACCATCAAATGTTCCTAAAGAAAGTTCCAGAGATTCTGCATTGCGATCACTCTGAAAATAAACAGCGGCTTTGACACGGGTATTTGCAATGGTATAAATATTCAAACGTTTGGTAAAACCCTGATACAATTCATTGGTATCATGAGCTTTAAACGGACGTGCGAGTGCATATTTACTATCCTTATAGGTTGGCGACTTTACAGCATAATAGAGCGCGTCAAAAGCGATGTCCTGAGCATAGGGATAGGTTTCCCAGCCAAAAAGTTCCCCGGTTTCAAAATTATTGAAAAGGGTGTAGGGTGTCCGGCTTACCGGACTTTGAGCATAGGCAAGATTGAGAATCATGCAAATGGCAAGCATTTGTAAAAGGAATTGTTTCTTCATTGTTGATAGTAATTAGTATTTATTCTTTAAGATTTAATTCTTTTATAGTTTAAGCATTCGCATCGCATTCCCCGACCATACCTTTTGTTTTTCAGTCTCGTTTATAGCTTTAAAAGCTCCGAGTCTTAAAAACGGTGAGGTATAATCCACAAAAGGAGTCTCTGTTCCAAAAGCCAGCTTATCAGCTCCGAAATTCTCAAGCAAATAGGTTAAACTTTCACTATTCGGGCCTTTTACAACCACTCCACTACCTCTTGATGTGTCGAAAAGAACATCAGCTGCCTTCAGTATTTTAACAGATTCAGCTGTAGTGGGTTCCTGTCCGTCAGTGATCCGGGCTTCAAGAATCATATATTTTGCATCAGGCACTTTACTTACCAAAGCAGCAACATCATTATAACTGATCGCCTTATCCACATCCAGCCAGGACCGTTCCCTCAAATCAGTCATACGGAGTGGAATTGAAACCGGCATACCCAGATCTCTGGCAGCCTTAACCATTTCAATGCAGGCTGCATCAGTCAGTTTGTAATGATGGTAATGTGGAAAGATCCGTATTCCTTTCATTCCAAACTCTTTATGGCAGGTCTCCAGTGCATCCCTCCACCAGGGAAGAATCGGATTAATGGTCGCGAACAGAATAAAGCGATCTTTAAATGAGGCATCGGAGTTTAGTTCTGCAAATAACTCTTCATTTGCAATTTGCCCATCCACATAAAAAATCCCATTCAGATTGGACACTAGTGCTTTATCCACCCCATAGGTATTCATACGTTGCAGCAGGTCTTTGAGGTTATTCCCTCTTAAGTTCCGGTATGGCCAGTGACCAACGAATGCATTGATATCAACTAGCATGATTACCCGCCTTTCTCAATAAATTATTAAAGTTTTCGAAGAATATCTTTTTCCTGTCGGCCTCGCTCAGATCAGCCCATATGATTTTACCGACACCGGTTTCATAGTTCATATCGGTAGCAAATAACAAACGATCTGCACCAAGATATTTAACCGCCATATCAATCATTCCCTCATCACTTACACTACCGCTGGTATCCAGAAATAATGTCGGAGCCTTCCTTAAAATCCGGCACATGTATTCCCAGTTACCTCCCCCACCGATATGACCACAAATGATCATCGCTTCAGGATAGCGGTTCGCTATTTCAACAAAATCTTCAGGAACAGAGGAATTTGGAGGATTAGTTGGCAAGTATCCCGGGCGCCAGTTTCCAAGTGTGGTCACGCCATGTAGCATCAATGGAATTTTATGCCGGATACAGCGTTCAACAATAGGGTAATACATCGGATCAGAAATTTTAACCGCATCATAAAGTTCGCCAAGCATCACCATACCATTGTCAACGCAACGGTCGATCTCATCCAAAGCCTCTTTTTTAAATAAAGGATTGATATAACATTGTCCCATGATGCGCTTGGGATGCGATTTCATCGCCTGAATAATAATATCATTATTAGCACGAATTTCTGCAACCTTTTTCCCTCCGGGAATAGAGCAGGCCGCTTTTGTAATACCCAGCGCTTCACAACTTTCATCTACCTGGGCAGCATTACTACCCGACCAGACATGGTTATGAGCATCAAGCTTCGGATATTTCTTTGCCGATTCCATAATGGCCTTCCAACCATCTTTCTGAAAGGTATTCGCTGTCTGCTCAGATTCTTCTTTCGAAGGAACATTACATAATACACCCGACATGGAAGCACCTAAAAGTCCGAGACCACTGGTACTTAAAAATGTTCTTCGGTTTAAACCAAAATCAGTCCGGTTTTTCATGAATAGAAGTATAATTCTTTTTTTAACCTTTTAACAGATATATGACCTGCAAAAAGAAAAAAGCCCCATTCGGAAAATAAAATATGTTAAAAAAAGCGGATTGGGTTAGATGGTTCCAAATTTCGATTCCCAACAAAAACGCTTGTCATCCGACAAAATCGGATCTAGCGGAAGCGAGAACCTATCCTTTCCGTAGAGTTTAATGTTTTTACCTGATCATTTTAATTAAAAATGAATCAACTGAGTCCTGAACATTTAATAATCCGTAGACGCTACGCTTAAACTGTACAACAGCTAATGAATGTTGCGCTAAAACATCAATTTTTTATCGATGGAAACTCTACGGACAGTGGGGTTGTCAAAGTTGTCCGAATGTAAGGAAGATGAGCAGTAAACCATTCATCTACTTCAGATATGGTTAATGCGTTAGTTCTTAGTTTGATTTTTGTCATTTAAGGTCGTCCAAACTTTTTACTCCGAGTCGTTTCAAACATTCCTCTTGTCCTGCGTGATATTGTTTGTCTACTGGAATTAATTCAAAATTTGTTTGATTAGGCTTTCATTCAATTGCAGTTTCATTATCAACTATTGTGTTGTCTTGTAGCTTATAAATTGGGCGCTCACCCTTTCCCACTATCTTACCATCCTTTCCAAACTCCCTCCTTATTCCTTCCAACAAGTCGTTCAGCAAAATAATATTATTATTTCGCTTCATGGCCATTAAAGAAGCAAAGCGTACAATGTTGATAATAGCGCCACCCGATAGTTCGTATTTGCGGCTGATATCATACAGGTCTATATTTTCTTCCAGTACGGTTTCAGCTGAAAAAGAATTTTGCCATAGGGTTGTACGCTCAGACTCATCGGGTATGGTAAAGGATATCATGATTTGGAAGCGGCGTGTAAAAGCCTCACCCAGGTGGGCTTTTATGTTGGAAGCCAGTATTACCACGCCGGGATAATCTTCGATTCGCTGAAGCAGGTAAGCTATTTCCTGGTTGATATGCTGGTTCTTGCTGCTGCTGGTTTGTATCCGCTTGCCAAATAAGGCATCGGCTTCATCAAAAAATAATAACCAGTTCTTGGTTTCGGCCTGGTCAAAAATATTGGCCAGGTTCTTTTCTGTTTCACCAATGTATTTTGATAACGTCATCGAAAGGTCAATACGGTACACATCCAGGCCCGCTGTTTTACCCAGCAGGCTTGCAGTTAAAGTTTTTCCTGTGCCGGGCGGGCCATAAAACAAGGCACGGTAACCGGGTTTTATTTTCTTATTCAGGCCCCATAGGTTCAAAATATGATCTCCGTGTTTTATCCAGTCACTGATCTCCATCACTTCATCCAGTTTAAATCCATTAAGAACCAAATCACTCCATTCCAGACTAGTGGTGATTCTTTTGGCCGGGAAATTAATATTGTAGTTGGGCTTGTGTTTAATATCGCTGGTAAAATAGTTAAGGTATTCTGTGTAGATATTTAATACACCGCTTAAAAATGGTTCGTCGGCAGCAGCATTGTTAAGCCGCAGGATCTTATTCTTATGAAAAAAATGATCTTCGCCAAAAGTTTCAGCTATGCGAAACCGGTTTTCAAGACTGTTTGCAGCCAGTATAAATGCCGCGGTTTCGCCGGTAGGTATAAAGCCGGAATGATTCTTTCCTTTTATTCCACCCAGCTCGGTAAAGCCACGGTCGTAGTCGGTATTCTTTAAAAAAAAAACATCCAGCAATTGAGGTTGCACATGCGGCACCAATGACAATATCAGTATTATCCGCTCATCAAAATCCATCTTGTAATGTGAAACTACCTGTGCATAATGGGATGTGTCGTTTGTAAGATCGGGCGGTTCAATATCGTAAATGGTTTTATAACCGCCTGTTTTTCCCCAGTACAAACTCATGCTGGTATTAATAACCAGGTTAAGCCATTGTAATTCGGTAGCCAGGCTTTTGGCATTGGCTTTTGTTAAAGAGGCTATATCCATTATATTGTTTTAGATTTATCTATATTATAGTTTTTATGCATGGGGGAAAATAGCGTACAACTTATTTATACAGGCTATAAAACTCTCTCAAGCTACCCAAATCGGCTGGCGTATTATCATGCTTTATTAAATATGCCCATTCTAATCCCAATTACCTAATCCCAATAGAAAATTATAGTAGCAATTAACACAGAAAGTTCAATTTTATATTGAACCAGACTAAAATTTCTAGGCAAGCCGCCTGTATACAATCCGGACGCTTAAAGCAAGGCAAGCCAATGCTATTCTCAGGCTAAGACAAATAGTACTGGCGGTGTTAGTTAAAGTATAGTTTAAGTATAGTCAAGGTATAGTTTAGGTATATATAAGGTATATTTTAATAAATATACTTAATCTATATTTTGTATATTGTTTATTAACAAATACTTACACTCTATGGCTATACTAAAAAACGGTCTTGAGTTTTCCGGGGGACTAGGAAACCTTTCTGCTTACAAGCTGCCGGGAATGAACCAAACCATTATTCGGACTAAGGGTGGTGCCGATAAAAAGAAGATTCTGAATTCGCCTTCTTTTAAGCTTACCCGTGATAATTATACCGAGTTCAGTGCTTGTGCAAAAATGGGTGGAATTATTCGCAGGTCTATGCTGGCTTTAGCTCCTTTAGCAGATTATAATTATACACCTATGCTGAACTCTCTGGCAAAAACCATTCAGCTTTTAGATACTGAAAGTCCGCGCGGTGAACGGAATGTCTTTTTATCCCGTCATAAACATTTGCTGACTGGCTTCAGTCTGAACAGGAACACCATTTTTGAAAGTGTGGTCAGGCATCCGCTGCAATTCAGTCTCGACCGCGATCATAAACAGGCCCATATTCAGTTTCCTGAATTAATGCCGGGCGTAAATTTAATGTTATCCAAACAGTATCCGCTGTTTCGTTTCATTGTCAATCTGGGCTGTGTCACTGACATGCGTTTTATCGGTAAGGGATACCATGCAGGCAATATAGTAAACAGGAGTGTGTACACCGACTGGTTTCATGCCAGCCAACTATTTCAGGCAATGGATGTTTCTGTGCATTTAAAGGATACGATTGTAATTTCTGATCAGATGACGATGATCTTATCCCTGGGGATACAGATGGGGATTCCGCTTACGGATACTGTTGTCAATCCGGTTAAATATGGTGGCTGTGCGAAGATTATTGCTGTGGCATGATTGTCATTGCGGGGAGGCACGACGAAGCAATCTTATGACAGGAAGTAATAACTGGCAATCCAATCTGTTTATTACTCCCTCGATTTTTTAACCAATTCAGCAACCTTTTTACTGATCTGCTTTTCTACCGTTTTGGTATATGGTGCCCGGTGACCATATTCAGCCATACCGCTATCGCCTTCATATCCCCCTTCTTTAAGCACTCGTAAACTGGGAACATAGCTTAGTAGATCATTATTGTAACCAAATACCCAGGTGTCATTCCATCCATAAAGCCCTTTAAATTTCAGGGAATAATCAACGACAGTTTCTCCTGTTAGGGCTATGAATGTAAAGTCAGTACCGAATCTCCATACCTGGATCGGATATTTTACTCTGTCAGGAGGAGCACCCTGCTTTTCATATTGACCTATCTGGTGCTCAACTTCACGCTTGGTCATGCCGCTAAGTCCGGGTAATTGTTTCTTGAGTTCTGCCAATGGAAGCCCGGGTTGAAGGAAAAGTTCTGTTTCACCAATAACGGCAGTTAGGGGCCCGGTCAATGGTTTCATTGGTGCAGCAATTACCTGCCGTACAGACTCAGCCAGAATGCTCCCATACATGGAAGCAAGCTTTGTTGCCTCTTCATCGTTTCCACGAATGCGTGGTAATGGGTTTGCATCACCTCCGCAATTCTGAACAAACATTGCCAATGAACCTGGATTCGATCGCTCCAGTTCCAATTGAGCGAAACCTGCATAATCCCCATTGATACTCAATCCTCCCAGGGCTGTAGTATGACATGAATAACCAAAAAGAACAGCCTTTAATTCATTGTCAGACCTGACCGTGATTACCGGTACATCCTGATCAACCTGTCCGCCAAAAGCACGCGTTTCAGGACCGCGGGATCTGCGGCGATTCACAGCAATTCCTGCCAGACCCTGTTCATAATGTAATTCAGCAGGTTCTAAATTTTTGAGTGCATTTGAAATAACCTCATCATAACGCTTGTAAACCATTGCGGTATAGCGGTCTTTTGCAGCTACTTCTTCCGGAGTCAATTCATAATAGATCCAGAGTACATCTTCCGTTACAGGACAAGAATGATTATGCGAGGTATTTAAAATAAGTCGCTCTCTTGGAATCCTGTATTTTTCCATTGCACTACCTGCAATAAGGGCAACCATTTTATTGCTTAGCCCGACCAGATCAGCTGTTACCAAAACGGAAGTTTCTCCTTTTGAATCTTTGATAGCCAATGCTTTAAGCCAGATCGGATGAATGATTTCTTTAGACATCCGTGTTTTACCACCATATCCTGCCAAAGGAACCGGTTCTGTCGGGGTAATATCTGCTTTGGCAACACCTGCCTGCCATTGGGCAAAAACTGGGCTTGATAAGAGCATACTCGCTAAGATAATTTTACTCATTAGTTTTTTCATTATCGAAAACAAATTACCGTCATCCAATTATTTCGCGTCTCTGCGTCTTTGCGAGAATCTTTTTAACATCTTCTATTCCCTTGTGTCAGTGCCCTCACCATTCCACAAGAACTTCTCATTTTTTTCTCTCGCTAAGACGCTAAGACGCAATGGCTAAGGATCATATAGAATCATTCGTTTCAGATGGTATATTTCGCGTCTCTGCGTCTTTGCGAGAGTCCTTAAAACATTTTCCAATTCCCTTTAATCGCTGCCCTCACCATTCCACAAGAACTTCTTATTATTTTCTCTCGCTAAGACGCTAAGATGCAATGGCTAAAGATTATATAAAATCATTCGTTCCAGATGGTATATTTCGCGTCTCTGCGTCTTTGCGAGAGTCCTTAAAATATTTTCCAATTCCCTTTAATCGCTGCCCTCACCGTCCCACAAGAACTTCTCAATTTTTTCTCTCGCTAAGACGCTAAGACGCAATGGCTAAAGATTATATAAAATCATTCGTTACAGATGGTATATTTCGCGTCTCTGCGTCTTTGCGAGAGTCCTTAAAACATTTTCCAATTCCCTTTAATCGCTGCCCTCACCGTCCCACAAGAACTTCTTGTTTTTTTCTCTCGCTAAGACGCAATGGCTAAAGACTATCCAATTTCCACTTCTTGACCCTTGATTCCTGGTTCGTGGTACTCATTCCGTAACCCGATATTTATCAGGTCTCAATTTCCTATTTCCTATTCCTAAACACCTCCGGCACATTATGTTCCGGCATATTTTTAAGGCAGGGTTCAACCACTTTATAAGCATTTTCACCTAAAATCCTTTTTTTACTTGCAAGCGGAAGTGTGGAAAATACCAGCCAACCCAACTGTTGTCTCGGATCGCGCATCGGCAGATCAGATCCGTACAGGATACGGTCATCACCCAATGCTGCCACCATATATTCGATGACACCCAGAGGAACGGGGGTTAAAGTAAGTTCTGCGTAAACATTCTTGTACTTTTTCATCGCAGAGATCGCCATATCTGCCATTTTATAGCTACCACCGGCATGAGCAATAACCCATCTTACATTTGGATATTTAGCAGCTAGTTTTTCAACTTCCTGCAGATCCGATCTGGAAGGATGGATCAGCGCATACAGACCATTTTTATTTCCATATTCCCACCAGATATCATATGCCGGGTTATTATATTCCATACCATAGTAATGATATGGCTTCATCCCAATAATACGCTTATCTGCATAAACCTGTGGGATCATTTCTGCTAATTGTTCCTGGGTATAATGTGTCGGACTGAAAGTTGCAAGTCCCCAGTAACCTTTCGGTGAAACATCCAGCGCTGACTTAACCAGTTTATTACCCTGTACAGAATCATTACTTACCACACCGTTCCAGCTCATAAATCCACCACCAACAACACCCAGTTTTTCCATCATTTTGAAAATACCTTTTGGTCCGCCATTCTCCATATGATAACCTGTACCACCTGCTCCATTTATCCCTTCATGAAGCATATGCATGTGCATATCGATCACCGGAACAGGGAGTGGTTTCCCATTACGAACAGCGGTCATTAATATATCTTCATTCTTATTGGTATGAATTGCAGGCGGACGTAAACCTCCTAAAAGACGACTTAAATTTCCTCCAGCAATTTTTGCCTTGGCTTCTTTAGGGATATCAGCATAATCAATATATGCACGGTGGGCACCTACAGACATGGTTGGTGTATCTGTTGCAAATATCAATTGATTAATATGCCCCTTTTTATACAGGAATTCGAGTCCTTCATTGATCTGAAAACGGTCGAAACTGATATGGAAATTAGGATGCCCGGTTAGCAAAGGAATTGCATAGCGCTGTTCACCCCAACTAATTCCTGTGACAAGTAATGGTATTGATTTATAACGATCAAGAAAAGCATTCAGTTCTTTCCAGCCACCTAATTCAGGAACAGTAACAATGGTAAACACCTTATTATCATTCAAGTAGTTAAGCAATTCCTGGCTGGATTCGGCGGTCCAGTCCCATCCATTAGAAAAAGGATGAATTGTCACAGCTTTGATCTTATATTCAGCCATTTTAACCTTAAGCTCCTTAGGACTTAAGAATTCATTCGTATGGTGAGGCAATATATTCCAGATGGGGAATAAATTCTTATAGGATTTCAGTGTTTCACTAAGTTCCAGATTCGAATACATGGCATCATAGCTGAGCGACATGGTAGATGCCACCATAGCTCCTGATACAGAGCAGTGGTTTAATTCTTCCACCGCTTCTTCCAAACGCCACTTTTCTCCAGGATGTTTATACCTTCTGGGGCCAATACGGGTAAATGCGTCAAAATAGAGGAGGTCATTAATTTGAGGCATCAGAAAGTCGGCAGTTTTTCCGAGCAGCCCGGTACTGGTAGCAGATAAAACGGTGGTTCCGAGTAAAGTGATTGAATTCTTCTTTATGAATTCACGTCTTGATTTATACATTGATAATTATTTGAAAATATTAATTAATATGGTCTGGTTAATCTAGTAATAATTGCAGGATATTTTAACTGGTATCTCAATTCAAAAAGGGATATTCTATCCCAAATAACATTTTACTATTTAAAATTTATTGTCCCGAAGAACTGTGGTAAATGAAACTGAGGCTTTGGGTTCTGTACCACAGCCCAGGTCAGGTAATGAGGATTAGAACTTCTACTGGACGTTTTATAAAAGTTTGCTTTCCAGTTCACCCCTTTTTTGGGCTGAGTGATGTTAGCATACTTTTTAAGCAGTTCCAAAGGCAATTTAAACTCCAGGTACCAGGTAACAGGTGCAGAGATTTCCTTATCCAGTTTTTTGGGAAGTGTATGAGCAATTTCTACAATTTTAAAATCATTCTCTGATAAATTGATCCTTTTACCATCTTTATGATAAGCCATCAAGGCCGTTCCTCCTGCATTAATTTCCAAATTAAAATACCTTAATGGCCATTCCATATCAGGCGAGAAAAAGAATTCAACACAAGCATCCGTTGATACTGAACTATTGAATTTATCCATTTGAATACGTACATGACGATCTTCAACCTTATAGATCAGGTATAAATTATCATTATCATACATCATCTTTCCGCTTACCACCGGCCTAAAGGCTGGAATATCTCCCATAAAATTACTTATAGGTATTTCTTTGACCTTTTTCCATTGTGCTTTATCCCAGTTTGCATCTATTTTCAAGGCTCCCTTTAACTTCTTAACAGAATATACTGCAGGCTTATCGGTCGAAAAGGAACAAACAAGCATGAAAACACATGCAAATAAAAGAACAGAAGATATTTTTTTCATCGTTTTTAGAGTTGACTATTTATTTTTTTGTTTGTTGATTTTCTTTAATTTATTTATTGATCGGCAAACCATTTTTCAGGCAGGCTCAGGCTCCAGACTTCGCTGTCCAGCTTATAATCAGGTTCAGCAGCTCCTCCGGCGATCCAGATCTTATCCTTGAATACAAATGCGGAATGTTCGTGTCTTTTAGTCCATTTGATATCCGACTTAAACTCAGTCCAGTCTTTACCGTTCTTTGAATACCATACGTCTCCGATATTGCCTGACTCCGCCCAGCCTCCCAAAACCCAGATACAGTTTCTGTAAACCAGAGTAGAAAACCAGATGCGCGGAGCCCATGCTGCTGAATCGGTAACCAAAGTCCAGTTTACTCCATCTCCGGAAGACCAGACATCGTTCAATGAATTAGCTTTAGGAGCTCTGGTTCCGCCTCCGATTATCCAGATCTTTCCATCGAAAACAATTGCCTTTCCATGCGTACGTTTTGACCAGGGAGCACTTGCCAGTTCGAGCTTCCATTCTTTGCCATCAGCCGATGACCAAACATCATTAAATAGTGTTTTATCATTGTTTTTATAAAAATCGCTGGCGCCACCAAGTATCCACATACGATCTTTAAAAACAACAAATCCAGGTGCCAGTCTTGGACTCCAGCCTGCATTAGGGGTTTCAAGTATCCACTTTTCACCATCTTTCGATGACCAGACCTGATTGCTGCAGTTTGTTCCAGGCAATTTCCTTCCTCCCATCATCCACATCTTGTTTTTGAATACAAATGCAGCTGAAAGATCACTGTGTTCCCATGGTGCTTTATCCAGTACAAGTGTCCAGTTTTTACCATCAGGGGATTTCCAAATATCGCGTGGATTTGGCAATTGCGGAGTATACCATCCGCCAAGTATCCACATATTGCCTTTGAAAACAAATTCACCCTGAGAGTCCCGGGCCTTCCAGGCTGCTTCCTTTGTTTCCTGAACCCATTGAAAAGTATTTTTTTGAGCATAAGTTCCCAAACTCAAACCGGTCAATATTATGAACAGAAAAAACTTCATGCTTGCTGGATTATATTAAATATCAAGAAACAATAGATCTCATATTAAAGATTGTCAAAATGGACTAATTATTAAAGGTTTCTTTTAACCTAATTGACATTAATCTTTGATTTTCCCTGCGGAATAATTACAGATAAAATCTGGCTTTTCTGATCATACTTCCAATTCTTTACTGTTTTTCCATTCAGGCTAACTGAAACTGGTTTTGAATTGCTTTTTATCTTCAGTTCCGTTAAAGTTTCAGAACTTAGTTCAAGATCAGTGCCTGCATCTGATATTGAAACAGAGGCACTCACAGGTGTTTTAAATTCTAATTGAGAACCGAAGCCACTGAATCTCTTACCTTCAAAAAATGCCTGACTTAATTTGCCATTTGACAGGGTAGCTGTAAATCGTGATGCATCTGTTGTAAAACCCTGAATATTTTCATTTGAACTATTGCTTTGTTTAAAAAATGCAAAATAATCAGCCTTTGGATCTTTAAGCCGGGCACCTATCCAGCCATTTGATTCGATCCTGATTGCTTTAGGCCTTAAAGCAAAATCGCCATTTGAAGGTTTTCCTTCAGGAACCATCACTGCAAGGAATGTTGCATCCTTTAACCTGGCAGAAGATATTGCAATAAAACTCTCACTGCGATCCGAATTTCTTATCTGGCTTGTCAAAGGTTCCGGAGATAGTACATCCATCGTAAGACGTGCCTCAGGACGTGTGATAATCATACGATTGTCTGAATAGGATATAGAGCTTTTCCCATTGGTGTGCTCGGCATGAAACAGCCAGTTATAGGAATGTTCAGAAGGGCTTTTCACCTCATCAAAAAGAAATACCGGTCCATCTTTTATATACAATAAACTACGTTGATAGCTGGATACCAAACCTTTATAAACACTTGTAAGATCACTCCTTACGGAACTGGCTTTATCTCCTGCAAAAGAATTGCTTATTTTAGGATAGGTCTTAAGTGAAGCAATACCATTATCAAAATCACCGGGAGCCTGGCTCTCAGCATTCATATCTATCAACATCACATTATGCCCGATAGCCTGTGTATAATATCCCGGGAAATACAAATTTGCATAATAACTGCTGCTATGTCCGGCATCACTCAAAAGCTCCTCACCATTATGGGTCAAAAGAATGGTACCCTGATCATAATGATAGTGATTTCCGTTAGGGCCTGCCTTGTATATCAGTATACTTCCTGAATCATCCCAGGATGATCGCATAACCATATGCCCCTTTCCTTCAAAATGTTTTGATAAAGGCAATATTTCTCTGCTTTTGGGAATTATCCCTTCTGTATACCACAAATAAGGCAGGATTCCTCCTCTCGCATTTCCTGAGTCCCATGCTGGTTTAACATATTTATACATGAACGGATCCTTCATTTTATAAACAAGCCATTGGGAGGGCTGCTGTGTAAAGCTATAGGTTGGGGAAACATCACCCAGATCCTGATATTTACCTCTGTTATTCTGAGTTACGTATAATGGATACTGGTAAAACTCCTTTAAATAGGTAGTAGAAGTATAATCAATCCCATAATTATTCTCAAGAGAAAAAAGAAACTCGACAAGTTCTCTGTAACCCATTTCCTGATAGGTATAGGGTTCATTATAACTTCCCTCCGGCAGCATGGTCCGGTCAATAAATTGTTTCGTTTTGGCAAGGATACCAGAAAGATAGGGTTCCAAACCCGGCAGATCAGGATCATCATTTGCGATCGCCATTGCTGCAAGTCCAACACCTGAAAGAATCACACCAATATGATTTGAATTACTGGTCGGCATCCGGTTTAATTCTACCATATCCCGGTAAAATGGTTTGATTGAATTTTCCATTATGCCCTTTCGTATGGCGGCCCGTTCCTGAGCGGATAATATCTGATACAAAAGATCATACCCTACTGCAGCCGCCATTGCAGCGGGAGCTCCCGGATAATAGGTATGATTTCCATTTGCCTCCATCCAGGGGTGATTCCATGATGGCATAGCACAAAGTTTATTCAAAGCAGCCCTACCCCTTTCACCAGCTTCTTTATTTCCATTCAGATAAAATTGCCAGGCTTCATTATCAACAATTCTTGCAAGTGCATTCTGCGTATTGTACCAGCCTCCCATACCCGCACTTGCATATGGTCCTCCGGTAACAGACTCCGGAGCAATGGGGTTAGGCATAGGCAATGAAGCGATATTGATAGCAGATGGTCTATAGCTTTTAATCAGGTTATCAAGTAGTTTTTTGGCTGCAGCAGGCTCATTTCCATCTCTTTTGGCAGCAAGTTCAGTGGAAGTGAAAAAGATCCTCGGGTGGCTCTCTGCATTCAATCCCGATACCGGAACAATAAATCCCAGATCCCAGCTAAACTGACTCCCGGCAAGTCCGGTTATTCTTGCTTTCCACTGACCTCTTGGATCTTCCGGCTTAATCGTATAGATGGCATTATTTGACCAGATACCATCAGCAGATTTTAAGTCACCATGAGTTCCATCATCATAAAATTTAATATTTTTTAGAATGGAACGGCCATCAGGACCGATAAGCTCTGCACTTACTGCATTTGGTTTTATTCCATCTTCAGCTGCTACTGAAAGCGATATTGCCTGAGAAGTTTTAAAATGAGCGTTAATGACAGAATGTCCAAATTGCTCAAACCAGGTAGATTTTGGGGAAACTGAAACAAACTGCCGCGATCTTTCTCCGTTAAGCCGAAACTCATCCATCAGCATAGTATAGCTGGGTAAATGGTTAACAACAGGATAAAATGTTTTCATAACCACCACCTGAAGATGTTCTCCAGCACTCAGCGAATTACCTTTTGATTTAAAAGATTCTAAAGGAATATCTACCTCAACCCATGTATTTGCCTTGGGTGATTTGATCGTATGGGTGTACAAAACACCATTAAAGGAACCAATAGATACATCCATGGTTTCCGGTCTCCTGTCACTCATCAAAAAATAGGCAAATTTTAACCTTGTACCTGCAAGGGCATACATATCAATACGCTTAGTAAATCCCTGTGTAAGATCATTCGCATCATTCGGCTTTGTCAGGCGGGAAAGTGAACTCCCTTTTCCTCCATAAGCTGGCTCCTTTTTCGTACCAAATAAGGGATCATAACCTGTATCCTGCTGATAAGGATAAGGTTCCCAGGTAAACATTTCGCCGGTATCGAAATTGTCATAAATTACATATGGTACTCTGTTTCCTTGAGTTTGTGCATTTATGGAAGTCACAATAAGGAAGAATAACAGGAAAGGTAGTATTTCTTTAATTTTCATAATCTTTTATCAGTTGTCTGTTATCTGTTACCTGTTGTCTGTTATCAGTTGTCTGTTATCTGTTACCTGTTGACAGTAATTTAATGGTTCATTGTACGATACTGACCTTATTACTTTGGATTTGCATTTTTCCATATTAAAATATTCTTTACAATCGCTAAGTTCCCTCCTTCGTCGGGATGACATCCTGCTTTATTTCAAATAAATATTAATAGTCAACCCGATAGCTATCGGGTGTCAACTCACTTCACCCGCTTAATTAGCTCCATTGAAGCATCAATCAAGGCCTGCTCAGCCTGAGGTGCATAAGGGCTGCCATTAACAGCATATCCACCTTCTATATATTCAGCAGCCGTTGCTATATAGCCATTAAAACCACCGGCAACACCCAAAATAAAAGTATTTTCATAGGGTGACTTTTGTTTTACCGTTAAACCAATCTCCGTAAAAACTTCAGCCGGAAAAGTCACAAAAACAGTGTTGCCTATACGAATTGCCTGCATTGGCATTAAGAAGGGTGCAGGATTAGCCGGCAGGGCTTCAATCCGTTTTGATTGATTAACCGCCTGGGTAGCCAGCCAATAGTCAACTTTATACTTATCCAGAGTTCTAGGACCTATGGTTTTACCTATACTACCTTTAGCAACCAATTCACGTGCTGCTTCCTTGAGTCGCTCAACACCTTCGAGGTCTTTGGGATAATAGATGACCAATTTCTCCTTTTCATCCAAAGTCTTCTTCGCCTGCTCCTGCCAGCGAAGGGCTTCTTCATGTGTATATGGGAAAGTTGTCCGAACAGGTATTTGAAACTTATCGTAACTAACTCTTACATCCAGGTCGGCTGAAGTCCTGATCTCCGGTAATACCTTGAGAACGGCTTCTGACAGGATGAGGCCCTTCTTTTCGGCAAATTCAAAGCTTCTGATTCCCTGCATAAAAGCACCAACTGCAGAAAGTTCAGCCTGATAACCCACTTTTGCATCGCCCTGAGCCGATTGAAAATAACCCACTACAACTCCTTTCGGCAACTTTTCCTTAATTCCTTTAATTGAGAAATATGGCCAGTCTTCCGTAAATTGTAAATTATGCAAATCCAGAGCTGAAGGATGACAGCCATAATTGAAAAATACGCCAAGGAGTTTTCCCTG
The DNA here is from genome assembly GCF_900103545.1 of Daejeonella rubra. Taxonomy (GTDB): domain Bacteria; phylum Bacteroidota; class Bacteroidia; order Sphingobacteriales; family Sphingobacteriaceae; genus Daejeonella; species Daejeonella rubra. Next base: position 163,026 of record NZ_FNHH01000010.1, read on the forward strand.
AGCATTCTCAACCTTAATTACAGCAGCCTCAGGATCAGGAGGAACACCTCCATGCTCCATTCTCCTGTCGTTCATCGCCATGCCAAAAACTTCCGTTGAACCAGCGCCAATCTTGCCCGGCACTCTGCTTTTCCAGGCATTAACTGCACTTTGAACAGTTCTGCCGATAAAAAATTTTATATATGCATCTTCTAAATTTCCCATTACCGGACCCGAGTGGGTATGGGTAGAAGAAACAATTACATTTTTAAAAGGAATTCCTGTCTCCTTATTTACTCCTGTACGAATTTGATCCATCACCGCTTCCGACATATTAACCACTGCAACGGTGATCATTGCTGAACTTGTTCCATCTTCACCTTCCACAACCAGGCTGCGCGCATAAAGATCATCGTGTACTCCTGTAGATGTATTCACACCCCGGTCATAGCCGGCCATTCTAACACCAACCGGATTTGCAGGGGTAATTATCGTCTCAGCAACACCAACCTTAATTTTAGCAGTTAGTTGGAATGTACCTGCAATGATCAGCATGGCAGATATGTTCCACACTTTCCTGAAGAAATAATTTTTCATTGTAATAACAATTAATCAGTAAACAAAATCAAAATGTATAAGCACATTTTAACAGGAAAAATATTCGGGCTGCCCTAAAAAAAATGAGATCTTTTTGTCTTGAGATTAAAAAAGGAGGCTGTCTCGAAACACAATTCGAGATGGCCTTTTTTATTTAATAAATATATTAATCTCTTTGCTGAGTTTTCCGTTTCTGGCGGACAATTGAA
>NZ_FNHH01000072.1 GCF_900103545.1 Daejeonella rubra
TATTTTAATTCTGTATCGAAGTTCACATCCAATGATGCCGGCTGAGTTACACTGAATGAAAGAACATCAGATAAGGTAATGTTAAGATTTGCAGTTTGTGCGAATGATGCTGTACTTAAGAATGAAACGAATGCGATTAATGCGAATATTTTTTTCATGTTGTTTTTATAGTTAGATTTTTTTTTCCTTATTTGATCATACTAAGGCAAAGAGCAGTCCAAACCGCTAAACATGCCAAAAACAGGGTTTTTAAGGGAAAAAGAGGAGATTTAATGTGGGATTTTTTCCCAATTGGGGAATTGAGTACTCATCCCATGGATTTTTGTAACACAAATCCCATCATTCAATTGATCGAACGAGTTAAGTCTGGCCGACAATGATTACATTAATAATGCAGGATGAGAATTGGCATCAAAAAAAGCAAAGACCATTGAAGCTTATTATTCGCGGTGACGGTAATACTAGTTGGCCAATTCCACTGATCTCATTCCTCAAAGAAGCAACTCGCATTAAAGCGGTTTTCAATTGCAATAATCCATAAACCATACTATAGATTCTCGGTAAAAAATTCCTTCAAACATTTCACCCCTTAAATTCCGCCGTTTACCGAAAACTTGCCGCCACCTGCCTAATTCCTGTTTTCCAGCGTTGATTTACGCCATACTTTTGAATCAACAAATCAAACAAGAAAACAAAAAATTATAAACAAATAAAAAAACAAGATCATGAAAACTTTAAAAACAATCACCGCAGCATTATTAACAGTTGTTTCATTCTCAGCTTTTTCAGCTGACGGATCAAAACTTGAAAAATTGAACATGAGCTACGCCGCACAAACCTATGTGGATGCGATGACTCACGGAAAGATCGAAGCCTTGCCGGAGGTTCTTGACAAAGAAATCAAGTATACCACAACGAATGGCGACAGGATACTGAATTTTAACAAAGCAGAAATGCTGAAATCTCTTGAAGGCATTCAAAATGTTGAGCAAAATTGTACTACTGAGTATAGTGTAGTGGAAACTACTCCAACTATCAGTGTAGTGAAAGTAACCATGAAATACGAAGGATTCTCAAAAATCACATACCTGAACCTGGCAAATACTTCCAAAGGGTGGAAGATCACAAGTATCTCAACTTCCTTTATATAAAATTACATTTTACATAAAAAAGAGGCTGTCTCGAAACACAATTCGAGATGGCCTTTTTTATTTAATAAATATATTAATCTCTTTGCTGAGTTTTCCGTTTCTGGCGGACAATTGAA
>NZ_FNHH01000027.1 GCF_900103545.1 Daejeonella rubra
AAGATTATGTATAAATTATACTAACACTAAAAAGCTAAATCGTAAAACCTAAAACTTTTTAGTAGAATAATCTTAATAGTTGTGCAACAGCCACTCAAGACAAAAGACTCTAGGCCCCCGCGGCTATGAGCGGCTAAAAGCCCAGTTTAACCGCATTTATGCGATTTTTAAAGTAGCTAAACCTGTCTTGAAATCAGTGTGACAACTAAAACATGCAATATTCCACCAACAAACTAGTGTAATATTAAAAAACACATAAATTAATTAGCTTTGCACAAATTTTAAATATGAAAATCAATAAAATATTTAGCCTTTGGGTATTACTATTTGTCATTGGGTTAAACTCACCTGTTTTTTCACAGGTAAATCCACAGAATTTAAGTAATGTCAAAGTAGATGAATTGAGTGATGATCAGATTCGGGCATTTATAACTCAGGCAGAATCAACAGGAATGGGTGATGCACAATTAGAGCAAATTGCACAAGCCCGCGGAATGCATCCGGAGGAAATACAAAAACTTCGACTGCGGGTTAATAAGCTAAAAACCCAGGCCAAAACCCAGACTGCTGGTGCTGCCCCTGAAAAAAGCAGTAACAACGAAAGGCAGTTGAATTATGAGCCTGAAAATTTGAATAAGGAAGTTGGGTCTGTACAGCGTTCAAAAATATTTGGTGCTGAACTGTTCAAAAACTCAAACCTGACCTTTGAGCCAAACCTAAACATGGCCACACCTCAGAATTATGTTATCGGAACAAATGATGAGATCTTAATAACAATATTTGGAAATTCTGAAGCTAATTATAATCTAAAAGTCAATCCTGAAGGTAATATTAATATAGAATATGTAGGAGTGATCCAGGTTGCCGGATTAACTGTTGAAGCTGCAACTTCGAGGATCAGATCCAGAATGAGTAAAGTTTACCCCGGATTGGCCGCTGGTAATACCAAATTAAACATTGCCATTGGAAATATCCGTAGTATTAAGGTAATACTTACAGGAGAGGTTCAAAAACCGGGCAGTTATACCCTACCATCATTGGCTACAGTTTTTAATGCTTTATACTCTTCCGGTGGTCCGACTGAAAACGGTTCATTCAGGGCTGTCGAATTAATTCGTGGAGGAAAGATTATTGCAACCCTCGACATTTATGATTTCCTGCTTAAGGGTGAAATAAGTACAAATGTACGTTTGCAGGATCAGGATATTATCCGGATACCGGTGTATAAGTCACGAATTGAAATTTCTGGTGAAGTTAAGCGGCCTGGTATCTTTGAATTATTGAAAGGAGAATCATTTAATGACCTTTTGAATTTTTCAGGTGATTTTACTGAGTCTGCATTTAAAGCCCGCGTTAAGGTTTTAAAGAACACAGAAACAGAACGTAAAATTACGGATATAAGTTCATCTCAGTTTTCAAATTATGAACCAGCAAGTGGCGATAAGTATTTTGTTGACAAGGTTTTGGATCGCTTTTTAAACCGGGTAACTATACAAGGTGCGGTTTTTCGTCCCGGAGAATATGAGCTTGAACGCGGACTTAGTCTTACTCAATTACTAACAAAAGCTGAAGGATTAAAAGAAGACGCTTTTATGCAGCGCGGATACATCACCCGCTTACTTCCGGATAATCAAACTCAGTTAATATCATTCGATCTGGCTGCAATAGTAAGTGGAAAAATTCCAGACATTCAACTTTTTAGAGAAGATATCATCAATATATCTTCCCTCTTCGATCTGAAAGAAGAGTTTAGTATTTCTATTGAAGGAGGTGTAAGAATGCCTGGCACTTTTCCTTTTTTGGAGAACGTAACTTTAGAGGAACTTGTTATGAAGGCAGGGGGGTTTTCTGAAGGTGCAAATAGTAAACGTATAGAAATTTCTCGGAGAGTGAGGAGTAGTGATGTTTTATCAGCCTCCGCCTCTATTGCAGAAGTTTTTCAGTTAAGTGTAGACAAGGATCTTAAATTTACTGGAGAACCATTTTTATTGCAGCCATTTGATTTAGTTTTTGTTCGTAATAACGCTGGTTACGAAGTTCAAAAACAAGTAAAAATTCAAGGAGAAGTAGTATATCCCGGGACATATACAATATTGAGAAAGGATGAAAGAATTTCAGATTTGGTAAAAAGAGCAGGTGGTTTAACAGCTTTAGCCTTTGCACCTGCCGCCTCGTTGAAGCGACCAAAAAATTCTGATTCAGACAATGTAAAAAAAGAGTCTTTAAGAAGACTTCAGTCTTCAATTGCTGATTCTCTTGATATTGATAACCAGATAGAAAGTGCTTTAAACAATGAAACAGTTGGAATTAGACTCGCTAAAATATTAGAATCACCTGGCTCGACTATTGACTTGGTTTTGAAAGAAGGAGATGTTGTAAATATTCCTACTCAGCTTCAAACTGTGGGTGTTATCGGTGAAGTGCTTTCTCCTGTTACAATAGTATATGAAAAAGGCAGGAACTTTAAAAACTATATTTCTCAATCTGGAGGATTTTCAGATAAATCATTGAAGCGTAAATCTTATATTATCTATGCTAATGGTTCTGTAAAAAGTACACGAAAAATCATATTTTTTAATAATTACCCTCGTGTTGAGCCGGGTTCAGAAATATTTGTACCTATGAAAGCTGAAAAGCGGCCTATTTCTGCTACGGAAATTGTAGGTATTTCCAGCGGTCTAGCTTCTCTTGCAATTATCATCCTAAATTTGGTGAAGTAGTTATGGCACATATTAATGAAGGTGGTTTTGTTGAAACGACAACTCTCAGCAACAATTTATACTCTGATGATAGTAGTGAAATGTCTTTTAAGGAGATAGTCTTTAAAATGGTTGGCTGGGTAAAATATTTGTGGACTAAATGGCTGATTATACTAATAGTAGGACTAATTGGGGGTGGAATCGGCTTCTATAAGGCTTTTGTTTTTAAACCTGTTTATATTGCTGAATATAGTTTCGTTTTGGAAGACGAAAAATCTGGAGGTTTAGGCGGTGCTTTTGGATTGGCCAGTCAGTTTGGTATTGATATTGGTGGTGGAGGTGGCGGTGCTTTTTCAGGTGATAATTTACTCGAATTGATGAGATCACGATCAATGGTTCAGAAAGCTTTGCTGAAGACAGTTAGCATCAGCGGTAAACAACAAGCTTTGGTTGATTATTACATAGATTATAAAGATTTGCGTGAAGTGTGGAAGGAAAAAGCAGGTTTAAATGAAATGCTCAAATTTCCTTTGAAATCAGACCCAAAGACTTTTACAAGGATTCAGGATAGTCTTTTAATGTCTGTACATAATGATATTGTACAAAATTTTCTTTCAGTAGCCAAGATTGACAGGAAATTGAGTATAATCAAAGTTGAAGTAAAATCCCAAAATGAAAATTTTTCTAAACATTTTGCAGAAGCTTTGGTTGATGAGGTTTCAAGATTTTATATAGAAACAAAAACATTAAAGTCAAGTCGGAATGTACAAATTTTGCAGCATAAAGTTGATTCTGTGCGTCAAAGATTGAATTCTGCAATTAGTGGAGTTGCTTTATCCAATGATATGAATCCTAATGCAAACCCTTCCAGAATGATTCTTAGGGCTCCATCTCAGCAAAAACAAATAGATGTACAGGCTAATACTGCAATACTGACACAATTGGTTACTAATCTTGAAATTTCTAAATTAACTTTGAGTAAAGAAACTCCGCTTATTCAAGTAATTGACCGGCCCACTTTTCCACTGAAAAAGGAACGCATGGGTAAATTGAAATCTTTAATTACAGGGGGAATTTTGGGCGGATTCTTCATTGTAGCATTAATTGTTGGAAGAAAAATTTTGTGGGATTTGTTGAAGTAACTTTTTGATACTTCAATTGTACGTTCTAATACTATCATTTAAATCATTTGTTTTTTTATACTTTACAATTGAACTTTTGTACATCAGTATTGATTGGAGTTTACACCAAAATATTAATAACTAGGAAATTAGCAATTCAAACTTCATATGGATTTAAATAATAAGAAAATCTTAATTACTGGTGCCGATGGTTTTATTGGAAGTCATTTGGTTGAATTATTATTGGAACAGGGAGCCTCTGTAAAAGCATTTGTATACTACAATTCATTTAATAGTTGGGGATGGTTGGACACACTTACCAATGAACAAAAAAGCAAAATAGAAATTTTTAGTGGTGATATCAGAGACCCAAATGGTGTTAGAACAGCAATGAAGGATTGTCAGGTTGTCTTTCATTTAGCAGCCCTAATTGCAATACCGTTTAGTTACCATTCTCCTGATTCCTATATTGATACAAATGTTAAGGGAACTCTTAATATCATACAGGCAGCAAAGGATTTTAATGTTGAGCGTTTAATTGTAACCTCAACTTCAGAAGTTTATGGCACTGCTAGGTATGTTCCAATTGATGAAAACCATCCTAAACAGCCTCAATCTCCCTACTCAGCCTCCAAAATTGGAGCTGATAGTATAGCCGAATCTTTTTATAGGAGTTTTAATCTGCCCTTAACGATAGTTAGGCCGTTTAATACTTATGGTCCAAGACAATCAGCACGTGCTGTAATACCCACTATCATAACACAATTGTTAAATGGAATTCAACAGATTAAATTAGGAGATATTACCCCTACAAGAGATCTATTATATGTCAGAGATACTGCTAACGGCTTTCTTGAGATCGCAAAATCTGATAAGTTAATAGGCCATGAATGTAATATTGCTACTCAAAGTGAGATTTCTGTGGGAGATTTGGCTTTAGAGTTAATTAATCAGATTAACCCAAATGCAAGAATAATTATGGACGAGCAGCGACTTAGACCTGAAAAGTCAGAAGTGTTCAGGTTATTTGGATCTAATTCAAAAATAATGGATTATACAAATTGGAAACAAGAGTTTAGCCTTGCAGATGGGATTGCTCATACAATTAGCTGGTTCAAAAAGCCAGAAAATCTTGTCAAATATAAAGCAGATATATATAACATATAGAGATGTATAAAGCAGATTTTCAGCTTGTTGTTGACTTTGTTAGGTCTTTATATGCATCTGATAATTTTATTCCACTTCATGTTCCTGTGTTCAAAGGAAACGAAAGGAAGTATGTTCTTGACACAATTGATTCAACGTTTGTATCATCTGTTGGAGCTTATGTAAATAAGTTTGAGAATTTGATGTGCGAAATTACAGGTGCTAAATATGCAGTAGCAATTGTCAGTGGAACGAATGCTTTACATTTATCATTGATATTGGCGGGTGTTGAACAGGAGGATGAAGTTATAACCCAAAGCTTGACCTTTATCGCTACCTGTAATGCAATATCATATTTAAAGGCAAGACCTGTTTTTGTGGATATAGACCGGGATACTCTTGGTTTGTCGCCGGATGCTCTTGAACAATTTCTTTCAAGTAGTACTGAGGTTAGAAATGATGGATTCTGTTACAATAAGATTTCAGGAAGAAGAATTAAAGCTTGTGTTCCAATGCACACTTTTGGATTCCCCTGCAGAATTGATAAGATAGTTGAAGTTTGTAAGCGTTATAATATTTTTCTTGTTGAAGACGCTGCTGAATCAATAGGTAGTTATTACAAAGAGAAGCATACCGGAACATATGGCTCAATCGGAGTTTTTAGTTTTAATGGGAATAAGACTGTGACCTGTGGAGGCGGAGGTGCTATTATTACCAATGATAATGAAATAGCTAAAAAAGCAAAACATTTAAGTACCCAAGCAAAAGTTTCGCACAGATGGGATTTCTATCATGATGAGGTTGGGTATAACTACAGAATGCCAAATATAAATGCTGCGCTGGCATGTGCACAATTGGAGCAATTGGATTTATTTATTGAGAGTAAGAGAGATATTGCTTCCTTGTATTCATCGTTCTTTGATCATACTAATATTGAGTATATTAAAGAGCCTGATAATACAAAAGCTAATTATTGGCTAAATGCAATTCTATTAAAGGATAGATTTGAGAGAGATTTATTCCTTGAGTTTACTAACGATCAAGGAGTAATGACCCGGCCATCATGGGAATTAATGCATCATTTACCTATGTATAAAGATTCGCAGCATGGTGACCTTACTGTAAGTGAGTGGATAGCTGAAAGGTTGGTTAATATTCCAAGTAGTGTTAAATTATGATTGGCAATAATGTTATTATTGGCTATTCTGGGCACTCTTACGTGATTCTTGAAATTTTACTGAATAGTGGAGTCATGGTTGATTTTTATTGTGACCGTGTTAAAAAGCAGAATAATCCATACAATCTTAACTTCCTTGGTAATGAAGAGAATTCGGATGTACTCCAGAAAATATTGCATTCAAAAGTATATCTTGGTATTGGTAATAATAACCAAAGAGAGAAAGTTTGTTTGCATCTTTTAAATCATAAGATTTATGTTGCCTCAGCAATTCATAATTCCTCAATTGTTGCATCTACCGTCATAATCAATGAAGGTACAGTTATTATGCCTGGTGCAGTAGTTCAGGCTATGACATTACTTGGTAAAGGTGTAATATGTAATACTGCTGCTGTAATAGAGCACGAATGTAAAATTGGTGATTTTTGTCACATTGCACCGGGAGCAGTTTTGGCAGGAAATGTCAGTTTGGGAGAAAGGGCATTTGTTGGTGCAAATTCAGTAATTAAGGAAGGCGTTAGTGTAGGTAATGATGTAATTATTGGAGCAGGATCGGTCGTGATCAGAGACATTCCAGATAATTCGGTGGTAGCTGGAAATCCATCAAAAAGTATTAGATAATGTCAAAAGTAATCATAATTGCAGAGGCGGGTGTAAATCATAATGGTGATTTTGAATTGGCAAAAGAATTGGTTAAAGCTGCTGCTGCTGCAGGTGCTGATTTTGTAAAATTTCAGACATTTAAGGCGAGTAAACTGGTGACTAAGAGTGCTCAGCAGGCAGATTATCAAAAAAAGAACATTAAAGACTCTGATAATTCTCAGTTTAAGATGCTTAAGAAACTTGAAATGCCTGAATCCTGGCATTACCAACTAAAAGAATACGCGTATGAATTGGGAATAGGTTTTCTTTCAACAGGTTTTGATGAAGAAAGTATCGATTTTCTGGACCAACTTCAAATTTCCTTGTTTAAAATTCCTTCAGGAGAAATTACTAACAAGCCCTATTTGGTTCATATAGCGTCCAAGAAAAAACCCGTCATAATATCTACAGGAATGGCTGATATCACAGATATAAGGGCTGCGATTAATGTTCTTTTAGATGAAGGCGTTTCTTTAAAAAATATAACTGTGCTTCATTGTAATACAGAGTATCCAACGCCAATGGTTGATGTTAATTTGCTTGCAATGAATGCAATTGCGTCAGAATTAGGAGTTGCCATTGGTTATTCTGACCACACTTTAGGTATTGAAGTTCCTATTGCGGCAGTTGCTTTAGGTGCTAAAGTTATTGAAAAGCACTTTACCTTAGACAGAACAATGAATGGTCCTGACCATGTAGCATCACTTGAACCTAAGGAACTTTATGACATGGTGAGGGCTATAAGGAATATTGAGCTGGCTATTCAAGGCTCTGGAATTAAAGAGCCAAGCGAGTCTGAATATAAGAATATTGTAATTGCAAGGAAGAGTATTCATATAAAAGTGCCACTTAAGGCCGGACATACTATAAAATCTGAGGATCTTGAAATGAAAAGACCAGGTGATGGGATCTCTCCAATGAAGATTGACGAAGTTATTGGAAGAAAAGTTCGAATTGATCTTCAGGTTGAACATAAATTAATTCTAACAGATCTTATTTAGTGAAAGTTTCTGTACTTACAAGTTCAAGAGCTGATTACAGTATTTATCTGCCTTTGTTAAAAGCACTTAGAAGAGATCCATACTTTGACCTTAATATTATTGCTTTTGGCACTCATCTCTCGTCAAACTATGGCAAGACAATTGACCAGATAACTAAGGACGGATTTACTGTGAGCAAACAAGTGGAATCAATGCCATCCGGGGATCATTCTGTAGATATTTCAGAAGCAATGGGCAAAACTCTTGTCAATTTTAGCAAAATTTGGGAGAATGATGATTCAGATTTGGTTTTTGCCTTAGGTGATCGTTTCGAGATGTTTGCTGCCTGCGCATCAAGTGTGCCTTTTATGAAGAGAATAGCTCATATTCATGGAGGCGAGATAACACTTGGTGCAATTGATGATACTTTCAGAAATTGCATCAGCCATATGTCTACATTCCATTTTGCAACAACAGATTTTTACCGTGATCGTCTGCGTGCTTTGATGGGTACTGATAGACATATTTATAATGTAGGTGCCCTAAGTATTGATAATTTGAGATCATTGGAATTAATGAGTCTTAGTGCATTTAAGAAAAAATTTAAAATTGATCTTGAAATTCCTTCTGTTTTGATCACGTTTCATCCTGAAACCGTCAACTATGAGATGAATGAGTTTTATATTAAAGAATTAATCCAAGCATTAAATGAGGTAAAGAATTATCAGTTTATCTTTACAATGCCTAACGCTGATACAATGGGTTCCGTAATCAGAATGCATATACATGAATTTTTGAAACAAAATTCTAATGTGATTGCTGTTGAGTCTTTTGGAACAATTGGCTATCTAACCTGTATGAAATATTGTTCATTTATGCTAGGTAATACATCTAGTGGGTTTGTTGAAGCTAGTTATTTCCCTAAATATGTAATTAACTTAGGTAAGAGGCAGGAAGGCAGGATTATTTCAGAGAATATCCAAAACTGTGAAATTAGAAAAGATGATATTCTTCATCATATTCATACATATACTCAGTTTAAAATGCCTTCTGTGATCAGCTTGTATGGTAACGGAGATACAGCAAACAAAATAGTATCAATTATTAAATCTGAAAACATTGAATAATTATAGCGAACATTTGATTTTACTGAATAATACAATTCAATCGGCCTTAATCCAGTTAAATAGTCTTGGAAAAGATGCCATTCTGATGGTAGTTGATGAGGAAAGCAAATTAGTAGGTTCTATTACAGATGGGGATGTTCGAAGAGGGTTAATTAAGGGAATCACTATTGATCAGCAGATAAGTAATATAATACAGCCTCATCCAAGATTTATCAGAAAAGAAGAATATGATATCAGGAAGATTATCGAATTCAGAGATAATAACTACAGAGTTATACCTGTTCTAGATAAAAGTGATAAGGTTATCAGGATCATAAACTTTGGGGAAATGTACTCATATTTACCTTTGGATGCAGTTATAATGGCTGGAGGTTTAGGTAAGCGTTTGCTTCCTTTAACTGCAACAATTCCAAAGCCCTTGTTAAAAGTAGGTGATAAACCTATCATTGATCATAATATCAGTAGGCTAATTATGTTTGGAGTGGATAATGTGTGGATATCAGTCAAATACTTAGGAGAACAAATCTCAGATTATTTTGGGAATGGAGATAAGTGGAAAGTAAAGATTGATTATATCTGGGAAGATCAGCCACTCGGAACTATTGGTGCAGTATCAAAAATAAAAGATTTTAAACATGATTATGTGCTTGTCAGCAATTCAGATTTGTTAACAAATTTGGATTATGAGCAGTTCTTTCTTGATTTTCTGAATCAAGATGCTGATATGTCAGTCCTGACCATTCCATATCATGTTAATGTTCCATATGCCGTCCTTGAAGTCAATAATAAGATAGTTTCAAGCTTTAAGGAAAAGCCTTTGTATACTTATTACTCAAATGGAGGAATTTATTTGATAAAGAGAAGTATTCTAGGACTTATCCCTGAAAACTCACATTTTGACGCAACAGATTTGCTTGAAAAGTTAATAAATGAGGGGTATAAAGTCACTTCATTTCCACTTTCCGGATATTGGCTCGATATTGGAAGTCCAGAAGATTTTTCAAAAGCACAGGTTGATATAAATAATATTAAATTCTAGTGAATATACTAATTACAATTTGCGGCCGCGGTGGATCCAAGGGAATACCTGGTAAAAATGTTAAGCTTATAGGAGGAAAACCTTTGATCACTTATACCATTGATATCGCAAATAAATTTGCCGCAATTCATAAGGCTAAAATTGCCTTATCTACTGATGATGCTCAAATTAAACTGACTGCTGAAAAGTTAGGCCTGTTTACGGAATATACAAGACCGGATATACTGGCAAGTGATGTTGCAGGCAAAATTGACACTATCGCAGATATTCTAAAGTACGAAGAACAATGCAATAGCCTCATTTATGATTTTATCCTGGATTTAGATATTACTTCCCCCATGAGAACTCTATCTAACCTGGAGCAATCCTTTGAAATATTAAGGCAAAATGAACAAGCACAGACTTTATTTTCAGTGAATCCGGCAGCTAGAAATCCATATTTCAATATGGTTGAAGAAGGTTCTAACGGTTTTTATACGCTGGTAAAAAAGGCTGCGAATGGTTCTGTAATGTCAAGACAGGCAGCTCCAAAAGTTTATGAACTAAATGCTTCATTTTATTGGTACAGGCGATCTTTTTTTTACACTGGGGCAAAATCTCCAATAACAGATCGGTCATTGATTTATGAGATGGATCATTTATGTTTCGACCTGGATCATATGAACGATTTTGAATATTTAGAATTTTTATTATTAAATAATAAAGTAGTTCTTTAATAGTGAATATTTTAATTATAGGTTTAGGTTCGATTGCTGGTAAGCATATTCATGTTTTAAAAGAGTTAATTGGCTCCGATCTTAGTTTTTTTGCACTTCGTTCTGATGTTAATCAAACCGAAATGCCTGGCGTGAAGAATATTTATAGTATTGATGAATTAAATGAGAAAATTGATTTTGCTATCATTTCAAATCCAACCTATAGTCATTTCGAAACAATAAATATGATGATTGAGTACTCAATTCCATTATTTATCGAAAAACCTATAGTAAGTAAAATTGAAGATGCTGAAATCTTATTGAAGCCTTTAAACGATAGTAATATTTTTACATATGTCGGATGTAACCTTCGATTTCATCCTTGTATTAAATATTTAAAAAATTACTTGTCATTTGAAAGGGTTAAAACAATAAATGAAGTGAATGTTTATTCTGGATCCTATCTCCCAGATTGGAGACCCGGTAAAGATTACAGAACGATCTATAGTGCAAGCAAAGATCTGGGAGGAGGTGTTCATCTTGACCTTTTCCATGAGTTTGATTATATAGTTTGGCTTCTAGGTCAACCAGATCAGGTCAGATCTACCCGCAAAAGTTGTTCAACTCTTAAAATTGATGCGGTAGATTATGCTAATTATTGCCTCGGATATCCCGGTTTCTCAGTGAGTATTATTTTAAACTACTATAGGAGAAAATCTAAAAGAACAATTGAAATTGTTTTCGAGAACGAAACATGGACAGTTGATCTAATCAACAATACCATTAAAGATGATCAGAATTCAATAATTTTCGAAGCAGAAGATTTTGTCATGATGAATAGCTATTATGATCAGATGAAATATTTCATTGACCATCTTACTAAAAAACAAACACCAATGAATACATTTGCAGAGTCTGCTCAGATACTTAAAATTTGCTTTGATAATGAATAATAGATTAGCCAATAAAGTAATAATAATTACCGGTGGGAGTGGTTTACTTGGCAGTTGTATCATTGAAAGAGCAAAAAAAGAAGGTGCTATCTGCATTAATTTTGATATAAATCAGGAAACCACTGATGATCTTTCAAAAGTTTATTGTGATGTCACTGATCAAGGTTCAGTAGACGCTGCAATTGAATTGGTTTATTATACTTTTGGTCGTATCGATGGACTTGTTAATAATGCCTATCCCAGAACAAAGGATTGGGGCGTGCATTTCAGAGATATCAAATTTGATTCCTGGGAAAAGAATGTCAGTTGGCAGCTGAACAGCTATTTTTATATGTCACAGAAGGCGATTTCAAAAATGGAAATCAATGGATACGGGTCTATTGTTAACATTGCATCAATTTATGGGTTAGTTGGTCCTGATTTTAGTGTTTACGATAATACAAATATGACCATGCCAGCCGCCTACTCTGCTATTAAAGGTGGATTAATTAATTTGACTCGATATTTGGCGTCCTATTTTGGTCCCCAGCAAATACGAGTGAATGCAGTATCTCCTGGTGGTATTTTTGATCAACAAGTTGATTCTTTTGTGCAACAATATTCTAATAAAGTGCCACTTAGAAGAATGGGTACTCCTGAAGATATATCCCCCTCTGTTACATTTTTGCTTTCAGAGGATTCAAAATATATAACAGGGCAAAATATAGTTGTTGATGGGGGTTGGACAAGTATTTAGAATTTTTACAAAAACATATTGTTTAAAATGGATAACAAGAAAATATTTTGGTGCCAAAATTGTTTGAATATGTCAACAAGGCCAAGAATCAGCTTCGATGAGAGAGGCTGGTGTAATGCCTGTCAGTGGATGGAAGAAAAAAAAGTCCTGAATTGGGATCCAAGGCAAAAGGAACTTGAAGAGTTATTGCAAAAAAATAAATCTAAAACAGGAAATTTTGATTGTATTGTTCCTGTGAGTGGAGGAAAGGATGGCTCCTATGTAGCTTATATGCTAAAACATAAATATGGAATGACTCCACTTGCAGTAACTGTTCGTCCTGCCTTGTCCTTAGAGATAGGAGATAAGAATTTGCATCAGTTTGTTCATTCAGGATATGATCATATTCATCTAACTCCAAATATGAAAGTGATGGACAGATTAAACAAATATGGTTTCATTGAAAAGGGTTTTCCATATTATGGCTGGCTGATAGCAATCATGACCGCAGTAATCAAGACTGCAGAAAACTTCAAAATCCCATTGCTGTTTTACGGAGAGGACGGAGAGATCGAATATGGTGGATCAACAGAAAGTAAGAACAAACCTTTATATGATATAAATTATATGAAGAGAGTATACCTGGAAGGTGGGCATGAAAAAGTATTTGACAGAATAAAGCAGGATGATGATATAAGTGATGCAGATCTTTCATTTTTTAAATTCCCGACAGAAGCAGAAATCTTTGAAGGTGGACTTTCATTTACTCACTGGTCTTATTTTGAACCTTGGGATTCTTATAGGAATTACATCATTGCTAAAGAGCATTGCGGTTTGACTGAAAAGGAAGAAGGAAATTTAGATACATTTACTAATTTCTCACAAAATGATCAGGCGTTGTATGCATTGCATGCTTATATGATGTATTTAAAGTTCGGATTTGGTAGAGCAACTCAGGATGCAGGAATTGAGATTAGAAGAGGTTCAATGACCAGAGATCAGGCTCTTAACCTGGTTAAAATGTACGATAACTCCTACCCTCTTGATCTGATCGATACTTACCTTGAATATTATCAAATGACAAAGGAAGAGTTTGATTCAGTTTTGGATAAATATGCCAATAAGGACCTTTTTGAAAAAGTTGAGGGCATATGGCAACCTAAATTTACTCCTGGAGTGGATTTCAATATATGAAGATAGTCATAGTAGATTATGGTATGGGTAATATCAAATCTATAACCAGTACTTTGCTGTTTATAGGTGTGGATGAAGTTGTATTATCATCAGACTATGAGAAACTTAGAAGTGCAGATAAACTAATATTGCCAGGTGTCGGCTCATTTGGAAAAGCAATGGCGCAGATCAAGAGCAAACAATTAGATGTCTATTTAAAGGATCTTGTTGTTGAGAATAAAAAGCCATTACTAGGAATTTGTCTGGGAATGCAGCTGTTGGGGATGTCAAGTACTGAAGATGGCGAAAATCAAGGTCTTGGTTTTATTAATGGAAGTGTTATCAAATTTGATAATTCAAACTTAAAGGTCCCTCACGTTGGCTTTAATCAATTAAAAGTTAACAGGGAGGGTAAATTGTATGATGGCTTGGCTGACGATCCTGATTTTTATTTTACGCACAGTTACAAAATGATTAGTTCCGCTTCTATTAAACAGAGTATGTGTGATTATGGCGGTGAATTTATTTCTGGATTTGAGGTTGGAAATATTGCTGGTGTTCAATTCCATCCAGAACTTAGTCAGAACAATGGAATCAAGTTATTTAAAAATTTTATCACAAATTATTAATGTTAAGAAAGCGGATAATTTTTACGCTTATATATAGTCAAGGCTTTTTCAATCAAAGCCGTAATTTTCGTTTACAGAAAGTTGGAAAGTTAAATTGGCTTGAGAAAAATTATAAGTTTCAAAAAATAGCATTTTCCTTAGATGAACTTATTGTGTTAAATGCATCGAAGGGAGAAAAGAACCTAGAGGAATTTGCATCTGAGATTAGCAAATTAGTCAATGATGTATTTATACCTATTGCAGCTGGAGGTGGAATCAGAACACTTCAAGATGCAGAGTTATTGTTCAAAAGTGGAGCAGATAAAATCGTACTTAACAGTGCACTTAAAAATGATCCTGATTTAATCCAAGAACTTGTTAAGAAGTATGGGGCACAAAGTGTCGTTGCTTCAATCGATTATAAAAATAATAATGGCATTAATGAAGTGTATATCAATGATGGTAACCTTAAAATCGATGAAACCCTTAATGAATATATCGCTTATGTAGAATCATTAGATATAGGGGAGATTTATCTGAATTCTATTGATCAGGATGGTACAGGTTTCGGGTATGATTTTGAAACTATAAAATCTGTTGGCAACAATATTCATGTTCCCCTAATTATTGCTGGTGGGGCTGGAAATGAGAGTCACCTTTTAGAAGGTTTAAAGTTAAAAGGAGTAAGTGCCGTAGCTACTGCAAATCTGTTTAATTTCGTTGGTGATGGACTATTAATTGCCAGAAGGAAAATTATATCTTCAAAAGAAAATGTAGCTAACTGGGAATGTTAATAACTGAAATAATAAATAAGGTCAGATACTCGAAAATAGCTGATCGCATTGGGCCTGACATGCCTTTTTCTCACTGGAGACTGTATTTTCGTTCAAGTATGCTTAATCTTTGCAGAAAAAAATTTCTTCGCTTTGCTGAAGGTGCAGAATTTAGGCCGGGAGCCTATGCTGTCGGTTGTTCAAGAATTGAGTTAGGTAAGAGAGTAATTATCAGACCTGGAACTATGTTGTTCGGGGAGTCAGAAGCCTTATTTAGATCCATTATAATTGAAGATGATGTGATGCTGGGATGTGGTGTTCATGTGTATATTAATAATCACAAATTTGACGATAAAAATATTTCAATTATTGATCAGGGTTATTATCCAGACGAGCCGGTTTGGTTAAAAGAGGGATGCTGGATTGGTGCAAATTCAATTCTTCTGCCCGGCGTTACGATTGGTAAGAACTCAGTAATTGGTGCAGGATCTATTGTAACTAAATCTATTCCTGACGGAGTAATTGCTGTTGGGTCACCTGCACGTGTAATTAGAAATATCTGAGAGTCGAGTTGTTGAAAAAACCATGCTTCACAAACGATCTTTTGAAAATTTTCTTTATAAATTATTGATTAGATGATTCCTGAAAATTTTATAAGATTAAAAAAATATTCTTTCAAAGATATATATATAATTGAAAACAGAGCTTGCTGGACTTCTTATAAAGACCAATGTTCAATATCAGATGATCTTGTTTTAACTATAGACTTGGGACTAAAAAAGGATCTTGAGAGACACGGTTATCATGTTACTTATCTTGATCACTTAGTTGATCAGAATATACTTGATAAGGCAAATTTTGAGATCATGGAATTTTTGGGTGGTTGGTATAAAGATCGATTGGGTAAAAATTTGCTAGAGTATAATGGATATGATATTGGAGCATCTATGCTCCTCAATATTCTTAATAAAGTTACATATTATTCACATTTTTTTTATAATATTATTGGAATTAAATCACTGAAATATAGCAAGTTATATGTTTCAGTCGTAGATGAAGTAATAGAAAGTGTGTTGAATGATCTTAGTCTTGAGATAGTAAAGACAGAAAGTCAGAATACTTCCGATCAAACTGTTTACAGCTTCCCAATCAGCAGATGGATGAACGAAAAGCTGAATAGGACCACACTTAAGGAAAGGTTAAAAGACTTTGCAGTTTCTTGTTTGGATCGCTTTAATGATTTGGCTGATCGGTTTAAATTTAGATATGAAAAAGTTATTTACATTCAGACCCATCACCCTACAAAGAGGATAATTGAGCATTTTGATAGGGATAAGGGAGTTAAGGTTCTAGTTTCTAATTATTCCAGACTTAAAAATGTTTTAAGAGAAAGAAGGGTTACTATCAATAATAAACTGAATGTTAAAAAAGACACAGCCATCCTGCTTCAGCGATATAAAAGTGGATCAAGATATGAATTGAAGTTCGAAGAGTATCAGATAAGTGACTTTTTATACAGATTGATCGATCCTTTAGTTGAGGAACAATTATCTTTGGCTTTATCTAAGATTAAGTGCATTGATTTTTTTTTTAGTAAGCAGCCCATTTCGCTGATGGTACCTATAACACATCTATGGATGGAGAATAAGTTGATTATAAACTATTGTCAGAAAAACAGTATTCCTGTTTTTACTATAATTAACGGTCTTTTAAATCTTTCATTCTGGAACGATGCTAAAGGTGGGGATTTTGTAAATTCCTACAGTACTTCTATAAAAGAAGACTATTTTGAAAATGCTCCTAATGCTATACCACTTGGGGATCCAAGAATGGATGATTATTTTGATATTACTCCTAAGAATATCAATAGAGAAAATCCGGTTATAATTATAGGTGCTGCTGGTTTTGATCTCCTTGACTTGAATTCATATCTGTCGTTTGAGTTTGATTTTCTTTATGATATTCTAAGTGTCTTGAAGTCGCTAAAGGATAGTAATAAATTTAAACTCATTCTCAAGGTAAGGCCAAATGGATATAAGCATTTATACAATGAGATGATCAGTGAATATTTCCCGGAGCTTGAACTAGAAGTCATACAGGATCTATCATTTGAGCAAGTAATCTCAAAGGCTGATCTTTACATAACTTTTTATTCGCAGACTGTTTTTGAAGCGTCCTGCATTGGCTCTCCGGTAATTTATTATAAAAAAGATACTCAAACTGTAGACAGACCCTTTGATGGAGCAAGTGAGTTGGTGACTGCTTTCGACACGAAAACACTTAAAGAAAAGATTTTAGCTTTTTACAATAGCGAGCCAATTTTTGATTTATTTCTCAATAAAAAAGTAATGGAGAAATATATAGGTCCGCTAGATGGCAAAAATACTGCAAGAAATATTGATTTTATTAATTCCTTGATTAGTAATGAACGTATTAAATAAGATTTCTTCACTTTTAAGTCAAGGGCAGAAAAAACAATTTTTGATTCTGCTGTTTTTCATGTTCATAGGTATGGGCCTTGAGGTGTTAGGAATAGGAATCATTGTTCCTGTTCTGGGAGCCATATTGGATATAGAGAATCAGGAGAATGTTTTGGTCAGAAAACTTGTTGAGTGGACTGGAGCTAATTCGGGAATAGAAATGATTGCCTATGTTCTTTTTGTAATGGTTCTTATTGCAGTTGTTAAGATTGTCTACCTGGTATCACTTTCCTATTTCAAATTCAGATACACAGCAAGGGTTACACGTGACATTTCCAATGAACTTTATAAGGGGTATTTATTCAATCCATATTCCTATCATCTAAGAACCAATACTTCTCAAATGTTAAGAAATTTGCAGATAGAGGTTACCGAATTTAATTCTGCATTTCAGGCACTGATGGGTTTGATTACAGAAATTACAGTTATTTTGGGTATGATAGCTATATTGTTCTATTATGAACCTATCGGTGCTCTAACAACAAGTTTTGTTCTGGTATCAGCATCTGTATTATTTCAAAAAATCATAAAAAAAAGTCTGGTCAAGTGGGGTTTAAAAAGACAAGTTCTGGATGGCGATTTAAATAAAGTATTGATTCAGAGTTTGAACGGCATTAAAGATGTTAAGCTTGCAGGAAAGGAACTGTTTTTTTACAGTATTTTCAAAGAGAAGATAGATGCCAAAATTGCCTTTCAAACCAAGTACGTTACAATCAAGAACGTACCCAGATTATATCTTGAGTTTCTGGCAATGGTAGGTTTGGTACTGTTGATCTATATCATGTTCCTTCAAAATGTATTACCGAAAGATATACTCTCTACACTAGCAGTTTTCGCAGCAGCATCTTTTAAGCTTATACCTTCATTTAACATCGTAATGGCTTCTGTACAGCAACTCCGTTTTTCAGAATCATCAGTTAATACTCTGTTTAACGATATTAATGAAATACAAAGCATTAAAGTTGATAATCAGGTTGAGGGGAAAGGAAATATCGAATTTAAACAAACTATTCGAATAAATCAGGCAACATTCAAATTTGAAAATACTGATAACTATTTATTCCAAAACTTAAATCTTGAAGTTAAAAAGGGTGCTATAATTGGCTTCATAGGTAAAAGTGGATCCGGAAAGAGTACCCTCGCAGACTTAATCATGGGCTTATTGACTTTGGAGGGAGGTCAAATACTGGTAGATGGGAAAAATATTCAGTCGGACATAAAAAGCTGGCAATCCAAAATTGGATACGTGCCTCAATCAATTTACCTTACTGATGATTCAATTGCGAGCAATATTGCTTTTGGTGTTGATTCGGGTCAAATAAACATGGATCGATTGAATAGTGCTGTGATCAATGCCCAGCTTAATGAATTTGTTAATTCACTTGAATTTGGGTTGATGACTGAAGTTGGCGAAGGCGGAGCCCGTCTTTCAGGCGGACAACGCCAGAGAATAGGAATAGCCCGTGCATTATATCGAAATCCTGAAATTCTGATCTTCGATGAGGCAACCAGCGCTCTGGACAACGAAACGGAAATGGCTGTAATGCAATCCATTTATGAAATAAAGGATAAAACGATATTAATTATTGCTCATCGTCTGTCAACACTTGTTAAATGCGATTATATCTATAGATTTGAACGTGGGCAAATAGTTGATCAGGGAGAACCAAGCCATTTGTTAACTAACTATTAAAATAAATATAATGTTATGATTTTTTCAAAAGAGGTTCCATTTATTATTGCTGAAGTTGGTCAAAATCACCAGGGAGATCTGGATTTAGCCAGAGAATACATCCGGATTTTTGCTTTTGAAGGAGCAGATGCTGTAAAGTTTCAAACAAGAAATAATAAGCAATTGTTCTCAAAAGATGCATATGAAGCACCTTATACAAGTGAAAATGCATTTGCTGCAACCTATGGTGCACATCGTGAAAAGCTAGAATTGAAAATTGAATGGTTGCCCATCTTAAAAGAAGATTGTATCAAACACGGAGTAAAGTTTATGTCAACTCCTTTTGATGAACCAAGTCTTGATATCCTTCAGCAAATTGATGTAGATATTTTGAAAATTGCATCCTTTGATCTTGGTAATCTTCCGTTTATTAACAGAATCGCTAAATTGGGTAAGCCTGTTGTAATGAGTGTAGGAGGTGGTAAAATAGAACAAATACGTTCAAGTGTCCAGACTTTGCTCAATCATCATAATGATATAGCAATTTTACATTGTGTTTCTGAATACCCTTGTGAGTTCAACCGTTTGGGACTTGATAATATTGAAGTTCTTATTCGTGAGTTCCCAGAATGCATTATTGGTTCTTCAGATCACTTTAATGGTACATTATCTGGACCTATAGCCTCTATGAAGGGCGCAAAAGTGTTTGAAAAACATGTAACACTTAATCGTGCCTGGAAAGGAACTGATCATAGCTTTGCATTGGAACCTGAAGGTTTCCGAAAGTTCGTACGAGATATCAAGCGCGTAAGCAAAATGATGGCGCCCAAACCTATTGAAGAAGTTGGTACCGAAAAAGTCTTTGTAAAACTGGGTAAATCTCTTGTAACCTATCATGATCTCAAAGCAGGAGATACCCTTAGCTTGAATAATTTATCCGGTAGGATTTTCAATGAACAGTATATACCCGTTCGTGAGTCTAACCGTGTAATCAGTAAGACAGTGAATCGTGATATTAAAAAGGGAGATCCTATTTTTTACGATGATATCATCGGTTTATGATCAGTAAGGAACAACTGAAACAAGTTAAGTTAGTCGCTTTTGATTTTGACGGGGTATTTACAGATAACCGTGTAATTACTGCGCAGGATGGTACTGAATCTGTAACTTGCTGGAGAAGTGATGGTATTGGCATTGCACGTATCATAAAGCTGGGTATAAAAGTAGTGATTGTATCAACAGAGACCAATCCGGTAGTCGGAGCGCGTGCAGCGAAGCTAAAAATTCCAAGTATACAATCAGTTGAAGATAAGGCTGGTGCAATACTTGAAATTTGTTTTCAACATGGTATTTTACCTGAAAATGCCATGTTTGTAGGTAATGATATTAATGATATTCCTGCCTTTCTGTCAATTGGTATTCCGATTGGTGTAGCTGATTCATATCCGGAAATTTATCCCCATATTTTATTTAAAACTGAAAAGCCGGGTGGCTTCGGGGCAGTTCGCGAAATATGCGATATATTATATAATGCCCAAACTGCTGATAAATAGTACTAATGAAGAAAGTGAATATGAAAATGTTGTTTGATGTTAGCAGGGAAATCGTTTTAATTACTGGCGTGTCTGGTCAATTAGGGAGGACATATGCACGAACATTTCTTGAGTCAGGTGCAATAGTAGTTGGACTTGATTTAGTAGCTGGTAATCATTCTGAGATTCTCGAGAGCGAATATCGCGACAAATTTTTCTTTTGTGTGGCAGATGTAACCAGTAAATCCTCTTTGGAGCTAGCTCTGGAAGAGATTTTATTAAAAATAGGTGTTCCTACTGTCTTGATCAATAATGCTGCGATAGATTCTCCTCCCGGTGCTCCAATTGAAGAGACTGGTCCATTTGAAACGTATCCTGAGGCGTCCTGGGATAAGGTTATGGATGTTAATGTAAAGGGAGTTTTTCTCGCAAGCCAAATCTTTGGGGCTGAAATGGCCAGGAATAATAAAGGCTCAATTATTAATATTTCTTCAATATATGGTGTGGTATCTCCTGACCAAAGTATCTATGAATATAGACGTTTAAGAGGCGAAACCTTTTATAAACCGGTTGCTTATTCAGCATCAAAATCAGCAATACTGAATTTGACCAAATACCTTGCTGTCTACTGGGCAAAGAACAATGTCAGGGTAAACACTCTCGTAATTGCGGGTGTGGAAAATAATCAGGATGCTGATTTCAAAAAAGCCTATTGTGGCCGTATTCCAATTGGAAGAATGGCTACAGAGCAAGAGTATAACGGTGCTCTAATTTTCCTTTCAAGCAGTGCTTCCCAGTACATGACAGGGTCGCAATTAGTTGTAGATGGAGGATGGACATCCATCTGACAAATTCTAAAGAAACCTAAAAAATATTTTGCAATTGCAAGCATTATGGAAAATATAAAGACTATTAAAGATAATTTTAAAATCTATGCCCAAAATCCCCTCGAGGAATACCGAGCCGATTCTTTTTTTACAAAAGAACCTGAGACGGTAGCGTGGATAGACAGTTTCAATTCGGATGATATCTTTTTTGATATAGGTGCTAATGTTGGTATTTACTCGTTGTATGCAACAATTAGACATTCATGTAAGACGTATAGTTTTGAGCCTTACCATAAAAATTATTTTAGACTTTTGGATAATATTTCCTTGAACAATGTTCAGGATATTTGTCTCCCTTTTTTATGTGGTTTGTACAGTCAGACAAAGATCGATACTTTTTATGTTTCCGATGACAGAACTAGTAGCTCAGGTCATCAGGTTGGAACTGACGTAGATGAACATGGTAATAAATTTATTGCTCTACAAAAGTATCCTCTTTTTGTTTTTGCATTAGATGATTTTATTAAATTATATAACATTCCATTTCCTAATCATATTAAGATCGATGTTGATGGTGTTGAAGATGAGATCATTAAAGGTATGCAAGAGATTCTTGCAAATCCGAGCTTGAAGTCAGTTTCTATTGAGATTAATAACGGATCTGGAGATCGTATTGATGTTAAGGATATTTTTAAGAATTTCGGATTTTCTACTGATAATTCTTTTAACGTACATCCGAATCATTCTCGTTTTCGCCGAGCTCAAAATAAGAGTTCCGTGTGTGAGAATATTGTATTTAGCAAAAAATAAAGTTTACCCAACTACAATTTCGCAGTTCTATGGCAGAAATATATCAAATCAGAAGAATCCCCAGTTGGATCAATGGATTAGAGTTGTTCAATGGCGATTCCATTTTAAATAAATTCAATCCGCATACAGCAGAACTGGATTCATTGATTGTTTCTTCTGACAAGGAAGTAGTAAAGCAAGCAATTAAAGCAGCTGGTAACGTATTCGATTCATGGTCAACTTGCTCTCCTGTAAAGAGAGGAAATATTTTAGGTGCTTTTGTTAGGTTGATGCGTGACAATAAAGATGAATTAAGAGATATTGTAGCTAGGGAAACAGGTAAGTCAAAAGCTAATGCTGAGGGGGAAGTATTTGGCGCTATCGCTGTTGGTGAATTCTTTGCCGGTGAGGGAATGAGGCTATATGCCAGGTCTTTAACCTCTGGAATGGAAGGTAAATATACACATAGTATACGACAGGCAATTGGCGTATGTGCTTTAATAGTTCCTGCAAATACTCCAATTGCCAATATCGCATGGAAGATTTTTCCTGCATTGATCTGTGGTAATACAGCTGTTTTGAAAGCATCTGAGGATTCTCCGGAGATTGCTGTGAAAATGGCAGCTCTGGCAAAGGAAGCAGGTGTTCCAGATGGTGTTTTTAACGTGATCCAGGGGCGAGGTGATATTTCTGGTAAGGCATTGGTCGAAGATCATGGAGTTGCTTTGATAAGTTTTACCGGATCAACAAGCGTTGGTAAATGGATTGCGGAGGTTGCAGGTAAACGATTGGCAAGAGTTTCTCTTGAGTTGGGAGGTAAAAATCCATTTATTGTTTGCGATGATGCAGATATAGATAATGCAGTTAATTGGGCAAGCCTTTCAGCATTCAGTAATGCAGGCCAGCGATGTGCCGCAGGAAGCAGGATTATCGTTTTTGAACAAGTTTATGATGAATTTGTAAACAAGCTCGTTGCAAAAGCTAAAAGCCTGAAATTGGGAATTGATGATGATTGTGATTTAGGTCCCGTTATTAATGAAAGACAATTTAATAATATATTAACTGCTATAAAAAATGCAGTATTTCAGGGAGGGAAGGTTCTTTGTGGTTCAAATGGAGAGTTGGGAAGTAGTGTTGAAAAGGGATATTATATTGAGCCAACTATTATTGAAGGATTGTCAGTTGAAGCAGACCTAAGTAAGACTGAAATCTTTGGTCCGGTTGTAAGCATTTACAAAGTTAAGGGAATAGTAGAAGCACTTGATGTTTCAAATAATACAGAATATGGTTTAACTGCCTCTATTCATACTAAGAATGTCGACAGGGCAATGTGGTTTGCACAAAAGATTCGCTCAGGTTTGATCAATGTAAATATTGGTACTTATGGGAGTGAACCTCATATGCCATTTGGAGGTGTAGGGTCTTCAGGCAATGGTACCAGAGAACCTGGGGTTGAAGCGTTAGATGTATATACTGAATTAAAGTGTATCTCCATACTAGTAAGGGAACAACATATTTAAAATCTCATAATTATTTAATGAAAGTTAATGCTTTTATTCCGGCTAGATCCGGTTCAAAAAGGTTCCCACATAAAAACATTCGTGTAATTAACGGTCATCCCTTAATTGCGTATACGATCCGGGCTGCAATAGATAGTGGTGTGTTTGACAAGGTTATTTGTGCAACAGATAATGAACTATATGCAGAATGTGCCAGGCATTATGGTGCAGAAGTTCCTTCATTAAGGTCAAAGGAAATCTCTGGAGATAAATCATCTGATATTGAATGGGTAGAGTGGTTATTAAATATTCTAGAATCTATTGGTGAGTCCTGTGATGCTTTTAGTATTCTAAGACCAACCAGTCCATTTCGGAAGCCGCAAACTATTGTCAGAGCTTGGGAACAATTTTTAAGTGCCAATGGAAGTGATTCACTCAGGGCAGTTGAATTGTGTAAACAGCATCCTGGGAAAATGTGGATAGTAAAAGATAGTGTAATGTATCCCCTTATTCCTTTTTCAGGTGAGAGTCAGCCATGGCATAGCATGCAGTATGCAGCCTTACCTCTAGTTTATGCTCAGAATGCTAGTCTTGAGATAGCATGGACAAGGGTTATAACCACTACACATACTATTGCAGGGAATATAATCACCCCATTTTTAACCAACTCCGAAGAAGGTTTGGATGTTAATGAGGAATTTGACTGGTGGAAGGCAGAGTATTTACTAAAAACCGGTGGAGCAAGTCTGCCTAAAATTAATGTAGAACCATTTATAATCAAATAATAATCATGGGTGAGCAAATCACATACAGTATTTCTGAAGCAACAGAAGAGGCAACGCAGGGAATAAGTATTTCCTATTTTGAAAAGGAAGCATTTGATATTGTATTAAATTCGAATTGTACTTCAGAGGAAAAGACTAGACTATTTGCGGAACTGGCAAGGTTTAATACTCTTTATATGGTTGCAAAGGCAGGTTCCGGTCATTTGGGGAGCAGTTTTTCCAGTCTTGATATTATATCTTGGCTGTACCTGAATGTCCTCAAGCCTGAAGATCGTTTTTTCTCTTCTAAGGGCCATGATAGTCCCGGACTATATGCTGTACAAACAGCTTTGGGAATCCTTCCTTTTGAAAAAATACATGCTTTGAGAAGATTGGGGGGACTTCCGGGACATCCGGATGTAGGAATACCAGGTGCAGTTACCAATACAGGATCATTGGGTATGGGGATATCAAAGGCAAAAGGATTTTTATACGCTGATGATTTGTTGAAGGTGAAAAAAGGTAGATTGTTCGTCCTAACCGGGGACGGGGAATTACAGGAGGGGCAACTTTGGGAATCTCTGGTTTCTGCAATAAGAAGAAAGGATAATCGCTTGTTCGTTATTGTGGATCACAATAAGGTACAGTCAGACACGTTCGTAGCCAATGTGAGTGATTTGGGTGATTTAGTATCTAAGTTCAGTTCTTTTGGATGGGATGCTTCTGAAGGCGATGGGCATAATCTGGGAGTTATCCGGGATTTTATAGATGAGCCAGGTAAATCAAAGCCTAAAATTTTGGTGGCCAATACTATCAAAGGTAAAGGCGTCTCTTTTATGGAGCACACATCAATGGGGGCAGATGTTGAGTATTACAAATACCATTCAGGAGCTCCGGGTAAAGAAGATTACAGCTTGGCCAGAAAGGAGTTATTAGAATCGATCAATCTGCTTGGTAATGAAATGCAGATTGTACTACCCAATCCGATTGAGGTAAGTGCCGATCCGATTAGAATCTCAACGGAGAGTGAAAAAATGATTCCAGCTTATGCTGAAGCGATCCTTGGATTGGCAAGATCAAATTCAAGGATTGTAGCCCTTGATGCTGATTTGGTTTTAGATACAGGTCTGATACCGTTTAAGAATGAATTTCCCAACCGATTTATTGAATGTGGAATTGCAGAGCAGGATATGGTTTCACAGGCAGGAACCATGGCACTAGGTGGGTTAGTTCCTATAGTGCATTCTTTTGCTTGTTTTTTAACGTCCAGGGCATCGGAGCAGATTTATAATAATTGCTCGCAGGGTTCAAAAGTTATTTATGTGGGATCGCTTGCCGGTTTATTACCTGCCGGACCTGGCAGTTCTCATCAATCTGTAAGGGATATTTCTGCCATGTCATGTATGTACGATATGAAATTGATTGAACCAATGAATGCAAATCAGCTTGCTGTTGCATTGGATTGGGCAGTGAATAAGAATCAGGGTAGTACCTATTTGCGATTGACTTCAGTGCCGTATATCCCCGTAAGTGCAGGTGAGGCAGATATGGATTTTACAGAAGGTCGGGGTATTGTCATGAACGAAGGCTCTCAGCTAACAATCATAACGTCAGGACCAATTATGAGTAAACAAGTGATGATTGTAGCAGCAAAATTCAAAGATGAAATGGGTATAAATGTTAAGGTGATTGTTACTCCATGGCTAAATTCATTAGATGCAGATTGGTACAGGTTAATGCTTCAGGACTCTTCTAAAATTGCAATCGTTGAGAATCATTACACTGAAAATGGATTTGGATCCTACATTATCTCACATTTAAGTCAGGCAGGAGTATTAGCCGGAAGAGCTACACGCATGATTGGTTTGAATGAGAAGCCCAAATGTGGTCAACAGGATGAGATTTTAAAATATCATAAGTTGGATACAGAAAGTATATTTAATTCTCTTGTTCAATTTTTAGACGCAAACTAGATCAATGAGTACAAAAAAGAACCTGCTCATATTCATAAGTCTTCAAACTTATTTAAGGAATTGGATAGATGCAGGTGCATTTTCAGAACTGCATAACAAGTATAATATCTTGTATGTTATCCCTGAGTACGATTGGGATCCCAGGGAAATAGAAAATTATGGAATCCAAAATTATAAGGTAATAAAGCAGGCCACCTGGAGAAAATTTTTGTTCAGAAGAATTCTACTTGTTACAATGGTTAAATATTCCAAAAGGTCAATGGCATTCAGAATCAAGATCGCCAATTTCTCCAGTGTAATGAAATTGATTCATACAGTGGTTTCCTGGGATATATTTTATCAGATTTTCCTTTCTTTGTGCAAATTCATTTTGGGAAGATGGAAAGGGTTGGATCAGGTTTTCAATGATTTCAAACCTGATTTAGTTATAGCACCATCTTTGGCTGCTGATAGCTTTACAATTGACTTTACTCATACTGCCAACAAAAACAGGATAAAATCACTAATCCTGATTAATAGTTGGGATAATTTAGTTAGTAAGGGTGTTATGCCTATACAACCTACCTATGTAGGATTGTGGGGTAAGCAGGCCTGGGACCAGGCAGTACGCGTGCAAAGAATTGCAGAAAGGAAGCTTATGATACTTGGGGTACCCCGTTTTGAGAGATATTTCTCAAAAGATACCTCTAGCATATCGATTCATGAAGTAAACAATATTCCTCCGGACAAAAAGATTATTCTATATCCTGCTACTTCTTTGCCATTTGATGATATTCAGGCATTAACAACACTCGATAATGAGATTTCAACTAACCCTATGTTTAGGGATTATGTTATTCTTTTTAGGGCACATCCTGAAATGCTTCCCCGTGTTGAAGAAAAAAACGTTCTTGATGCAGGGCTGAAAAATGTATACATCGATTCTCAGACAGCAAAATTTTATTTCTCCAGATTTGAAAATACTTCGGGTTCTTATGAATCAACGATAAACTCAACTTCTCTTGATTACTATCCTGCATTGTTGAAATCGATTGTTGGTATGGTTTGTCCGGCAACAACCTTATCACTGGAAGGCCTTATTAATGGAAAACCATGTGTCATGATTTGCTACAATGATGGTAAGAATCATTACCTATCACCCGATCAAATTGCAAAATTTGAAAATGTTCAGGAGATATTAGGTCTTGTAGGTGTTTTCCCTTGTTATGAAAAAGGTATTTTACTCGATAATTTCAGAAAAATGATGGAGCTAAGTACCGATCCGGTTATATCAGAAAAAATAAAAGAAGCAACCTTGGCAATTGTCTATGTTGATGAATTACCTTATGCTTCCAGATTAAGTCGTTTCGTTGAAAAGGTTATCTGATTCAAACCAATCTGGTTTAGATAATAAAAAATTTCACCCTTGTAGATAAGGGTAAACAAATATCAGAATGAATTTTAATACATTATTGAGCTTAATAAACTTTTCATTCCTGTTATTTTTATTATATCTGTTTGGTATTAAGGGAGAGAATGAGTTTATAAACCGTAATACAATTATTGGAGGGGCCTTACTTGCTGTTCAGATTCATCTATTTCTGGTTTATGAGAAAAAAAGAAATATTCCATTATTAACTATTCTTTGTTTTCAACTGATCTTTTATTATCTGATGAGAGTGATCAGTTTAACATTCATACCTTTCTCAGTCGTATTCAAAAGATTTACAATTACGGTTCAGGATGTAAATTTTGGATTGTTTTATATCATTTTAAGTAATCTACTCATATTCGCTGGAATATGGATGGCCACAAATTCAAACCGATTGAAGCCATATCGGGAAGTGTTGCAACACAAAGGTAACGCATATAAAATTCTTGGATTTTTTGTACTTGCATATCTCTTCGGTAAGCCGAACCTGTTGGGTATTGCAGTTTTGGATAGATTATTGGATTTTATAAAACTTTTGTTTTTTAATTCGTCAATAGTACTATTTATTGTTATTATTTTCTTTACCCATAATTACAATAGATTGACCTTTTATCAGCGAGGATTTTTTATTGCTGTTTTTATCGGATATATAGTTCTGACGACACTTAGTGGAAGCCGTTCAGCAGCTTTGGTAGTAATCATGTATGTTTTGTTTGCATCATTAGCAGGGGCAAAGCAATTGACTTTTAAAATAAGGCATTTATTACTGGGTCTGATGATGATTCCTATAGTCTTACTGGTATTTATTTTCGCTACGGATTTACGACGGTATAGTGCAACCACAGATGTTAGTAATGAACAAAAGTTGGAAGTAATAAAAAACTCTGTTTCTTCAACGGCATGGCTTGAAGATGATGGTTCAATCGGATTGATTTTTGACCGGATAGGTTTTCTAGATTATGCAACAGAAATTATTGCACATAAAGAGCAGTACTCATCTATCTTTAATATTCCTTATTATTTAAAAAGCATTGTTGATAATTTTCTTACCCCAGGGTTCACAGTATTTGATAATCCGAAAGTTTCCAATGCCTTAGTTTATAAGTATTTCAATTATGGAGTTCCATCTTTAAAAACGGTTGATGAATATTACGCTTCAGATCAATTAACTATGTATGGAGAATACTTTGCACTTTTTGGATGGGGCTCTTTACTCGCTTTCTTTTTGACTGGGTATTTGTTTCAAAAAACTTATCTCAAACTAACATATAAGTCAAGTGTTGAGCTTTTTATAAAGAGAGCCTTACTTTTGAATATTTTTTATGTCTTAATAAACAGCTTTGGTCTTGACTGGTTGCTGTTCGATTCAATTGCTATGTACCTTACATTTATTCTCTTCCGGAAGTATGTCCTAGTTTGAAATAGAGTGGTTGATTGTTTAACCGTAGTCCAAAGTGATACAAAAAATGAAAGTATTTCAGTTCGTGTGACTTATATTGATTATTTTAAAGTATCGTCTTAAATTTGCAGGTGAATTATGGTTTTATTCAAGGTTTTAATTATAATACTTCGGCGAGCTGTTTACAAGATAAGATATATGTATGCTATAGAGCTACTAAGGACCAAAAACCCAACATGTAAATTTTACCATGGGGTAAATATTCATGAAACGGAGTTTGATAAATATAATGTGCTCTATGACGATGTAGTTATTGCTTTCTCAAAATTAGGTAGTCATACTTATATCCAAAAACGATCTACTGTTTTCAATGCCCATATTGGCAAGTTTTGTTCAATTGCTTCGGGGGTAAGTATCGGACCGGGAATTCATAAAACAGATTTCGTTAGTACCCATAATGCCTTTTATCTTCATAACACACCTTTGGTAAAGAAATTCAGTACACTTGATGTTTTTTCTTCTTATTCTACCAGTAAAATTGGCAATGATGTTTGGATTGGTGAAAGAGCTATTATTTTAGATGGTGTTATTATTGGCCATGGAAGTGTAATTGCTGCAGGAGCAGTGGTAACTAAAGACGTTGAACCTTATTCGATTGTTGGAGGGGTACCTGCTAAACTTATAAGAAAAAGGTTTGATACTAAAACAATTGAGGCACTTTTGAATCTAAAATGGTGGGATAAGCCAGATGATTGGCTTGAGAAAAATTATAAATTATTTTTATCAACTCATGATTTGTTGGAATATAAGAATGATCATGGAGTTGAACACATTTCTAATATCAATTAATAAAAAACTAAATTTCAATTAACTCATTTCTAAATGAAAAAAAATCACATTTTAAGTTTTACATTAAGCGGGCACGGATTTAGTGGTGCAGTTTGTACAGATGGTATCATCACCTATGCCACGAGTCTGGAGCGTATTACTAGAATAAAAAACGATATTCTTTTTCCTATTTCAAAGGCGGATCTTGAGACCTTTGGGTGGAAAGCAGATCCCAAAACCTACATGGAGCAACTCGATTTCGAGTTTGATATGCAAAAAGATTATTCAACAGTGGATATTGCTAAGGTTGAAAAGTTCCAACTTCTATTAAACTATTTGCTTGATGTAGCTGAAATAACTTTGGAAGATGTTGATTGTGTGGTTTACAGTTATAGACATAATGAGATTGTAAGAAAATTCTTTAAGGAGAAAAATCCTAATATTAAGTTTATTGTTCCTGAGCATCATTTTTCTCATGCTTGTCAGGCCTTCCTGCCTTCACCCTTCGATGATGCAGCAATAATGGTTGTAGATGGACAAGGTGTTCCGATGGTCAGAACCGGTGGTGACCAACTCTCAGGTAGTCTTTCTTATGGAAAGGGAATTGAGATAGAAACATTATGGGAGTTTCCTGTTCGATACAGTTTAGGGGGTATGTATGCAGAGTTTACAAAGAAACTTGGATTTAAAACAAATCAAGAAGGAAAAACAATGGGACTTGCGGCTTACGGGACTTCTGCTATCTATGATGAAATTAAGAAGGAGTTGAAATTTGAAGAACTTGATTTTGACTTTAGAAAAGTTTTCAAAAAGGGTTTAGGATTTCACAATGCTCTTTATAAACTTCCAGATTATGGAAATTATTTAAAGCAATTCGAAAACAAGAAAAAGGAAGAGGAGTATACTCAAACCCACAAAGACCTGGCTTATGCAGTTCAAAAGCTTACTGAGGATGTGATGGTTTATCTTGCAAATTGGTTATATGAAAAAACCGGTTCTAAGAATCTTTGTATTTCTGGAGGTGTAGGATTGAACTGTGTTGCTAATTATCAGGTATTGTCCAGATCTAAATTTGACAATATTTTTATCCATCCTAATGCAGGCGACAATGGTCTTGTTGTGGGACAGGCGCTTTATGTTTATAACATATTGAATAAAAACCCAAGGGTTTATGTGGACACACATGATTATTTGGGCAAACAGTATTCAGAAACAGAGGTTGATGCAGCGATCGACAAATTTAAAGATAATGATTCAATTAGCATACAAAAATGCGAGAGCCTTCCAGTGCTTTATGATACTATGGCAAAGGCAATCGCTGACGGATATATAACAAGCTGGTGCCAGGGTGGAAGTGAATTCGGACCACGTGCCTTAGGTAACCGAAGCATTTTGGCAGATCCAAGACGTGCAGACATGAAAGATATCCTTAACTCCAGAGTAAAGTTTCGCGAAAGCTTCAGGCCATTCACGCCATCTGTTCTTGCAGAGCGCTCAAGTGAATTTTTTGAACTTGATATTGAATCTCCATTTATGCTTCTTGCACCTTACGTTAAACCTGGTAAAGGTGAATTAGTGCCTGCAATTACTCATGCTGATAATACCGCCAGAGTTCAAACTGTTACAAGGGATGTAAATGAACGATATTATGATTTGATTAAAGCATTCGAAAAATTGACAGGCATTCCTATGGTTCTTGACACTTCATACAATGTTGCAGATGAGCCTATCGTTGAAACTCCTGAAGATGCAATTAGATGCTTTTTATCTACAGATATAGACATTCTTGGAATTGACCGTTATATTCTCAGAAAGAAGGCAAAGTTTAACGTATAACAAATATTCAACTGATTGATTTAAGTATTAGGTCGAGAAACATGAGAATTTTAACAGTATTATAAATGAAAAAGGTATTAATTACCGGTGGGGCTGGTTTTATTGGGTCAAATGTTACAAGAAAACTGCTAGAACAAGATTATTCTGTAACTATTCTTGATAATTTTCATCCACAGATCCATGGTGGGAAAAGAGAATTAGCAGCTGATATTAAGGACAGAGTAAAACTTATTATTGGCGACGTTACTGATAAGGCAGCGTTTTATGATGCTTTGAAAGGTCAACAGGCAGTTATACATTATGCTGCAGAAACAGGTACAGGACAATCTATGTATGACGTTTCTGGGTATACTCTTGTCAATATACAGGCTACTTCTATGCTCTGTGATTATATTATTAATGGGAGTCATGAACTTGATACTGTAATTGTGGCATCATCAAGGTCTATTTACGGAGAAGGAAAGTATAACTCACCAGAATTCGGTGATATTTATCCGGAAGCCAGAACCAGAGATACGGTTAATAAATCATTTGAAGTGGTATGTCCAATCTCAGGTTTAGATAATCTGGAGATCAGGGCTACAGATGAATCTTCTAAAATTCATCCATCTTCTTTTTATGGAATTACCAAACAGGTGCAGGAGCAGATGATTATTTTGGCTACCAGCCTAAAAAAGATCAATGGCTTTGCACTTCGATATCAGAATGTTTATGGCCCTGGACAGTCCTTAAAAAATCCATATACAGGTATACTCTCTATCTTCTCCAGAATTGCATTGAAAAATGAAAAGATAAATGTATTTGAAGATGGTTTGGAAAGCAGAGACTTCGTTTATATTGATGATGTTGTGAATGCAACTGTAAAATGTCTTAGTCCTCAGCTTTCTGGCCAGCATATATTAAATGTAGGAAGTGGTATTCCAACTTCCGTACTTAGCGTGGCTAAGGAAATTATTTCTTATTTGGGAAGTAAGTCTGAGATTGAAATTTCAGGTGCCTTTCGTGAAGGAGATATACGGCATAATTTTGCTGATCTAACATTGTTGAATAAGGTACTTGATTTCAAACCCGAATGGCTATTTCGAGATGGATTGCATCGATTTCTTGATTGGGTTGTTGCCCAGACTGATATTCCGGCAACTATGGATGACTACAGAAAATCATTACGAGAATTAAAATCAAGGGGATTGCTTAATGATTAAAAAAGATCAGACACCTCTTGTTAGTATTATTTTTACAAGCTATAATCATGCTGAGTTTTTACAGCAAGCTCTGGAAAGTATTCTTAATCAGTCGTATAGAAATTTTGAGTTAATAGTCGTTGATGATTGTTCAACTGACGGAAGCCGCGAGATTCTTCTCAAATATAAAAATCATGAGAATATTAAACTTCATTTACTTGAAAAGAACACTGGAAGTTATGTAAAATCAAGTAATTATGGAGCACAAAAAGCATTGGGAGAATTTCTTATGTTTGCCCAATGCGATGATTTTGCCGATCCTCGGCAGGTTGAATTGCTTTTAAAAGCACTAAAGGAAAATGAAACTGTAGGAGTAGCCTACTCCCGTAGTAATATGGTTGATAAAGACAATAACATATTTGCTGATGATTATAGAGGAAGAGAGAGAAAATTTCGATTGAAATGTAAAACTGATACAATTATTTCTTCTTTAGAAATGAGAAGATTTCTTTCTTTTTCATGTGTTTTGCCAAATCTTAGCGCCGCTTTATTAAGAAGAGAACTTTACGTGAAGGTTGGAGGTCTTCCTGAAAAGTACTTGGTTGCTGCCGACTGGGCTTTCTGGCTAAGTCTTTCAGAATTGACTAATTTTTATTACCTCATTGAACCGCTGAATAATTTTCGACAACATGAAACTACAATTCGGAATAAAGTAAAAATTCAGAAACAGATCTTAGAGATCTCTACAATCTTTTATGAGCACATAAGAATGCATCGACTTTCGGGCAAAAATGCCCAGAATATGAAATTCGGTGCCGGTTTTGTTTGGTTCTCTTTCTTGTTCCTTGGTTTTAATGCGTGGCTTGATTGTTTTTTATCTGTTTATAGGGAAACATTTAAGTTAGATAAATTTAATATTGTGTACTTGATTGGAGGCTTTTTGATTTACTTTAAAGAGGCAATTCTAAGTAAGTCAGGATATTAATATTCATGAATATTCTATCGTTTAAATAACATAAATCAGATTAATGTAAAATATATGGAAGTTGTAATATTGTGTGGAGGCAAAGGGACTCGTTTGAGTGAGGAAACGGTTTCAAGACCGAAACCAATGGTTGAGATTGGAGGGATGCCAATCCTTTGGCATATAATGAAATCTTATAGTGACCACGGGTATAAAAAATTCGTGTTGGCTCTCGGTTACAAGGCAAGTTTTATTAAGGAATATTTCTACAACCTACGGATTTCAGGAAGTGATTTTACCTTGCAGATGACTCCTGACCATACTCCTACTTTTTATAATGCATTGCCGGAGAGTGACTGGGAAATTACATTCGTTGATACCGGAGAAGATACCCTTAAGGGTGCGAGAGTAAAGAAGCTGGAAAGTTTTATTAAATCTGACAAGTTCTCCCTTACATATGGAGATGGTGTTAGTGATGTGAATATCAAAGAACTGTTGAAATTCCATGAATCAACTGGTAAATTAGCTACTGTAACTGCTGTACATCCGCCTTCCCGTTTTGGTGAACTTGATTTGGATGGGACAAAGGTTACAAGTTTTGAAGAAAAACCCCAGATGGCTACAGGATACATTAACGGAGGATTTTTCGTTTTTGATAAGAGGATCATGACTTATCTTACAGAAGATGAGGATTGTGATCTTGAGTTTGGTGCTCTACAAAAGATCTCAGAAGAAGGCCAATTGGAAGCCTTTATTCATAATGGATTCTGGCAATGTATGGATAACGTCAGGGAGAGGGATTATCTGGATAAGCTGGTCAAGACAAAAAAGGCACCCTGGATTGGAAATGGAAAATAGAAATTATGTTCAAAAATATATATAAAGACAAAAAAGTTATTGTTACTGGACATACCGGATTTAAAGGTGCATGGATGACGTCATGGCTTTTAAAACTTGGAGCTAAAGTGGTGGGTATTTCAGTGGATATTCCAACAAGTCCATCTCTTTTCGAAGAACTTGGATTATCAGAAAAAATTATTGATCATCGATTTAATGTTCTTGAACTTGAAAAAGTAAAAGACATATTTATTGAAGAGAAGCCTGATTTTGTTTTTCATCTCGCAGCTCAGGCGATAGTTTCTGTTTCTTACTTAAACCCTGTAAGTACTTTTGCAACAAATGTAATGGGTACTGTTCATGTTCTTGAGGCACTGAGATGTCTTGATAACGACTGCTCAGCGGTAATCATAACTAGTGATAAATGCTATGATAATGTGGAATGGGTGTGGGGTTATAAGGAAACAGATGCATTGGGAGGTAGAGATATTTATAGTGGCTCAAAAGGAGCTGCTGAGATAGCATTCAAATCCTATTACTATTCCTTCTTCAAAAATCATCCAACTGTTAGAATTGCCTCGGCCAGAGCAGGAAACGTAATTGGGGGGGGCGATTGGGCAAAAGATAGAATTGTTCCTGATTGCATGAGTGCATGGTTCAAGGGTAAGCCCGTTGAGATCAGGAGTCCTAAAGCCACCCGTCCCTGGCAGCATGTACTTGAGCCTATTAGCGGATATTTAAATCTGGGTCAGAAACTTGCGGAAGATAACTCACTACATGGCGAGAGTTTTAATTTTGGGCCGAAGTCTGAAAGTAATTATTCTGTTGTTCAACTACTCGAAGATCTGAGTACTCATTGGAATATGAAAGGTATAGAAAACGTTTATTCAATTACAGGTGATATACCTTTTCATGAAGCGGGTCTACTTAAACTGAATTGTGATAAAGCACTATTCTATTTAAAATGGCTTCCAACACTTGATTATAATGAATTAATTGCTTTTACAAGTAAGTGGTACTTTGAATTCTATCATGCGAAACCGAATATGTGGAATTATACTATTAGCCAATTGGAGAATTATGAGCAAATAGCGAAGCGAAAAGAATTGCCATGGACATACTAGATGGGGTAAGTATTTCTGAGCTCAAA
The DNA here is from genome assembly GCF_900103545.1 of Daejeonella rubra. Lineage (GTDB taxonomy): Bacteria > Bacteroidota > Bacteroidia > Sphingobacteriales > Sphingobacteriaceae > Daejeonella > Daejeonella rubra. Next base: position 35,991 of record NZ_FNHH01000027.1, read on the forward strand.
ATTATTCCTCACCCGAAGGGAAAAATCATGCATGCTTTAAAGAAATCAGATATTAATTTTGAAGGTTTCGGAGAAGCCTATTTCTCTGAGATCTTGCATGGAGAGATAAAAGGGTGGAAGAAACATCAGCAAATGGTGTTGAATATTGTTGTTCCTCAGGGCGAAATAAAATTCGTGCTGTTTGATTCCCGTGAAAAAAGTTCTACAAATGGAAAATTCTTTTCGGTTCTACTAGGAAATAATAATTATTGCAGACTTACAGTTCCTCCAGGAATATGGATGGCTTTTCAGGGAGTGGGTAATTCCATAAATCTTTTACTTAATCTGGCCAGCATTGAACATCATCCACAGGAAGCTGAAAACCGGGATTTAGATTTCTTTAAATATAAATGGTAAAATGAATTCCGTATTGATAACAGGAGCTTCAGGCTATATTGGGGCCACTCTCTCAATTTATTTAAAAAGTAAGGGATTTAAGGTCTACGCACTTTGTAGAACAATTTCAGATGATTTGGTTGAGAAATTTAAAGATATAGAAATTATCATTGGGGATATTGCATCCGATGAGACAATTTCAAAACTAATTTCACTTGATGTAAGGTGTGTTATTCATACTGTTTCTCTTGATCATAAGCAGTCTGAAATATCTTCTGTTGAAACTGTAAATAATATCAATGTATTGCCTGTTTGGAGACTTGCAGATCAATTCTTAAGAAAGGGCATTGAAAAATTTCTTTATCTTTCTACAATTCAGGTTCTGGGAAGTTTAACCAAAGGGGTTCTCAATGAGGATGCTATAAAGGCCCCCTCGAATAGCTATGGCCTTACACACTCAATAGGTGAGGAGTTAATTAGTTTCTATAACGAAAAATCAGTTGCACATTTTTGCTCAGTAAGGCTATCAAACGGCTATGGAGCACCAGTTTTTAAAGACAATAACTGTTGGTGGTTGGTCATCAATGATTTATGTAGAATGGCATTCCGTGAGAAGAAGATTGTATTGCAATCAGATGGAACTGCAGTTCGTGATTTTATCCATATAAATGATATTGCAAAAGCTATCCATTGTATTCTAGAAAATAACTCTTTGACGGACACATTGTATCATGTTTCATCTTCCAGAACAGTTTCTTTACTTGAAGTTGCTCACCAAATTAAGAAGGTCTATTTTAATAAATATAACGAAATACTGCCTATTTTTATTTCGGGGACTATTATCTCAGATTCCGTCTCAGCCTCTAAGGCTTCCTATGTGATTGACAATACCCGCTTGCTTAAAACAGGGTATTCAGCAGAAATAGACCTGGAACAAGGGATACCAGATATTTTTAACTATCTGGAACATGAGTACTAGTATTGCGCCAAAAATTTCGGTTATTGTTATTACTTACAATCGACCAGAATTTTTAAAGGAAACAATTCAATCTATTTTAAATCAGACATTTACGAATTTTGAGTTGATAATTGTCGATAATTGTTCGGATTATGATTTCTTAGCATTGGCACATGACTTTAACGATATCAGAATCAAGGCATTTCAAAATCAGAATGGAGGTATAATTGCTGTAAACAGGAATTTTGGTATTTTAAAAGCAAGTGGAGAATACATTGCATTGTGCGATGACGATGACCTTTGGTTTCCTGAAAAGTTGGAAAAGCAATTATACATTATGGAGAATTGCCATGAAATCGGATTTTGTTGTACTGCCTCTCTTTATATTAACCAAACCATTAATAGATCATTTTTTAGAAAATTTCTTTCTTATCTTAATTTTATTCTTATTTCATCAAATTTAATTCCAGGAAGATATCTCTTATTGCTGATAACCTACATTACGAATTCTTCCGTGATGCTAAGGAGGTCTGTTTTGAATGTGATAGGATTGCTTGATGAGGATCCGGACTTTAAGGCTGTAGAAGATTATGATCTATGGCTGCGTATAAGTCTCAAATACAGAGTTTTCTATTTGAAAGATAAACTGGTCAATTACAGGCTTCATTCACACCAGATATCCGGAGCGGATCAACATAGTTTGAAACGCAAGAAGAGTAAGGTCTTGGCAAAAAATTTTAATCAGTTGAATAATTTTCAGCGACTGATAGTGAGGCTTAGCGGAGCTGTGGTTTCCTAAGGGTGATAGTCTATTTAAGTAAATGTTCCGTTGAAAAATGACATAGTTCATAAAGAAAATAGATTTAATCTAAAAAATCAATATCATTGCAGATTACTTGCAGATGTTTGTGCTATTTCATATTCTGGTTTATGCATTTTGTATATCTTCGGTCGTAAGGCCGGTTTCGATAATGTTATTAATAAAATTCTGAGAAAAACTGGTCATTAGTTAAGATGAAAATACTTTTTATTGCCCCCCTTCCTCCACCTTTAGGTGGGCATTCTTTGGTTTCTCAGGTATTACTTGATGGGATAAAAACTAAGCATAATGTTGAGGTTGTTAATTTTAACAAAACCAGTTTTGTGCAGGGGGTCAATAGTTTTAAAAGAATTTTTCAAATCCTTGGAGTTCTAAAAGACGTCTGGATTAAAAAGAAAAATGTTGAAGTAGTGTATCTGACTATTTCTCAGTCTCTTGCAGGAAATCTGAAGGATATATTTATGTATGTAATTTGCGGTAAAAAAATCTCAGATTTCTATATTCATCTTCATGGGGGAAGTATAAAAAGAGAACTTTGGGATTCGTTTCCCTTGCTTTGGAAAATTAATAAGTACTTTATCAGTAGGATGGCTGGGGCAATAGTTTCTGGTAAATCTCATATAAGTGTATTTGAGGATATTCTGCCTAAAAGCAAAATTCATATTGTGCCAAACTTTGCTTTAGATTATCTATTCGTTGAAGAGCAAAGTATTTATAAAAACTTTACCAACTCAGGAATAATCCGTATCCTTTATATGAGTAATATGATTGAAAAAAAGGGGTACAATGAATTGGCGGATGCTTACATCAAGCTAGATCACAGCCACCAGCAGAGATTTGAACTGAATTTTGCTGGAAGATTTGAACTTGAAAGTCAAAAAGATGCATTTTTAAGTAAAATTAGTGGTTATTCCAACATTCATTACCATGGTGTGGTAAATGACGATCAAAAGAAGCGCCTTTTTGAGGAGGCCCATTTGCTTTGCCTGCCAACGGCTTTTTTTGAGGGACAGCCGGTGGCTATTCTGGAGGCTTATGCTTCGGGTTGTGCTGTAATTGTAACCGGCCAGTCGGGTATTTTAGATATCTTTGAGGATAAAAAAAATGGATTTCAGGTGCAAGAAAGGTCTTCAGATTCAATTAAGGCTGTCATAGAAAATCAACTGAATGACATTGAAGAGCTGAAGTATATGGCTCTTGAAAACAGAAAGCTTGCAATTGATAAATATAGGGTTAGTAATTATGTGAGTTCTTTGAATTACATCATGGAATCTCATAAGAAGAGTTAGTTTTTTGGTAAAATTTGTTAAGATCACAAAATAATTATGGCCAAAGTTCTTGTCACAGGTGCAACGGGATTTATTGGAAAACATTTGCTTCCTGTGCTCATTAATGCTGGTTATGAGGTTTTTGGAGCTGGTAGCAAAGATGGAGATATTACCCAGTTGGAGACTTGGTCTGGTTTTCCTAAATGTGATTTTGTTATTCATCTTGCCGGAAGATCATTTGTTCCCCTGAGTTGGTCGGATCCTTCAGGGTTTATTCAGGTTAATTTAATGGGAACAATTGCAGCGCTGGACTATTGCAGGAAGTATAATGCAAAATTAATATTTCTGAGTTCTTATTTATACGGTAACCCACCAAGTTTGCCTATTGCAGAAGCATGTCCTACTATTGCCTCTAATCCCTACGGCTTATCAAAAAAATTAGCCGAAGATGCTTGTGGCTTTTATTCCGCAAGTTATGGGGTCCCTGCTACAATTTTGCGTCCATTTAATGTTTATGGTCCTGGCCAAAATGAGAATTTTTTGATTCCATCAATTATCCAGCAGGTTCTCAATGCAGATAAAGTTACCGTCAAGGATTTAGAGCCCAAAAGAGATTATATTTATATCGATGACCTCATATCCGCGATTCTTAAATCCTTAAACAATATTAACGGTCTTAATATTTTTAATGTTGGTTCAGGAATTAGTTATTCTGTTGCCGACCTGATCAGGACTGTGCAACAAATAAAGCAGTCTAACTTGCCGGTAGTTTCAGGTAATGAAAGACGAAAGGACGAAATCATGGACACAATTGCCGATATTTCGAAGGCAAAGCGCGAACTTGGATGGGAACCACAATGGTCCTTGGAACAAGGAATCAAAAAAATGTTGAAAAACTATGAATAGCAGTTTTGCAAATTAAGTAAAGGTAAATTAAAGTATAAGTTTAGAATTCATTAACAGACTAATGTTCAAAGATAAAATATTACTCATTACAGGTGGTACAGGCTCATTCGGGAATGCTGTTTTAAAACGCTTTTTAAATACTGATATTAAGGAAATCCGAATATTTAGCAGAGACGAAAAGAAGCAAGATGATATGCGTAATGCGCTTAAAAGTGATAAAGTAAAATATTACATAGGAGATGTGCGCGACCGAGGTAGTCTTGATTATGCAATGGCTGGGGCAGATTATGTGTTTCACGCAGCAGCTTTAAAACAGGTTCCTTCTTGTGAGTTTTATCCAATGGAGGCTGTTAAAACTAATATACTCGGCACTGATAATGTTTTGGATAAAGCCATACAACATAAGATCAAGAAAGTAATCTGCCTGAGTACTGACAAAGCAGTCTATCCCATTAATGCTATGGGAATTTCAAAATCGATGATGGAAAAGCTTGCAGTCGCAAAATCCAGAATAAGTAAAGAAACTGTTATTACCTGTACTCGTTATGGGAATGTGATGGCTAGCCGTGGATCAGTGATTCCCTTGTTTGTTGCTCAGATGAAACAGAATAAAGATCTGACTGTTACCGATCGTCATATGACCCGATTTATGATGACTTTAGATGATGCTGTTGAATTAGTGCTTTTTGCCTTTAAAAACGGTTCATCCGGAGATATTTTTGTTCAAAAGGCTCCTGCTTCTACAATTGGTCAGTTGGCAGAGGTTCTTCTTAAGATGTTCCGTAGCTCAAGTACAATCAAAAGTATAGGAACACGACACGGAGAGAAATTATATGAAACCCTATTGACAAGAGAAGAATTTAGAAAAGCAGATGACTTGGGGAATTATTACAGAATAAAGCCTGATGACAGGGATTTGAACTATAGTCAATATTTTTCTGAGGGAGATGAATCTATTGCTAAAATGGAGGATTACCATTCGCACAATACCCACCGCTTAAATGATGAGGAACTTGTATCGCTCTTGTTGAAGCTTGATTATATAAACGATGAGCTTGCGAACCATGAAAAAAATTAAGGTAGCCACTGTAATCGGTACCCGTCCGGAGATTATTCGTCTAGCAGAGTGTATAAAAAAATGCGATAATTTTTTCGAACATATTTTAATACATACCGGACAGAATTATGATTATAATCTTAATGAGGTATTTTTTAACGATTTGGATTTAAGAAAGCCTGATTATTTTCTTAATGTTGCTGGTAGCCATTTGGGCGAAACTATTGGAAATGTGATTGCAAAATCATATGAGATATTTGTAAAAGAGATGCCAGATGCAATTTTAGTTTTGGGAGATACCAATAGCGTACTTTGCACTATAGCAGCGAAAAGACTGAAGATTCCTATCTTTCATATGGAAGCTGGTAATCGTTGTTTTGATCAAAATGTTCCTGAAGAGATTAACCGTAAGATTTCTGACCATATAAGTGATATTAACCTGACCTATACAGAGCATAGTCGTAGGTATTTATTGAGTGAGGGTTTCAGAAAGGACCATGTATTTGTTACCGGATCACCTTTACGTGAAGTGATAAATAAATACATTTCACAGATTGATAATAGTAAGATAATTCAAAGTTTAGGTCTCGAGAAAGATAAATATATTGTAGTGAGTGCCCATAGGGAAGAGAATATTGATATTAAGGACCATTTTGAGCAGTTAGTTTTCTCATTGAACGCAGTTGCCGAAAAGTATGGCATGCCTATTATATTTTCAACTCATCCACGAACTGAGAAGAAAATTCTTGCAAATAATGTGATATTTCACCCACTCATTAAGAATGTTAAACCTTTAGGGTTCTTTGATTATGTTCATTTACAGCAGAATGCATATGTAGTTCTGTCTGATAGCGGGACAATTAGTGAAGAGTCTGCCATGCTTAGATTTCCTGCAGTTAGTATCCGTACAAGTACCGAAAGGCCAGAGGCTATTGATTCAGGCACTATTGTTCTAGGCGGAATATCCCGGGATGATATCTTAAATGCAATTGAAATAGTTAAGGGCACTCCTATGACGGATGCAACTCAGCTCCCATGGGAATATACTGTTCAAAACACTTCAGACCGTGTAATCAGGTTGATTATTAGTTATATTCCAATTGTTAACCGTGTAATATGGAACAAGTAAGAAAGGTTCTAATTTTAGGGTCAAAGGGAATGGCGGGTCATGTGATTAGACAAGTCCTTTTGGAATCAGGAAAATTTGAGGTAATTGATATTGCCCGTGATGAGACATTTTTTAAGCCAAGCTTTCTTTTTGACCTTTCTGATCTCAATAAATTAGAAAATATTCTAAAATCTGAAGCTCCTGATGTCGTAATAAATTGTATTGGTATTTTGAATGAAGCTGCGGAATCGAATGTTGAGGAAAGTATTTTTTTTAACTCTTATTTGCCTCATTTTGTAGCCGCCAGATGCAAAAAATTGATCCATATAAGTACTGATTGTGTTTTTAATGGTAAAAGAGGAGGGTATACTGAATCAGATTTCAAGGATGGGAATGGATTTTATGCACAGACTAAAGCTTTAGGTGAGGTAACTTATCGGGATCATCTAACCATCAGGACTTCCATTGTAGGACCGGAGTTGAAACAGGATGGTATTGGTTTATTTCATTGGTTTATGCGGCAGAATGGTGAGATAAAAGGATACACCAAGGCATTCTGGAGCGGGGTAACTACTTTGCAATTGGCTAAATCTATCTTAGAAATTTTAAGTCTCGGAAAATCTTATGCTGGCCTTTTGCATTTAACGAACAATCAAAAAATAAGTAAATTTGAATTATTAAGTATATTTTCCAAAGTCATGGAAAGACCCGTTATTATACAGGAATATGATCAATATTTTGTTGATAAATCATTGCTCAACACGCGTAATGATTTTCCTGCTGTCAATCTTTCGTTCGAGGATATGGTAAGCGAGCAGAAAGAGTTTATTGAGAATCATCCAGATTTTTATGCTCAATATATAAATTAGCCTGGGTTCGATATAATATTATATAAGCTTTAAAACTTTCTAAAACTGCCCCAATAGGCAGGTTCCTTACTTGTTAACCCCTATTTTAACACGCGTCCCCTCCCCATTCAAAGCCAAATTACCTAATCCAAATTAAAAGTTATAGAAGCAATTAGCATTGAAAGTTCAATTTTTTATATTGAACGGTTCGAAAAATAGTCAGGTAGGCCTCCTTGCTGCATTTCATTCACATTTATTTCTGGTTGTTTAACAATTGGTTGAACATTGTTATGCCGGTTGAATGATACAGTTTCATCTATTTGTGAACCTAAATCAATCCTCTTTTAATTTCTTCTAAAAAATATTCTATCCTTCTGGCTAGAATATTCTCGACTCTTGCTCAAATCCGTATCAAATAAATCAGCGTTGAAGATCAGGAGGACAATCTTTAATAGTGATCATTTTTGCTGAAATGGTGTTTGGAAGATATCTAAAAAATTGGCTTGATAATCAATAGCTTCAGTTTTAAGAATATACCTGGGATGTATAAGTTGTCTAAGCCTATCTTGAATATTTTCTGCCTTAATTTCATAAATATTAACCAATACGCTCTTCAAAGGTTTGTTAGCATCAAAATTCTGCACATTATAGTTTGCTATGATTAGCTTTTCCGGCTTTGTTGTTTTTAGCAAATTGGTATCCTGAATCGAAAGCCCAATACGGCTGTCGTCATTTAGGGAGTACTTCAATTGGCCTGACCACTCATAAAAAGCGTAATTTCTTTCAAAGGCATTTTTATTTATTGTGTTGTCCTTGAAAAGTATGAGTTTCGATTTTTTGATAAGAGGTTCATTTTTATAGAGAGCAATGAGTTCTTTTTGTTTCATCCAATCAATATAAAGCTGGTAATAGTAACTCAGATTCATGCTCAATGAAATAGATATTATGATTAACAAAAGCTTCCTCTTTTGCGAATTCATTAACGAAGCAAGCCCGATTATGATAATACTGGTTCCTAGTGGAAGCAGTAACTGATGTCTGGAAGCCCAGTTAATAAATGCAGGATAATTACCTAAAAGCCAATATGGAAAAACACCCAGGAGAGATATGATTGCTCCATATTTAAGATATATTGTGGCAACAGGAATATTAAATTTAAGTTTATTTCTTAGCAAATAAACCGTTACAAGAAAGAGTATCACAAAGAGAACAATGTTAATATGAATGCTCTCGTCTAATAGATTTAATGTTTGTAAAACAGGCATTTTCCAGATCCCTTTTAAATTTAAATTCTCATTGTAGCCACTATATATACCATGGGGTCTAAAGTATAGGATTTTAATAAGGAAGAATGCAAAAGGTAAAATAATAAAATCAATTTTTTGGATAGCAAACTTAAAAACTGAGCGCAAATTTATCCTAGAGAACCCCGATCGCATATACAGATCAGCAATCGGGATGGAATAAAACATTAAAAGTGAAGCGATATTAAAGCTGAAAAAGAATAGAATTAATGATAGAATTCGACGATTATTTACTAACAGATACCAGGCCAGAAAGAACATGAAGTAACCTAATATTGACGGAAAGTTAATTAGGCATACTCTTGCATTATTGAGTGGCAGTATTAAAAATAGAAGGGTGGTGGTGAACCGGACTTCATTTGTAATCCAGGATTTAGTTTTTAATATTTCATTTAACAAGATGCCTGAAGCAAACATCAAAAAGAATGTCAGGTATTTATAAAACCATAATCCCACCGAAAGCATAACTAAATGTAAATATCCGGAGAAATTAAAGACTGCTCCAACCTGCCGGCAGGTTTCAAGTATGACTCTCGGATCTTGATTAAAAAAGACCCAGTCGTCCCAGTAAACAGCATCCGGAATAAAAAATATTCCGCCATGCGAAATCAGGTAGAACAAACTAAGCAGGAAGAGTTCAGAACTAAATCTATTTTGAAGTGATTTGCCGATCAAGGGATGCATAGGGAATTTAGTCTGCTAATATATACATTGATTATCGTTTATTAGAGTTTTTTGTTATAATCTACCAATGAGTTTATGAAGAGCATTGATTATTAATTGGGACCAAATTAGTCAATAAATCTTTCTGATTAAATTTCCTCGGTAATTCTAAACAAATATCTTTGACCAGAAAATTCAATGTTGAATTTTAAATAGACAGACGGAATTAACAGACTGCAACTCACTCTTCAATTGTATTGATATAGATCATCTTTAGTAAGATTATCCAATTATTTTTAAACTTCTAGTTATTGAAATTGAGGTAATCAAATAATTGAAACCTACACTCAACATAATGCATATACTTGTTATTACTCAATATTTCTGGCCCGAGCAATTTAGAATAAACGATCTTGTATTGGGTTTAAAAGAGAAAGGTCATCAGGTAACAGTGCTGACGGGGAAACCAAATTATCCGAAAGGTAAGTTTTACGAAGGGTATAATTTTTGGAACAAGAAGTTTGAAATTTGGAATGATGTTAACATTTATCGTTCTGCTATTATTCCAAGAGGCAAAGGTGGTAGTTTACGATTAGCATTGAATTATTTATCCTTTTCATTTTTATCTTTAATTACGGCGTTTATTATTAAAAAAAGGCCGGATGTTATTTTTGTGTATGAGCCATCACCGGTGACTGTTGGTTTTCCTGCAATATTATCTAAATGGAGGTTTAAGTCCCCAATTTATTTTTGGGTTCAGGATATTTGGCCAGACAGCATTGCCTCTGCAGGTAATGTAAACAGTCCTGCCATATTGAATGTTTTAGAGAAAGTCACCAGATGGATTTATTCTAAGTGTGATAAGGTATTAATTCAATCTAGAGGGTTTGAAGAACGGATTTTATCTCAAAATGTTCCTAAGTCAAAAATTGTTTATTTCCCAAACTGGACTGAGAGCTATTATGTTCCCGTAATCAAAGATGAAAAATACAGTCAATATTTTGGGAAGGGATTCAATTTGGTTTTTGCTGGTAATATCGGAGAATCGCAGGATTTTGAGACACTTGTTGAATGCGCGGCTATTGTTTATCGTATGAATCAAGAGATATTCTGGACTATAATTGGTGACGGAAGAATGAAAGAAGCGGTTCAAGCCAGAGTTTCAGAACAAGGTCTGGATAAAGTATTCAAAATGATTGGGTCTTTTCCTTCGGAGGAAATGCCGGCATTCTTCAGCCATGCAGATGCTTTAGTTGTATCCTTAAAAAAGGATCCTCTTTTCGCTATAACTATTCCATCAAAAATTCAGTCGTACCTGGCTTGTGGACGTCCAATTATTACTTCTCTCGATGGAGAAGGGAGCAGGATTGTTGCTGAGGCTGAGGCGGGTTTGGTGTCTGAAGCGGGTAACCCTGAGTCTTTGGCCAGAGTTATCGTAGACTTTGTTAATCTTGATTCACAAATTAGGCAGCAAATGGGTAAAAAGGCTTACAATTACTATCAGGAGAAATTTGAACGCAATATGTTGATCGAGAAACTTATTGAATTATTTAAAAATCATCCAAATGGGTAATATTTTAGTTTCTGGATTATCGGGATTTGTTGGTATAAACCTTAAGTCATATTTTGCGAATTTTGGGAAACAAGTACGAGGATATTCATTAAAATCAGCCGTTCTACCAGATTTAAAGGATATAGATTCAATAGTCCACCTTGCAGGAAAGGCTCACGATTTAAAAAATGTATCAAATCCAAAAGAGTATTATCAGGTAAACTTTGAACTCACTCGCGATCTATATACTGCATTTTTAAAATCGAATGTCAAAAAATTTATTTTTATCAGTTCGGTCAAGGCTAGTGCAGATATAGTTGAAGGGGTTTTACTGGAGTCAGATCAGCCAAATCCCCAAACCCATTATGGGAAGTCAAAATTGATGGCAGAGCAATTCATTCAATCACAAACTTTGCCGGATGGGAAGTCTTATTATATTCTCCGTCCCTGTATGATTCATGGCCCTGGTAATAAAGGAAATCTGAACCTGCTTTTTCAATTTGTATCTAAAGGAATACCTTACCCTCTGGCCGCCTTTGAAAATAAACGATCCTTTTTAAGTGTGGAAAATCTTTGCTTTGTGATTCGCGAGATCATAGAGAGAGAGGATATACCTTCAGGTGTGTATCAGGTTGCAGATGATGAGGCACTTTCTACTAATGAATTGGTTCGTTTAATTGGGAAAGAATCAAAACGCACCGCCCGATTGTGGAAAATAAGTCCCAGCTTGATTAAAACTTTGGCACTTTTAGGGGATAAATTTAAACTTCCTTTGACTACAGAGAGGCTTAATAAACTGGTAGAAAACTACTTGGTTAGTAATCAAAAATTGAGGGATGTGATACAAAAGGATTTACCTGTAGCAGCAAGAGAGGGGATTATAAATACAATCAGATCATTCCGAACTAATTCAAGTTAAAATATTACCTATATCTTGTTTAATTCCCCGATTTGATTAACCTTTGCAGCTATGCTGTATTTGATCTATTTACCAGTTTTGACATCCTTGCTCCTGTTGTATTTCAAACTTGCAGACAGGTATGGTATAATTGATAAACCTAATCATCGCAGTTCGCACCAAAGGGTTACAATAAGAGGCGGTGGAATAATTTTACCCATTGCTCTTCTTATTCAATCACTTATCTCTGGTTTCGAGTATCCACTATTTACTTCTGGATTGGCTCTCATAAGCCTCGTCAGTTTTTATGATGATATTCGTCCACTTTCCAATAAAATTCGGCTTCTTGTGCATTTGATTTCTGTTTCCTTATTGTTCATGGAAACAGGTTTAACAGGATTCGCACCCTGGATTTTGTTGTTTTCCTATGTTTTAGTTATCGGTACAATAAATGCCTATAATTTTATGGATGGCATCAACGGTATTACCGGAACTTATAGTTTGCTCATAATTAGTACCCTGTATTTTATTAATGAAAATATTATTTCATTTGGTTCCTCCAATTGGCTAATAGTAACTGTGCTTTCCTTAATGGTATTTAATTATTTTAATTTCAGAAAATCTGCCAGATGCTTCGCCGGGGATGTAGGAAGTATAAGTTTAGCCTTTATTATTATCTTTTTTCTTTTGCAATTGATACTGCAATCTATGAACCTTAAGTATATAGGGTTTTTACTTTTTTATGGATTGGATTCAGTAAGCACGATTGTTTTCAGGCTGATAAGAAAGGAGAATATCTTTGAAGCACATCGCAGCCATTTTTATCAATACCTTGCCAATGTGAAAGGCTGGCCACATTTATGGGTTTCAGCTTTGTATATGTTTGTTCAACTTGTGTACAATTTGATTATTATATATAGTGAATGGACAGGGTTGGAGTTTTTAATTTTTATTGTGATTTCAGGAATTGTTTTTGTAAGCATAAGGTTGGGGCTCGAGGGGAGGGTAAATTTGATGGGAACAAAATTGGATAATGAACAAATTAGCAATTAGCAGGGCGATTTATCTACCTTGCAATTGATGTAATATTTGAGTTGGTAAGAGTGAAAATGGTGCAACGAGTAATAAAAATTTTATTCACGATGAATACCATTTTATCTTAACTGATGAGTATCAACTGCCTTAGGTTTAGGGCTACCAGCAGGGTCAATGAGTTATCAATTGATCAAAATACTCAAACAGTTGTTTCCTTAAGCTAGTATATGTTGAAAAGGTCAACAAGAGTATTATAAGAGTAAAGGCTATTGAAGTCTTGTAACTATTGTTTTTTGACCTAGCAAATCAATAATTTCGAAAACTTAGATAACATGTCATATTACAAAGTGTTCTAGATGATAAAAGTATTTATAATTGGTGCGGGTACATTAGGCAAACTGATTGTTGAAATAATCGAATCTACTGGCTACTTTCAAGTTGGGGGTTTTTACGATGATAATTTTCCGCAGCTTAAATCAGTGATGAATTATCCTGTTTTAGGTAAGCTTGAGGATGTAGCCAAATCAAATCATCTTTCTCTGGCAATTGGAATTGGTGAGCCAAAATATCGTCAGTCAATCTTTGAAGAACTATTAGAAAAAGGACATCATTTTCCGGCGCTTGTACATTCAAGTGCAGTATTGTCAAAATACAGCCAAATTGAGGATGGGGTACTGATCGGGCCAAACTCATCAGTACTAACAGGTAGCCGGGTTCAAAAAGGAACTTGTATTTTAAGTCATGTTAATATTAATCAGGATGTTCAAATTGAGCCCTATTGTTTGATAGCAGCAGGGGTAATTATTGGTAATAATGCTAAACTGGGAGAAGCTTGCCATATTGGTTTAGGCCAGAGGGTATACCTGAATGAAGAGATAGCTGCCGGCACTTTTCGTAAATAAACATTAGTTATGAAAAAAAGCATTGATTATCCTTATCTGATTTCAGCAAAAGAGCTGCTTGAGAATAAAGTTGTTCCCCGGTGTGACTTTCATATTCATACCAATTATACCGATGGTAAAGCAACAGTGGGGCAGGTTTTTGAAAAGGCTATAGCGTTCGGTTTGGAAGCTATAGCTTTCACTGAGCATACGGAACCCTGGCACAATCTGAATCCTGAATGGTTTTCTGAATATTGTAAAGAGATAAGGGAGAACAGAGAAATTTACAAAGATAAAATCAAAGCTTATATAGGAATTGAAGCACCCGCAATTTCATTTGAAGGAGAATTGGGCGCAACAAAGGAAATGTTTGATGGTGCCGAGTTTATATTGGGAGCAGCACATCGCTATCCCGGTATTGAAGGTAGGAAGGTTTCAGAACTTAAGAACAATGAAGCTATTGATTTGGAATTCAAAACATTGATAGGACTTGCAACAAGTCCTCTAATCAATTCAATAGCCCATATAGGCGGAACTTGTTCAAAATATTGTACCCCTTTTCCGACTCATTTAATAAGAGAAGTTGTCCAACTGGCTGTCAAGAATAATGTAGCTATTGAAGTAAATCCGGTCTATCACATGCCGCTCCGTAACTTTATTGAACTATGTGCCGAAGAAAATGCAAACATTACCCTGGGCTCCAACGCTCATGGCTTCAATGACATTGGTTTAATTGTTAAAAGGATAGGGGAAGAGATTTAAAATGATGAATATTTTAGTAACAGCGGTTGGTTCAGAGCTTTCCTTTTCAGTGATTAAGGCACTGAAGCTGGTCAAATTCCCTTTTAAATTGTACGGATCTGATATCCACAAGGAAGTAGTAGGAAAATATTGGTGTGATAAATTCTATCAGGTACCTTTGGCTGCGAATGAAGCTGCTTACATTAACAGATTAAAAGAAATTGTTCAATCTGAAGGTATTACTGCCATAATTCCCACAAATGATATTGAAATCCTGACGCTTTCACGATATACAGAAGATTTTCTCAATACCTGCAATTGCTTGATTATTGCAAACGCGGCAAAGGAGGTTGAAAGGTTCAATGATAAATGGTTATCCTATAAATGGTTTCATGAACATGGGATCCCTTGTCCTCTTACCTACCAGTTGACAGATTTGATGGATCCGGAAGGTCATTTGCCTGACTTAAGTTTTCCAATGATACTTAAACCAAGAATTGGTGGTGGATCGAGGTCAATTTTTAGGATTAACAGTGCTGAGGACTTACTTAAATACAGCCAAATAATGCCTGATCATCTTTTGCAAGAGTATTTGTATCCCGATAATGAAGAATACACCGCAGGGGTTTACCGTACTAAAATAGATGAAGTATTTGTAATCATACTTAAACGGACACTAAAATTTGGAATGACTAATACAGCTGAAACTGTGTTTGATTCTGATCTGGAAAATTTTGTCAAGCTAAGTATTTTAAAAACAAATTTATCAGGTTCGGTAAATGTGCAATTTCGTTTAACAGATCAGGGCCCGATGGTGCTTGAGATTAATCCCAGATTTTCGGGTACAACGGGTATTCGCGCAAATTTTGGTTTTAATGATGTGGAAATGTCAATCAATGAATTGATTTTAAATCATAAATTAGCCCAGCCAGATATTAAAAAGGGTTTTGTACTTCGCTATTTTGAGGAGCAGTATCATTTTGATACTTAAATAAAGTAGAACATGGAAGGTACCTTTGATAAACAGTGGGATAAATCTTAATGTTTAGTTTTTAAATAAAATTCTGACCGTCATTTGTAATTTTATAGAAGATGACATTTACATCTAAGGTCAAAGGCAAAATTATTAGAGTGGAAAATTTACAATCGCAATGAAGGTTTCTTTAGCATCTCCAGTATATAACGAAAGTGAAAAAATAACTGAATTTGTTCATAGAGCAGTTCAATCATTAAAAAATATCAGTGAGAATATTGAACTTGTTCTTGTCGATGATTGTAGTTCTGATGATACAGTTGATAAAGTAAAGAGTCTTTTGAAACAATATCCATTCATTAAATTAATAAGGCTAACAAAAAATTCAGGACAACATATTGCGACCTCAATAGCACTTCAGCATACAAGCGGTGATTTGATTTTTATGATGGATTCTGATTTACAGATAAATCCTGAATCTATGAAAGATATGTTTGATTTTAGTAATCTCAAAGAGAGTTGGGACATTATAAGTGCAAATAGATTGACACGATCGAGTAGTTTAAGAAGGCAAGTAGGCTCAAAAATCATTTCATTTTTGTTACAGAGAATTGGCAAAAATAAATTTAAAGATATAGGGTCTACCTTTAAGCTTATTAAAAGGAAAGCATTAGATAAAATGCTTGCAAATGATATTCTGATACAAAATTTACCGATACTAATAATGAATCTGAATTTTAAGATTATTGAATTTCCTATCGATTATAATCAAATTCAAAATAGAAAAAGCCATTATAGGGTCACTGATTTGTTATCTGTAATAACTTTGGCTCTTCTTAATTTTAGTACGGGTGGGTCTACACTTATCATACTAATTATTACTGGTGTTCTTTTCTTTTTCATTGGTTCTACTACTATTGTTGGGCTAATATTGTGGGGGATAATTAATGTTTCGGAACTTCCTACAAACATGTTGCTTTTTTCAACGATGCTTGCTATAATTGGTCTTCAGCTCATTCTTTTGAGCATGGTAGTATTTAAACTGGAAAGACTAAATAAAAATCTTGATTTTCGAAAAGCAATCAATCAGAGGATTGAATATGAAAATGATTGATTTAGCAGAAATGATTTATACCGGAAGAGGCTCATCGGCACTATATGCTATTCTTAATTCCATCACAGTAACAAAAAAAAAAATCCTGCTTCCAGTAAATATTTGTGAGATCGTTATTCCGCTTATCCAAATGGCAGGATTTATTCCCGTTTTTTATGATGTAAATCCCGCCACAGGAAATTCAGATTTAGAAAATATAAAAGCTAAATATACTGGGGAGGAGTCTGTTTTACTGGCTGTTCATAATTTCGGTGCAGCGCTGGAGATTGATCTGATTTCTGATTGGGCTAAAGAGAATGTTATCTTCCTTATTGAAGATGTTTGCAATGCTTTGGGTGCCACATACAAGAACGTTCCTGCAGGTAATTGGGGAGATGCTGCTATCTATAGTTTTGGGTATTCTAAAATTGTGGAGTTGGGATTTGGGGGTGGATTAACAGTCAGAGATTCTGGCTTAAGACAAAAGGTCATAGAATTAATTTCCACCTTCGACCTGTATTCAGCGCTTCACAAAGAGGCAGATCATGATTTTCAATCAAAATTAAGAAACCTGAGAAACGATCCCGGCAATCAAAAGCCTGAAATTTATCGCCCGTTGTATGATGATTATGCTAAATTTTTGATTTATCGACTGGATAATCAAAATGTGACTTTGATAAAGGATGCTATTGTAGATCTTGATCATATTCTCCTGCCGAGATATCAGAAAGCAATGATGTACAAAAATGGAATCAGTTCCTCGAAGATTTCGCATATTAAGGAAGTTCCGGGACAGATATTCTGGAGATATAATATTCTGGTAGAACCTCAATGGAGAGATGAATTATTAAAACTGCTGATCGATAATACTATTTGGGCTAGTAAGTGGTATCCCCCGGTAAATCAGTTGTTTTTTGAGGGGAGTGAATCTGGAGGCTATTCAGGTGCAGATCTGTTTTCTAAAAGAGTGATCAATCTATTTGTAGACGAGCGTTTTTCAATCGCAGAAGTTAAAAGAACAATTAGCTTAATAAATCAATTTTAATGGTCATCTCAATTATTCAACCCTGCTTTGTACCCTGGCTCGGATATTTTGAACAGATTGCCCTGGCAGATGTGTTCGTGTATATGGATGATGTTGATTATACCAAAAAGGACTGGAGGAATGGAAATCAGTTAAAGAGTCCTTATGGGATAAAAAATATTGGATTTCCTGTGAAGAAATGTTCAAGACATACCCCACTGAAAGATGTTGAAATTTCATATAATTCACTATGGGAGGATCATTTATTTAATCAGATACATAATTGGTATTCCCAATCAACTTATTATCAGGAAATTATAGATATGATCAAGCCTGTTGTTTACAGTAAATTTCTCGGTCTTGTAGAGTTAAACTTTCATTTGAATAATGCTGTGTTAAATTATTTAAAGATTAAAACTCCTATTTACTTTTCATCTGATATTGAAAGAAATACCAGTGGTAAAGTTGACAGGATTGTTGAGCTTTGTAAGCATTTTAAAGGAGTTGATATGTTATTTGATGGGAAAAAAGCACAGGATTTTTTAGAAGAGGATTATTTACTTCAGCATGATATAAAAGTGGTTTTTCAGGATTACCATCATAAACCATATAAGCAATTATGGGGTGATTTTGTACCCTATATGTCTGTTCTAGATCTGTTAATGAACCAGGGGCCAAACTCAATTGAATATATAGTTACGAGTAAAATTAGTCTATAAATTATGTTGCAAAGAATTTGTCCGGTATCAGGTAGTTCAAGCTGGATACCTGTATTTGAATCGGCTACAGGAAGAATAATTACCGGTGACCAGAGGATCTGTGATGGAAATTTAGAGAAAGTAATTTGCCCGGAAAGTGGGGTGGTTGCAAATAAAAACAGATTTTCTGATTCTGACCTTGAAATACTTTATGGCGAAGAGTATGAATTAAATGTTTTGGGCAAAGAAGAACATTTTTTTTATACTGAAAATGGACCTAAAGCTAGATCTGAAGTATTTTTTGATTGGATTGATCCTCATTTACCGGAAAACTTCAGTTCTTTAATTGAAATTGGATGTGGTGAGGGTAATCTGCTTGATCGTATATCCGGTAAATTTCCTGAAAGATCTGTAAGCGGAATAGATGGAAGTTTTAAGGCAGTGGAACTGGCTGCAAATAAGGGGCTGGATGTTCAGCGTAAACTGATTCTTGGAAATGAAGATTTACCTGTTGCAGATGTTTATCTTCTTGTTAATGTAATAGAGCATATTGAAGATCTCGGTTTGTTTATCAATAATCTTAAAAAATCCCTTGCAGTCGGCGGAAGGATAATTTTTTGTTTGCCGGTTCAGGATTATGGAGGTTATGATATCTTCTTTTACGAGCACGTATGGCATTTTACTTCAAAGCATTTTGAAAGGGTCCTATCTAATAACGGACTAAAATTAGTTTATTCGGATATTAATCATCCGGTGAATCATGGAATTGGATTGTTTGTTTGCGAAATCTCACCAGCTTCAACTGAAAATTCAGAGGGGGTTTATTCAGATATGATTCAAAAGAATCTTGACTTTTGGCTTGCTAATTTTAAAGGATTAAATAATTTAATTAAGCAAAAAAGTTTTGAACGCATCGCTATTTTTGGAGCCGGTGAAGTTTCAACTTTGTTTCTTGCTTTCTCTGATCTTTTTAAACAAAATATTATTGCCTGTATTGATGATACCAAGCCAGAGGGAATGTTTAAACATGGTATTCCGGTTTACCCTTCCTACTGGCTCGAACAAAATCAACCAGACCTTTTATTGCTTGCTGTAAATAAAAAGTATTATCCCATGATTGAAGAAAAGTTTAAGCATCTTAATCTTAATATTCAGCCTATTTATTAATTGAAATTGGACAAAAAGAATAAAATAGCTTTTAATGTGCCATATCTTACTGGTATGGAACTGCATTATATGCAGGATGCGGTAGGCACAGGTAAGATTTCAGGTAATGGTAAATACACCCAGCTATGCCAGAATTATTTTGAGAATCGTTATGGCTTTGGGAAATGTTTTTTGACTTCCTCCTGTACCGATGCGCTGGAAATGGCGGCTATTTTACTCGATATCAAAGCCGGAGATGAGATAATTATTCCTTCTTATACCTTCGTTTCAACGGCAAATGCCTTTGTACTTCGGGGAGCAAAAATAATCTTCGCTGATTCCATGAATGGGAATCCAAATATTGACGCAGATCAGATCGAAGCCCTGATTACTCCCAGAACCAGGGTAATAGTGCCTGTTCATTACGCAGGTATTGCCTGTGACATGGACAAGCTCATGGAGCTTGCTGAGAGATATAAATTATATGTTGTTGAAGATGCCGCTCAGGCTATAGATAGTTTTTATACCGGAAAAGACGGTCGCAGGAGGGCATTGGGGAGTATCGGGCATATGGCGGCATTCTCTTTTCATGAAACCAAAAATATCATTTCGGGCGAAGGTGGAATGCTGGCAGTAAACGACCCTCAGTTTGCCCAGAGGGCTGAAATTATCTGGGAAAAAGGAACAAATCGCAGTGCATTTTTCAGGGGCGAAGTTGATAAATACAATTGGGTGGACATTGGCAGTTCTTTTTTACCATCTGAAATCACAGCAGCTTTTTTATGGGCTCAGGTCGAATGTTTAGATCAGATTCAAGCTGCCAGAAAAGATATCTGGAATTCTTATCATGAAAGATTGAAGGAATTGGAATCATCAGGTAAATTTAAATTGCAGGATATTCCACCCTATTCAACCAATAATGCACATATGTTTTATCTGCTTTGTCCCTCCGGAGATTGCCGAAATCAATTGATTGAGACTTTTGTTAAACAAGAAATTTATGCAATTTTTCATTATTTGAGCCTTCATTCAAGCCCTTATTACAGCAAAGAGCATGATGGTCGCATACTTAAAAACAGTGATGCATTTTCTGATACACTGATCAGGCTTCCTATGTTCAACACTTTAGGGCTATCTGAAATTGAAAGAGTAGTTGATATTATTAAAAGGGAATTTAATTAATGGCAGAATTCGAAATTATAGATGGGTTTAAATGTTACAGCCCTAAACTCGCAATTTCCAATAATGGGTTTTCTGCAGATTCTTTCTCCTTTTTAAGACAGGTAGAAGAAAATAATTTTTGGTTTAAAGTCAGGAATAGAGTATTGATCGGATTAATTAAAAAATATTCAGGACGATCCGGTAAAAAAAAGCTGTTGGAGATTGGTTGTGGGACGGGTTATGTATTATCCGGATTAAGTGCTTCAACTGATTTTCAGCTAAGCGGCTCAGATATTCATGTGGAAGGTTTAAAATATGCGAAGGAACGTGTTCCCTCTGCTGAATTTATCCAGATGGATGCTACGGTAATGCCTTTCGAGAACGAATTTGATGCAATCGGAGCATTTGACGTAATAGAACACATTTCGGAAGATGAACTGGCTCTAAAAAACATCCATCATTCGCTTCGTAAAAATGGAGTTTTATACATCAGTGTACCTCAATATATGTTTATGTGGTCGTCGATTGATGAAATCTCTTTTCATAAACGCCGGTATTCCAAAGCAGAACTGATTCAGAAAGTTTCAGCAGCCGGATTTAAAATTGAATATTATGGGAGCTTTGTATTTAGTTTGTTTCCCGTAATGGTAATTTCCAGGTTTTTATTGCAAAACAAGAAAGGGGTTGCATCAGGAAACGAAGAGTTTAAAATCAATAAATATTTAAATGTTTTACTGGAATCTGTTTTAAGTATAGATGAATTTTTAATAAAATCAGGAATCAGACTTCCCTTTGGGGGCAGTTTACTCTGTGTGGCAAGAAAGATTGATTAAACATCCGGATAAAAATGATATTTTCGAAGGGATTTTCTTCCAGGACTGTCAATCTCAGAGGAGTTATATCGGTTTATTTTATTATTTTTTGAACTATCTGAATCAGAACCCCGATCTGATGCTTACCCCCATTTATCACGACATGTAGACATAAAGGGGTTAAAATGCCAGTGTTTAGATCGGGCTGTAGTTCCAAATTTATTTAGAATGTAACAAAACCTAATCTGTGTGGTATATTCATGGATAATTATCATTGTGGTATATTTATCAATATAAGATACATGATAAAGAATAACTAGATGTTATTTAATACAGCTCATTATAAAATGAGTGTATGGTATCCGAAGAAAGTTAGACAAAAGGTCGTCTTTAATCTCATTAATATTAAATCGCTCCATTGCCAAATTTTTATATTCTTCTGGTGTTCTGATAAACTGTCCTCGATCCCTTGATACCATCCACTTAGCTATTGCAGACTGTTCATTAGAGTATGCACCATCCACCGTAACTAATTTACCTCCTGGTTTAAGTGCTTTGTAAGAAAAATCGAACAATTTTCTTGCAGCATCATCATCCAAGTGGTGTATTACCCCGGTTGCAATGATTATATCAAATTCATTATGATAATGTCTATCAGTACTTTCAATTGAGTCTCTATAAAATTCCCCTCTTCCGTATCCAGCCTTCTGGCAAAAATCGATACATGACTGTAGGGGGTCAAAACCAACATAGTCTAAATCTTTAGGCAGATACGATAAGATATCTCCGGTACCACAGCCAATGTCTAGCATGCGTGTATTCGGTTTAGGACTGATGTATTTTTTTACGAATATTTTTCTGGCTTTATTAGAACCTGCGAGGTACTGAAAGGTATTATAGAGAATAGGATTGTCAAAAATTGCAGCTATTTTTTTCATCGGGCTAATAAAAGTTTATTTAAGATAATTTTATTGGGAAAATTGAACCCAGTTTAAGCAGATTTCAACTAGCCCACATAATATTTGAATATTTTTCTGTTTTTGTCAAACCATGTTAGCGCTTTGTTTACTTCATAGCATAGTCTTTACTCAATGTTATTTAGTTGCTAATAGTTTGGTTAGGAAATATTTTTTATTTTTTGCGATAACAAAAAACAATGCTAATCTCCTTATGTTCCCTTATTTCTTCTGGCTAATATACTGTGAAAATATATAATCTATAGCTTGGTGAGTGCACCTAAATTTGTGTCTAAATTAATCCAAGGACAAGTCTTACTAGCTGATTTTGATTTCAACCTAGTGAATGTCGCTTCATTATTAAAATGTATGATTATTATAATGCCAACCTGAATTCCATTATTGCTTTTTGAGGAACACTCCAACCACTCCTTAAGAGAGAACCGGCACAATTCTCAATAGAGCTTAAATTATTCTAAGGGTGAGGCGCCTCTCGTTTATAGGATGGATCTTTTTGAAAAAAAATATTGCATTTAATGAAATAGTATTTATGTTATATTTGTTCATTAACCATTCGATAAGCTTTGTTTAACTTCATCAATATAGTACCTAGATATTCCGACGAAAGTACGCCAGTGTTCCGCGACAAAGTACCCCATTTATTCCGGAGCAAAGTACGCCAGGCAGACCGGCCTGTAACATCAC
>NZ_FNHH01000021.1 GCF_900103545.1 Daejeonella rubra
ATCAATTCAAATCGTCACGCACTTAATCACTCCGTAACTAATAGACTATCAATGATTTCAAAGAACAATTTTTATTTTTTAATGGACACTAATGATTAGAATTAATAAATCAACCTGATATGGAAAGAAGAAAATTTATCACAAAGGGAATAGCTGCAGGAGCAATTATCCCCGCTGCCTATGCAACTCTATTAAGTAACGAAGCTCAGGCTTCAGAAAAAACAGAAAACATTAATAATGAAGCTGCAACAGCTGATGATATTTTTATTGAAAGAAGCGTAGAGGGTCGGCCGCATGAAGGAAAGGTATTGGCAGTTATTCAGCCGCATGTCGATGACGCAACCTTATTTGCAGGTGGAGCAATTGCAAAACTGATCAGTGAGGGTTATACAGGTTATCTTATCAGAGTTACAAATGACGATGCAGCGGGTGGGGGAACTGATGGCGACAGGGTTTCGAATAATGAGAAAGACAATGATAAAGTTGCCAAAGTATTGGGACTAAAAAAAGTATATAATTTGGGATACCGAAATCACCGGATGGATGAATACAATACCCAGGAAATAAAGGGACGATTGATATTCCTGTTCAGATTACTGAAAGTTGATACCATTTTCAGTTATGACCCATGGGGACACTATGAAGAAAATCCGGATCATTATGTAACCGCTCAGGCCGTTGAAGCTGCAAGATGGATGTCGGGCAGTGTCGATTATCCTGAACAACTGGATGTTGTAAAGCCTTATTCTGTTAAAGAACGTTATTATTTTGCCAGAGGACCGCAATTGGTGAACAGGATTGTAGATATAAGCAAACATATCGATACAAAAGTTCAGAGTAATGTGGTTATTACTACTCAAGGTCCTGGGGGAAATGCAGGCTCCAGAATTAAAAAGAGTCTGGCAGACAAGGGTAAAAAATTACCAATACTTGGAGATACAGATGAGTCGGCAGACTTCAATTATGTGAAGCACTTTGTTTTGGATAAAGATTCACAAGCGCAGAGGGGAACACCTTCAGACAAGGAAATTGGTAAAAAATATGGACTTGAATGGGCAGAAGCCTACCATTATATCGGGAACCCGGTTTCTACCTTAAGTGACTATATTGAGAAGAATGCCGTTAATAAATAAGTACTCTTGAGATATAATTAAGCCACAATTAATTATTTTAATTGTGGCTTAATTATTAAATACATTATTATTCTAATTAGAACAGGTATATTATTCTTTAGAAACTTCCTTTTGTTTTTTTATCTGGAACATCCTCGATAAGTTAAAGCCAAATCTGATCTCTGCCTTATCCCAGCTACCAGTAGTTTCGGTAATAAATGCTCTTTCATTCATACCGGTAGAGTTAGAAAAATGTAATTGAAAAACGTGGCCACCAGTTTCAATATCCAGACCAACGGATAATGGATCTTTATACATACTCTTATCAACCCCATGAATTATATAGGTGTAGTCAAAAGTTAACGCCATTCGTTTAGATACCTTAACTCTTCCACCCAAACTTGATGCAAAAACATCATTTGGCATAGTTTGCAGAGCCACAAGATTATTATGAACCATAGTCGGACTCAGTTGAAGGCTGAAATTTTCATTAAATTTCCTGCCAATGATAACCTGAGTATAATAAGCAAGTCTGGATGTAAAATAATTTTTTCTGGATGGATCTGACCATGGAAGAGTATTCAGGGTTGTACCTGCAGAAATAGCTATTGTTGCTGGAAAATTGTTTAACCCTGTTGATTGCCTGATCGGTGCATATTTAATAAAAGCATCAAGCTCTTTCTTATAGGTACTTCTCCCAACACCTACCATCAGGTTTTGCATTATTCCGAAATCGAGTGCCATTCTCATACTCGCCTGATCCAAGCCGAAAAAATTACCCATGCCTTCACTAATCTGACCAAAACGGTGGAGGATAATAAAGTCCATCGTGCCCGGTGAAAGAAATTCCATCGACTGGCTATTGATAACTCTGGTAGATTTAAATGCATTTTTTGTAATCTCTCTTTTAGGCTTTTCCTCGCCCAATAACTTCAAAAGGTCTTCATCCTGAGCACTGGCAGTATTCCAGGAGATCATAAACAAAATGAATACGTATATTATACTGCTGAATTTTTTCATAAAAAATTTAAGATTCATTTGAATAAACTATTAAATGCTTAGTATCTGCAACATGCAATCCACCTTAATATTTGCAGTTTTTGCGACTTTATCGCTAACCAATCGGGGCACAATCACTTTGTAATCAGTAAGAACAACAGAGAAATTAGCAGAAAGAGAAACCTTGCCATTGTTTACAATAAGTTTCCCCTTTGTTTCAAGCTCTTTAGCCTCACCATGCATAAGCATCTGACCTTTTACATTTACTTCATAAGTTCCATTTTTAGAATAATTTACCATAGATGGATTACTTATTTGCCCCTTGAATATGGCCTTTGGAAACTTTTCGCTCTCCAGATAATTTTCATGAAAATGTTCCCGCATTAGTGCCTGCTCAAATTCAAAACCTTTCATCAAAACAGAAAACTGAATATTTCCTGTCTTACTGTCCAGTACACAGGCTACAGACTTATTTACTGCGGTCACCTTTTCGGGAGAAGCAGAAGTTGTAGCGTCAAATGTTATTGTACCATTTTTTGTAAAATATTTATCCTGAGCAAAACCTGTTGCAACAAGAAATAGCGCTATCGTAGCTAGAATTAATTTTTTCATCTCTTTTTTTTTAATAGTGATAAACCTGACGGCAGGGTGATCATGATTTGATAATCATACCCTATCAGGTTATAGTAAAATCATGATGGTTTTATTTCCTTTTTGTTTTAATTAATACACCCCGGTTGAGGACTACATCAGCACCCAATCCCAGATCATCGGGATTAAACCCGGTACACTCACCCCTCAAAACAATGGCTGTCCCGATCGGGAGCACACCAACATCGAGGGCAATACTGTTATCCATACTGCATCTGACTGATGACATGGAAGAACTATCCCCCAGAACAATGGTGTGAAACCCTTTTTCGCTGGTTTCAAGAGATTTGATATTCCCGGAAAGCAAAATGATCTTTCCCAGATACTTTTTATCAGCCTCTGCCGGATTGGTTTGATATTCATCTAAAAGATCGGTGGTATTGCTCACAAAATCTTCGGGGCTATTTGCCATTGATGGACTTTTTCTGTTGATTTCGGATGTTACATAAAAGTACCCTGCGATAGCAACAGCTAGAACAAACACGATCAGTACTATTTTATTGATTTTCATAGTGTTATGATTAATTATTAAGGCTTCCGCCATCGATCCACTTTTTAACTTTGGAAATCTGGCAATCAGTCATTTTATTTAAACCTTTTGGCATCGGCGAATAGCCTGAAGCATGAGCAATGGACCCATACAATGATCCATTTAAGGCCATCGCCTTATCAGTGGCATAGGTCCCCATTAAAATTCCCCCGCCGGATGAGGCTGTTCCTCCATGACAACTATAGCAATACTGTTGAAAGAGCGGAACCATAGTAGAAGCATAGGTTGCTGGTGCCGTTGAATCACAAATTCCTGATGATGGATACAGTTGGTCCTCCTTATCATAATAGCAGGAGCTAAAGAAAAAGAGAATGATCGATATGCTGGTCAATATGTTCTTTGTCTTCATATATTAATTATTTAAGGAACCCGCATCGATCCATTTTTTTATTTGAGTGATTTCGCAATCCGGCAATTTTACTGTTTGGGGCATTTTTGAAAATCCGCTTGCCCATGAAACAGATCCATATAATTTTCCGCTTGCGGCAGAGGCCTTGATAGCCGTATAAGTTGAAAGATCAACGCCTCCACCTAAAGAAGCTGGATTATGACAGCCCTGGCACTTATTCTGGATAATAACTTTTACAGCTGTACTGAATTTAATATCAGTAGAGTCGCAACTACTGCAGCCATTGTTTTTTGCACCCTGATTGATCCATGTTCTGACTTTGGTTAACTGATCAGCAGTAAATGCTGCAGCAGGTGGAGGAGGCATTCGATCCTCGTCTGTTCGAATCATCGACTTATACAATTCGCTTTTTGTGGCATTGCCTGCAACAACCTCCCTCATTACACCACTGTATGTGGATAGGTTTATTCCTTCTTCATGGCTTATTGCATCGTGGCATCGGCTCATGGCGCAACCTGATATCAGAAGAGGTTGTATAGTATTGACAAAATATACGGAGTCAGTACTGCAATTAACCGTAATTGCGGGTGGAAGGGTATCAATCTCAGAAATCGTTGGAACCTCATGCTTACAGGACGTATAAGCAATTACGATCCCCACAAATAGCAATGAGAATATTTTAAATTTTTTCATCAGAATATAGTTTTTTTAAGGCTATGAAGCTTGCATGAGCTTGTATACTTTCATTATGTGAGCGGTAAGCCTGACTACCGCAGGCAGGCTCATGCAGGTTCATAAAAGTATAGTTGCAGCAAAAATAATTGCCGACAGACAGTTAAAAACCTCTAAGAGGTTAATTGTGATTTGATTTAAAAAGAGATCAGCTAATGCTTATCGGGGGTCTTAATAAGGATAGAGAATACACCTCTGGAGTATAAGACTGTGTATATTCAGCATATTTAGTGTTAATGGAATTCAAAACTGGTGGTACAAGAATTAGCTTTGTTAAACTTAAAGAAGCAATATTTGAAATATTATGGCTTATCTGCATAAATGGCATTTGATTTTCTTCTGTATTATCAGAATCGATACCGTCGCCTGCTGCATCATAGTGTGAAGTAATAAAATATACCAAATTCAGTTTGCCATTATCGTGAAGATGATTCTGGTAATGAACGAAAAGCATAGGCAATCTGATCAACTGGATAATGTCTGTATTTCCCAGTAGATAGACTGACATTAAGGTTATGAAAAAGACCTTTTTCATTCTGATATTTGAAATTTTTCAAAGATAACGTTTATATTGTAACAAATATTATACGCTAGATTATGAAATTTTACATTTTACTGATTTTAATGTTTCAGTTAAATTAGAAGGAGTTTACCGAAAATGAAACCAGGATCAATGAAAAAAATTTCACCTATGTTGATTGTTTTTATCCATTTGCTGAGTCAAAAAACACAATCCCGGGATCTGAATTATATGTATAAAAGCATGGTGAACGGATATAAATCCTTTCGTATCCCGGCAATTGTAAGCACCAATAAGGGAACTTTAAAAAATCATTGTTCTCTTATCAACTATTAGCTAAACCTATTCCGATCGTATTTCCTCAATCAGAGTTAAATTCACATGAATCCAAAAATCAATCCGACAAGAATTTTAATACTGGTTCTTTGTTTATATCATTTTGGAAGTTTATCAGCACAACCCAGACTCCACCAATTTAATCCATTACCTAAGCAATGGGATGAAGCTATGCCACTGGGAAATGGAATGATAGGTTCTTTGGTTTGGGAAAAGAACAAAATTGTTCGTTTTGCCTTAGACCGCGCGGACCTCTGGGATAGCCGACCAATGAAAGGCCTTCATCGAAAGGAATTTAGCTACCAATGGATCGTAGAACAAAGATTGAACAATAACTATAAACCGGTTCAGGAATATTTTGATCATCCCTATGACAGGGAGCCGGCACCGACCAAAATTCCGGGAGCAGCACTGGAATTTAAATTCACCAAAGACCTTATCCTTGCAGATGCTAAATTAAATCTAGATGAAGCTACCTCAGAGATCCGCTGGAAAAATGGCACCCGTTTAACTTCCTTTGTGCATGCTGTAAAGCCTGTTGGATGGTTTAAGTTTGAAAATCTGCCGGATAATTTCGATATCGAATTAATTCCGCCTTCCTATCAGGCTGCTGTAAAGATAAGTGGCGATCCTGTTGGTGGAGATGATCTTGGCCGTCTGGGATATGAGCAAGGTAGCGTAAGCAAGAAAAATAACAGCATCACTTATCATCAAAAAGGCTGGGGAGATTTTTCATATGAGGTAATCGTTACCTGGAAAAAGGTGAATGCCAACACGGTGGAAGGTATCTGGACCATACGAAGTAATCCGGATGTTTTCAAAAGTAATCTTGACTTAAAAGCCCTGCAGCTAATGCTAAATACAGGTTTTGACCAGAACAGGAAAAGTCATCTGGAATGGTGGTCACAATTCTGGGCTAAATCTGACTTAAAAGTTCCTGACCCTACTCTTCAGCATCAATGGGAAATGGAGCAATATAAATTTGGATCTACAGCCAGGCAAAATGCACCCCCAATCTCATTACAAGCTATCTGGTCGGCTGATAATGGAAGGATACCGCCGTGGAAAGGAGATTTTCATCATGACCTGAACACCCAGCTGAGTTACTGGCCATCCTATAGCGGAAACCACCTGGATGAGGCTATGGCTTATCTGGATCATTTTGAAACCAACAAAGAGAACTACAAACGCTATACAAAACAATTTTTCAGGAAAGAAGGAATTGCGGTGCCTGGAGTAACCACTCTGGATGGAACTGAAATGGGAGGCTGGATCCAGTATTCACTTTCTCCAACTGTTTCTGCCTGGATATCGCAACATTATTATCTGCAATGGCGCTACAGCATGGACAGAGCTTTTTTAAAAAACAAAGCCTATCCCTGGATAAAATCAACAGCCCAGTTTTTAGAGCAAATTTCAGTATTGGATAGTGAGACTGGAAAAAGGAAACTCGTGATCAGCTCAAGTCCTGAGATCAATGATAATGATATCAGCGCCTGGTTCACAAAAACCACTAATTACGACCTATCGCTGATGCAGTTTAATTTCAAGACAGCCGCAGAGCTGGCTCAGGAATTAAACCTGACGGAGGAAGCCAGTCATTGGAAAAAAATTTATGAGCAACTGCCCGATCTCGCCATCTCAAAAAATAAGGAGTTGATGGTCGCTCCCGACTATCCCTATGCCGAATCTCACCGTCATTTTTCCAATACGATGGCTATCCATCCCCTGGGACTGATCAAGTGGGAAGACTCTGATGAATCAAAAAATATTATCCGTTCCAGTATTAAACTATTGGATTCCGTAGGACCAAAAATGTGGTGCGGATACTCCTATGCATGGCTTGGAAATTTGAAAGCAAGAGCAAAAGACGGAGAAGGCGCTGCAAAGGCACTAAGCATTTTCTCAACAGCATTTTGCTCTACGAATAGCTTTCATTTAAATGGAGATCAAACCAAATCCGGTTACTCCGACTTTGTTTACAGACCATTCACTCTGGAAGGAAATTTTGCATTCGCAGCAGGATTACAGGAAATGCTGATCCAGTCTCATGCTGGTTTTCTTGAGATATTCCCTGCAATCCCCGCTGATTGGAGTACAGTTTCATTCAATACCATGAGAGCTGAAGGCGCATTCCTTGTAAGTGCTAAAAAAGAAAATGGGAAAGTTGAATCCTTAAATATCCATTCAGAGAAAGGCGGAAGCCTGAAAGTAAAATCTCCCTTCGGTAAATTTGATCAAAAGATCAGCGGAAAAGTAAAGATCATTCAATCCGGAAATGGTTTTATCCTATTAGATTTTGAACCAAAAAGCAGCATTGCATTAACAGCGATTTAATCGGGAAAGCAGAAAAGCCTTAACAGGAAAAAAGAAGGGCCCTAAAAATTTAGAGCCCTTGTTTTATATGAATTTTGAAATTCAGCGAAGCATTACTTTAACTTAGAAAAGGCTGTTGGTTGCATGTATACAGATTCCACTTTTTCTACAAGTTTACCATTCACTTCAGATGCAGTGCTTGCCTTTATCCAATCCGGATCTTTACGAAAATTCTCCCATGACAATCGTCCAGCAGCCTCATTCTTGTAGGCCAGGAAATAAAGTAGTTTTGGTTGTACCGAAGCATCCTTTTCAAGGGTTGTAAAATATGCGATGTTCTGCATTCCATTATTCTTGAAGATCTTCATGGTATGATCTCTGAAACGGGTTTCAAGATCTTGAAGTTTTCCAGGCATTGCAGTATAGATGCGCATTTCAAAAGTGCGCATTTCGCCTCCCTTTGATGCTTTAATTTTAGGTGTGAAATCAGTTGCTTTCAGGAAATAGATGTTAGATTTTGCAATAAGCTTTCCGTTTGCTTCCGATTTTTTTGCAGCTTCCTGCCATTGCGGATCATTCCCAAATTCCTTCCATGATGCATCTCTGGCTTCTTTACTTGGATAAGCCATTAAATAATAAAATGCGTTATCCGGATTTTTGGTCGGAATCCAATATCCAAGTCCGTCAATTCCATGTTTTTTAAACAATGGCACTGCATGATCTCTAAACCGGTCAACTAATGCATCCAGTTTACCGGGATTACAATAGTAAACTCTTAATTCAAAATATCGGTCGTCTTTAGGCTTTGCAAAGCTGAGTTGGCTGACAAGAAGCATCAAAATCAGTAATGTTTTTTTCATCGGTTTATTTTTTGTTTTTTTAAGGGTAATGAACCTGCCGGTAGGCAGGGCGATCATGATTTGATAATCATACCCCTGCGGGTTTGAGCAAAATCATGACGATTTCATTTTAGGTGTCTATTAAATAATCATTGAAAAATAGCCAAAAAACTGAATTAATTTCCGGCATTTGAATTTTTATTGAATTTTTATGTAAAAAAAGCTTTGCAAACAGCAATTTCCATTAAAAAGACCATATTTATAGTTTCTCTTCCTGTAAACTTCTCAATATCCCCAGTTCAAGACCGCGTATCTCTGCAAGTCCGCGAAGCCTTCCTATAGCAGGATAACCTGGGTAAGTGACCTTTTTCAGATCATCTAAAATTTGGTGACCATGATCTGGCCTGACCGGAATGGAACATTTTCTCCCCTGCATTACAATTACCAGTTCTCTGATCACTGCGTACATATCTACATTCCCTTGAAGGTGATTATCTTCAAAAAAATCACCCTTTTCGTTTCTTCGTGTGCTTCTTAAATGAATAAAATGAATTCTTTCGGCAAAATCCCGGACCATTGCCGGCAGATCATTACCGGCAAGTACACCAAATGAACCGGTACAAAAACAAAGTCCATTGTGGAGGGAGGGCACTGCTGCAATTAAATCCTCTATATCTTTTGCGCAGGTCACCACTCTGGGCAAACCTAAAACTGCAAACGGAGGATCATCGGGGTGAATTGACATGACTACACCCGAATCTTCTGCCACAGGAACAATATTCTTTAAGAAATAAATGAGATTTTTCTGTAATTGATCTCTGTCGATGGTATCATAGGTGGCTAATGCTTTTTTAAATTGTTCCATCGTAAAACCCTCATCACTACCAGGTAAACCTTTGAGCATATTTTGAACCAAAAGGTTGACTTCAGACTCATTCATGGAAGACATTAATTTCTCAGCCCTTTTATTTGTAACGCTATCATAGTCATTTCTTGCATTTTTTCTTTTTAAAAGAAAAATATCAAAGGCAGTCAGGGCAGCCATTTCAAAGCGAATGGTTTTAGAACCATCAGCGAGCTGAAAGTTCAAATCAGTTCTGGTCCAATCCAGAACAGGCATAAAATTGTAGGTAACATTTTTGATTCCGCATTCAGAAAGATTACGAATAGTCTGCTGATAATTTAAAATATACTGCTCAAATCCTTCAGTCCGGGTTTTTATTGCCTCATGAACCGGAACGCTTTCCACCACCGTCCATACCATACCTGCAGCCTCAATTAATTCCTTTCTGATATTAATTTCCTCCACAGTCCACACCTCCCCAACAAGCACATGATGCAATGCAGATACTACTCCCGTACAGCCGGCTTGTTTAATATCAGCCAGAGAAACTGAATCATTTGGTCCGAACCAGCGCATAGTTTGTTCCATGCGATAGCGTACATTAGAATAAGATGGGTATAAAATTTGTTCCATTGACCTTGAAAATTAAACCCCGCCATTGATGGTAAAACCGCCATCTACCCCGACAGTTGTTCCGGTTACAAATTTTGAGTCATCACTCAACAGCCAAATCAGGGCACCGCATAATTCTTCAGGATCTCCAAATCTTTTAAAAGGAGTATGACTGATGATGGAGTGCCCGCGACTTGTTAATGTTCCATCAGGCTGAGTTAATAATGTGCGGTTTTGTTCCGTTAAAAAGAAACCAGGCATGATGGAGTTCATTCGGATCTTATCGCCGTAACGGTTCGCCATTTCAACAGCAAACCACTTGGTATAACAATCAATAGCTGCCTTTCCCATACTATAGCCTAAAACCCTGGTGATAGCCCTCACCGAACTTACTGAAGAGATATTAACGATACTTCCACTACCTGATTTAACTAGCTCAGGTCCGAATACCTGAACAGGAAGTACCGTTCCCCAAAGATTCAGGTTCATTGCTGTTTTAACACCTTCAATATTAAGATCAAATACATCTTTATCAGGAGCTAAAACAGCTTCAGGGATATTGCCCCCCGCACCATTCACCAAGCCATCGATCCGGCCAAAGGTGCTTAAAACTTTATCTCTTGCCATTTCAAGCTGATCCTTTTCAAGAACATCAGCAGCTATAAATATGGCTTCAGCACCTTCCTTATTTATCTCCGCCGCTCTCCGGTTTCCGGTTAGCTCATTTCGGCCCAGAATAACCACTTTGCCGCCCTGACTGGCAATGGCTTTTATAAACGCTCCACCCAAAATACCGGTGCCGCCACTTACTATAATTACTTTTTTACTTAATGAAAACATGTTGTTTAATTTATTTTTCATACGACAAACCCCTGATGAAAAACCAAACCGCTTAAATCTTTTTATCGGTGTCCTTCAAGCCAAATTTCTCATTAAGGTCAAACACCTTATCTGCTGAAAATTGATTCCCTGAAACCAGTTCTAATTGTTCATCCAAAAGTTTATGCATTTGAGGAAGTTTTTCACGAATGTCATGTACAATATTTGCTGTATCGGATAAGGTTTGGATGCCAATGGTATCAATCATTGAAATAACATCTTCCATTTGCCGCATAACAGATTTTAATTGGTTGGGAAGCCAACTGGTAATAGGAGTACCGCCGGTAGCTTTTGCATAGGGAGTATTAGCCATAATATACTTTTGAACAAATTGCCAATGACCATTTCTGAAATGATAAATTTCTTCCAGGATCCCTAAGAGGTAGACCAGCCCGTCCCCATTTAATTTCTCCAGCAGATAACCTGCAATACCCCGATCACCGATCTGGTTAACCGCCTCTTCCAGATCTATAAAAAACTCCTGAATACACTTTGGTCTATAGGTTCTTAGATCTAACAAATATTTTGTTAACTCATTTTTAGGGTAATACCGGATAACTCCTGCAAAAATATCCTCCATAGGAATAATGTCATCCTGTGCCCCGGTCTGTCCTCTGAACTGCTTAGGTTCGTCCCATACCCCCTGATAGATTACCCCATCACCAAAGAGCTCTTCATTGCCTTTTACACCCATGATAAACACTCTGAAATCATTATAATGCTGCCATCTGGATGCTTTCCACATTTCCCTTCTCCGCTCATTCATCTCTACCATTGTCATATGGTTTTGTTTCAGCCATTTGACTGTCAGCTCCCGATCATTATTCTCAATAGCTTCAAGGGTATTCATGACGGAGCTTACCAAATCCGGAGAATGCTGATTGATATCGACATGCAGCATAATGAACCCCGCTTCATCAGGCTGCCCTGAGAATCGCACACACATTTCCAGATTAGTCCATTCCAAACCTAAACTACTATCCTTTTTCTTGAAATTTCCCAGAGAATAGGCATAGTGATAATCCAGCCAGGGATATACATCCAGTTTTTCCGAAATTGCTACAAAGGGCTGAGCAATCTGCGCAGGCAATATATTTCTTGCCTTACCATAATGTCCTGTTTCAAGGAAATGATGAAATGACGGCTCCAGAGTGTATGCTGAAGCAAGAAAGGAATATCCTCTAAAGAGTGCCTGGATTACAGATATATCCGTTTCATTTTTAACGCTATCCAGAAAATTAGGCAGCTTATCTACAGCCTGTACAATTGCACCCGAATTATGAAGGTATCCATGTTCTCCTTCTCCTAACTGAACAGGCATCTGATCCAACAAATATTGCAGTGCCGCGTAATGATCAGGTAACTTGGCTAAAGGCATCCTTGAAGGAAGAAAACCATGTGCGGGGCTCACATTAAAGAACCCATCTGTGTAAGACTTTTTCAATATTCCCATCTTATTGATTTTAATTTATAATATAATAAAGGTTTAGTTTATTGATTATCAATTGGCTAATCATTAGGCAAAGTAATATTTTATTGGCATATCGGATCCTTTTTTAAGTGTTATTACTTATCTCTTTTCATAAATGCGTTCAATAATCTTATGTACCTGAAAGGGCATTTTAATTTCGACATTCTGTTTTTTTGGCCATATCGAAAATAACAAAAGCTGATTATTCTCTTATTACAACCGTATTTTTTGCAGGGCATCCTGAAAAGGCAACCAGTCGTAATTAGGCCCCTAATATGCGTTCCCCCACTTAATTAATTATTGGAGTTTGTAATTAAAAAAAGCCTTTGAGAAATTGTAAAACCAGCTGAATAAGCATAAAAGTAGGCGTACGTCTTAAATAAAAGAGCAGCACTGATCTTATCTGCGCGATAGGTGGGAAAATCACATACAGGACAGGGATCGGATCTCAGGTTAATTAAAAAACGATGAATTACTGTTTGAAAATAGTTTGAGTCATCAGATTCTGAAGAATATTAAAGTAGTTTGAAGTCTGCTTCTTTAACATGTGCTGAACTATTTCCTACGAAAATTTTAAAGTCGCCGGGCTCGGCAACAAAATCCAGATTGGAATTATAAAATTTAAGATCGTTTTCAGTTAAATTAAAGATCACCTGTTTAGATTCACCAGCCTTTAAACTGATCTTTTGAAAGGCCTTCAATTCCCTAACCGGACGGGTAATAGAACCAACCATATCACGGATATAAAGCTGAACCACCTCTTCACCATTCATTGATCCTGTATTTTTTACAGATACCGAAATTTGAATATTACCAGAAGTTTTCATGATTTTAGAACTCAAAACCGGAGCAGAAATATCAAAACTTGTATAACTTAATCCATATCCAAAGGGATATAATGGTTCATTGCTTACATCCAGGTAATTTGAGCGAAACTTTTTAAACCATTCTCCATCAGCAAGCGGTCTGCCGGTATTTTTATGATTATAGAAAATCGGGATCTGGCCTATGTTTTGAGGAAATGTTGCTGATAATTTCCCGGAAGGATTTACATCTCCAAATAATACATCTGCAATGGCATGTCCGGTTTCTGATCCACCAAACCATACATTCAAAATAGAAGGAACATTCTTACTTTCCCAGGTAAGGTCAAGCGGACGACCGTTAAAAACAAGTAAAACAACAGGCTTACCTGTGGCAAGCAATGCTTCTAAAAGCCTGCGCTGAATTTCCGGGATCTTTATATCTGTACGACTTGAGCTCTCGCCACTCATTTCAGAGCTCTCGCCTAAGGCTGCAACAACAACATCTGCCTTCATGGCCGCATCAACTGCTTCTTTAATAATTATAGCTTCCGGCCGATTATCTCTTGGGATCACCCTTCCAAACATGGTAGCACGGTCCTGATATTCAGGGTCTTCTAACAAATTCGAACCCAGGGCGTAAATCAGTTTAGATTTATCAACCAAAGCATCTTCTAAGCCTTTTCTGATAGAAATTGCCTGGCTCAGATCTGTAGAAACAGACCAGGTGCCCGGCATATTGACTTTAGAATCGGCAAGGGGACCAATTAAAGCTATTTTATCAGACTTTTTCAATGGCAGGAGATTGTTCGAGTTCTTTAAAAGCACAAAACTTTTTGTTGCAGCTTCACGTGCAACCTTTCTGTTTTCTGCAGTGAAGATTTTAGTTTTAGAGCGCTCTTCATTACAATATTTGAATGGGTCTTCAAATAAACCAAGTTTGTACTTAGCTTCTAAAATGAAGCGGCAGGCACGATTAATATCCTCAATCGAAACAAGACCTTTATTCAATGAATTCTTAAGGGTCATTAAAAATCCTTCGCCAACCATATCCATATCTACACCCGCTTTTAAGGATAAGGCCGAAACCTGGTTAAGATCCCCAAAACCATGATCCACCATTTCATTGATCCCGGTATAATCTGTAACAACCAAACCCTTAAAATTCCAGTCATTTCTTAAAAGATCGGTTACAAGCCATTTATTTGCCGTTGCAGGAATGCCATCAATTTCATTAAAAGAAGTCATAACACTACCTGCCCCCGCATCAATAGCTGCCTTATAAGGAGGCAAATATTCATTATACATCCGTACTTTACTCATGTCTACGGTATTGTAATCCCGGCCGGCTTCTCCGGCACCATAAAGTGCAAAATGTTTCACACAGGCCATGAGGGTGTTTATTTTTGCCAGATCATCACCCTGATATCCAATAACCATTGCTTTAGCTATTTCTGAACCTAAAAATGGATCTTCTCCGCTTCCTTCAGAAAAACGACCCCATCTGGGATCTCTGGAAATATCTACCATAGGTGAGAATGTCCAGTTAATTCCATCAGCCGAGGCTTCTTCTGCGGCGATCCGGGCTGTTTTTTGAATTAAGGGCATGTCCCATGTTGCCGACATACCCAATGGTATAGGGAATGTGGTTTTATAACCATGAATAACATCTAAACCGAAAATTAATGGAATCTTTAAACGGGTATGATTAACAGCCATTTCCTGAGCTTTTCTTACCCTTGCCGGGGAAGTTAAGCTAAAAAAGCCTCCAACATCACCCCGTTTAACTTTGTTCTCTAAATCAGAATTGCCTGCAGTACCTGTAATGATCTCACCACCTGTCAATAAATTTAACTGTCCGATCTTTTCATCAACTGTCATTTTAGACATTAGGTTAGAAATGAACTGATTCATTTTTGGATCTGCACTACTAACAGCAGGATGAAGCTTTTTTAGTGGAGCCTTTTGTTGTGCTATAGCTATAGCTGAAGAAAATGTACTGAAAACAATAAGATATATAAGTATTCGCATGGGCTAAAAAAAATTACTCAAATTTTGAAAATGCAGATTTTGAAATTCAGTGCTAATTAATTGATCTAACACTGAACTAAAAGATTTATGTGCTATTTAAGCTCTAAAAATCTTCACCACGGATTGATGAAGACCTCATATGAAGAAACTGATCCGGATAATAAAATTTCTGCTTCATCACTTTTTCAGATAAGGACTTTGGAAGCCTAATTTCTTTAGGCCTGCCTGCACATCTTCATCCTGCATAAATAATTTCCATAATAAACCGGATCTGTAATTTTCTATCATCACTACCTCCGGACCTTTGTCAATACCCAAATATCTGGGAACATACCAGTTTGCCGTTTCACTAAAGGCATCATAAAAGCCGTATTTACCCCAAACTTTATCTTTCTTTTTTTCATACCAATGGCGCATAGCTGCCAAAGACTGTTCCGGGGTATAAACAATGGACGAAATAGCAGCGGTTGGCGCAATAACACCAAGATCTTTTCCTTTCTGCGGAGCATGACCTGCATATCCAAGAATGGAATAACTGGATGTTAATCCCCAGCTATTTGCACCGTATCCCTTATGATTTAAGGGATTATCTACACACCATTGATAATTGATCAGGGCTTGATTTTTAGCTTCAAGTCCGTAATCCCCATAGGCATCCTTTAAGCCATTTGGATTCAAACCCAGGAAGGAATAATGTGACCAAAATAAAGGACCTCCATTTGGCGCATTTCCCTGATGAAAAAATTGAAGGGTAATATCTTTATAGGAACGGGGAGATTTAATTTCACCACTCATTGCCCATCCTTCATCATAAACGATCTTGTCGATACCATGTGTCGGAGAAGCAGCGCCCATCACGTACATGATCAGACATTCGTTAAATCCTTTGACAGGGAAATTCATTTTCCATTGGTTTTGAGGACTCCAATGCCAGTAAAGGACATTCTTTCCGTTTCTATACCAATCAAAATCAATTCCTTTCCATAATTCATCGGCTAATGCCGAAAGCTCTCTTTCCTCAGGGTTTCCATTCTTGAAATATTGTTTAACACAGATTAGTCCCTGAGCAACAAAAGAAGTTTCCACCAAATCACCACCGTCGTCAAACTTAGAAAATGGTTTCACTTTACCTGTTTCACCTACCATCCAATGGGGCCAGGCACCATGAAAGCGCTCTGCATTTTTCAAATAAACCAGGATCTTTGTTAACCTTTCTACACCTTTCTTTCTGCTTACAAACTTTCTATCAATGCCACTTATAATACCCATTAAACCAAAACCTGCAGCTCCGGTAGCTACAATATTGCTGTCACTGGAAGGGTAAATATTATCTTCATGGAAACGTTCTCTGGCGGCACCTGAAACTGGCTCGGCACCATCCCAGAAATATTGAAAACTATGGTATTGAACTGTGTCTAAAAGTTGATCATCAGTTAAGGTTCCGGTAACTTCTAAATTATTTTTAACCCCACAGGATAAAAGGAAAAAAGAAAGAAGAATATATAGTTTATAATTATTTTTCATGTTTAAATTTTAGGACTTTGAAAGCCCAGTTTTACTAATCCGGATTTTATTTCAGGGCAGGACATAAATAAGTTCCAGATTAAACCGGTTCGATAGTTTTCTATCATGACAACTTGGGGGCCCTGGTCAATCGCTAAATAAGATTGAGCGAACCAAGGATCATGAAGTGAAAAAGCGTCTTTAAAACCATATTCACCCCATATTTTATCGCCTAATTTATAGTAGAAGAAACGAATGGCCTGCATAGATTCTTCAGGTGCATAAGGCAAAGAAGCAACAGCGGCTGTAGGTGCAATATAGCCTTTATCGTTATTGGGAGAACTAGCCCCATAGCCTCCATTACTATCGCTTGCTGTTAAACCCCAGCAATCTTTAGAGTACCCAAACTTCAAAGGATCAGCAACACAGTAATTATAATTGATCTTTGTGTGCGCTTTAACCTGGGTTTCATAATTTGCATAAGAGTCGCTTAAGAAAGTCGGGTTTAATGCCATAAAGCTGTAATGCTCGAAGAACAAAGGCCCGCCATTGGCAGATCCTAAAGGTAATTGAACACCATAATAGCTATTGCCATTTTTTATACTTCCGTTTCCTGCCCAACCGGTATCATAAACAGATTTAGGTATAGTGTGGGTAGTAGAAGATGCTGCTAAAACATATACCATTAAGGCTTCATTCCAACCTTTGACTGGCAAATTAATATCCCAGGTGTAATTTGAACTCCAATGCCAGTATAATTTTTCCTCGCCATTTTTTCTAAACCAATCCCATTCTACAGCATTAAATAAAGTGTTGATGTCTGACCGAAGGTTTATTTCAGCCGGATCATTTGCATTAAAATATTGTCTTGCAACAAGTAAGCCCTCCATCAGGAAAGCAGTTTCAACAAGATCTCCACCATTATCTTTCGTACTAAATGGTTGAACCTTTCCGGTATTTCCATTGATCCAGTGTGGAAAAATACCATGGAACTTATCTGCAGTTTTTAAAAACGTAAGGATCTTTTGAATCCGGGCTAAGCCTTCTTCCTTTGTTATGAAATTCCTGCTTACCGCAGTTACAATGCTCATAACCCCAAACCCGGTACCACCTGTAGTGACAATATCTCCTGAAGTATTTCTTTCCCTCGCCATTCCACTATTTGGGTGGCCGAAATCCCAAAAATATTTAAACGTTTGCTTTTGGATAAGAGTCAGAAGGTCATTATCAGAAATAACAGGAAACTTATCTTTTCCATCCAAACCTGTTTGCAAATTGATCGTTAATGGATTAATTATTCTACCTCCGGATTCTGTTTTAATGTTCTCGGGAATAGTGATCTTAAAGTTTGAAAAAGATGAAAGATCATTTACCGGAACTATTTCAACAGACTTATTTTGATCCGAAACAGAATAAGTGACATTCACCAGATTTCCGTCATCAGTTTTCCAGGTAATTTTATTTGCCTCTCCACCTGCAATTGCTTCAGAAAACATGATCTTAACTTTAGGAGTTGGATTCAATGCCTTATAGCTCAGGGACCCATTATAACTACCGTTTACACTGAAAGAAATTCCGGCGTCTTTAGGAGAAATAATAGTTGTATTATCTTTATTGCAACTTAT
Source organism: Daejeonella rubra (assembly GCF_900103545.1). Classification (GTDB taxonomy): domain Bacteria; phylum Bacteroidota; class Bacteroidia; order Sphingobacteriales; family Sphingobacteriaceae; genus Daejeonella; species Daejeonella rubra. Next base: position 18,173 of record NZ_FNHH01000021.1, read on the forward strand.
TAAGCAAGGCAAAAGTAGTACTAGAATAAATAAATAGCTTTTTTTAAGATAATCCAAATACATCAGAAATTTAATGAAAAAGAAGTGCTGGCTAATAAATATGCCAGCACTTCCTAAATTTATTTACCTGCTTTGCCCAGATTATTTAAAGCTTTAATATGTGCATCAGGAAGCACAGTATTGTAAACTCTGATCTCGTCAATTGAGCCTGTCATATTTGCAAATGAAACATCTGTACTCACAGTTTTACCTGGAATGGTATTATAACAGCCACCAATAATAATTTCACCGGGTTCATAAGATTTAAACAGGTTATTACCAGTACCACGATTGTTATATGATCCAATATTTACACCATCTGCCCACATTTTAAACACACCGGTAGTTCCGTCATAGGTTAAAACCAAATGAGTCCATACCGCAGCACCAATTTTGGGTGAAAGCGTAGCATTCAGGTTATCCTGACTACCCCCGCCAATTGTGGTGAATCTTGGATTTACTTTTAAAATGTCTGTTGTAGTGGATGGATAAGACTGTGTATTTAATCTAAGATCAAAGCTGCCGTTAAATAAACCCGGACGGGCAATTTGAAAGGTCATTGTTTTCTTGGATCCATTATTGGTGATCTGAATCCATTGACTGATTGTAAAACTCTTTAATGCTTCAGATTTGAACGCATCCATTTGTGTTGCATAATAAACAAATCCTGCAGTTAATTTCAGAGCCTTGCCTTTTACACCACCAGTTATATATGAATCGTTTAAAGAAGAAGTTGGTGCAGTTTTACTGATAGTTTCATTTTTGCTATCCTCAAATGACCAGTAGGCTACCAAATTTTTAGGGTATACATCATCTGTACTGGAATATCCATCAATTTTGCCCTCATATTGTGCTGTAGAAACTTCCGGTAAATTATTTGGATTACCGTCTTTTTCGCAGGATGATAAAACTGAAACAGTCAATAGACAAACGATCAGACTGGGAATATTAAATAAATTCTTTTTCATGTGTTTAAGGATTAATAATAATTATTTTGTTTTAATACACCCTTACTTAAATCGATTTGAATTTGTGGGATAGGCAATAATTCATGTTTACCCTTTACGAAATTCTTTCCCTGAGCCTGTAAAACATCAGCTGCAATACCCCATCTTACAATATCAAAGAACCGCTCATGTTCCATAGCTAATTCTACTCTTCTTTCACGACGGATCGCTTCTTTTAAATCTGCCTGAACTGTAGTGGTAATTGCAGGAAGAATGGTGTTATTGCCTTCTCTTGCTCTTACTCTTACACTGTTTAAGGCTGCTAAGGCTTTTGTTGTGTTATCTGCTCCACCCAATTCGTTAGCAGCTTCAGCATACATTAAAACAACGTCTGCATATCTCAATAAACGAACATTGTTCCACCATCCAAATCGGTTTCCGATCTGTGATCTTCTGGCCGGATTGGTATACACTTTATTATTATAACGAGGATTTGGTAAACCGGCAGGAATTGCTTCGCCATACAAAGATGTACCACCCGCATATAAAATAGAACGGGCTTTTCTTGGGTCATTAGCTTCAAAAGCCGATTCTAAACTGGTGCTTGGAACATTAAAGCCCCAGCCTAAATCCCATTGACCAGTTCCTCTAATACCCTGAACACTAGTATATTGTGATCCATAAATGGTAGGATTGGATGCTGTTGCAGTTGCCTGAACTTCAAAGATAGACTCCTTTGAGTTTTCACCTTCTTCGTTAAATATTTTAGAATAGGCGGTTGAAAGGTCATATTGACCGGATGTCATAACCAAATTTGCAGCACTCATTGCACTGGCCCATTTACTTTGATATAAATATACTTTTGCTAACAGACCAAGTGCAGCACCTCTGGTTGCTCTACCCACAAATTTTGAATCGTAAGTTGCTGGTAAATTTGCTGCGGCAAAAATCAGATCACTTTCAATAAACTGATAAACAAGTGGTGCGGCACTTTGAGGGATATTTGCTTCTGCAGCTGTTTTAGTGATAACAGTATCTACTAATGGCACAGCGCCATAACTTCTAACCAACATAAAATAGGCATAGGCTCTTAAGAACCTGGCCTCTGCTCTTGCACCAAGTTTTAATCCTTCAGGTGTGTTAAGATTAGGATCTTTTGCTACTCTTTCAAGTACAAAATTACATTTGTTGATCATATCATAATGACCTATCCAAAATGCATTGGCTACACCATTACTGGCTGTAATACTAAAGTTGTCCATTTGAATTTGATCACCACCATCTGCAGGCGTACTTCCCTTATCTGCATCATCACTTCTGATACTTGCAACCGTAACAAATGGCATAACCGTCACATTATAACTCCTTAAAACTGCATAGGCACCATTAATGAACTGATCATAAGGGCCTGAACCTTCAGGATAAGGGTAATTATCCTGATCATACTCGCCTTGTGATTGTCTATCCAGGAAATCTTTTTTACATCCGGCAAATACCGTTATCAATGCAAACAAAAAGACTATTGCATAGCTTGTTTTGTATTTTAATATTTTCATTGCTATAATTTTAAAATTGATACAATTAAAAAGTCAGGTTCAAGCCAAAAGTGTAAACACTTGGAATTGGATAAATTCCATTATCTGCACCAGCACCGATAATATTGCTAATTGGAGCTTCAGGAGTATAACCAGTTGTTTTGCTCCAGGTATTCAGGTTTTGACCACTTAAATACATTCTTAACGACTTCATACCCGCTTTTTTCAATATGGCTTGATTAAATGTATAACCTAACTGAACGGTACGTAAGCGGAAATAATCGCCTGGTTCCAAAAAGTAGTTGCTCATTAAGTAATTATTTCCACGGGTATTATCAAGAATTGGTTCAATATTACTTGTTCCAGCCCTGGTAAATGCATTTAAACGATTACTTTCATAATTAAGAACTGCAAAGTTCGATGTACGTCTTTGAGTGTACACATGATTTCCTGCAACACCCTGACCTTCGACAATCATGTCAAAACTTTTATAGGCTAATGATAAATTAAGTCCATAATTATAATCCGGAAAAGGAGAACCTAAATTCGTTCTATCAGCATCAGTAATAAAACCATCACCATTGATATCAGCATAGGCTATATCACCGGGTAATGAGTTTGCGAATGCCGGCATTTTATCCAGATCAGCTGTTGACTGATAAACACCTACCTGCTTGTATCCATAGAAATAACCAATTGACTCACCAGAACTGGTTCTGTTTACACCACCGTTACCTGTGATCTGGAAATTAAAATTATCTCCAATTGACTCCACATTATTTTTATTATGACTGATGTTAGGTGCAATACTATAGGAGAAATTTCCAATTTTATCTCTCCAGGCTAAGCTAAGTTCAAGGCCCTTATTAGATATTGTTCCTAAATTGGTTAATAAATAACTGCTGATTGCAGGCAATGGTACTCTTGTTAAGATATCTTTTGTAGTACGATTATAATAGGTCAGGTCAGCGCTCAAGCGTGAATTGAAACCCTGAACCTCCATACCAATATCTAAACCACGTATAACCTCCCAATGTAAATTAGGATCCGGTACATATGAAGGAGTAACTGATGGGTAAACATTATTACCAAATACACCAACGTCAGTTATTGTCAATCCCGGACGATATAAATTTTCACCAAATCCCTGTGCATTACCCAATGTACCCCATGAACCTCTAAGTTTCACGAAGTCAATTCCTTTAATATTGTCTTTAAAGAAACTCTCTTCACTTAGTACCCAGCCTAATCCAACACTTCCAAATGTTCCCCACCTGTTTTCCGGTGCGAATTTTGAAATTCCATCTCTTCTGATAGACGCATTAACCAGATATTTACTCTTAAAGGAATAGTTTACCCTTCCAAAATAAGATTGCTGAGCTGATTCACTGCCACTACCGTTATAATTTCCGGGATTAGCGATGTTGGTAATATTTAAATACCAAAAATCAGGATCGTTAGGGATGTTTAAAGTGGTGTCTCTTCTGTTTCCAGATAAAGAATTGCTTGCAGTATATAGAGAGGTTAAACCTGCTAGTGCAGTTAACTTATGATCCGTATTAAATGTGTTTTCATAGGTCAGCGTTTGATCCTGCTGAAACTTACGGAATTCTGATTGGTTCTGATCAACTGAAGTCCTTATTGAATTATCAAAAGTACGTGTTGTTGGGATAGAGCCTTCACCTAAATTAATAAATGTATAAGGCAGTGGATTATACCCTCTTGAACCATTCCAGCTCATATCAGTATAAAATGAAGATCTGAATTTGAAATTCTTCAAAAAGGTAAGTTCGGCAAATATATTACCTACTGCTCTGTAACCCTTGTTGATGGAGGTTTGATCATTCCTGTTTAAACTTGCAATTGGATTACCCACCTGTGCCCTTTGAAATGATGGCATGCTATAATAGGTCTTTGCATCTTCCTGTACACCTACAATTGGCGCTGACCATAATGCATTGTTTAAGGAAACATCAGCGGGATCAGAATTATAGTGGTAGGCATTTACATCACCACCAACTTTCAGGTTGTCATTAAATTTTAATTCCTGATTCAATCTGAAATTATATCTCTGGAATCTGCTGTTTCTTAAAACACCTTCCTGATTGTTATATCCCACATTAACTATGGTGGTAGACTTTTCACCACTACTAGAAACACTCAGGTTATTATTATTCTGCATGGCTGTTTTGAAGATCAAATCCTGCCAGTTGGTATTTGCAGTATAGTTTGTGAAATCAAATGGCGCTGCATTTATATTTGCTAACTGTGCCGCGTACAGGTTTTTGAAACCAGATGCATCTACCACATCAATTTGGTTGGGTACAGTTTGCAAACCTACAGAACTTTGAAATGCTATACGAGTTTCGCCCTTTGCGGCTCTTTTGGTTGTAACAACGATTACTCCATTACCACCTTGTGTTCCAAAGATAGCAGTAGAAGATGGATCCTTTAATACTTCCATACTTTCAATATCCGCTGCATTCACATAATCAATGTTAGTTTGGATAACACCATCAACAACATAAATAGGACTTGCTGCGTTAGTACTGTTGATACCTCTGATTCGAACTGTTGGTGATGCACCGGGTGTACCGCTATTCACGATTGTTAAACCAGCAACCTTACCCTGCAATGAGGAAACCGGGTTTGTATTAGGTGACTTTTCAATGTCTTCACCTCTTACAGAACTAATTGAGCCTGTTAAATCTCGTTTCTTTTGAGATCCATAACCTATAACAACAACCTGATCTAATTCATTAGTTGAAGGGCTAAGTTTTACATTAATAGTAGTTCTTCCGTTTACCAGGATTTCCTGAGCTGTAAATCCCAGGTAGGTGAATACTAAGGTAGCATTGGACGGAACGCTGATAGAAAAATCACCATTTAAATCTGTTTGAGCTCCAATAGTAGAACCTTTATGTTTTACAGTTACACCTATTAATGCTTCATTGCTTATACCATCAGTAACCCTTCCGGAAACCTTGATATTCTGAGCAAAAGCATTAAAACAGGATAGAAGAAATAAAAATACTAGTAGAGATTTTCGTTTCATAATTTGTATTTAGTTAATTGATTAAGGAAGAACAAAATTGAGGTGTTTTTACGTTCTACCAAATAAAACAACTCTACATCACTACACATTGAAGAAATTTAGTCGCTTCAAACCCTGTAAAAAAGTTTAATAAAACACTCAAAAACCACTTTAAAGATTTCAGCGGCCTAATTATGGGTACATCAGTAAGATTTAAAAATAAATTAAATGAGGTATTACAAAAACAGGTAATGTGTGGTGATGATGTAGTGCTAGAGCTCCATTAAAAACTCCACCAAATTCTTATCATGGCTAAGGCTTAGTTTTTTCCTTAAGCGATATCGTCTTATCTCAGCCCCACGAACACTAATGTTTAACATGGATGCCATTTCCTTACTACTCATATTCATTCGTAAATAGGCGCAAAGCTTCAAATCATTTGGGACAAGATCCGGATGATCTGACTTTAATTTTTTGAAAAAATTCTCGTGAGTTTCATTAAAACTGCTTTCAAATAAATTCCAGTCTCTATCGTCATTCATTCCTTCATCAATAATTTTTTGCAGGCGTTTTAATTGATCATCAGCCAGTACCTTTCCCTGTGGATCTTTAAGATTAACTATTTCACCTTTTATTTTCTGTAACAAATCATTCTTATAAACAATATTCATAGCTGAATTTGTTACCTCCCGGCTTTTACTATCAACCTCAGTCTGTAGTTTTTCATTCTTGAGTTTAATAAGCTTTTGCTCATTAATAATTGCTTCCTGTTTTAAATGCTCATCACGTTCCTGTTGAACACGATTTTGAATTTTTTCCTGATGTTTTTTAAGTTTTCGGAAATACCATATTCTAATTAAGTAGATAGAAATTACAATTAAAATGGAATAAAAGAACATTGCCCAAACCGACGCATAAAATGGAGGCAGTATCTCGAACTTAAAAGAAGCAATTTCAGACATCTCCGTATCATTTACCTTAGCCCTCACCTTAAACTCATAGGTACCAAAGGGAAGGTTGGTGAAATCTTTTTGAGATACCCCCGACCAGGAAGACCATCCGGTTGAATACCCTTCCAAATAATACTGATACATGATCTTACTTTGACGATACAGAGGCAAACTATAATAGATCCGTATACTATTTTCCTGATGGTCTATTTTAATAGGGCTACTTAATGATGCTCTCTCGGTTAGTGTAAAATTTGTAGCAGTTATGTTTTCAACTTTGCCTATAATAACATCCGGAATGCTTTGCTTTATCTCCTTTAAGTTTTGATTGTAAAGCACAAAACCATCATCAACACTGATCAAATAAAGATTATGGTCTATTTTTGAAATATTTTCATAATTCTGTACCATCCGGCCATTTAGAACACTAAACAAATTGGAGTTGACCTTAATCTTTCCCGATTCAGAAAAATCGACCAGCGCAACTTTTCCCCGTTCTATAAACCAATAGCTTTTCTCATCAGCCTTTATAACTTTATTAGATGTTGAAAATGATCCAAGTCCTTTGTTTAATTCATCATATTTCTTAAACCTGTCAATAATATGATCATAGACATAAAATCCAGAATCTGATGTGAATACAATTTTGCCAAACAGATTAAAAATATTGATCCCATAACTTGAGGGTAATCCCAGAGTTTGATCATAATTCTTTATAGGCCCTTCTATATCTGTCAGCTCCTCGTTGAGATTCATCTTAAATAAACCCTTGTATGCATGAGATGACCAAATATTCCCCTTTTCATCCTGCTCTACATAGCGCGAGGGAGCAGAAAATCCATTTACTTTATGTGAGAATTTATACTTTCCTCTACCATCTTTATTATAAATGACCAAACCATTATAAGTACCCTGAATTAATTTATCAGGCACTGAGCTCATTTTTTTTATAGTCCACCCACCATTTATGGAAGAAACCTTTTCCAGGGCTGCGCCTTTTATTTTAAACGTACCGTTATTGTGTCCGCAAAAAAGTTCACCATCAATTAATGAAAGATCCCATACCTGACCCTGCGAATTTGGAATTAATTTGAAATCAAATGATTGGACTTTATTCATAGGATCCCAGGCGCTATAATATAAACCCTGATTGGTACCGAGATAGATCTTATCCTTATAAATAATGCTTGAATAAACGGTTCCAAACCCAACGGTCTTATCCAGAAAAAATGAAAGCGGAGAATTTAACTCTATACGGTCTATACCATTATCTAAACCAGCCCATAAATTATTAGACTGATCAACAAATAAACTTAATACAGTATTGTTTTGAAGACCGCCAGACTTGTTTATCTGTTGAATTACATTACCATCTTTATCTATAATTACGATCCCATTTAATATGGTCCCAAACGCAAAATATTTGCCATACAGATCAACACCATTATTTAATTGATTGGTTTTAAGGAATTGACTGGCCGGAATATCCCAGGCCTTAAACCCGGCACCATCAAATACAAATAAACCATCATTTGAAGTTCCAATTACAAAACTATTGGTATTGAAAGGAAGCATGCATAAAACAGCCATATTGCCAAGTATCTCACTGCCTGCTACAAATTCAAGTCTGCTACCTTTAAGTTCAAATAACCCCTTCTTTAAAACCTGAATAAAAAATCGATTCTTAACTTTCATCAGGAATAAAAACGGGCCCGTATCAATGACTTCAATTTTACCTTTATGGTAGATCAGAATCGCTCCAAATGATTGAAAAATTACCCGTTCTCCATCAATATATATTTTCCATATCTCATCATTAAATTGATAATTTTTGGGGATAAGATGGTTAAGCGATTGATATTTAAGAATGGCCTTAGAGTCAAAATGCCAATATCCCAGTTCTCCGAAACCTCCAGTATAAACTTTCCCTTTTCCATCTGCAGCAACAGACCGGACGATAAGACTATGAGGTATCTTATATAATTGCCAGGCATTTCCATTGAAACTCAATAACCCTTCTGAATTCCCAAAATAAATAACCCTGTTTGCATCAGCAGTTACAGACCAATTTTGGTTTCCGGCCAGATAAGAAGACTTAGTATAATTGCGAACATAGGAGATACCAATGCTCTGAATATCATTTGCAAGTGATGAAAAAGCTAAAAAACAACATAAAGCGACAGTAAATATTGATTTTAACATTGTAAATGAATGTTTCTTCTATAAAATGAAAAACAAAGAGTCAATATCTCAAATCTAATATTAAAACATTTAATGCCCGATTTAATCTTACAAATTAAAATTGAATAAATACAATTATGATAGCTTATGTGTCAATCAAAAAATATTTTAGAAACTGAATTATCCTTATTAAGGTTGGAGTAGGTAATTGGTCAGATACTGGCTATGGAAATAAGCACTGATACGCTTAAGCAAGTATTCATATTTAAGGTAGTGGTCCCGGCGGGAATCGAACCCACATCTAAAGTTTAGGAAACTTCTATTCTATCCGTTGAACTACGGGACCAATTAGATTCTTTTACCTCACAGTACTTCCATTAGGAAATACATTTGCAGGCGCCACAAAACTAAGATTTCCATCCGAACTTTCAGCCATAAGTATCATTCCCTGTGATAAAATTCCTTTAATCTCTCTTGGCTCCAGATTTATTAACACAGAGACCTGCTTACCAATGATCTGCTCAGGTTCATAGTACTCTGCAATTCCTGAAACTATAATGCGCTGATCCAATCCGGTATCGATCTTTAACTTTAGTAGTTTCTTGGTTTTTGCAACTTTTTCTGCCTCAAGGATAGTCCCAATTCGAATATCCATTGAAGAAAACTGCTCAAAGCTAACATTGGGTTTTGCCTCTTCAGATTTCATTGCAGCCTGTTCGTTTGCAACCTTACTATCCATTAATTTCTGTATTTGCGCATCAATTGCAGAATCCTCGATCTTTTCAAACAGTAATGCCGCTTCGTTAAGCTGGTGTCCAATAGGTAGCAAGTTCAAAGTTCCGGCCTTATCCCAATCCTGAACTTCCATGTTCAGCATATTGAATAATTTCTGAGAACTGAAAGGCAGGAAGGGCTGTGCAAGAATTGCAAGGTTGGAGGCTATCTGCAATCCAATGTTCAATATAGTTTTAACCCGCTCTTCATCTGTTTTGATCAGCTTCCATGGCTCAGCATCGGCAAGATATTTATTACCAAGGCGAGCAAGATTCATAAATTCAGATAAAGCCTCTCTGAAACGGTATTGCTCAATAGAGGCAGCTATTTTTGAAGGATAGTCCTTCAATTCTTCCATCACCTTAAGATCAGTATCCGAAAATCCGGAACCCATCACCACTTGTCCGCCAAAATACTTATGCGACAATACCAGAACCCTATTGACGAAATTGCCAAAAATTGCAACCAGCTCATTATTGTTTCTTGCCTGAAAATCCTTCCAGGTAAAATCATTATCTTTTGTTTCAGGTGCAGTTGCAGTAAGAACGTAACGCAAAACATCCTGTTTATCCGGAAAATCCTCAAGATATTCATGCAGCCATACTGCCCAATTTCTTGAAGTTGAGATCTTATCACCTTCAAGATTCAAAAATTCATTTGCCGGTACATTATCTGCAAGCTGGTACTGCCCATGGGCCATCAGCATGGCGGGGAATATGATACAATGAAATACAATATTATCCTTACCTATGAAATGAACAAGTTTTGTATCTTCTGAATACCAGTATTTTTCCCAGCTATCCTTCGGTTTCAGGGTTTCATTAAGATAATAATCAGCTTTTTTCTCAACACTTAAGTCAGGATCACAAAGATCCTTGGTACCGGATATATAACCAATGGGAGCATCAAACCAAACGTAAAGCACTTTACCTTCTGCACCTTCAACCGGAACCTTAACACCCCAGTCGAGATCACGTGTCATTGCACGCGGATTTAAACCGCCGCTAAGCCAGGATTTACACTGACCGTACACATTTGGCTTCCAATCTTTATGTAAATCAATATACGCCTCTATTTGAGGCTGCATTTTATCTAAAGGAAGAAACCAGTTCTTAGTTTTCTTCATCACAGGTTTTGCACCTGACAGAGTGGAACGCGGATTGATAAGTTCTGTAGGACTTAAAGAAGACCCGCATTTTTCACACTGATCTCCATACGCTTCTTCATTCCCGCATTTAGGACAGGTCCCAATAATATAGCGGTCAGCTAAAAACTGCCCTGCTTTTTCATCAAAATATTGCTCAGTTTCTTCTTCACTGAAAACACCCTTATCATAAAGAGTCCTAAAAAAATCAGAAGCTGTATCATGGTGGGTTTGTGAGGAAGTCCTGTGATAAATGTTAAAGGCTATCCCAAAATCCTTAAAAGAGTCACCTATGATCTTATGGTACTTATCTACTACCTCCTGAGGGCTAATTCCTTCATTCCTGGCCTTAAGCGTAATGGGAACACCATGTTCATCAGAACCACAAACGAAAATCACGTCCTTACCAGTTGATCTGAGAAATCTGACATAGATATCGGCAGGAATATAAACACCTGCAAGATGCCCAATATGTACCGGACCATTTGTGTAGGGAAGTGCTGCAGTAACTGTGTATCTTTTAAATTTATCGTTTCCCAAAATCTTAATATTAGCTTAATTTTTTTCTTTTGCAAAGATAACGGCTAATGTGCTAATTTGCTAATAGCTTAGCTGCCCAATTTATATTAAAGCAAATTGTAATTTTATATTTTATATGAACCGGGCTTAATCAGGTATTATCTCAATAAAAACTGAGGATTGGCTCTTTAATTAAATTCAATAAGTTGACAAATAAGCAAATTGATTCTTATAAAACTCCGCCATATTTAACAACTGGTGATACAGTAGCGATAACATGTCCGGCTAAGAAACTACCCCGTGATATTTCAGATGCCGTCAAGCTGCTGGAGTCCTGGGGGCTCAATGTTGTTTTGGGTGAAACCGTAAATGCCTCCTGGCACCAGTTTGCAGGTACCGATGAACTCAGGGCTTCAGATATGCAGCGATTTCTGGACGATACTGAAATCAAAGCTGTTTTCGCAGCACGCGGAGGATACGGAACCATACGGATAATTGATCGGCTGGATTTTTCAAGCTTCAGAAATCACCCGAAATGGATCATTGGCTTTAGCGATATCACAGTGCTGCACAGCCATATCCAGGCATTGTACAAAACAGAAAGTATCCATGGCCAAATGCCCCTGACCATACCTGAAGGTTCAGAGGTATCATTGGAAACTTTAAGAAAAGCTCTGTTTAACGAACCATTTGAATACGAATACAAAAGCGGGATCAAAAATAGAACCGGAGAAGCCAATGGCCTCTTAATTGGTGGTAACTTAACTCTCATGATGATGATGGCTGGCTCTGTTTCTGAACAGGATTATACGGGTAAGATCCTCTTTCTTGAGGATGTTGGAGAATATCTGTATTCTTTGGACCGGATGATGTGGAATTTAAAAAGATCGGGTAAGTTGGCTGATCTCAAAGGACTCATCGTAGGTTCTTTCACAGAAATGAAAGACAATGATATTCCTTTCGGACAGACCGCCGAGCAGATCATTATGGAGCATGTGAAAGAATTTGATTTTCCTGTTTGTTTCAATTTTCCTGCCGGGCATATCACTGATAACCGCGCCCTGATCTTTGGAAGAAGAGTTAAAATGGATGTTGGGGAAGAAAATGTCAGATTAACCTATTCAGAATCTCAATCCTGAAATTATAAAAATGAATCAAACAAACAATTAATTATGGCTTTATTAGCATCACTTGGAAAATACCGGAATACCGGATTATTAATTACCCGAATTGGCTTAGGAATTATGTTTATGCTCCATGGTTATCCAAAACTATTGGGAGGACCAGAAAAATGGGAAGCCATAGGGGGAGCAATGAAATATGCCGGGATAGATTTTTTGCCGGTTGTTTGGGGCTTACTTGCTGCAGCAACCGAGACTTTCGGAGGGTTCCTGATTCTACTTGGACTAGCATTCAGACCCGTATGTTTATTATTGACATTCACCATGGCTATTGCAGCAACAATGCACCTGAATAATAATGAAGATATTATGGCCGCATCCCAGGCGATAGAAATGGGGTTTGTATTCTTAGGTCTTGCCTTTGTAGGACCGGGCACTATTAGCGTAGATAAAAAATAATAGCAAACCGATCTTAAAGATTATTAAAACAGAAAAAGCGGACAATGTCCGCTTTTTCTGTTTATAAGATTAATGAGATAGATTATCTCCAACCTGCGTTAGAAGTATTAATTCCATCAGCTAAAGCTACAGTTCCAAAAGTATAGAAAGGAACAACTAAGCCCATAGTTTGCTGGGTTTTTCCTGGAATTGGGAAATGCAAAGGAGTACCTTTTTGTAAAAGATCTAACTTTCTCATTTCGAAAAACTGAAGTCCAACACCAGTAGTATAAAGTTCAACATGACGCTCATGGTGTATAGCCTTTATAACATCAGCAGAAACTGCAGCTACATCAGCCATCTGACCACGGGTTTTACGTGTACTTGCATTGATAATTGTTGCTGCTCCACTTAAGTCAGAAGTATAAGCTCTTGCTTCAGCTTTAAGCATATCATTTTCTGCCTTCATGATCTGTGGCTTTGGACCAACAGCTGCAACATACATTTCATCATATCTCTTGTTTCTGTATGGAGAATAATGATAGTAACCTCTTGCTGCCTGGAACCACTGAGATGAAACGTATTCAAAATCAGAGAATATACGCTTATCAACAGGATCGGTTGAAGCTGTTGGATAAGGGAAAGAAGAAATGTCAGTCCAGTGCTTTGGTTTTGAAGGATCCATCATGTTAACAACATAATTGTCAGTAACACCCCATCCCTGATAAACAAGGTAATCACCTGCTTCATCATACCACTTAGCATAACCATCCTGCATTACAACAAAATCAGAAGTAATACCAGCATCAGCGTAAGTTTTCACTTTTGCCCAGTTAACAGCAGCCAATTGGGTTTTGTTACGTGGAGAATAAGCCAAAGTTCTAGCTGCATAAGTATTTACTAGTTTCTTAAAGTCAGCACTTGATAAATCTTTGTCAGTACCTAACCATGACTTAGGAATAGTGAATGTATTTGCTGTAGCTAAAGCTGACGCTTCATCAAGATAAGCCAAAGCAGATTCCACTACTTTAGAATAAGCTGATGCTGAAGCTAAGGTAGCTTCTGCAACAGTAGTTTTCTCATCAACGATGAATGCTTTGTCAAATACAAGGGCAAGGTTAGCATAACCTACACCCTGAGCAAACCTGCAGAAAGCTTTAGTTCTTGCATTATCTGCACCATTTGCACCCACATTAACACCTGTTCCCATTGCTTTTATAACATCGGAAGCTGTGTTAATAGAAGAATACATGTTATTCCAAAGATTAAGAGTACTTGCCTGATAAGCGTAAGTCGGTGCATTGTTCCATGCATTGTTACGAGGCTCCCATGACATATCTCTCATTCCAAAGTTACCCCATGAACAGGATACATTGTCAGAAGCAGTAGCAAGCATAGGCTGTGCACTACCACCAGCATGTTCACCATTATAAATGGTAACGTACAGACCACTGGCAAGATTTTCAAGAGCTGCTCCATTAGAGAAAACTTTATCAAAATCTGGTTGATTTTCGTTTTCTACCGTAAGGAGATCTTTCTTACACCCTTGCACAAGAAACAGTGCCAGAGCGATTGCGTAAATAAATTTTATTTTTTTCATAATTATCTTTATTAATCTTAAGAGTTAAAAATCCATTGAAAGTGAGAACGCATAATTCCTAAAGTTAGGATATTTTGAAGTTCCATCATACGGCTGTCTGATACTTCCAACTTCAGCATCATATCCACTGTAGTTATCAAAGTTAAGCAGGTTACGACCTACAACTTTTGCAGTGATACTTTTAACAACACCGCCAAATACGTCTAAGCTTTTTAGTGGGAAAGTATAACCTAAAGCTACCTCTCTAAGTTTAAGATAGGTACCATCTTCAACCCAATATGCGTTAGGAGTATTTACATCATAGAAATTAAGGAAGTAATCGTATGCCTTCTTATCAGCCTGTGCTACTCCGCTCATGTCCATCTCAGGATTTCTTAGATCTCTGGTTAACCATTGTCCTTTAGCATTGTAAATATCTCCACCTTTCTTAAGGTCAAGTAAGAAATAAAGAGTTGCACGCTTGTAGTTGAAGGTATTGGCTAAGCCCATATTGAAATCAGCATTACCATCACCTATTTTATCAAACAAGATTGCACCTTTATCATCTAAACGCTTGATCGCTTTTTCAGTGATCATACCCTGAGTACCAGCAGCAATTACATAACCTTGTGAGTTTACAACATAATCAGCGATGGTTTTACCTGCCGGAAGTTGCTTGCTCATCTGATCAAGACTCTTTACCCAAGAATGACCATACATTGCTCCGTAAGTTTCATTTGATTTGATAAAGAACATTTGCTGACCACCACCATCAGTGTCACCAAATACGTATGGTGGAACAGGAAGATCAGTGATTTTTTGTCTGATTCTGGAATAAACCAGGTTTGAGCTCCATGAAAAATCTTTTTTCTTCATCCAGTTAGCAGAAAGACTGAATTCTAAAGTCTTACTTTCTACTGAACCTGCATTTTGGAATTGGCTTGTGAATCCATTATTAAGGAAACCTAAAAGCGGAACATTTAAGAACTGATCATCTGTTACAGACTGCGCGTAAACTGCTTCAAAAGAGAATTTCTTTAAGAAATCAACGTTCAAACCAATTTCTGTTTCAGCTGTTTTGGATGGTTTTAAGTTCTTGTTACCTCTTTGAACAGCAGCTGCTGAACCATTATTTAAAGTGAAGGTTTCATATTGCCATGCAAATCCCGGACGAATACCAGCAGTTCCGTATGCAGCTCTAACTTTTAACTCATCAATTCCCGGAATCTTAACATCCTCAGAAATACGATAAGCACCTGAAACCCTGTAATAAGGATTCCATCTTTCATTTGAACCGAAAAGTGATGAACCATCATAACGATACATTGCATCTACTAAAAACTTGTCTTTATAATCTACACCTAAGATTGCAAAATAGTTTTGAGCTCTTTCTGTTTCATTGTATGAACCTGCATCATTGATAGTTGCGAAGTTATCATAGGTAGGAATACCTGCAACTCCAAACTGAGAAGATAAAACCTGATAGTTTTCGTATCTGCGGTTTTCATACAGGTATGAAAGTTTACCTCTTAAGGTAAGATCACCAAAATCCTTAACCATGTTTAAAGTGGCCTGAGTGTTTTGGCTGTTTCCATCTTCAGAATAATCCTGTAAGTTTCCATTGGTATAAGACATACCATTGGTTGCTGCTGTACCACCTGTTGGAGTCCAGTAATCTTTTGGATTATAGTTACGATAGCGATAATTATTTCTTTCAATTGAATGACTCACATCAAAGTTTGCCCATGAAGTTACTCTTGCATTTAATGCAAAGTTACCTACCCAATTGAATCTCTTATTGTTTCTTTCAGTTTTGTAAAGCGTATAAAGAGGGTTAGTAGTTTCACCACTCCAATGGTTCATACGTAAGTAGTATGGCTGACCATCAGGGTTTAATTGGTGAAGGTTAATATCCGGCTCTGCTAATGCAATATTAAAGAAGATACCACCACCTGATCCAGGATATTCAGTTTTTGTATTAACCAATAAATTGGAAGTACTGAACTTTAACCATGGAGCAATTTGCTGATCTACGTTAAAACGGAAGTTTTGTCTCTTGTAACCGTCTGTCATTTCAATGATACCTTCCTGTGAGTTATTCTCAAAAGATGCATATACACCAGTTTTCTCAGTCCTTGAAGTCATAGACACGAAATTGGCATAGTTGATACCTTTATTGAAGAAATCATTCTGCTGATTACGTGTAATACCATAAGGATTGTCCATATAGTGATCTGCTTTTGGAACCCTATTACCAGAAATTAATGGGCTATGTCCTGCATCACGATATCCTGCTGGATAGGTAACACCCTGGTACTTAGTGAAAGTACCAACATACTGCTGATAATCTGCAGCAAGAGCAAATGGATGGTGAGTTGATAGATCTAAAGTATTTGCAATTTCCTGCATACCTACTTCATTACGAACATTTACTTTCACTGTGTTCAGTCCAATACTGTTACCTCTTTTTGTAGTGATAGCGATTACACCATTACCAGCTCTTGATCCATAAAGTGCTGATGCTGCCGCACCTTTTACTACTTCCATTGATGAAACGTCATCCGCATTCACATCTGCAAGAGATCCTGTGAAGATAACTCCATCAATCAAAACCAGTGGTCCTGACCCTACGTTATTCAGGTTGTTATCAGCTCTTAGCTGAATATCAACTGAAGCACCCGGTGTACCACTTGATGAACTTGCCTTAATACCAGCAACTTTTCCTGACAGTGCACCTGCTAATGAAGTTCCTGTTACAGCGTTTAGCCTTTCTTCGCTAACCTTTGTTACTGATACTGTTAGTTTTTCTTTTGTTGTTGCACCGGCTACACCAGTAACAATTACTTCTGATAACTGTTTTGCATCAGTTGTTAATTGTACGTTAACTGTGTTACCTGAACCTATTGCAGCTTCCTGAGTGGAATAGCCGATATAGGTTAACACCAATGTGGTGCTACCACCTGGTACACGAAGACTGTACCTACCATCACCACCTGTTGAGGTTCCGACGTTCGTACCTTTTACTTTAACGCTGACTCCAGGTAATGGTAAACCGTCTGTTTTGTCGGTCACTGTTCCTGTCACAGTACGTTCCTGTGCTATAGCTTGAAAAGCTATAAATAACAGCAGGAACAAACTTTGTAGAAGTTTTTTCATACTTAATTAGTTTTGAATTGTTTAAATTGAGGATTGAATAAATTTTGGTTACTTTAATGTCAAAGTTGGGCAACATAATTGTTACCACAAAGTTAATTTAACGTTTTTTTTGCGTGAAGCACATAAGAGCCTATAAATCAGTGTTTTATTTTTTATATTTTTATAAAAACACTATAAAATTTAGTGATTTTATACTATATCAGGCTCATTTACAGGCAAATCATGGTAAATACTAATTCTATAGAATTAGTTAAAATAGCATTGCTTCAATAAAAAAACCGCCGGGCTATCCCGACGGTTCTTTACTAATAAATATTTCAGGTTAATCCTTAGTTAGGAGTCATCAGTTTATTATTTGCAAGCTCTTGTGCAGAGATTGGCCAAATATAAGCAGGAGATGTAGGTGCTACCGCCTGAGCTACGTTTGTAGCATCTGATTTTGCTGGAATTGTTGCACCTAATCTTAATAAATCGAATGAACGGAATCCTTCACAAATTAATTCTATTCTTCGTTCCGTTAAAATAGTATTTATTAAATCAGGTTGTGTACCAACATTAGCTAGTGGGAAAACATAGTTCGCATCAGATCTTTTTCTTACTTCCGATAACAAAGCAAGTCCGCGAACCAGATTACCTCCTCTTGTATGTGCCTCAGCCGCATTAAGCAATACTTCTGCGTAACGAATTACCGGTACATAATCAGTATACGGAGATGGTTTTTTGAATTTAGAAACAAAGTTCTTAGTTCCATTAGCAATAATAAAGGATTTACGGGCATCTGTTGAACCAGTGGCATAAACCGGGTTTGCAAAAATACCAGCAGGATTCAGATAAAACTCTTCAAATCCACCAACTGACTGTGCAGTATAATAGTGTGCTAATTGATTCTGGGTTCCCGGATTACTCAGGTCAGTCATTGGTAAGAAAAATACAGCTTCAGAACCGATATATGTACCCCCATAGACGGTTGCAATATTTGATTCTAACTGCAAAGTTACACCAGAGGCTGATTTAAACGGTGCTGTTGCACTAATTATCTTATTTGACTCTTCAATCACTTTAGGGTAATTGCCCATTGCCAGGTAAACCCTGGTCTTTAAAGCTATAGCTGTATTTTTATGAGCCCTTGAGCTATTTAAAGCTGCACTTGCATAAGTAGCGGGTAAGCCGGCTTCAGCTTCATCAAGATCTTTCAAAATTTGTGTATAAACCTGTGCAACTGTGCTTCTGGCTAGATCGTTGTTTGCCGAAGTAGTTTCAGCCTGTATACGCAATGGTAATCCCGGATTGGAACCATTACCCATAGTATATGGCTTGGCATATAATTGCAAAAGATTAAAATAACAGAATGCCCTAACAAATTTTGCTTCAGAACGATACTGATCTGCTAGGGTAGTAGTTACCACAGTTCCGCTTCCATCAATACCTTTAAGAAACACATTGGCTTGATTGATCGTAGAATAAGCTGTATTCCAAAGGTTTACAACCTCATTGGTAGCAGAATTCAGGTTATGTCTCCAGGTATCCAAACCAGTTACTCCGTTTGGTTTATTGACAATAAAGTCTTCACCTCTGATATCCTGATAAATTAAAAACCTTCCGCCTAAATGTTGTCCACTTTTTAAACCACCATAAAGCCCATTCACCTGTCCGAGTATACGATCAGGGGTGGCAAATGCAGTTGCATCAGAAAGACTGGTTTCAGGAAAGGTTTCCAAAAAATCTTTCTTACACGATACGGAGACCGTGCTTAACAGTAAGACAACAAAGAAAAACCTAAGTGCCTTAACTTTATTTATTTTCATATTTTCCATTTCGAATTCATTAATAATTAAAATCCAACATTTAAACCGAATGTAATTGTTCTGCCCAATGGCACAGAGTTTCTGTCTACACCTGGCGCCAGGTTAGAGTTTCCATTTACAGACACTTCAGGATCAGCACCGGCATAATTTGTGAATACTAAAAGGTTAGTAGCCTGAGCATAAACCCTTACGTTAGACATACCGGTTCTGCCAAGATATTTTGCAGGTAAAGTATATCCCAAAGAAACGTTTCTAAGTTTCAGGAAGTCGCCTTTGTAAACATTTGCCGACATAGGAACAGCAGATCCATTAGAGGTATTATCTCCATAAACTACACGAGGTATATCAGTTACCTGACCTGCAGCAGTCCATCTTCTCAACATTCCGGCTTCATTATTCCAGAAACGCTGATCTCTCAGACCTGCCTGAGTACCATAATAGATATAGTTTCCACCAGAGTATGTAATTCCCAAATTAAGGTCAAATTCCTTGTATTTAAAGTTGTTATCAAATCCACCATAAAAAGTAGGAATTGAGTTACCCCAGATCCTTGCATCTGCTACTGCATCAATAGCAGGAGCAACTTGTCCGGCATTTGCTCCATCAAGAAATAAATAGCGACTTGCCGCAGGCCTCTGGAAACTAAAGCGAACATTCTGTCCGTTTCTGTTTACAAAAACACGCTCTCCGGTTGCAGGGTCTACACCTTTTGTTTCAACCACAAAGATCTGGCCTAAAGAATAACCGACTCTGGTTCTGTTTGCAGTTTCAAGAGATGTTACACCCGGAAGATCGGAATTGTTGTTGGCAAGGGAAGTCACTTCATTTTTAATGAATGAAATATTAAAGTTCGATGACCAACGGAAATTACCTTTTTCAATGTTAGTTGAGTTGATTGTGAATTCCCATCCCTTGTTATACATTCTTCCAATATTTGTAGTGATCGAATTTCCCGGAATACCTTTTGAAGGTGATTGAGGAGCAGCCTGAACTAACTTATCAATGTCGTTATAGAAATAATCCGCATCAATCTCGATACGTCCATTCAGGAAAGCCATATTAATACCTATATCTGTTTTAGTACTTGTTTCCCATTTCAGCTCTGAGTTACCTGCCTGGCTATATCCAAGACTTGGAACACCACCATAAAGGCCGGTTCCATATAGAGATAATGCCGGAAAATCACCAATATTGATGTTACCAACAACACCATAACTACCTCTTAATTTAAACTGAGACATAATATCCGCCAGTTTTGAAGTCTGGAAGAAATTCTCCTGAGAAATATCCCATCCAACTGATGCACCGCCAAAATTACCCCACTTCTGTCCTGCAGCTAAACCGGAATAACCATCCCGTCTGAAACTACCGGCGAGGAAGTACTTCTTTTTAAAATCATAGTTCGCACTTCCAAAAACGGATCTGAATGCATTTATCCCAAGTCCATTACCGGCAGGAAGTATTGTACCAAATCCTCCCTGGTATACTTCAATGAAGGGATCTGAAACATTCTGTCTTGTAGCACCCCAGGCTGAGCCAATTGAGCTTTGCTCTTCATAACCACCAAGAGCCGATATGTTATGCGAAGATGCTATTGTGGTACTGTAACTAAGCGTATTAACCCAGTTCCATCTGTTATTTCTTGAATAGGTATTTGTTGCACTACCATTTGGCGAGAAACCATCGCCCTGATACTTGTTTGCAAAACTAATATTCTCTGTAAGCAAATTATCCATACCATAGCTGGTTTTCAGAACCATTCCCTTTAAAAGATCAAGTGATGCATACACATTACCGATAAGCCGGTTATTTTCAGAGGTAAATTTATCCTCATTAAGTAATACTTGTGCATTCGGATAATTCGAAGCTACTGCCGAATTGTTCGCACCAAAACCAATTGCTCCACCATTCGTATGATATGTACCATCTGGATTATATGCCGGCACGTTTGGAGGCAATACAATTGCCAGACGGCCTAAACCTACAGTAGAAAAGGCCTGCCCTGGTAATGAACCAGTGTTTGGTGCTTTATTATATGTGTTCGTAAATGAAAAATTAGAACCAACTTTAATTCTGTTGGTCAGTTTATGATCCAGATTAACTCTTCCAATTTTACGTTGAAAATCATTGTTTCTAATAAATCCTTCCTGATCACTAAAACCCACAGAAACATAATAAGAGGTTTTATCTGTTGCTCCGGAGAAATTCAAGGCGTGATTTTGAGACACTCCAGTACGGTAAGCTACTTTATACCAATCTGTGTTTACTGTACTTCCATCTGCGAGGGTTTGCAAAAAGAATCTGGCAGGTGTACCAATATTAGCCAGAGCCTCATTTTTCATAGTTACGTAACCCTGAGCATCAAGCAATTCAGGTAAATTAGTGGCTTCATTAAAACCGGCCCAGGCTTCATAGTTAACTTTAGTTGAACCCTGCTTACCCTTTTTTGTAGTAATAACAACCACCCCATTTGAAGCTCTTGAACCATAGATAGCAGAAGCAGCAGCATCTTTCAGGATGTCAATTGATTCAATGTCGGAAGGGTTGATATCTCCCAAAGCATTTCCAGCAGCACTATTACCAGATTGATCTCCTGTATACACAGGAATTCCGTCTACAACTATCAAAGGATAAGAACTTAAAGAAATTGAGTTAAAACCACGTATACGGAATACCGGAGGATTATTCAAAACTCCGTTTGGCATAACGATATTGACACCGGCTGCTTTACCTGCCAATGCCTGTTCAAAACTCTGAATCGGTTGGTTTTTAAGCTTATCACCACTTACACTGACAACAGACCCGGTAACATCTTTTTTAGATTGTGTTCCGTAACCCATAACAACTACTTCACCAAGCTGTTGCTGATCAGAAACCATTGAAATATTAATTGACTTTGACCCACCGATGTTGACCGTTTGCTTTACATAGCCAACAAATGCAAATTCAAGTTGGTTCTTGCCTTCCGGTACACGAATAGAATAAGTTCCATTACCTGAGGTTTGTGTTCCAACTGTAGTGCCCTTTACTAAAATACTTACCCCAGGCAATGGTAAGCCGTCCGATTTGTCTGTAACCGTCCCAGTCACAGTGCGTTCCTGTCCTATAGCTTGAAAAGCAATAAAGAGCAGTAATAGCAAACTTTGTAGAAGTTTTTTCATACTTAAATTGGTTAAAATTGGTTAATTGAGAAATAATTGGTTAATGAAATTATTTATTGTAACGAATTTGATATGGTAATATTAAAAAAAATAAATGAAAAATCTTAACAGTTGCCACTTCATTTAATTCAGGAAAAACCACATAAATTAAAAGTTATTGGATAAATGACTCTGGTAGTTAACCTAATATATAACAGCAGAAGGCCTAATTATTTAGAAAAGCTTCAATAACCCAATCTCCGGCCTCCATTATTTCAACAGTCAATTCGTGAATACCAAGCTTATATCTGGCTTTAAATGGAAATTCTACCTCCAGTAATTTCAAAGAAGCGACCTTCGTACCGTCGTTGGAATTAACTTTTTTAACAAATGTTCCTGAAAGAATAGTAACATCGGTCAGTATAGTTTTCTGACCTAATGACGATGCACCAAATGCAGGAAGGCTCCCGCTGGAATTTACCAGATCAACGGAAATAGAATTCAGGTCTTCTTCTGTCGACTTTCTTACCTCAATACGACTGATCTGGCTGCTTTGATTATGAATAAAAAAAGGCCTCTCATATTTACCAACATAAGTATCCTTTTTCCAGAATCCGTTTACTACACTATCAGTTTTTCCTGCGCGCTTAACTATTTTAATGCCTTGACCGTCCATTTTTCCTTTCAACCAATCACCATCGTAGGTATCCCCATTCTCCCAGCTGTAAATACCCTTACCACTTGGTAATCCATCTTTAAAGAAACCTGTATAGCGATCTTTACCAATTGCTTTCCCACTTCCTTCTGCTTTGCCCTTTTTACATGGCCCTTCATAGCTTGCAGATATTTCAGGAATTAAAACTTTGCAGGTTTCCTGTGCCATAACCTTAGCTGTAAAAATTAAAAAGAAAAATACAGAAAGGTTAATAGTTAAATTTCTCATGAGTATCAATTGAATTCTGCGGTTTAAATCAAATGCTTAGGCAAATTGGCACCTGAAGAGGTGTAAACAAAACTTTATATAAAAATACAAGGGTTTATTTATTAAAAATACCAAATTATTTACTTGATTATCAAGTAAATAATAGAAAATATTATTAATTAATTAATGATTAGATTCCGTTGTATTTTCTACTTATGATAAGTAATAAACTAATAATTTACTATAATATAAATTCTATTTAGTGTCATAAAGGGTCAGATTGGGATAAAACCTTTACAATTAGCTGAATGATCCCAGATATCTAAAAAGCACAAATTGACCCGTTTTACTCCCAATAATTAAAATAGCCAATTGTAACAATT
Organism: Daejeonella rubra; assembly: GCF_900103545.1. GTDB lineage: Bacteria > Bacteroidota > Bacteroidia > Sphingobacteriales > Sphingobacteriaceae > Daejeonella > Daejeonella rubra. The sequence continues at coordinate 41,840 of NZ_FNHH01000021.1, forward strand.
ATATATACATTAATATTTTATATACTACTATGTATTGCATAATACTAAATGAAACATATATCTTTGTTATATGATAGTTGAGAACACCCAAACCCAAATGAGAAAAGGAATACTGGAATACTGTATCCTTTCAATTATTTCCCGAGGGGAAATATATGCCTCAGACATCATCAGTGAACTTACAAAAGCCCGCATGCTTGTTGTAGAAGGCACCTTATACCCATTACTAACCAGATTGAAGAACAATGGACTATTAATCTATAACTGGCAGGAGTCGACCTCCGGACCTCCAAGAAAATATTATGTTCTTTCACCAGCAGGACTTGAGGTATTAAAACGTCTGGATAATACATGGGAGGAACTATCCTATGCAGTTAAGGTGTCAATAGAAGGAAAAGATATCGAACATACTAATGAAAAATTATAAAAATTTTTAGAAGAAGGCTATGAATAAAACTATTATCATAAATATCCACGGTATTGTTTTCCATATTGAGGAAGATGCATATGAGGTATTAAAAACCTATATGACCGCAGTAAAAAGGCATTTCGCATATTCACCTGACAGCGAGGAGATCGTTACAGACATAGAAAATCGATTGGCTGAAATGTTCAGTGAGAGACTGGAACAGGATCATAAGCAGGTTATTATATTATCCGATGTCATGTTCGTTACCGATAGAATGGGTAATGTGAATGATTTCAATATTGATGACGATCAACCAGTCAGGCTTATGGATAGCACCTATAAAGCTGAAAAAAAATTATTCAGAGATACTGAAGACAGAGTAATAAGTGGAGTATCCGCTGGTATAGGCCATTATTTTGGAATTGAGCCAAAGTGGATAAGGCTTCTTGCAATAATTACACTGTTCATGGGCATCGGTATACCTATATATATTGTTTTATGGCTGGTAATACCAAAAGCAGTAACAAGAACAGATAAAATGGCCATGAAAGGCGAGCCTATTAACATTCAGAATTTTAAGAAAAATTTTGATGAGGAAATTGATGGATTAAAAACAGGACTTAAAAATGCGCATCGCGAAGCTAAGCCGGCAATAGATCAATTAGGTAAGTTTATTGGAAATGCCGGAATGATCATCGTTAAGATCATAGGCGCTCTGATAATCTTTAGCGGGGTAATGGGACTTTTTGCTCTGATAATAGGGCTTATCGTATTTTTAGGCTACTGGAACAGTAATGAATTAAATGCCTTCCCATTCAACATTGTCAATCCTGCCTATAAATCTATACTCACCTTAAGTGCATTTGTGCTGATCTTCATTCCATTGGCTGCGCTGGTGGTATTTGCCATAAAAGTAATCTTTGCACGTGTTGAAATATCAAAAACAGTATATTTTGGCATGCTCATTTTATGGCTTGGCGGACTTGGAATAGGTATTTATCATGTCTCAAAAGTAGGATCTGAATTCAATGAAGAAGCCAGATTCACTATCACTTCTTCCATAAAACCATCAGGAGTTTTCTTCCTGAAAATGAACCCGTCACAATACCTTACTAAAGAGGACAGCCTGGATTACAATATCAATCCCAATGATTTTAAAGGACGGATAATAATAAATAGCCGGCGAGGTAATTTCAATTTGCCAAGGAATGTAAGCCTGAAAATTGTTAAAGCTGACGTTTTAATACCGGTATTGATACAAGAGTACAGCGCTAAAGGACCTGACTTTGAAACCGCACTGGCAAATGCAAGACAAGCAAAATATCGTTTCATACAAACAGACTCATTAATTCTGTTAGATGGAAATACCTATGTAAAAAATGGAGAATTATGGCGTGATCAACGGGTTCATCTTACCCTGAAAATACCTGAGAATACAAAGGTCTACATTGAAGGAACCTTGAACCGATATCTGGAGGATTATAGTCTTTGGGAATGCCAGCCAGAAAATGCAAAACCAGACTTCCTTTCAGAGTGGATCATGACCTCCAATGGATTAAAATGCAAAAATGACAGTCTTTATAACAAAAACAGAGACATTGCTGAACCTACTGATAACTATTAACACTATCATTCATACAGAAGATCTGAGCTTCAGGTCTTCTGTAAATTAATGTCCAACCATAAATACAGCATTACTGAATAATAGTTTACCATTCTCCCAAAAACTACGAAAAAGCGGGTCATCAGCTAAATATACTACCGAACCACTACCTAATTCCTGAACACCAAAGATCAAGCTATCGGTTAATTTTTTCTTGGCTTGCACACCTACAAAGCCGGTTACATAATTATCCTTTTTTATTACTCCAACATTCCAGCCATCGCTCAGATATTGATAAACTTTATCATCAAGCTTTAGGGTATAATAAAAGTCAGGAAAGCCAAAACCAAGAGGGTGTGTATTATCCAGATCCACTTTGTAAATCGCACCAGGAATATTTGTCTGAACACTTTCTCTTTCTCTGTTCTCATAAGTCTTAAGAACTTTATATGGGTCAATCTCTTTATCATCCTTCTTGGCTTCTTCCTTATTTTTAATATCAAAGCCTTTTATTCCTGCCAATTGAGCTACCGCACCATCCATAGCGATCAGCTTACCGCCGCCTCGTATCCATTGCAGCATTTTATCGTTCCCTATTTCAGGATAATTACCATTCGGTAAAATAAGTACATCAAAGCTGGTCCAGTCGATGCGGCCAAGATCCTGTGAACGGACCACACTAACCGGATAGTTTATTTGCTGCTCGAAAAAATGCCAGATCTCTCCGAATGCCAGTGAGGAAGCGGCTTCCCCGCTAACAACAACAACCTTCGGCTTTCTGATATACCTGACCTTATCTGAACCAAGATCTGCACCTTTATCTACAAACGCTGAAGGCATTGGATGTAAGGCAATTCCTGATCTGTTGGCAAGATCTGTGACTGCCTTTTCAAATCCTCCATCGAGAGTTGTATTTCCATTACGTGCGATGATCAAAGAGCCGGCGTTAAATCTATTTCCTCCGCTTTCGAAAGGAATTTCAGAATATCTAACTTTAATATTTTTACTTAATAATTCAGCAAGAAACTTAACATCCGCCACAGAATTCCAGTTGGCAACGTATGCTACCGGATTTGATATGGTATTAGTAATTGAGTTCTGTTCTTTCAGAGTATTCAAAACAGGGCTTAAAGCCTCTTTACTGGCAAATGCCTGAAGACCATAAGCATAGGGTAATGACCAGGCAGTGATATCATAGGTCGCAGAATCAGAAACAAAGGTTTTAGGTTCGAACAATACTTTAAGAAGGACAGATTTTGGTTGATGAGCACTGATAACCATATCAGTTTTACTAATCTTAACACTCTCGGTCTTGCCTGTGAAATAATTGAATCCCTGTGCTCCTTTATCTGAACCATAACCAAATTCAATACCATTACGCCGCAAAAGAGTAGCCAGGCTTTTGAGCTTTTCAGAATTATCTCCCCTGATAATATAAGATTTATACTCCCCCGGAGGGTTTGTTTTACTGATAGCAAAATAATTTCTGAACTCATTCAATGCCCTTTCGGCATTTTTCGAAGATGCTTCAACAGTAGAGAGCCCGGTCGTAAAATGATGATCGATACGATCCTTTAATGTCAGCGTATCACCTTCTGCGTTTATAATTGCCAATCCGGCTCTTCCTGAACCACCCTGTTCAAAGGTCATACCTACAGATCCATTGTAAATTGGATAAGTATCCCCATAGGATGGATATAGAAGATCAAAACGCTCTTTCGTAAAATACATCCAACCCTTTTCATCAAAATAACGTGCATTATTCTTACCAATGATCGTTTGGAACTCCCTTTGCCATTTACTGATATCCTGATGATATGGCTCGGCTGCAGGGGCGAAATAATAAGGTTCATTAATTCCCTGTTCATGAAAGTCTACATGAACCTGCGGCAGCCATTTATTAAATACTGCCAGGCGCTGCTGACTCTCTATCTGAGACTGCCAGGCCCAATCGCGGTTTAGATCAAAATAATAATGGTTTGACCTTCCTCCCGGCCAGGGCTCCATATGTTCACGTGAAAAAGGGAGAGCATCAGGAACTGCATTTCTTGTCGGATTATAAAAATTAACATAGCGCTCCCTTCCATCAGGATTTAAACAAGGATCAATAACAACGAGGGTGTTTTTCAACCACGTTTTAGTTTGTTGATTTGAGGGGTTTAAAAGTTCATAAACTGTTTGGAGGGATGCTTCTGTAGAAACAGATTCATTTCCATGCACATTGTAACTTAACCAAACAACGACAGGTTGGTCTGATTGAGTAGCTTTTGGAGCAGTCGCAGAATTTTGCTCATTTATCCCGGCAAGGCTCAGGTTATTCTTTCTGATCTCGTCAAGCCTGCTGATATTATTATCAGACGCAATGAATGCGAGCAGCAGAGGACGCCCTTCATTAGTTTTCCCATATTCCTGTAGCTGGAGGTTCTTAGAAACTGAGGCCAGATATTTATAATAGTCAACAACCCGGTGATGCGGGGTAAACTGCTCACCGAGTTTGTATCCCAAAAACTCTGAGGGCGATTGTACTTTTTGGGCATGAACATTAAAAATTCCAGCGATCAATAAGAAGAGCAGAAAACAGTATTTTTTCATATAAACAATGGTTTATTATATTGCCCGCAGGCTATAAATTCAATTTTTATCAGGCTTTCAGTTTATTATTGAAAAACCGAAAACCTGCTTTACAAGGAAAATTTATACAGGTTTTATTGGCTATTTGCCGGATTCTAATTCAAAAACAGCAATACGGCTTCTAATCTACGAATCAAAAAGTCTAATTGCCAAATTCTTCGCCTTGATGAACAAAAATCTTAATATTGTATCAAGCTATATATCATGACAACGGAGCAATTATACCAGATTTACTTAAAACATCCCCAAATCTGTACTGACACGAGGAAAATCACAGATTCCAGTCTGTTTTTTGCACTCAGAGGAGATAATTTTGATGGAAATAAATTTGCTCTACAGGCTATTGAAAATGGTGCAGCATTCTCTGTTATTGATAATGCGGAATATGCATTAGATGATCGATTCATTCTTGTAGATGATGTTCTGGAAACCCTACAGAATCTGGCCCGCTTACATCGTAAACAATTGAAGATCCCGGTCATCGGTATAACGGGAACAAACGGAAAAACCACAACCAAAGAACTGGTCAAATCTGTTCTCTCACAACAATTCAACACCTTTGCAACCGAGGGCAACCTAAATAATCATATTGGAGTACCATTAAGTATACTATCTGTACCTTCTGACTGCGAAATTGCAATTATTGAAATGGGTGCCAATCACCAGCGGGAAATTGCATTTTTATGCAGCATTGCTCAACCAAGCCATGGAATGATCACCAATGTAGGAAAGGCACATTTGGAGGGATTTGGCGGAGTTGAAGGGGTAAAGATTGGTAAAGGTGAACTTTATGAATTTCTATCGAAAACTGGCGGAATTGGATTTATCAATAATGACAATCCGACACTTATCACTATGGCTCACGAAAGAGGCCTCAAAAATACAGTAGGGTATGGAAAAGGAAGTACTAACTTCCTTTCAGTACGTCTAAAAAACTCATCCCCATACCTCAGCGTCGATTGGAATCTTCCCGGAGAACCTAAGCAAATGGCCTTTTCAAATTTACCAGGCATCTATAATTTTGATAATATTAGTGCGGCTATTTGTATCGGCGGCTATTTTAATCTTAGTCCTGAAAAGATCAATAAAGGAATCAATGCATACAAACCTGTAAATAACAGGTCGCAGATACTTGAAACACCAAACAACACCATTATCTGTGATTATTATAATGCTAACCCTAGCAGTATGATGGTAGCACTGGAAAATCTGGAAGATACGGGGGCAAAATCTAAAGTCCTGATTCTTGGGGATATGTTTGAACTTGGAGAGGAATCTGCAAAAGAACATCGCTTAATCCTTGAAAAAGCATTACATACAAAAGCTGAAAGAAGAATATTTGTTGGAGAGGAATTCTTCAGGCTGAAAGGTATTGAAGATGCCGAATTTTACAGGAACACCCCGGAAGCATCTGAAGCTCTTAATAAACGACCAATCAAACAATCCACCATTCTATTAAAAGGATCACGGGGAATGAAGCTTGAAAGTTTGCTCGATCTATTATAATCTGTTTTTGGGAATAATTTTTACTATCCCGGTTAAAGAAAACAGATATTAGAGAATGGTTCAGTATGTTTAGTATTATTTAAGCAACAAGGATTTAATAAAATTTTACGGATGAGAAAATTTGCATCTCTGATATTCATATTTTTTATTTCATACAGCGCCCTTGCATCTGATATATACATCCTTGAAGACAAAGCCCGCAATTTAAATTCCAAACAGGTTCAGCAATTATTTTTGGCTGGAAAGTTCAGTAGGCTTCCTGAAAGGAATTTCAACCCGGGATTTACAAAGTCTGTTTTTTGGCTGGCAATCAGGGCAAATGCCAATGATTCCAACCAAAAACTTATTATTGGCAATGCCCACATTAACAGGCTCCATTTTTATATTTCAACTAGTTCGGGCTCTGTACTAAAATATACCACAGGTGATTATTTTCCATTTAAACAAAGACCTATAATACACCACCTGTTCAATTTTCCCCTAGAAGGAAAAGTGGGAGATTTATACCTCCTGAGGGTTGATAAAAATGGTGAATCCCTTCAGTTACATGCTGAAATTCTTCCCAATGTCCTCTTCTATCAGAAAACCATGAATGAAAATCTGATTACAGGATTATTGTGGGGAATAATTGTATTGGTAATTGTTTTTGGGTGTTTCCTTTATATCACTGTAAGAGAAAAGCTGTATCTCTATTATGTTCTTTACATCATAACCGGAAGTTTATGGATCATTGCAGATAAAGGCTATGGTTATCAATACTTATGGCCTGATTTTCCCGATTTTGCAAGCCGGGCAAGGCCCATTTTCACCTCACTCTCCTCCTTAATGCTATTACAGTTCATGCAGGTTTTTATTGGGCAGGGTAAAGAAAGTCGTTTTTATAAACCAATTTGGATTGCAAAAGTTGGATTACTCCTTATAGCAATTCTATTTATTTTCTTACCCATTGAGGCAAAAACCAATGGTTTTCTATTTTTAGGAATTCTAAGTCTGGCAGGTCTCAGTACTCAGATATTAATTGCTCTGAGCCTGGTAGAAAAAATTCGTCAGAAAAACCCCCAGGCATGGTATTATTTATTTTCCATATCCGCACTGATCACCTTTTCCATCACTGAATTATTAGTTCATAGTGGGGGTTCCGGACCTCAGCTTAATTATTTATCAAATTATGGTATACAAACAGGACTGGTAATTGAAGTGATCATTTTGAATTTCGGCCTCGCAAACAGGTTTAATGCCTACAAAAATGAAAAGGAAATACTATTACTGGAAGTAAATAAAAAACAAAAAGAGCTAACTGACCGTATAATTGAAACTCAGGAGCTGGAGAGGAAGAAAATTGCTGATCAGCTGCATGACGATATTAGTTCTTTGCTTTCCCTGGCTAGCTTGCAGGTGTCATCAGTCCTTGACAATATCAATAGTGAAACATCTGTTTTGAAACTTAAAAAAGCTGGAAAAGTTCTGGATTCTGTATCTCAAACAGTTAGAAATATTAGTCACACACTTACCCCTTTAGCTATAGAAAAATATGGGTTTAAGAATGCAATAACCGATCTGATAGAAGGCATTAATTCTGCTGAAAAAATAAGAGTTGAACATATCATGATAGGGTTTGATAACGCTGAAAAATCATTTTTGACAATGCAAAATGACATATACAGAATAATAAAGGAATTACTCAACAACATAATCAAACATTCAGGAGCCAGTCATTGCCTGTTACAGTTAGTTGAAGACGAGGATAGAATTTCAATAATGGTAGAAGATAATGGAATTGGAATGCAAGGTAATACCAGGATAAAAAATGGCATTGGACTGGCAAACATAACAGCCAAAATTAATTATTTTCAAGGCTTAATTGAGATCTCAAAAAAGACTGAGGGCGGTCTTATGATCAACATAGAAATACCGATAAAAACTAACTAAAATGCCGAAGCTGATTATTGCCGATGATCATCAATTGTTGATTGAGGGTTTAATATCTATACTGTCTGAAGTTAAAGATCTGGAGATCCTTAATCCGGTTAACAATGGTAATCAGTTAATCAACAGTTTGATCTTAAATCCGGCAGACATAGTATTACTTGACCTGAATATGCCAAAGCTTGATGGCATAAAAACCCTTGCTATCTTAAGAAGAGATTTTCCGGATCTGAAGGTCATTATTTTAACAAATTATGATCAGCCTCAGTTAATCGAAGAAGTGAAAAAGCTTGGAGCTCATGGTTATTTGCTTAAGAACAGTCCTTCATTTATTTTAAAAGATGCAATTGCCAAAGTAAATCAGGGAGAATTTTATTTTGAGGATAGGGTTCTCCCTGAAAAGGATAACAGCCCTTATTTTATTGATGATTTTATGAAAAAATACCAGCTTACCAAGCGTGAGGTGGAAATCATAAAAATGATAGCTAAGGAACTTACAAGTAAAGAAATTGGTGATAGCCTTTTTATAAGTGAGTTTACAGTCAGTACTCACAGGAGAAATATCATGAAAAAATTAAATTCAAAAAATGTTGCCGGCTTGCTTAAGTTTGCCCGCCAGCATGGCCTGGCAGATGCCTGAACTATTCAGCCTTTTCTTTCAGGGTTTTCCTGTAACGCTGAAGAAAAAATATAATCGGAGCGCAAACAAAAGCAATCACATAAAGAGGATGCCCCGAATCAAGCAACAACACTGAAGACAGACAAAAAACGATCAGGAAGATAGTTAACCAGATAAAATATCTGCTTAAAAGGAATCGCTTAAAAATATTCATAATTACAAAGCTTTTACAACACGAATTCCCGCATCGCTTACATGATCCAGAGGATTATCTCTCATATTCTGTTCAAGCTCAAATATATAGGTGCCTTTTACAGGAAATTTATAATTCTCTTTGAAGCTGATCTGATAACTATAAGTGTTTCCTGAGCCGCTTCCAAGCCATTCTCCGTCGGGCAATGCCAGTTTGAACTCTTTGCGTTCTGTAGACTTCTTCCCATCCGGGCCAATGATATGTATGAGAATAAAGATATTTGAATACTTATAATCTGCTGTATGCCGCAGATTCAGGTACAGATTATAAGGAATATCTGTTGATTCGATCTTCACAGGAATTCTTATCTTTTCAGTATAACTCCAGTTACGCTTGTCAAGTTCAACATTGGTATCTACAACAGTTACAGAGTCCTGGCAGGAGCTAAGTCCCAGCATCAGAAATGACATATATAAAAACAATATTTTAATCTGCTTCATTTTCTACTATTCTGCAGGCCGCTCACGGTTATTATTATTTCTATTATTTTTTCTTCGCTTATTGTTTTTGCTTGTACCGGCCGGACGTTCTGCTGCTGGTTCAGCAGGCTTGTTGACCTGTGACGGATTTGGCCTGGCCACTTGTTTAACCTGCTGGGGAGATGCAACTGCCTCAGCCTGTGGATTCGCTGGTCCTTTAGGTTTATTCCCTTTTTTGCGATTGTTCTTCTTGTTCCTTCCACCCTTATTATCAAGGCGGGTTAAACTATCCTGACCAACAACATTTTCATAGTCAAATACTTTAGCAACAATCGGCTTATCCTCTTCAGGAACTTCTTCTTTAAGGAATTCAGGTTTAATCCCTTCCTTATTTAATTTCTGAACTTCTTTAACCCTTGATATATCCAGTGCTATCCAATTTTCATCATTTGGATAACTAAACCACATCAATTTTTTAAATATGTCTGTTTTCTGATGTCTTACTGTGCCTGTCATTGTTTCCAGACGCTCTACATTATCCGGAATATCTTTCAGAGCATCCATATAGGTATCGAGCTCATAGTTGAGGCAGCACTTTAATTTACCGCATTGCCCTGCAAGCTTGAGGGTATTCAAAGAAAGGTTTTGGTATCTGGCAGCAGAGGTTGAAACGGTTTTAAAATCTGTTAACCAGGTTGAACAGCAAAGTTCGCGGCCACATGATCCAATACCACCTAAACGACTGGCTTCCTGCCGCATCCCGATCTGCCGCATTTCTATACGTATACGGAAGGTTTCAGCCATTTTTTTAATGAGTTCTCTGAAATCAACACGTCCCTCAGCAGTATAATAAAATGTAGCCTTTGTCCTGTCGCCCTGATAATCCACATCGCTCAGTTTCATTGCCAGGCCAAGCTCTTTAGCTAAAACCCTGGATTTATGCATGGTTTCAAATTCAAGATCTTTTGAAACCTTCCATTTATCAACATCAGTTGGGGTAGCTTTACGATAGATCTTTTTAACTACATCTTCCGTCCGAACATGTCTTTTCTTAAGCTGCATTCGAACCAATTCGCCTGTTAATGAAACGTGGCCAATATCATAGCCTCCTGTTGTAGTTTCAACAGCAACAAGCTCACCAGCCTCAAGATAAAGGTTTTCTGTATTGAGATAGAACTCTTTTCTGGAGCCCTTAAATTTAATTTCGATGATATTAAATGGTTTATAATTAGAGGGCATATCCATATGTGACAGCCAGTCATAAACATCTAATTTACTGCAACCATTGGTAAGACAAGAGCCATTACTCTTGCATCCGGCAGGGGCACAGCCACCTGTTGAACAACTTCCACATCCCATATCTAATTCAATATATATTGAGTCCCCGCAGGGAGCGTATTAAACTTTAAAATTTTAACGAATTGTAAAGATACATCTAAAAATAAAATTTTAGGATTCGCATTACGTTCAATGTGATAATGAGCCTTTTCCAACTCATTTACAAGTGCCTCAGCTTTTGCAAGATCCAGGTGTTTGCTGAAATTTTTAACAAAATCCAATTCTGAGGACTGCAGATGTACTAATTCTTCTGCACCTGAAATCATCATGATACACTCCCTTATCAGGTGTATTCCATATCGAAGCATGTTCTTTTGATTTTCACGTCCAAGTTTAGATGCTTCATCAACAAATAAAAAGATCTGGCTTCCTTTATCCGCAAATGTCATCCGCATCCATGAAGAAAAGAGTCGAAAATCGTCGCTTTCATCTTCTTTTAAAAAATTTAATGCGGTTTGAAGATTTCCTTCACTCAAATAGGCGATCCTGGTGGCCTGCGTCTCCGGAATATCCTTATTTTGGACCAGATATTCTACGATATCCTGTTTGCTGAGTGCCGGAATTTTAACCAGCTGTGTTCTTGAAATGATCGTGTTTAAAATCTGATCCTGACTTTTTGAAACCAAAATGATCAGGGTTTTTTCTGCGGGTTCCTCCAGTGTTTTTAACAACCTGTTTCCTTCATTCTTTAAGTATTCAGGTAGCCAAACGATCATTGTTTTATACTCTGATTCGAACGGTTTAAGCGATAATCTATGCAGAATATTCAAACACTCTGCTTTATTGATATTCGGCTGCTTGTTTTGAGCATCCAGCCGGTGCCTCCACTCATCAAGGTCAAAATAAGGGTTACTCAAAACAAGATCCCTCCATTCTTCCAGATCTGCCAGAGAATCCTCCTTATCTCCGCCTCTGAAAAAAGGATATGAAAAATGAAGATCGGGATGAATGAGTTTATTATACTTTCTGCAGGATGAACAATTACCGCAGCTGTCTGCCTCCTGACGGTCGGTACAGGAAATAAATTGTGCATAAGCCAATGCAAGTGCAAAGTTTCCGGAACCATCCGGGCCCAGAAATAATTGCGCATGACTTACCCGGTTTTCATTAACCGATTGAATTAATTGTTCCTTAACTTCTTTCTGACCAATAATTTCACGAAACAGCATGGTGCAAAATAAGAAAAATAATGTTTTTCAACAGATGTTCTTTAGGAAGCCGGTTCATGATGAAAAGATCCGGATCCTTTCTAATCCCCAATATTTTGTTTAACTCTATAGGATATGGATTAGCGGAAAAGTTATGCTTAACACCCAAACTGGTGGTTAATCGTTGAAGTCCCGGCAAATTTTGCCATTCAGGTTCAAAAAAAACTTAGTTTTGCCTCAACCAATTATTAAATTCCATTGAAAACTGATAAAACTGTAAGATTAGATCTTTCCAGGAAAGAAATGCAAGACTTTGGCTACAAGGTTGTTGATGCGATTGTTGATCATTTTGAAACACAGGATCAAAAACTTCCGGTAGCTATTGCCAGCAGAAAGGAAATTGATGCCCTTTTTTGTGAAGAGGCGCCCGAAAACCCAATGGCTGCTGATGATGTTTTGAAGTTTGTTCTGGAAAATGTCATGACCAACAGTAATATCATGACCCATCCAAAATCTTATGCATTTGTACCAGGCCCCAGCAATTATATAAGTGTGATGTCTGATACACTGGCTACAGGTTTTAACATTTTCGCAGGCGGATGGGTAGGTTCTCCGGCAGCAGCGGGTGTTGAGATCAATACGCTGAACTGGATGCTGAAACTTTTTAATTTCCAAGTAAAAAAAGGTGGAGGGATCTTTACCAGCGGAGGATCCATGGCAAATCTAACAGCCCTGGCTACTGCACGGAAAGTGAAATGCGGTGATGACTTTTCAAAAGCGATCATTTATTTATCCGATCAGGCGCATTCATCCAACATAAAAGCTATCAATATACTTGGCTTTAAAAAGGAACAGGTCAGGATCATTCCAACCGATATGGAATTCAAGTTTTCGATCAATAAACTTAAAAATGCGATAGCAAAAGATAAGATCGAAGGATTTCAGCCCTTTTGTATGATCGCTTCATCAGGAACAACCAATACAGGCACTGTTGATCCTTTGGAAGAGCTGTCCAGGATCTGTAAGAAAGAAAACATCTGGCTGCATGTGGATGGTGCATATGGAGCAGCGGCGATTCTATCAAAAAATGGTAAAAAATTGCTTAAGGGAATCGAAAAAGCAGATTCACTAACCGTTGATCCACACAAATGGCTCTTCCAGCCCTATGAAATTGGATGCCTTTTGGTACAAAATCATAAATGGCTGAGCGGTACTTTCACTGAAAAACCGGTCTACCTGCGGGATATTGAGGGTAACCAATCGGAAATAAATTTTTACGATCACGGCATTGAGCTAACAAGACATTTCAGAGCGTTGAAGTTCTATATGTCCATTAAAACCTTCGGCCTGCAAGCGTTCAGAAAAGCAATCGATTATAGCATTGAACTCGCCGAGGAAGTAGAAGCAGAATTAAGGCAAAGCAATAAATGGGAGGTTATCTCACCTGCAACGCTTGCAATAATTAATTTCAGGTATAATACTGTAGAAGAAAAGTTATCTGAAAAGAAGCTTGACGAAATCAATCAAAAAATATCTGCAAAAATGATGGCATCCGGAGAGGCTCTGCTCGTGACCACTATTTTACAGGGTCAGGTGGTGTTGAGAATGTGCCTGATCAATCCAAGAACAACTATTGAAGATGTAAAAAACACCCTGGCACTATGCGAGATGTTCGCGTTGGAATAAACAAATGCTCATTTAATATCGCTTAATCCTATATTTGCTTCTGCTCAACATTAACCAGCCTATGCGAGTTCTTGCTTTCGATTATGGTACTAAACGCATTGGAATTGCTGTTACTGATCCCCTGCAGATCATAGCCACCGGCCTGGATACCATTCATCCTAAAGATATTATTGAGTACCTCAAAAAATACCTTGTAAAAGAACAGGTTGAACTTTTTGTAGTCGGTGAACCCAAACAGATGAATGGCAGTCCGTCGCAATCAGCACCGCATATTAAAGGTTTTATCACTACTCTGAACAAGAATTTTCCGGAGATACCCGTCGAGCGCATCGATGAACGATTTACTTCCAAAATGGCATCAGCAGTTGTTGCTCAAAGCGGTTTCAAAAAAACAGACCGGCAAAATAAAGAGCGGTTGGATACCATTTCTGCGACGATCATCCTGCAGACCTATCTGGAGAAAAAAAGCATGGGACTTTAAAAAGGGGCAAAAACTCAAAATACCTATCTTTAAGCCATGGAGCTATTAAGTGAAGAACTAACAAACTATCTGGAAAATTCCTGCGAGCCTGAAAATGACCTGCTCAAGCATATAAACCGCGAAACATACCTCAAGGTTTCTATGCCCCGAATGCTTTCCGGGCATTATCAGGGGAGATTGTTAAGCATGATCAGTAAAATGATCAGCCCTGAAAGAATACTTGAAATAGGCACCTTCACAGGTTATGCTACCCTTTGCCTGGCAGAAGGGCTTAGAGAAAATGGCCGCATCTATACCATAGACATCAATATGGAGTTAGAGGATATGGTCAGATCAAACTTTAAGAGATCAGACCTTGATTCAAAAATAATATACCAGATTGGTGATGCTAAAGAGATCATCCCATCTCTGAATGAAACTTTTGACCTTGTTTTTATTGATGCCGACAAAAAAAATAATGCAACTTATTATAACATGATCATTGATAAGGTACGTTCAGGCGGACTCATCCTGGTAGATAATGTGCTCTGGAGCGGAAAAGTATTAGACCAGGGAGTTTCAGACCAAAAGACATCCTTCATCAATAAATTTAATGAGATGGTTAGTGCAGACCAAAGAGTTGAAAAACTGATCCTGCCTGTAAGGGATGGACTGTTTTTAATCAGAAAGAAATAAATTTAATTTTAAATATATTGATCCCGGATAATAAAATCATGCATTCATTCCCAAATGATCACCTTTTTCAAAAATGAAATTCCTTACATGAAACAATCTTTACTACTACTGATCACTTTCAGCATTTTAACGAGTTCATGCAGTCTGCTAAAAAAAGAAAATTCCGCACCACAAACGCAGGTTAGAAAGCCGGCAGATCCGCCTAAAACCACTGAAAAAGTTATAACCGCAAGTTCTTCCGCAATTAAAAGTCCTGCTTTAAGTTATATCGAACGCTTTAAGAACATTGCCATCAGCGAAATGAATGGTTCGGGCATTCCGGCAAGTATCACATTGGCTCAAGGAATTCTGGAATCAGCAAACGGCAATAGCAGGCTTGCAAAGGAGGCCAATAATCACTTCGGAATAAAATGTACTACAGAATGGAAAGGAAAAACAATATTTCAGGATGATGATAATAAAGATGATTGCTTCAGGGTTTACAGATCACCTGAAGAATCATTCCGGGATCATACTGAATTTCTAAAAAGAAAACGATATGCCCCATTGTTCGAACTTGATAAAAATGACTATCGCGGATGGGCAAACGGACTAAAAACTGCGGGGTATGCCACTAATCCACGATATGCCGAACTATTGATCAGCCTGGTTGAACGGTATGACTTAAGCCGCTTTGACCGGATGGAAAACGAGAGAGAAAAAACAATCAGAGAAGATAAGGTGATGAAGGAGATCGCTATTAATATCCCCACAGAGAAGAAACAAGAGACTATTAAAAGCCCAGTGGTCATGAAAATTTATGAAGTGCGCTCAGGAGATACCCTGACATCTGTTTCCAAACAATTTACACTCAGTGTAGCTGATTTGAAGGTTTTGAATGGCCTGGAAAATTCAAATTTAATACCCGGACAATTACTGCTCGTTTCCAAATAAGTTAAAAATGTTAAAATTGACATTTCTTATTTCCTAAACTCTTAGTTTTATCAGGTTGAAAAAGATCATATACATATTTCTTTTACTTTCATTCCCGCTTTGCGGTTTGCTGGCCCAGGATAAACCGATACAGGGTATCGTTTTTGATATGGATTCGAAGCAGCGTTTAACCCGTGTTTATATTTTTAACACCAGAACCGGCGAAGGATTTTATAATACAACTAAAGGAGAATTTAAAACAAATGCCCGTGAAGGCGATGTTTTAGTAGCTGCATTGCAGGGCTATGGTGTTGATACGGTGAGTATACGTTCAGTAAGTACAGTCCTCTTTTACCTGAAACGGAATACTATCCAGCTGCAGGAAGTGGTGGTCAGAGATAGTTTAGGAACACCCGCAGAACGCTTGCAGGCAACAAAAGAAGAATATAATGCTGCATACAGTAAAGGTGCGGTTGGCAATGTGCTGACCACCGGTGGCAGTAATGGTGGCGGCGGCGCCGGACTCAGCATCAATGCTTTATACAGCTTGCTAAGCCGTGAGGGTAGAAATGCACGCCAACTACAAAAAATTATTGAGCGTGATTACCGGGATGCGATGATCGAATACCGCTTTACCCGAACACTCATTAACAAGGTTACGGGCTTAAACGGCAGCAAACTCCTTGATTATAAACAACAATATAAACCCGGCTATTATTTTATTCTGGAAGCCAACGATTATGAATTGATCGAATATATCAGAAAATCTTACGCTTCTTACCTTGAAAATCCTGCTGCTTATCGTTTACAACCTCTCAATGGGAATTGACGGTGAAATTTATTTTTATAATTCAGCTACGAAAACTTCCTGTTCAGGGTATGGCCATGTTTCCATTTATATTTTTGAAAACAAAAGACCTTAAGCTTGATAAACGGATCATTAATCATGAGCTGATTCATATCAGACAACAATTAGAGCTGCTCATCATCCCATTTTATCTTTTATATTTCCTTAATTACCTGGCAAATTGGATCTATTACCGTGATCATTACCTGGCTTACAGAAATATAGTTTTTGAACGGGAGGCATTTGAAAATGACTTAAAGCCTGGATATTTGAAGAAGCGCAGATTTGCATCCTGGGTCAATTACTTCCGGCAAGTCTAGAAAAAGCTAAAAAACATATCGAAAAGAAGTCTTTTTTGTTTTTCTTTGCTATATGTTAAAGAGCTTGCTGGCACTTGTTTTCATTTTATTGGGATTTACCTCAATTTCTGTTGGGCAAAAAACCGGAGCTGAAGCGGATACGCTTTTATTAAAAGAGCTAAAGCAATATCCCCGCAGAAATACACTCCCGGTAAGACGACCTGTATTATTCCCTGAAGTAGTTACATTGAATGCGGCATCTTCATTGGATGTTAAGGTGAATTACTGGCGTAATCTTACTGCATTCGGACTTAATATCAATCAGGCTTCATTTAGTGATAACTGGGGTGCAGGAGGAGTAAACTCGCTGGCTCTTGGCGGACAATTCTCTTATAAATCTGATTATACCAGGGAGGACAAGAACTATGTTTCTGAGGTTATCCTGCAGTATGGAAAACTCAAGAATAAAGGTCAGCTCTCCCGAAAAACAGTAGATCGTTTATTCTGGGATAATAAAGTTGCACTTAAACTTTCCAAAAGCTGGTATTTCTTCGGGTCTCTCAACTTTGAATCACAGTTTGATATGGGTTACTCCTTTTCAAAGGATGCTCAGGGGAATGAGAAAAGAACACTTCTTTCGAAATTTATGGCACCAGGCTATTTAACAGAATCTTTCGGATTTGAGTATAAACCGGTGAAGCATTTTTTCGTGCGTATAGGTACCGGAACAGCCAGACAAACCTTTGTACTTGACACAACCCTCTATAAAACAAACCCAAAAAACTTCGGTGTGACCCATGGCAAAAGCTTCAGAAATGAGCTCGCTTTCCAGGTGGTGAGCTCATTCGATAAGGAAATAGCCAAAAATCTGACCCTGAAAAGCCGCTATGCATTGTTTGCCAATTATGAGAAACTTTCGAGTATTGATAACAGACTTGACATTACCTTAACCGCCAATGTAAACAGGCTGATCAATGTTTCTCTCTCCGGAATACTTCTTTATGATGATGATACTGCCAACAAGATGCAGGCAAGCCAAACCATGTCATTCGGTTTGGTTTATAAACTCGCGAATTAAATTCTCACTCATTTAAAACAGGTATCTTTGTTTATCATAAGCTTCTGCCTGTGCATATTGTTAATAAAATGACACCTATGAAATATCTGATCTCATTGTTTTTGTTAACCGCTATTTTTTCATCCTGTAAAAAAGATGCGATGCAGTCAGATTTTGACTCAAGCAAAAAAGTCTGGCTGGATTTTAAAAAGTCTGCAAACAATAATTATTCCTATACAGTCACATCGGGATCATGGGCTGGTTTCGGCGACAGTACGATCATTTCTGTGGTAAATGGTACTGTGTCAGGAAGAAAGTATGCGAGTTATACAATTAATGGTCAGACAGGGCAAAAGACACCAAGGGAATCATGGACCGAGACCAAATCCGATTTGAATACCCACCAAAACGGTGCGCAAACGCTAAACCTTGATGCTGTTTATGAAAAAGCTGCAAACGAGTGGCTCAAGGCAGACAAAAAACAGAACACTATTTATTTTGAGGCTAAAAATCAGGGAATGATATCCTCTTGCGGATATGTACCAAACGGTTGCCAGGATGATTGCTTTAATGGAATTACTATAAGCAATATCGCTAAATCGCAACCTCCTGTATTATAAATTGTAATTTCAGAACGTAAAACCTGAACCTAACAAGCTTTCAGGATCTATCTTCTACGCAACTGCAGGTAATCAAGATAGTACAGGATCTTTAATGATACATTATTATTCTGCGGTAAGCCAAGGGTCCTGTCAAAGTTCTGAAAATACCCAAGCCTGTTCTCTGCTTCCATTTCTTGCGAAACATTTTTATAGGCCACGCTCAATTCACTTCCGGGAGCAAAGCGCCATGAATAAACCAGATCTATGTTAAATACATTATAATTGGTGTGGGTCCCCTTGAACTCGTCACCATCATGGCTCTGCAATTCTCCGTCATCTCTCAGAAAATAAAAAGCTTTATTGTTTCGGTTCGACCAGTAATGCCTTCCCCTGATCATAACTCCCATATTACTGTTAAAGGTATAGGTGGCATCAAACATACTTTCAATCGTATTCCTGTCAAATCTGGAAAAAATGATCTCCTTAGCTTTACTAATACCTAGCCATGCAGAATAATCATACTGAGGTTGGGTACTGAAATCTACTCCCAGTGAAAGCCTGTTCTTCACCCGGAAATTCTGGTAAAAACCGGTCACATATCCTACACCATGAAACTGTTCCCTGAGTCGGGCAGAGAAAAACACGCCGGCATTATATTTCCTGATCGGGTTTGACCTCAGTCTGAAATTAGCATAGGTACTGGCCGGAGTGTTGAATTCCTTTCCTGCAACCCTAGGTTCATAAAAATCCTTACCCATAAACTGCCTGTAAAAGTCAACATTCAGGGTCCAGAAATTTTTAAACTCAAAATATCCGCCTGCTGATGCCCTGGACGACTGGAAAGCACGCGGCATAAACCGATGGGTTTGAAAAATCCCCAGATAAGTATTGAAGCGATTAAATATCTTCCCCGGAGTGTAAACGTTATAGCCTATGTCAAAGGAGTTGCTAATGAAGTTATTATTATTAAAATAGCCAAGATCGGTCGGATCAAATTTATTGTCAGTCAGATTAAAGTCGTACCCCCATGTGAAATTTCCACTTTTCTTTCCAGCCCCAAGTTCATAATTAAACCCTGAACTATTTGATCCGCCGGGAACTTCTGCACCCACATGACTAAACTTGCCAGCCCCTGAAATATAATACTTGTTATTACGGTCATTCAGATTTGCTAAAAATGAACTCACATTTGCATCATAGGCTGAACCCTGACGTAAAACATTGGTATTCAAAAAAGTGACAGAACTGTTGTTTTTTAAAGACTGATCAAGTACCAGAATATTATAATTGCTTAATGGATGAGTTTCAATTAGTCGTTCTTCTCCCAAACTGTTTTCAACTGTTGCATATCCGCGTTTAGTGACCGCATTAAAGAAACCCAGACCCAAACCATTTTCTGAACGTCCTGAAATTTTTGTGGCATTGAGTAATTTACTTTCAGAAGGATTCTCTCTGATAGTTTCACCCGGCAGAAGCTTTGAATTTATATTAGCTATAAAAGCAGGATTAGAACCGATCCTTCTGGAGTAAAAAAGATTCCCCTTGTTGAACAATTCGGTTCCTTCGGTAAAGAATTGCCTGTTTTCGTTAAACCTTACTTCAAATGGACTCAGATTAAGAACCTGATTATCCGAACGTATCTGGCCAAAGTCTGGAACAAGGGTCATATCCAATGTAAAGCTTTGACTTATCCCATACTTAATATCCATCCCACCATTGAAAGTACTGCTTGTATTTTTCATACCAGGCTGATTATGAGGATAGTTATTAACCGTAGAGGAGATGTAGGGTGAGAAAGATAATCTTATGGGTGACTTTATCCCTTTTATTCCGTTTAATACACCTCCCTGATTAATGAATCCGCTGATCTTTGGATCTATATTGCTCCAACTGCTTTGCTGATTACTCATATGGCGACGGCGCGTCATATTTAAACCCCACTCCTGAATTTCAGCAGAACCAAAGCGGAGCGCAGAATAAGGGATCTTCAGTTCGGCTGTCCAGCCCAGGCTGTCTATTTTTACCTGACTATCCCACACCGCATCCCAGTTATTGTCCTCATTTCCTGAATTTGAATATTTAGCATCAAACTGAGTACCAGTCGAACTGACATAGAAGCCAAAAGCATTAATACGATCGAGATAGGTATCAAATACAATCCCTAAAAAATCAGAGTTAGCCAGATTATCCCGAGGCATAAGCTCCCTGAAAATACTATCGGGCTCATCATACATTCTGGCACCTATGTAAATGGCTGTATTATCGTAGACTATTTTTACTTCGGTTCTTCTGTTTTCCGTCTCAATACGGCCGGGAACAGGTTTAAACTCAATAAATCTACTTGTGGCTTTCACCTCACTCCACACGCGGTCATTTAAAATACCATCAATTTTGGGTGAATTATCTGTCCGGACCGCAGTAAATTCTTTTACATCCTGAGCAATACAAATATTGCCTAACACCAAAAATATCCCTACCAATATCCACCAGAATTTCATTCTCAAATTATAATCTTGCAAAGAAATTAAATTGTTGTAAAATTCAATGCTTAGCAATGTTAATGTTACTCTATTCTTCCATATTTTAAGATTTTGAATAGTTTCTGGACTGAATCAACAATTATTTTAGACCTATTGTTCAGAAAGCTTAACTTTGCATCAGCTAAAAGCTGATTTATAAGATGTTTGAAAATTTACAGGATAAACTTGACAGAGCCTTTAAGGTATTAAAAGGACAGGGAAGCATTACGGAAATTAACGTGGCCGAAACCATGAAAGAGATACGCAAAGCTCTTCTGGATGCCGACGTTAACTATAAAACTGCCAAAGCATTTACTGATGATGTAAAAGAAAAAGCACTCGGACTCAATGTACTGACCTCTATATCTCCCGGACAGTTACTGACCAAGCTCATGAACGATGAGCTGGCAGTCTTAATGGGCGGAACTGTTGAGGAATTAAATATTTCAGCAAATCCTACGATCATACTGATTGCCGGACTAAACGGTGCGGGTAAGACCACCTTTTCTGGGAAGCTTGCCAATTATCTGCTTACAAAAAAGAATAAGAAGCCTTTATTGGTTGCCGGTGACGTTTATCGTCCTGCGGCGATCGATCAGCTGGAAGTTCTTGGCGGTCAGATCGGGGTTCCGGTTTATACCGACCGTACTTCCAAAGATCCGGTGGCAATTGCAATGGCCGGAATTGCTGAGGCAAAAAAGAACGGACAAAATGTTGTGATCATTGATACCGCCGGTCGTCTGGCTATTGATGAGGGATTGATGAAAGAGATCGCTGAGGTAAAGGCACAAACCAAGCCCCATGAGATCCTGTTTGTGGTCGATTCCATGACCGGACAAGATGCGGTAAATACTGCCAAAGCATTCAACGACCGCCTCGACTTTAGCGGTGTGGTATTGACCAAATTAGATGGTGATACCCGCGGTGGTGCTGCATTATCCATTAAATCAGTTGTAAATAAGCCTATAAAATTCATCGGTACCGGTGAGAAGATGGAAGCGCTGGATGTGTTCTATCCGGATAGGATGGCTAGCCGTATTCTCGGGATGGGCGACGTGGTTTCCCTGGTTGAACGTGCACAGATGCAGTTCGATGAGAAAGAAGCTGCTGAACTTCAGAAAAAGATCCGCAAGAATAAATTCGATTTCAACGATTTCCTGAGTCAGATCCAGCAGATCAAGAAGATGGGTAATATGAAAGATCTGATGGGTATGATCCCGGGTGTGGGGAAAGCCATTAAAGATGTGGAGATCGATGACAATGCGTTTACACCTATTGAATCGATCATCCGCTCCATGACTCCTTATGAGCGCGAAAATCCGGATTCGATCAATCAAAGCCGACGTTCACGAATTGCCAATGGTTCCGGAACCAATATCGCTGAAGTAAATAAGCTGATCAAACAGTTTGAAGATATGCGTAAAGTGATGAAGCAGTTCTCAAACCCTGCTGCCGCTGCCAAAATGATGAAAGGGATGCCGAAAATGCCGTTTGGGAAGTAAATACTATGAGGTTGGTGAAAAACACGAACCTCAGGGAATATTCTTGCCAGTAAATAAAATCTTAACAAACTTTAACATTAACTGATTCCTTTATACTGTAGCTTAGGTTATCTAAACCTGGAATCATGTATAAAATAAAGAATTTTAAATTTCTAGTGTTTTATGTATTTGCCCTTTTTTATTCCCAAAGTTCAATTGCCCAAACCAACGAATTAGGCTTTCATATCAGTCCGGCCGTATTGGCTCCGGCAGAGTTTAACAGAGATACATCGATCGTAAATGCCAGGTCATCAATTGCCAGCTCGGCAGGAATAAGTTTTACTCATTTTTTTAAATCTGGTCTGGGTATCAGAGCCGGAATAAATTTTGGGTACATGAGCTCTAAATTTGACCTCAACACCAGTTATACCCAGGCTTTAGATTTTCCCATTAATCCCTCTACATTTCTGTATAATAGTATTACTTTGGAACCGGTGTTCAGGTTTAAGATCAGTCAATTTAAGCTCGAAACATTTGCAGGGGCTGACCTTCGGCATTTTTATAATAACACACCCGGAAGCTACAGTCTTTCCACCCTGGCTACTTTCAATATCCCTCAGATAAGCAATAACTTTCAGTCAAATGTCTATGCAGGCCTTAGTTATATCATTTCTTTCAAAAAGTCTAATCAACTAAGCATTGGGCTGACCAGAAATTACGGATTGACAAATATTGGTTATGGCAATTTCAGGGCACCATCACAGAATAGTACCTTTCGAACAGGATATCATTCTGTGAGTAATTCTACAGGACTTCGATTACATTACAGTTACAATATGGAAAAAAAGGGGGGTAGGGAAAATACACAGAAAAGTGCTGAAATAACTGGAAAGCGCACAAAAGTGGTCTTCATTGAGGCTCTTGGAAGTGGTGGATTATTTTCGGCCAATTATGATATGCGTTTCAAGCCAGATCAGAATGATGGCTGGGGCTTCAGAGCAGGTATTGGTATTGGTGAAGACCTGCCACTTGAAGTATACAAGGAACGCGAATATTTTGGCTATTATGCAGACAGATATCTTACCATCCCGCTCAATATTAACTACATTATCGGGAAAAGAAGAAGCGGATTTGAGACAGGAATCACTTTAACTCCTGAGCTAACCAGCAGAAAACTTGAAAATGATTCGCAAGTTAAATTATGGACTTTCTTAAATGCAGGTTATCGCTTTCAGCCAATTAAGAAAGGATTACTGATTCGTGCAGCCTGGACACCAGGATTGATTAACAAGAGTTTCTCTCCTCTTTGGGCAGGGGTTTCTTTGGGATATGGTTTTAAATAAATTGATCTGTCTTTACTTTGCAACTTTATCCTCCGGTTGGTGTTTTCACCATACCGGCCATTTAGTGATTTGGTGATTTCTATGACATAAACAAGGAAAAATAAATCCTTAACGAATGTCAATTTAATAAGAGCACACCCAGCACGCATTTGCCAGCGCTGACATTCCTTTCTTTTGAAGGCCTAAAGAAACAAAAGCCCATTTTTTCCCACTCTAATGAGTCCTTTGGACAAGGCAGCTGGCACAATCCAACCGTACACAAAAAGCAAAACACGGGCTGCGTATTACTGAAGGGTAAAACAATGCCCCTCACATCCTCACATAGCCACTTTTTTGCTTTTTGTTTTACTGCTGCTAGTGGAAAAGGCATGACGCCTAAAATCCCGGTTCAATTGAAAGCAGGATTAAAAGAGTTTCAAAATAAAAGATAAAATACAAAATGAAACACAATATCCGTGCGCAGGGATGAAAGAACGGCGGGCCAGGTGTTTTGCCCTCGGCGGTGGAAGCTTCGTTCTTTCTTGATTTTTTGTTGCCTTTTGTTTCAAGTGGCTGTTGCACAACTATTAAGATTATTCTACTAAAAAGTTTTAGGTTTTACGATTTAGCTTTTTAGTGTTAGTATAATTTATACATAATCTT
>NZ_FNHH01000067.1 GCF_900103545.1 Daejeonella rubra
TGGGATCATGACGAAAAGTTGGGGGGATAGAAAATTCAGGCATAGATTTTAGATAGCCGGAATAGAAAAAATGTGGTATCTCTAACGCCTCTTGAAGTTGCCCTAAAGGCCTTAATTTTAGCGTTGAAGGATTCAGCCGAAGCATTTGTACTTCGGTTAATGAAGTAATTTAAGATCGAACGGTGATGGATCTCGACAGATCGAGCGACTGTTTTAAAGGCATCGATCCCTGATGCTTCTACGTGATTGTACCAGATTGCCAGTCGCTTGAATGCCTGAGTTTTAGTGGCACAACTGGTGAAGATATGTCCCAGCCCCAAGGAAAGATCATAAGCCTTTTTAAGTACCGGGTATCTGTTGAACAGGATATCGGCTCTCTCTTTCTGCGTAGCCGTCCATTTAGTTGGATGTTTGAAAAGCAAGTATCGGCTTCGGGCCAGTAGTTGCTTTAGTGTGTCACCATTTGCAAGCAGCTCCGGCTGATAATTTCTTTTCTCTTTACGTGCAAGGTCAATCTGCAGGGTTTCCTGATCAAGGGCTTCCCAGCGAAACTTAATACGTGCTTCCTGTACGGCATCGTAGGCGAGTTTCTGCACATGGAATCGATCGATTACCCTTTCGGCATTGGCGAAACAACTGCGAACCACACGGATCATGCTGGCTGCCATATCCATTGTTACTTCTCTGACCTTGTTACGTTTACGCAAGGGGATTCGTTCCAACGCGGTGATAATCTGTTCCGCCTGAGTGCCTTTGACCATTGCTACGATGGCTTTCTTACCACCTTTGGCCGCCTTGTTGGTCAGGATGGTGTAAAGCTCTCCATTACTTAACGAAGTCTCGTCGATACTTAATGATTCTCCAATATTATCAGCAAAAACCATCCAATCGCTGGCATGTTCTTTCTGACCCCAGATTCGGAAATCGCTCAAATAATCTTTGTACTGCTGTTGTAATTGCTTGCCATCGACTCCATATAAACGACCCAACAGATGAGGGCTGATTGGCTGGTTATCCAAATATACCTTTTAAAAAAGTGCCGAATTCCGTAGTCATTCGAGCCCCCTTTTGTACTAAATTCCAATCCCTGGTAATGTTTTCTCCAGTGCTTTTTACCTCCCATTTACGGCGTTTTATGCATAGAGCCACTTTCTGTCCACGTATGGGGAAGTCTTGAATACTGACCTCCGGCAGAAAACCTTTTGACTCCAGTTGTTGCTGCTCATAGCCAAAGGGAGGCAGATTCTTTTCCTCAAGGGAGATCTGAAAACCTTGGTCGCCACGAGTAACTTTAGTTAATTCAAAATAGTCAAGAAGGCCTTCAGGAAGTAATAAGCGGACGAGGGTTTGGTAAGTGTCTTGCAATGTGATGTTCGGTTGAGTAAACACAAAGCAACTCTTTTTTTATTTATCCCCCAAGAATTATGCTTGATCC
>NZ_FNHH01000003.1 GCF_900103545.1 Daejeonella rubra
AAGTCTTGGAAAACTAGAAATGACGAAAGTTCACCCTGCCTTTTATTTAAACGTTATTCACAAAGATTTTAGTTTATTAACACCCCCCGGACCCCCCATTTCAACAATAGTAATAGCTAATAAATATTCTTTCATTGACCAAAGGAAATGACGATAAGTGGCAGACAGCAAATCATTCTTCCCTTCATTTGCTCATTTGCTGATTTCCTAAACCCGATAGCTATCGGGTCCCTACCCCTCCTTCTCCAACAGCGAAGTCTCCCTGGTATCCCTCATCCCAACATACACCAGCAGCGATAAAAATATACACCCGCTGATATACCAGTAAAAATAGGACTCATGGCCAATATCTTTCAGGTATAGCGCCACATACTCGGCTGTTCCGCCAAAGATGGCAACAGTCAGGGCGTATGGCAGACCAACCCCAAGCGCACGTACCTCCGCAGGAAAAAGTTCTGCCTTCACAATCGCATTGATACTGGTATAACCGCTGACAATGAACAATCCTGCAAGGAGCAGAAAAAAAGCAGTGTACTGCGAGGTGGTATGGCTCAGGGCAGTCAGAAGCGGGACGGTACAGATAGTTCCCAATACTCCAAAGCTGATCAGCAAAGGCCGGCGACCGATACGATCTGAAAGCGCACCAAAAACGGGTTGTATGAGAGCAAATATGAGCATGCTGATAAAGGAGATCAGGGTAGATTCGGCCTTACTAAGGTTGACCGTATTGACCAGAAACTTTTGCATATAGGTGGTGTAGGTATAAAAGGCAAGGGTTCCGCCAAGGGTTAAACCGACCACCGTCATCAATGCTTTGGGATGTTTTAACAGCTCCCTGATCGTGCCTTTACGCTCATCAGACATGTTTTTATGGGTTTCGAAAGCCTTCGTCTCATACAAAGTACTTCGCAAGTAAAG
The DNA here is from genome assembly GCF_900103545.1 of Daejeonella rubra. Classification (GTDB taxonomy): domain Bacteria; phylum Bacteroidota; class Bacteroidia; order Sphingobacteriales; family Sphingobacteriaceae; genus Daejeonella; species Daejeonella rubra. Next base: position 919 of record NZ_FNHH01000003.1, read on the forward strand.
CGCAACCAATGAGAGTATGGCACCTATGACAAAAGGGATACGCCAGCCCCATTCATGCAGTTCCGCATCTGTAAGCACCTTCTGAAGAATAAGCTGAATACCAAGGGCGAATAATTGTCCGCCGATAAGAGTAACATACTGAAAACTGGAATAAAAACCGCGCCGGTTCTTGCTTGCCATTTCACTCAGATAAGTAGCCGACACACCATATTCACCGCCAACACTGAGTCCCTGAAGTAAACGTGCCAAAAGCAGCACCAGAGGAGCAATGATACCAATTGCCTGATAGGTTGGAATAAATGCGATGAGCAGGGAGCCAAACGACATAAGTAGTACAGAAAGGGTCATGCTCTGCTTGCGGCCAACTTTATCAGCTATCCTTCCGAAGATCCATCCCCCAATGGGGCGCATCAAAAATCCAAGCGCAAAGATGCCGGCAGTATTGAGAAGCTGTGCAGTTTTATTGCCTTCCGGGAAGAAGGAAGCGGAAAAATAAAGTGCAAATGCAGAATAGGCATACCAGTCGTACCACTCCACCAAATTTCCTATTGATCCTCCAAATATGGCTTTGAGTCTGCGACTGGAAATTTTCTCCGGACTTAATGAGTTTGTTTGCAAGCTGATTTATTTTTTATAATAATAGGGGTTTATTTGGGAAAATAGAGAATGTGATTATAGTTTAAGCACACGCGAAACGCGTGCGCCAGCAAAGAAAATAGAGAATGTGAGTAGAGTACATGCACACGCGAAAAGCGTGCACTAGCAAACGATTAAGAACGCGTGCGCCAGCGAAGCTAAAACTCTCTTATTTCATATTCCGGGAACAGCTTTCAGGTACATTATTATATTTGCAGGAAACAATTAAATATATGATAGCTCACCACGTTTTATTCTGGCTAAAAGCCGATACCACCGACGAACAAAAGATCGCATTCCAAAAAAGTCTGAGTACTCTTGAAAAAATAGAAGTCGTAAAGTTTTTTCATCTTGGAACACCCGCACCAATTGAGCGTGCAGTAGTTGACACCACTTATACATTCAGTTTATTTCTGGCTTTTGACGATCTGGCTGCCCATGATGTATATCAGGTACACCCTTTACATAAAGCATTTTTAGAAGAGTTTAGAGTTTTCTTCGATAAAGTGATCATTTACGACGCACAATAGATCTACCAAACAATTCATACAAAAAAGAGGCCCTTAAAAATTAAAGGCCTCTTTTTTGTATAAATGGGTCAATCTGAGGTTATTGGTCTACCAAAAACCTTTTGAACGTAATGGTATTTTTTTGGCGCGAATAAGAGTTTAAACTTGTGCCAAAATCACTAAAAAAACCACCCCCCTTCAGCGCTTAAACCAACACTCCCCCCGCCAGCGGTGGACAGCATGACGGATAAAAATTGCATTCAATATTGGAATTTTTAGTTTAAGGCAAAATCCCTAGGCACCCAGTGTCCACCGCTGGCGGGGGAATAAAAGGGGGTGGTTCTTTCCGGGATAATAAAAAAAGACTTTATGTCCTGGAGAGGTCCTCAACATTTTATGAGCCTCTTCTTTTTTAGTATTTATTGGGATTTAAAACTCCTTTTCTCCGAACTCACTTCCCGGCAGCTTTAATTTTTTAGTCAGCTTATTCAGGTTAAAACTCAGGTTGATCATAAACACATCCACCTCATAAATGTAATTAGTGGTTGTGTAAAAATCAGGAGCTGAAGTAGTTATGCGCTGTTCATTGCTCTTAAGCAAACCCATATCCATATTTTGCCATTGCAGCAAAGCGGTAAGCCTGCCATCCATGAATGTTTTCTTCAATGAAGTGTTTGGAGATAAAAACCTGGAATCTTCACCCTGTACCGTTGGCCTTGCAGAAAGATAATTTACATTCCCCTGAACACTAAAGTCGGAGCTCAGCTGGAAATTTACATTTGCGTTGATCGAATTTACCCAGGCTGAATTTTTCTGCGGGTTTGGATAGTTAAGGATCAAACCGCTTACTGAACTTCTGTAAACATTTGTGCCAAAATAGAGCTGAGCCCATTTCGCGGGACTATAATTCACACCCAATTCAAGTCCCAGACGGCTTGCCTTATCTGCATTGGTATAAACACGATTCAAAATGGTATCAGCATACACACTGTTCACTCGTTGTATGGGATTTTTTATATCCTGATAATAAATAGTCGAAAAGACCGATCCGCTGCTGAAGTTTTTGGTGATCCCTGCTTCCGCCAGATAGATAAATTCAGGCAATAGATTCGCATCACCTCTCTCCAGAGTTTCCGAATGTTCTCTTTCCGGAATAGGGTTCAGTTCAAAATTGTTCGTCCGCTGAACCCTCCTGCTCAGTCCTGCCTTTGCTTTCCAGCTGTTCTCAAAACTGTATAGAACACTCGCAGATGGGAATAGATTATTCAGTTCCAGCAGATATTCATTCCTGCCTGCAGAAGCCACACTCAAATCCCGTTTTGAATATTCATACCTCAATCCTGTGACATATTCCAGCTTATTAGCTTTCCCAGAGTACTGACCGTAAACAGAATGAATATGATTACTTGCCTTTACATTCCCAGAAAATGCCTGGTCAATTACAAAGTTTGTATTTCCCTTATTCTTTACAGAATATATAAAGTCGCCATCCTGCTGATCCAGACGATACTGGTATCCGGTTTCAAGCTTCCCCTTTCCAAGGGTCAGTGTATGGTCTGCCTTAATTCTGAATCCTGTCAGCGGATTTTTATACGTACTCAAGGTGTTCTGAACGGTATCTCTTTGCTCAATATTTCTGTTTTTTGTCGACCCTTCAAGAGCCACATGCTCTACCAGAGCCGAAATATTTAAAACCGATTTCTTGCTGTAAGAATGGGTATAATCAAAATTACCCAGGAGGAAATTCCCCTGTTTATTTTGAGTGTTCGCGTTAAAATAATTGCTTCGCCCAATTACTTGACCAGTAGCCAGCACTGTATTTACATTCGTATAATTTATGTCGGCAACCCTGTCCTGAAATTTATGTCCGGCAAAGAAACCGGCAGAAAATTGATCTTTAGCAGTCGGACTGAAGGTTACATTGAATCTTCCCCCATAATTGTACTTGTCAAAACTGCGCTCCCCCATAGAAGGAAAGCTTGTTTTTTTATTCCCGATAATGGTGAATACATCGCCATCACGGTATCCGGCATTATCATTTCTTAAATAGTTGGCACCGACAGACAGGTCCCATTTATCTTTCTTGTAGTTATAGGTGAGATCTGCCCCATAACGCTGCTGGTTTTCCGCATTACCATAGTCATCAATTGAGGGTAATCCTCCCTGTACATTCGCAATAAATGCGGTGCTGTTATCCGCTCCTTTTTTAGTTGTAATATTAATAATTCCACCCTTGCCGTCCGGATCATACCGTGCTGAAGGTGCGGTGATCAGCTCAATGTTTTCAATTGAATTAGCAGGCAGCTGACTTAAGATCGTTGCTGCATCGGTAAGTACCGGCTTCCCGTTGATCAAAACCAGAAATCCCTTTGATCCTCTCAGCGATATTTCACCCTGACCATCAACCGTAACAGAAGGCATATTTTTGATCACATCTACTGCGGTACCACCTTTGGCGGACTCAAACTGCTCGGCTTTATAAACCTGTTTGTCGATCTTATTCAAGCTCTGCAATTGCTGACCAGTTACCTTCACTTCAGATAAAAAACGCTGATTGACAGTTAGTTCTAATCGGCCCAAATTTAATTTCTGACCGGCAGACAAAGAAATGGAAGCAGATTTAAAGGAATTGTACCCCACAAACTGAACCTTGATAAAATAGGATCCGGACTGTAACTTATCGAATTTAAACTTCCCATTTGCATCAGCAACCTGACCGGTTACCAGGCTTGAATCAGCCAATTTAAACAGAGATACACTTGCGAATTCTAAAGGAGTATTTGCTGACTGATCAAAAGTTATCCCTTCAATAGAGGCATTTTGGGCAAATAATCGGGATGAGATAAAAAATAAAAGCAGAAACAGGCTTTTCTTCATAAAAAATAGATGCATTAAGAATATAAGCCACAAGAATAGCGGTTTAATGTTAATTAATCCGCTATTCTATGAGAAATACCTGTAACGATTTCAGTATGGATTCGATCATTTATTCCGCACATTTCGAAAATTTGTAAGCATTACAACTCATTATTTTAACTATTATGAACAGGAATTACCTAATTAACCTGGACAATAAAATTAATCTAACTCTATAAATACTGGGATTTTGAGAACTAGGGGACAAAAATGAAGTATCCTTAAAAAGGTTACAGCATACATATTATTAGCAATAACTTTGATGTAAACTACCCTTAAAAAAAACACCTGAAATCAGAGTATTTCAATACATTTAGAAAGTTAATTTTCAAATTATGCAAAAATATGTGAGAAGTATTTTTTTGTTCTTATTACTGATTGCTTGTGGGCAAACAACCTTTGCCAATAATATCAGAATTAAAAAATTATCCCTAACCGACACACTTAAAACAACTAAGGATGTAAAAATAAAGTTTGACTTATCCTGGGAAAATTCATGGAGAGATGATATCAATTGGGATGCTGCATGGATCACAGCGAAGGTAAAAAGAGCTAATGGCTCCTGGAAGCATATCAAATTTCAGACTACTGGAAATTCAATTGATGGTAACCCGCAAACCGCTAAAATCGTGGTACCTCCAGATAGAATGGGAGCCTTTATTTACCGATCTGGAAAAGGAACTGGCAATATAGACCTAAGCGGTATAAAGCTTGCATGGAACTATGGAATAGATTCAGTTGCAAATATTGACAGTGCCGAAATAAGGTTTTTTGCAACAGAAATGGTTTATGTACCTCAGGGAAGTTTCGCCTTTGGAGATTCATATACACCTACAAAAGATATTTATTCACAGGCCTCAGCCGACCGGTTAGTACCTTCCATTTTTAAGAATTTCATTGCGGCTGACACTTCAAAGTTTGGGAGAAATACCGCTATGTTTTCCATTATCTCAGATAAAACTACTCCTAAATTAACTGTAGCTTCTACAAATTCAAGCCCTTATAATACTGGTGACCAGATAATAATAGATGGTATTTATCTCAATGGAACAAAGGGGATAGGAATTACCAATACAGAGCCTTTTAAATATTCCGGTTTCCCGATTGGATATAAAGCATTTTACGCAATGAAATATGAGGTTAGCCAGGGGCAGTACACTGATTTTTTAAATACAACAAAGGTGACTATTACGCCAGGCAGTCCACCAGGAATGACAAGCAATTTATTTCCATTACCTAACTCCCCTAGTCAGCCACTTGTTCGATTTTCAATAGAAAAACAAGGTGAAACTTACATTGTTTCAAGACCTGACCGTGCGATGGATCATACAACTTCTAACCAGGTATTTGCATTTGCAAACTGGAGTTCTTTAAGGCCAATGACTGAACTTGAGTTTGAAAAAGCAGCAAGAGGGCCTTTGGCACCCACATATAATGATCGTGCAAATGGACAAAGCCCACAAGGGAATATGCCTCCAATGGGCAATAATGATCTGCTAATAAATGTATTAAAACTCAATGGAGCAGAAAATGGAACTGAAGCACCAACCACATCCGATTCTACCAAATTCTTAGCATATAATGGTAGCACAATAGAGGGCGGTGATGGAGGTTCTGGATCTTACCGGGTAGGAGTATTTGCTACCAGTTCATCCAGCAGGAGAAGTTCCGGGGCAAGCTATTATGGAATCATGGGACTCAGCGATAATGTATCTGAACTCGTTATTACATTAAACACTGAAAACTCGCGTTCATTTAAAGATGTTAACGGCATAGGTGAAAACAGCCTGACTGGCTATCCAATTCTAAGCCACTGGTTCAGTTCAAACTTTTTTGATAGCTGGTCATCGGCAAACAACAAAAATAGTTGGTCGGGTATTTCAGGAAGAGCTAATGGAAGCCAAAATGGAGGATTTAGGTTAGTCCGTTCAGCTCCATCAGATAATTAACAGATCCATTGAAACATCTGATATTATTTCTAATTACAGGCCTGCTTACCCAGTTTGCCTTTGCCCAGGACGCTCTGCTCCTCAAAGCTCCGGCTAATGGACAGGTAATTTCAGGTGGAGATTATTTTAATATCAGCTGGGAAAGCAGTAATGTCGACAATATAAAGATCGAATACTCTTTAGATGGAGGATTATCATGGGGCACAGTTATCAATTCTTACCCTTCCTCCGCTTCAAAATACTCATGGCTTGTTCCTGCAAAACCAACAACAAAAGGAAAGATACGGATCTCTGATATCGAAAACAGTAGTATTGCCAGTGTTAACCCAGGAAATTTTATTATTTCCGAACCGGAATTAAAACTGGATGCAGATAGTTCAGCGACATTAGTTAAAGGAAATGCCTTCAGGTTTGGATGGAAAAGCCAAACCGTTGAAAAGGTAAATATGTATTATTCAACTAACGGAGGTACTAACTATACCCTGATTCGGAAAGGATATCCGGCTTTAGCAGGATCATATACCTGGATTGTTCCAGAAATTAATGTCAACACCATTAGATTAAAAATTGAGTCTTCTGATAGTTCAACAGTTTCAAGCACCTTAAATGCGTCCATTATTACAAACCCTGTATCTTCAAACAGGAAGTTTCTGGGAGGAAGCTTTGATGGCCATAGTGCAGTTTCTAATAGTACTCCAAAGCTCAGTTTGATTTTTCCTTCAGGAAATGAAACATTTGCCTCATCATCCCTTCAAACTCTGAAATGGGACTCAAATAATATTGAATATATTAAAATTGAATTTTCTGCAGATAATGGAATAAGCTGGTTGACAATAAATGATGCCTACCCGGCATACGCGAAAAAACTGGATTGGAGAGTACCTTCCAACAACATAACTAATACTGGAATTATTAGAGTCTCTTCTGTTGAAGATCCGGTTTTGAAATCATCAAATACCATTCCGTTCAAAATTCCGCTAAAAAGCATTGCACTTGAAAATCCTTTGGAAACCTATTATGTCAAAGAACAACCAATCCAGATCTCATGGGTTAATAATGGAGTAGATTTTTTATCAATAAAATACCGTACTAACAAAGGAACACCCTGGAAAGCCATAACTAACTCTGTATCAGCTTTAATGCTGAATTACATTTGGATCCCACCATCAACATTAACTACAGATTCGCTTGAATTTAAAATAAGCTCAACTGACAATTCAGTGAAGGATTCATCCAGGTCTGTCTTAAGTATAAGGGCAGCAGTTAATTCATTTTCGAAATTTAAAGGTGGCTCATATGATGGTTTTAGTCAGGCATCAAATTTAAAGGCAAGCATCCAAATTATAAATCCTGCTGCAGGAACAAAGTTAAATGGACTTTCAAACACCCTAATTACCTGGAAATCTGAAAATATTGAAGATATCAATATTCATTTTTCAAAGAATAATGGCCAGTCCTGGACTCTGATCAATAATAATTATTCTGCCAATGCCCAAAAATATACCTGGGAAATCCCTGGTACACCTACCGTTGCAGGTCTTATAAAAATAAGCTCAGCTAGTGATTCCACAATTAAAAGTATAAGCGGAATCTTTGAAATTAGTGATGGTTTTATCAAGCTTACATCAGATGCAAGCACTAATGGGGATGTCAACAGCATTATTCCTATTTCATGGACATACTCAGGCATTTCTAAGTTGAATATTTATTTCAGACAACAAACCGCCTCAAGCTGGACCAGAATTATCAATAACTATCAGGCAGCAGCAGAATCTTACTTATTTATCAATAAACAGGAATTATCGGGCTTATTTGATATAAAAGTAGCCAGTGCTGAGGACCCTTTAATTAAAGACTCTATTGCGATTAATTTTGATAAAAGATTAAATGTGGGATCTACTTCTAAATTTAAAGGAGGCAGTTACGATGGTCATGCTTCCAGAAGTAATATCTCAAAAATATTGGTTACCAAGCCTCAGGCTGGTGAAGTGCTGGTAGCCGGCACTAAATACCTTATTACCTGGAGTACTGTTAATGTTTCCGATTCAGTCAAAATTGAATACACAACAGATAATGGGAAGACATGGAAAACCATAAGTGTTGCAGTTGATTCAAAATCAGGCAGTTATCAATGGACAGTGCCGGGCAGTGCTACCGAAAAGTCCGGACAAAAACAACCGAAGCAAGGTAGTATTTTCAGCGTAAGTGAATTTACTAATGAATGTAAAATAAGAATTTCAGAAACCGGATCACAGGATGATGTAGTAGGTCTTTCGAATAATACATTTACCATTTCCAGTACAGGCTCCAGTGCTGCAACACAAACAATCACGTTCAATGAAATAACCGATAAAACCTTTGGGGCTATTCCATTTGCCATTACTGCTACCGCAAGTTCAGGCCTGCCTGTCACTTTTTCAATTGTCTCCGGTCCTGCAACCATTTCCGGAAATACGATCACACTGACTGGAACTGGAACAGTTGTAGTGAAAGCATTACAGGCTGGAAATGTCAACTATAAAGAGATAAGTGCTGAACGGACCTTTAAGGTACTGCAAGGAACACAAACACTCATTTTCAATGAAATAGCGGATAAAACCTTTGGGGCTAATCCTTTTACCATTATTGCAACTGCAAGTTCTGGTCTGCCTGTCACTTTTTCAATTGTCTCTGGTCCTGCTAGCATCTCCGGAAATACGATCTCACTAACTGGAGCTGGAACGGTAGTGGTGAAAGCATTACAGGCTGAAAATACCATTTTTAATCAAGTAAGTATAGAGCGGACTTTTAAAGTGCTACCTGCAACACAAACACTCACTTTCAATGAAATAGCGGATAAAACCTTTGGTGCTAATCCTTTTACCATTACTGCTACCGCAAGTTCAGGCCAGCCTGTCACTTTTTCAATTGTCTCTGGTCCTGCAAGCATCTCCGGAAATACGATCACACTGACTGGAGCTGGAACAGTTGTAGTGAAAGCATTACAGCCTGGAAATGTCAACTATAAAGAGATAAGTGCTGAACGGACCTTTAGAGTACTGCAAGGAACACAAACACTCATTTTCAATGAAATAACGGATAAAACCTTTGGGGCTAATCCTTTTACTATTACTGCTACCGCAAGTTCAGGCCAGCCTGTCACTTTTTCAATTGTCTCTGGTCCTGCAAGCATCTCCGGAAATACGATCACACTGACTGGAGCTGGAACAGTTGTAGTGAAAGCATTACAGGCTGGAAATGTCAACTATAAAGAGATAAGTGCTGAACGGACCTTTAGAGTACTGCAAGGAACACAAACACTCACTTTCAATGAAATAGCGGATAAAACCTTTGGTGCTAATCCTTTTACCATTACTGCTACTGCAAGTTCAGGCCAGCCTGTCACTTTTTCAATTATCTCAGGACCTGCAACTATTTCCGGAAATACGATTACACTGACAGGAGCTGGAACTGTTGCGGTTAAAGCGGTTCAGGCTGGAAATATCAGTTTTAATCAAGTTAGTTTAGAACGAACCTTTAAAGTGCTGCCTGCAACACAAACACTCACTTTCAATGAAATAACGGAAAGGGCTTTGGGGGCTATTCCATTTACCATTACTGCTACCGCAAGCTCTGGTCTACCTGTCACTTTTTCAATTGTCTCCGGCCCTGCAACAATTTCCGGAAATACGATTACACTGACTGGAGCTGGAACGGTTATAGTGAGGGCGGTTCAGGCTGGGAATATCAACAATCAAGAGGTAAGTACTGAGCGGACCTTTAAGGTACTGCAAGGGACACAAACACTCACTTTCAATGAAATAGCGGATAAAACCTTTGGGGCTAATCCTTTTACCGTTACTGCTACCGCAAGCTCTGGTCTGCCTGTCACTTTTTCAATTGTCACAGGTCCTGCAAACATCTCCGGAAATACGATTACACTGACTGGAGCTGGAACAGTTGTAGTAAAAGCATTACAGGCTGGAAATGTCAACTATAAAGAGGTAAGTACTGAACGGACCTTTAGAGTACTGCAAGGAACACAAACACTCATTTTCAATGAAATAGCGGATAAAACCTTTGGGGCTATTCCTTTTACTATTATTGCTACCTCAAGTTCAGGCCTGCCTGTCACTTTTTCAATTGTCTCTGGCCCTGCAAGCATTTCCGGAAATACGATTACGTTAACTGGAGCTGGAACGGTAGTAGTGAAGGCGGTTCAGGCTGGAAATGTAAATTATCAATCTGCTCAGGAATTGAAAACGTTTAGGGTTAGTGATATGCCAGTTAATAATTTTATGGTTCGAACAATTAGCTCCACATGCGTTTCAAGCGACAATGGTAAAATTGAAATCAAGGCTGAAAAAAGACTAAACTATACTGCTTCCGTAACAGGACAGGGTTTGAATAAAACATACCCTTTTACAGATTCTATAGGAATAACAAATCTGAAACCGGGAAATTATACTATTTGTATCACCGTTGAAGGAAAAAAAGATTACAAGCAATGTTATGAGCTTATTATTACAGAACCGAAAGAACTGAAGGCATATATTTCAATAGACCGAAATACAAATTTTATTAACCTAACTCTAAGTGGCAGTACTTCCTATATGATTGAATTAAATGGGAAAGAATATAAAACAAGGCAATCTTACATTAGTTTTCCTCTGGAAAATGGCAGTAATAATATAAAAATCTCAACTGATATCCCATGCCAGGGGGTTATCACTCAAAAAATTCAAGGATTTTCTGAATCGTTGATTTATCCAAGTCCATTTAAGGATATACTGAAAATTGACCTAAGAGAAATATTATCTAACACTCAAATTGTAATAACAAACACTGCTGGGAAAACAGTTTATTCAGCTTTTAGCAAAAAAAATGGAGGCATTTTAGAAATTGACCTGACACACCTCATTCCCGGTGCTTATTATGTAAGGCTGTCTACAAATGATTTTGTCATAACCAATAAAGTACTCAAACAATAGTCAGTTTTAATAGTCTGGTGATTTAAACCTTTCAATTAATTATTAACAAATGAAATTAAAAAACTTCATAATTATCCTGTTTTTTATCATTGGTGTAGGATGTCAGAAAGGTGAAAAAGCTAGCCCACAACCAGAAAAAGCAATTCTGACATTCCCTATTGACAATACAATATGCTTAGAAGGTAACATAATTTCCAATACCGAAAGCTCGATTAATTTTACCTGGAACTCATCCAATAACACTGATGCTTATGAATTTTCTTTAAAAAATCTGATAACCGGGGTCAGCTTAATCAAGCTAGTCAACACAACTAATATTGAAGTTTCATTATTAAGAAATACACCATATTCCTGGTTTGTTTCCTCCATTAGCACAAAGAATGCATTTATTGCAAAAAGTGATACCTGGAAATTCTATAACTCTGGACCTGGATCAATCTCATACAGCCCCTTCCCGGCAGAAATTATTGCACCAAAAAAGGAAGAAAGTGTACAACCAATTTCTGGAAACATTAATCTTGAATGGAAAGGCAGTGACGTAGATGGAGACATCATTAATTATGACATATATTTTGGCAGTTCATTAATACCTCCAATTTTCATTAGCAAAACAACTTATACTACACTAAAGGATGTGCCTGTGAAAGAGAATATAACCTATTACTGGAAAGTAATAACAAGAGATTCCAAAGGCAACCTTTCTGATTCAGGCTTATATCAATTTGTGGTTAAGTAAGTGAGGTAAATGCAATTAATTCTTATTGATTTTTACAATTCTAAATTCTGTCAGCACTCTATACCGCATTCATTAAAGCCCAACCCCATCACTTAATAAGCACATATGCCATCTCAGAAAATGCCTTTGTTTGATTGGCTATATCACTGCTTGCAGGGGTGTTCTCCCTATGGTTTAACCTGGTAAAAACATGCAGTTTTGAGGGTATCATCGCGATTTCAGGGGCGTTACCGGTACTGCTAACAATCCCCTTATGGATTAAAACAGCACTGGCCGCATCAGCAACATCATCATTATCTGATTTATAAACTTTCAGAGTAGTGCCAACAGGCAAAGTAACCCCCTTTTGCAGATCAATTCTAACTTCATTGATTATATCCCGCAATTGCTGCAGCGTTTCATAGGGACGATAGTGGTAATAATACTTCTCTTCTCCTGCAGTATTGTCCACTTTAGTATATCCGATGATCGGGCCCAGTACACCAACTAATGTCAGTGTTTTATTCGCCGGAATGATGATCGGGTCGATCAGAAAAACATGCCTGGGCTTGATATGAGAATCGAAATAACCCTCTGCCAGTAATTTCAAAATCAGTGTGCTACCGGTTGAAGATCCTGCGAAGCTTATATTGGTATAGCCGGCCTTTTCCAGCTTTTCAAATTCCGTAACGATCGGCTCCCGCCAGTCGCGCCAAGTAGAGTTTTTGAATGATTGATAATCACGTCCATGGCCCCCAAGCAGGACCTGCGAAATTGAAAAATCTGTTCTTGATCCTTTCCAGGTACGAAATTCATCCCATTCAAATGTGGTGGCACCATAACCATGTATGGCAATGATCACCGGACTGACAGCCTGAGCAGGTGTTGGAGCCGGGACAGAGGCAGAAACCAGGTATTTCTCTGGCTGGTAGATCGACTGATCAAAATAAAGACCGCTATCGAGCATGGAACTATCAATTTCAGGCTCTTTATTACAGGAAATAAGCATCAATATGCTGAGAGTAAACAGGATAAATTTCTTCATTTTGATTTTCGTTTAGCTAAATTCCAGAAGATACTTGTCTGATAAAAAACAGGATATAAGGTCCCCGCACCCTTTGCTCCACTTCCTGTGATGGCATTATAACCTAAGGAAAGATTAAGTCTTAACGGACTTTTAAAAGAATAGGCCAGACCAGCATCCAGGGAAGCGATGGCAGAAGTATTTGTTAAGCTTTTAAAAACATCAGACTCATAATCAGCTATAAAATAACCCAGATTGGCTCTAACGAATGGCTTGAGCGGCTTTTTGGGTCGAAACATCCATGAACCGGAGAGTAAAAAATTGTCTTGTTTTATTGCATTTGAACCGATCGCCGACCCCAGGCGACTGCTCAGGTAAGTGGCGCCAAGTGTGATACGCTTTGTGAGATGATACTGTCCGCTGATCCCATTCTCATAATAAAGATCGACTGTTTTCTGAAGGCGAAATCCCGCTTCAAATGTATGAACCTGCCCAAAGGAGAACTGGCACACCAACTGAAGTACTATGATCAATCCTAAAGCTTTCAGAATACCTGGTTTATAATTCATCATATGTTAATTTATTAGCCTTTACAAATGAGGAAAAGACACTATGAGAAAAGACTGAATTTTAAAAATTGCCCTTCAATACAACTGGGCATTTCTTGAAGGTAAAGTAAATTAACATAAAATCTGTTTTTTTGTTTGGGAGGATTTTCCCGGCTCCATGATGGTTTTTTGCACAATTCTAAATGTGGATGGATTGGGCGTTGGATCCAAAGGAACCAACCCTGCATAGAATAATTTTTATAATGATTTTTAAAATAATCTTTATTTTATTTCTTGAAAAAATAAATAATTAACTCTCTTTATATTTAGCCGACAATGTTAATTTTAAAAACAAATAAAGGATGGGGAAGAAAATAAAAGCAGCATCAAAAAATATTCCTGACAATGAAAATTTAGTCTCAAAATTAAGTTCAGCAGCCGGAAAATTGCCAAAGAAAAAAAATGGCAGCGAACCAAAAACCTATGGGAAAAGTGGGAAAATAGGTGGTTAATAACGCTATACAGGTATTTTTAAGAATTTACGAATCTTAAACACATTCTTCTATGATAGAATTTAATTGCAATTATTTCTTGAGCCCTGCGATCTTTAAACAAAGGAATAAATCATAAACCCCACTTTACATGGAAAAGAAACAGAAAACAGAATCGAAAAGCATTACAGCCAAAGATAATCACTCCTCTAAATTAAGTTCATCAGCCGGAAAATTGCAGAAGAAAAAAAATGGCAGTGAACCAAAAATATATGGTACTAGTGGAGGAAAAGGCGGTTAATCATTCCTTTCTGAAATTTTGAGCATGTGTTGCATTAAACATAAATGATTGAAACCAGATCATCGCCTTTTCTGCAGAATTTTTCAACAGTTATTTTAACACGGGCTCCTCTCATAAATCAAGAAAAAAAACCTCAATGGACATGGAAAAGAAAACAAAAGCAGCACTAGAAAACAGTACCCGCAAAGACAAAAACCCTTCAAAATCCGGTTCAGCGAATGAAAAGATACTGAAGAAAAAAACCAGGAGTGAAGCAAAAATATATGGGAAGGCAGGAGGAAAAGGAGGCTGAATACACTTTTAAACTATTTTGATATTTACTTTAGACTATATGAAGATTGAAACCGGATCATTCCTGTATTCTAAAGAATTCTTTAAATTTTTTATCACAAGCTTCGTAAAAATAAACCCTGGAAATAAATCAGATATAACAATATAAATGGAAAAGAAAACTAAGTCAGTAACAGAAAACAGCAACAGCAAAGACAAAACCCCTTCAAAATCCGGTTCAGCAAATGAAAAACTGCCAAAGAAAAAAAATAGTAGTGAACCAAAAACATATGGCAAGAGTGGAAAATCAGGCGGGTAATTTAGCCTTTCTGGTATGTTTTACATGGCTAATTTTACATGAATGTGAATGGCAGAAAGCAAATTATTCAAGTGTATTTATGTATAATTAAACGCCTTTTCCAAACCTGATATTTAAGATAATTAACTAACGCGATAATAAATTATACAATGAATAAGAAAACAAAATCAGCATCGAGAATCTCTGATACCATAGACAAGATTGCTAATAAAGACAATTCATCAGATAAAAAAATGCCAACTAAAAAAAATAATTACGGCCCAAAAATATATGGAAAAAGCGGAAAAGGAGCAGCCTGATTTTTATTCCTTAAATTACTCTTTATGTACAATAATTTAAAGATCAGAACATTAAATTAATATTATGGATGAAAAACAACCAGTAGCTAAAGGTAATTTTGGCAAATTGGAGGCGAAAAAAGATCCGAGAGATTTCGATTTTTCCAGGTATCTATTGTCGGATGAACTGGAAATTCCAGTAAGTCACGACTGGACCTCCATTAAAAAGACAGCATGGGAGACCTTTGGGAATGACAAGATCAACAACTGCACCTTTGCTGCTGCAGGCCACATGATCGTATGCTGGACATCAAATTCAACAACTGAACACCCTTTAAGCGCAGAAAAGGTCATATCTGCCTATGCAGAAGTTAGTGGTTTTGATGAAAAAAAACCAGGAAGCGATCGCGGCTTACCTGTTCTGGATGCCTTAAAGTACTGGCGAAAAGTTGGCATCGATAACCGCAAAATAAAAGCATTCGCATCTGTCCCGCATCTAAAGCGTGATATCGTAAAATCGGCCATCTATCTTTTTGGTGGTCTATATGCTGGTCTGCAGCTGCCATCAACCATAATCGGTCAGAAAATATGGGACACAGCTCCGGATCAACCCCTGGAGAAAACCGAACCAGGTTCCTATGGCGGTCATGCAGTAACCATTCTGGCCTATGATGAGGAACATCTAACTTGTGTAACCCTGGGTGAGGAACAAAAAATGACCTGGGACTTTTGGGAGTATTATAGTGATGAAGCCTTTGCCATCATTACGGAAGATTTCTTCAATGGGACTAAAACACCTATTGGATTAAACATGGAAGCTTTAGAAAATGATCTTTTGACCTTAACTAAACAAAAAAAGGCTTTGGCAAACCAGCTGGATGATGATGATAACATTCAACCCCAGCCTTTTCCACAAAATGACCATACCGACCAAACTATAAATTCTTAAAATGATTGATCTTATACGGGAGATGCTTTTAACCGAAAGCTATTTCGATCGGGAAGTGATCCTCGATATCTGTAAACGGGCCAGGGGAGTTTCCAACTATGCTCAGGTATATGAATTAACCTACAATCAATTACCGCCAAAAACAGCACCAATTATAGAGTTTATGCAGGAAAATGAACTGGTTGGTGGCAAAAAGATAATGGAGATCATGGCGGGTAATGGTTTTGAAACAAAACACATCAGAAATAACCTGCCCGGTAATCATTATGTATGCAGTGATATAACTGATTATTCAGGCCCCACTGATGGTATTACTTATCAGAAAATTGATTGCACAGACAAAAATTATAAAGTCGGGAACAAGCAATCAGATCTGTACGACCTGGTCTTTATTGGCGGAGCAAATGCATCCATGTGTATGCTCACAAGCCTTCAGGAAGTCATTGGACTGTCCAAATTTTTAAAGAACGCTATCAAAAATGATGGTTATGCTATTCTATCTTACTTTGAAGAGCATTTTTTTCAAACCAATTTCACAATCGATTACTCTGTGAGCATCACACATGATTTTAAAGACGAAAGTAAAAATGGCTTGTACGCTCACTGGTTCAGCGGTCTGAAACGAGATCTGGAAACCCAGCTACATCACTATTATGACCTGGTGGCAGTATCGCCATCTCCTGTATTAGCAAAAGGCATCCAATACACGGAAATTTTCTACAATAAAGAACCATTTACAGCCAGAAGCTGGCAAACCGCCATTGTCATGGAGATCATGGAAAATGCCGGATTTAAATACGTGGGCAGTAAATGGAACGTAGAACCCAGATTTATGCCTTTCCAAAAGGTCAATGCAACATAGCATCCATTTTAATAGGAAGGAGCGATTAACAATTGCTATTCAAATCAATTGTTAACGATCAGTTACCGAATTTAAAATGGTGTTCAACTTCCAACTCATTAAGCGAAACCAAATCACGAAACTAAAATTTGCAAAGCACGAAAGACTGCTTAATTTCGTTCCGCGCATCAAGCTTCAACTATGAGAGTCACCTACCTAAGCCTGCTTCTGTTATTTATCGGAACCATGGCATTCGCTCAATCCAAAAAATTCGAGTTTATCGCTTTTGGAGATATGCCTTACCGTTTGCCAAATGATTATGAGCGTTTTGAAAATCTGATCTCGCAGATAAACCATGAAAAACCTGCATTCAGTGTCCATGTGGGTGATTTTAAATCAGGTTCAACTCCCTGCTCTGATGAATACTTTTCTAAGATCCATGGGTATTTCGAAACATTTAAAAAGCCTTTGATCTATACCCCCGGAGATAATGAATGGACCGATTGTAACCGGAAAGCAGCCGGGGAATATGATCCGCTGGAGCGTCTGGCACTGTTGAGAAAGATGTTCTTTAGTGAAAGTCAGAGTTTCGGCCATAAAAAAATACCGCTGAAAAGTCAGGCTGAAAAACCTGAATTTGCCAGATATGTTGAAAATGTAGCCTGGGAATACGGTGGAATCCAGTTTGCCACGGTCCACCTGGTGGGGACAAACAATAATTTGAAGGAGAATGGAGATAATTCCGAATTTATTGAACGCGAAAAAGCAAATTTAGCCTGGCTCGAAGAATTGTATGCAAAAGCTGCAGATAAAAAAGGCCTGGTCATGTTTACCCAGGCAGATATGTTTTACATGGGAAAGGGTTCTTCTGGATTTCAAAAGATCCGGGAGAAATTAGCAGAGCTTAGCCGGCAATATGGTAAACCAGTTTTATGGGTGAATGGAGATTCCCATCGTTTCATTGTCGACAAGCCGCTGCTCAATCCGGATAAACGTTCAACGATCCTTAATTTCACCCGTCTGCAGGTTTTTGGCGATGCCGACATGGCTTCCGTAAAGGTGCAAGTTGATCCTAAATTAAAGGAGCTTTTTACTTTCCGGGAGTTGCTGATGGATTAATGATAAATCCGGATTCTCCTACTAATACCAAAACTAACATTGACAATAAACTTTAAACTCAGCCCATTAGAATTAGTTTTCATTCTTTATTATTATAAAATTATTACGGTGAAAAGCGCTACCAATAACCGCAAATAATAAAGTTATGTAAAGAATAAATAATTGATTAATCAATTATTTATTCTAAAACAATATTATATAGTTGGCTCCCAGCCTTTTTGATACGTTCTCGACCAGTATTTCAAAGCCTGTTTATTGTTCAATATATGCCCGTTTTTAGGATCAATGTCCAATGTATTTCCGGTTCGCTGGGCTATATTACCCAGCTGAACCAATAATGTACTTTGATGTCCGCTTAAGATATCAGAGTTCAAACTGGTACCTTTCTTAATGGCATCAAAGAAATTGTTAATATGCAAAGCATCCAAAGCCTGAGAGGGACTAGTTAAGCTCCTGGCATCAATATTCATATCATTTTTTACTTCTTTAACCAGTTTATTGTTTAAGTCATGAATTACATAACTATTACCACTATTAATTTGGAGAGTGCCATTTTCACCATAAAAAATTACACCAACGCTCTCACCTTCTACATTACGGCTATTACAACTGCGACCTTCCCAGGTAATTGAGCCTTTATTGCCAAACTCCAGTGTAATTACCTGGGTATCGGGAGTTTGCCAGTCATCCTGATATCTGTAACGGCCACCAGCAGAGGTTACTTTTGTTGGATAATCAACTCCAAGACCCCATCTGGCAATATCTACCATGTGAGTCCCATTATTCAATGCTTCTCCGGTTCCCCAGTTCCAGAACCAATGCCAGTTGTAATGAAGGATATTATCTTTATAGGCTGTGCGGGGTGCGGGGCCTTGCCACAAGTCAAAATTTAACCAGGATGGCACTTCTGTTTCTTTCCCTATACCTATGGAGGGACGATTGTTTGCGTACCATGTTTTAGCAAAATAAGGTCTTCCTATCACTCCTCCATGCAATTCCTTAATGGCCGCAACAACATTTGGCCATGAACGTCGCTGGTTTCCCATCTGAATTACATTCTTATACTTATTTGTCACTGCTAAAAGAATCTCACCCTCATTTGGGTTATGGCTGCATGGTTTTTCTAAATAAACATGCTTGCCTGCTTTTGAAGCCAGTATAGCGGCTGGAGCATGCCAATGGTCAGGAGCAGCAACAACCAATGCGTCCACATCTTTATATTCCAGGGCTTTTCTAAAATCAGGCTCGGCCTTAGGACGCCTATTTTGGTTCTTCTCAACCTGCCCGATACACTTATCCGCAGCACGGCTATCTACATCGCATACATATGTTATTTCACAATTAGGTTGCATTGAAAAATTGTTAGCCAGTGCTAAACCACGGGAATTTACACCCATCATAGCTACTCTAATACGATCATTGGCACCTAATATATTTGCATAGCTTTTTGCACTAAACCCAGGCAATATACCTCCAAGCGATAATGCAGCTGCTCCGGTAACCGCATTTTTAATAAAATGTCTGCGGGTTTTGTCATCTAATTCCTTCATGGTTCTACTTTATTTTCGATTCGAAATTGCTGTTGTACATTCATCACTTTGAGAACAACAGGAGAATTGTAAATAGTAATTTATTTAGCCTTATTTAAGAGTTTTCATATTTACCGGAGCACCCCCTTTAGCCTTGCTCTCATCAGCAGCCTCCATAAAAGCGGCTATTTCTAATGTTTCTTCCGGATTCACTGGTGCTACTCCTGTTTCAAAAAACTTAATGATCTGCTGCAGCAATGGATTGTATCCACTGAACTCTCCTAAAATCACATTTCCTTTTTCGCCAAAGACCCTTGCTCCATAATCATTCTTGCCACTACGCGTACCCCTAAAACTTCCAACCCTTCCATCATTCCAAACACCCACTACAATATCTGTATCATCAGTATGAATTCTGGTCACCGTCTTACATCCTGTACCCATTATGGCAAATAACATCTCCACTCCATGTATACCGTACCAGAATAAATCGGGATGGGTCTTTTCTAATTTTGCAGGACTAAAAGTTTCAGCACCCAATACCCTGCCAATTTTTCCCTGCCCAATGTCAGAAATACCGGTCATATATCTTAATGACGAAGAAGAAAATACTGGAGTTTTGTATTGTTTTGCCGCAGCAAATATAGCCGAGGCATCAGCCAGCGATGCAGCAACAGGCTTATCAATAAACATTGGCTTACCAGCCTTAAATACCTGCAATGCCTGTTCAAGATGTAAACGTCCATCATTGGTTTCCAATAAAACTACATCTACTTTCTTTAGAAGATCAGCTATGGAGCTTACTATTTCTACCCCCAACTTTTTCACTTCTTCAATGTATCCGGGTATCCTTTCAACACTGCTTAATATGTCATTGCTACCCTTAGGGTAAGCAGCTACTACTTTATAGCCTCCATAAACAGCAGCAGCATCCAAAGCATTTAATGTTTTGGTGAATGCTACTGCATGTGAAGTGTCCAAACCAATAATCCCTACCCTTTTCCCAGCCAAAGAACCCGATTTAGCATACAGGGAACTTATACTGCCGGCTATAGTTAAACCAGTACCAGCTATTGCAGACATCCTAATAAAATTTCTTCGGTTGTAATTACTCATAAAATTTTTCTGTTAAATAAATACGGTTCCAATTGGCTAGATGTATTAATACACACCTATCCAATTGGATTTTTTCGACTTTCATTAGCTCCAGCCAACCTATTAAATTGGTTGAAAATTTATAATTTAAGATTATTAATACCCAGGATTCTGTTTTATCACAGCACCTATATTTAAGTCAATCTGGGATTGAGGAATAGGATATAAGTGATTATAATCCTTAATATTCAAGCCCGGAACTTTAGGGTTATTATTATAAAGCCTAACCCTTTCTACAAATTTTCCCATCCGGCGTAAGGTAATAGCTCTCCATTCTTCACCATAAAGTTCTCTGGCTCTTTCATCCAATATATAGTCCAGATTAACATCTGATGATGAAACCGGAGTTGCATTAGCTCTGACTCTGATTTTATTAATATCTAAGGCAGCAGCATTAGGATTATTTAAACGGACATAAGCTTCTGCACGTATGAGTAATGTAACTGCAAGTCGTATTGCATAAAGATCTTTATGATTTTGTCCTCCACCAGACCTTGCAGGATCAGTAAAATGGTTAAGCGGATCAACAAACTTCATAAAATATGGATAAATATACTGAGTAGTATCTCTCAAAGCATCCCTTGATCCAGCCGGATAAAGACTGAAATCAATCTTTTTCTTATGAAATTTGGAAGAGGGACTATCGTAATAAAAATTTCTTTTAATATTATGCTCTGCATTCCTAATATCATTATTCCAATTACCTCTCCATATATTGTAGGAAACATAATTTGTAGGGCGTATCCACGATACAGGTCTACCCAGTGTATCGGAAAGCCCGGTATATTTACCATTGACCAGCTCACCCCTAAATGCAGGGAAACCGTCTGGAGTATTTCCCATCCGGTAATATGCTGGGCCAAATGCCCTTTCACCTTCGGCAAATAACCCACCAGTTACAAGCGGTTCTACCTGAATCACCCAAATAGATTCAGTATTTGATGTAAGGTTTTGGTTTCCATATCCAAAAAGATCAAAGTATGCATCTCCTGATCCAAAAACATCCTTTCCAAGTCTTGTTCCAAAGCGTTTTGTCATTAAGGCATAACCATATCCATCAATTACTTTTGTCGCCGCATCAACCGCTAACTGGTATTTGCTGTCAGTCAGGTATAATTCACTAAGCATATGCCAGGCAGCACCTTGATTAATCCTTCCCGGAGCCTCTTCCTTCCCTGGTACAGGTAATTTTGAAGTTGCAAACGTGAGATCATCTTCCATCAATTTATATATCTCTGATTTAGGGGCTCTTACAAAATCGGTTTTGGCAGACTTAACTACTTCTTTTACCAGGGGAACATCGCCATAAAATGAAACCAGAATACGATAAGCAAAAGCCCTGAAGAACTTCGCTTCTGCCAAATAAGCATTTTTCTGGGCTTCATTAGACCAAATAGCGGCATTTGAAGACTCAATTGCTTCAATTAAAACATTAGCTCTTTGTACCAATTGGTAATTCCATGTCCAGAAAATACTGGAATAAGAATTTGCTGGTGTGAGAAAAGTAGAATAATCTGTCAAAAATCGTGCACTGGCAGGGTCCTCACCGAAATAAGATAAATCAGTTCCAATGCCATACATTTGAGTAACAGCATCGTTAGGCCCATAATACCAGTTTTGACGCACGGCTGCGTATAAGCCGCCTATCCCCTGTTTAATTCCAGGAACAGTGCTATAAGCATTCTCGGGTGCAAGAAAATCAAGCGGGGTTTCTTTAAGCACATCTTTCGTACAAGAAGAAAACATCAAAAGAAGAATGCCTGTAAGCAGCAAGCACTTTTTGCTAATTAGATTTATATATATTTTCATTTGATTATAATTTGTTTTTTAAAGTCCCGCCTGTGCGGGATTGAACATTTAACCTGGATTAACCAATTAGATAGAAAGCCTGAAACCTGCGATAAAATTTCGCATTAGCGGAGAGTCACTGACACCTGTTTCCGGATCCCAACCTGACCATTTGGTCCAGGTGTAAAGATTTTTTCCAGAGATATAAACCTGTCCGCTACCAATGCGTAATGTTTTGAGTATAGCAGGACTTAACTTATATGAAAGGGAAATATCCTGCAGTCTGACAAAACTCCTGCTTTCATAAATTCCACTCCAAACGGCAGGTGCACTATATATTCCGGTAGAATTATTTACCCCATTTTCAGGTGTCCAATATTGGCGTACTGCTGTAAGATTATTTCTTATTATTCCGGCTGATTCACGGCCAGCGGGCGCACTTGCAGCATTGATATTGGAAGCATTATTCTCCAAATAATACCCGTTTCCTCCTTGTATCGAGTTTAGAAAGAAAGAAAATGAAAAGTTATTATAGGATAAAGTATTGCTTAAACTCAAACGGTAATTAGGAGCCTGGTTTCCAATAATTGTTCTGTCAGAATTTGGCTCAATAATACCATCATTATTTTGATCCACATATTTAAACTGACCAGGATACCAATTATTTAAAGCTTTACCACTATATAGCTCCTGCTCAGACCATAAGCCCCCTCCCATTTGATAATCATATATAGCAGTTATAGGCTGTCCTACAAACCAGGAGTTACCTACATCATTATCATTTTTTCCGCCATAGAGTTTCGTTATTTTATCTCTGTTGAGCGAAAAAACAAAATCAGTTTTCCAGTTGAAACGGCCTTCCAGGTTGATAGTGGTCAATCCCAATTCAATACCTTTATTGTCAATAGCTCCAATATTTGTCCAGACACTTGGATATCCGGTTGTTGGAGGAATAGCTCTGCTAACCAGCACATCTGTAGTTTGAGCCTGATATACATCAATAGAACCCGAAATTCTTCTATTTAAAAATCCATAATCAACACCAATATTTAAGGATGATGTCTTTTCCCAACCCAAATCATTATTCCCTAATGTACTTGGATAAATTACAACAGTTGGTGAAGCTCCAAAAACATATGCATCAGTAGACATTCTGGAGAAACTTGAATAACTTCCAATTCCCTGATTACCATTTTGCCCATAGGATGCTCTCATCTTTAAATAGACACCCTTCATATTTTGAAGAAATGGCTCATCTGAAGCTAACCAACCCACTGAAACAGAGGGAAAGGTTGCAAATTTTGTATTTGCTCCAAAACCAGAGAAACCGTCTTTTCTAACTGTTGCTGTTAATAAGTAACGATTCTTAAAGGAATAGTTTGCACGGGCCATATAAGAGATCCCATTGGATTCTGAGGCATTTGATCCAACAGTTGCAATAGTACCGAGACTCATATTGTTATATCCCAAAACCGGGTTAGGAAATCCTTGTGAATTAAGGATTGAGCTTTCTGCATGACTGTTTTCGCGACTGTAAAGCAGAGTAGCATTTACCTGGTGATTGTTAAAAGATCTTGTGTAAGAGGCTATGTTGTTAACAATCCAACTTCTATTCTGCGAAGGATTCTTTATTGCCTGGCCCATATTTCCTGAACCATTTGGCGTTGTTACCGGGAAAAAAGTGTTGTTATTACGATTGGAATAGGTGTTAGAGTAATTTAATTCGTAACTCAACCCTTTAACCCAGGGCACGGTTATCTTAGCACTTCCTACAAGGAACAGATTGTTTCTGATATCACTATTGTCTACGTATAAATTATTTAAAGGATATGGCATATATGCCTCACCGGTAAGGAACATATCATAGTTATCTAAACCAATCTTGTTATTAGCTAGCGGACTACCTGACCTTGCGTCTCCAAGACTTGCCTGCAAACCGGAAAAATCACGATATGAATAACTTGAAATTAATCCTAAGGTAAACCAATCGGTAACTTTACTTTCGATATTAGAACGTAGGGTAAGCCTTTTGAAATTATCATTCTGAAGAATTCCATCCTCACCAGTATATGAGCCTGAAACAAAATAATTGTTTCTTTCGGTTTTTCCCGATACGCTTAGGTTGTAGTTTTGAATTGGAGCGCTTTGTAATACCTCATCAACCCAATCAATTTGATTTCCAGCAAGGTAATTATCCCTCTCCTCCTGTGTCCTAAGTCTGTTGGCAACGACATTTCGATTGTTAATATCAGGCCTGACAGGTTTCCCTGCAGAACTTGTTGGCTTTGACTTATACCAATTATACAAATCCTGCTGATAGTAGTAATCCACCAACCTTATCGCATACTGATCTGCGTTCATTACTTTCATTGGATTATTTGTCATATCCTGCAAACCACTATACATGTTAAAGGCAACAACCGGTTTATCTGATTTGCCTTTTTTTGTAGTGATAAGCATTACACCATTGGCAGATCTTGATCCGTAAACTGCAGCAGAACTGGCATCTTTAAGTATATCTATAGACTCTACATCGCTCACGTTAATATCAGCGATTGAGCCGTTATAAATTATACCATCAAGAACAACTAAAGGATTGCCACTTGCAGAAAGGGAAGTTTGTCCCCTTATAGAAACATTTGGTTCCCCCCCTGCTAAACCGGTACCCTGAACATTTATTCCGGCAGAGGCTCCGGATAAAGCTTGCAAAAGATTGGTGTTTGACTGAAGTTCCTTATCCTCCATTGATACTCTAACAGCTGACCCGGTCACGTCACTCTTTTTTTGCGTTCCATAGCCAACAACCACTACTTCATCCAAACTACCGGTCTCTTCAGTTAAAATCACATCAATTACACTCTCCTGCCCTTCAATAATGGTTAACTGTTTAGTTATCTTAGCAAAGCCCAGGTAGTTAAAACTCAATGTATAACGTCCGGACGGCACATTCGTAAAACTATAATTACCATTAGCATCAGTAGCTTTAGTTTGTGATGAAACCCCTTCCAGTTTTATTGTCACTCCGGGCAGTGTTATCCCTTTGCTGTCGCTGACTTTTCCTTTAATTGTACCATCTGCCTTCGCAGTGGCTTTCAATTCTGATTTCTCCAGGGGCTTAACTATTATAGTTTTTTCTACCAGCGTATACGTTACCGGCTGTCCTTCAAAACATTCCTTAAGCACCTGCTCCAGAGGAGCATCAGTAACTTGAATACTTACCCTTTCAGCTGTCTGCAACAACTCATTATTATACAAAAAGAGGTATCCGGTTTGCTTTCTGACTTCTTTGAATATTTTTTCCATTGGAACATTCCGATAGGAAAGCGTAACCCTTTGCGAAAAAGCTGCGGCGCTGACCTGCAAACAGCCCAGCGTTAATAGAAGTACAGTTAATTTCATGATTTTAGTAGAAAATGAATAGAAACACCTGCTGCCATATTTTAGGCGAGGTCCTTTGTTTAGATAATTTAGAATCATACTTTTATAGCATTAAGGATTAATTATTAAGTTTCAATTATTGGATTGCAGCTTTTTTTTATTTCTTATTATTATGACCGAAAACGTTGCACCGTTTTCGGTTTTTTTTAAGAAATTTTTATGAATTAAATTTTCACATAGGTTTTGTACTTATTAATAAATAGTTTAGAACTTTAAGCGCGAGTCATCCTTACACCTTTACCTGCTTCGAACACTAATCTTTTTCCCCTTTATTTCGAACTTCACACCACCCGTTAATTCTAACATCTCAAGTACTTTTGAAACATTGATATTCCTGGAAATAATTCCCGTGAAATGTTTTGAAGGAATTTGCCCTTCATAATCAATTTCCACATCGTACCAGCGTTCTATTTGCACCATTACAGTTTGTATATCTGCACCGTTGAATTGGAAAAGATTATTTTTCCAGGCAATAACTTCTTCTGTATCTACATTTACTAATTGAATACTTTCATTAACTTTCGCTTGCTGACCGGGTTTTAAGAGTTGGGAGTTGTGGTTGGCAAGATGTAAAACCCGAACTGAGCCTTCCAATAAGGTGGTATTTACTGCCTTTTCATTCACATAAGCCATCACATTAAAATGAGTACCGAGCACTTCTACGTTAACTTTATTAGTTTGCACTTTAAAGGGTACCATTTTGCTGGCTCCTGCAGAGGGAGAAGGAACTGACAGCTTTGCAACTTCAAAGTACGCTTCACCGGTTAATTCAACCATTCGTTCATTCCCAATGAATGCAGTGGGAAAGCGAAGGGAAGATTCGGCGTTAAGCCATACTTTACTGCCATCCGGCAATATAATTTGGTATTGACCGCCTTTGGGTGTGGAAATTTTATTATATGATATTTCACCGGAGTGATTTCCTTGTGCAGCATTGTAGATTAACCGGCCGTCTTGCTTAACTAACTTTGTTCCGCCCTGTTCCTGTAAACTTCCATTGTTCGCTTGTTCCAAAATCACTATAGAGCCATCTGCTAATTCTAACCGGGCTTTATCGCCCCCAGGTAAAACATCGTCTTCATAGTGACGATTGACCTTTTGAACAATAACAGGTTCTTTTTTCTTATTGAACTCAGCATAATATAATAGCCCTGCTGTTAAAAAAAATATAATAATGGCTACATGTTTCCAATTAACGAACTTTTCCCAAAGTTTAACGTCTCGTTTTTCAAGAGTACGATGTGATACTATTTGCCATGCAGAAGTAACATCCAATGATGAAAAAAACCGAAAATCGTTTCTAAAAGCTGTTTCATCAGTTAAACTTTCCAAAAAAAGTTTATTCCTTTCATCCTCAGACAACCATTTGTTCAGCAATTCTTGTTCGTGCTGAGTAAGCTGTCCTCTTAGGTGCTTAATTATCAGTTCCGCATTTTCAAAAACTTGTTGATATTGATTTATCTCAGCCATGTTTAATATAGACACCCCATCGGGCTGAATGGGTGAAGCCGGAAGAAAATTTATTTTAATTATGCTTAATTCAAATAGCGCAAGAGGTCAGTTTGTCTGAGATTCTGCCAGAAAAGTGATGAAAATGGTATACACTTCAGGTTTTAGTATGAGACGTAGCAATTGTAATCCGCGTTTTTTTTGTGTTTTTACAGTATTAACAGATATGCCCAGCTTTTCGGCTATTTCACTATTTTTCATTCCTGCTAAATATCCCATCTTAGAAATTCGCTGGCAGCTTTCCGGCAGTGTATCAAGGGCCATATGTAATTCTGCTAAAACTTCAGAACGGATTATAGAATGAATAATGTTAAATTCCTCGATGGGAGCCGGATCCTGAAGTTCCAAATAATTAGAGACTACTTTATCGTGTCTAATCCTATTCAGACTTGCATTACGGACTGTACTGTAAAGAAAGTTCTTAACCGCAGCTTCAGTACAATTTAAAGATAGTTCTTCCCTATGGTTCCAATATTTAAAAAATGCCTCCTGTACAATATCCTCTGCGTTTACTTTATCTTTTACAAATTGAAAGGAAAAGTAACAAAGCCGCGAATAAAAGGCTTTAAACAATTGTTCAAATCCTTTGCCCTGGGGTAACGATTCCAAATCTTCAGATTTTTTATTACGTTGTTCAGGAATACTCATAGCGAATTTTAGATAGTCTGTTTCATAAAGGTATTTTTTTTTAAATAATAAAAAAAAAACAGCACTCGATTAATAAAAGCACTGCCTTTTTAAGTTACCGATATTTTGTATTATTGATAAGATCTACAGAATCTCTAAAAAACGAACTAGAGTGTCATCTTTGGTAAATCTCCCAGCCCCCCTAAAATTGCTAAAACACCTTCTCCCCGAACTCACTTCCCGGTAGCTTAAGCTTTTTAGCCAGTTTATTCAGGTTATAGCTAAGATTCAGCATAAACACTGTTTACCCTCTGAATCGGATTTTTGATATCCTGATAATACAGTGTTGAGAATAATGATCCCTGGCTGAAACTCCTTGTGAATCCGGCTTTGAATTTCCATTCCCTCTCAAAACTATAAAGCATATTGACCGAAGGGAACAGATTATTAAGTTTCAGAAGGTAATCATTAACTGAAAAAATGTAAAAATTAACCTGAATTACAGAGTAAGTACGGGCTACGAGCTTGCACATATCTTATAAAAGATAGGCTTATTTACTTCTGAGTATTCTTATTAGTTATTGTTTTTTCGTAAAGTGAAATAGAAAACTGTTCCTTTTCCAGGTTCTGACTCAAACCATATCTCCCCATTATGTTGCTCTACAATTTTCTTACATTGGACTAAACCAATACCAGTACCTTCAATATCGTCCTGTGTATGTAACCTACGAAACATTTTGAATAATTTATCCTTATGAATTGGGTCTATGCCAATGCCATTGTCTTCAACTGTAAATAGCCAATCCGCCCCCTGATTGTGGTAGTCAATTTTGATTACTGGAGCAACTCCCTTCTTACTGTATTTCAATCCATTTGAGATTAAATTTTGAAAAAGAAGACCCAACTCAAATCGATAGCCTTTTAATACGGGTAATGGAGGATAAGTAATTTCAGCAGAATTATTTTCAAATTGAAACTGAAGCCCTTCAATTACTTCAACAAGTAATTCACTACAATCGACCTCAGAAACAGGATTAACCTGACCTAATCGGGCGGTCTCCATTAGTCCTCTGATCAAGGTTGACAATCTTTCTGAAGCTTTTTTTATTAGATCAATAAAATAAATAATTTCTTCTTTAGCAGGTGAATTACTATCTAACTCTTCCCTGAGAAGGCTTATGATTCCTCTAATATTATTTACTGGTTCCTGGAGATCATGAGTTGCAATGTGAGTGTAATCCTCAAGTTCTTTGTTCTTTATTTCTAATTTTAAAATATAATCGTTTAATAAAAGTCTTTGTTTTTGCACTTCAGTAACATCCTGTACAGTTCCAACTGTTTTTACAACTAAACCATCTGAATCGTAAATATGTCTTCCTCTTTCCCTTAAAAATTTCAATGAACCTTTGGGTGTAATATACCTGTGAACAATGTTATATGGAATTTGGTTCGTAATTGAATTTTGGTATGATTGTTTTACAAATTCTCTATCTTCTTCATGCACTAACATTTCAAAGCCTTCATTAGTTGAGCTAAATGCTGCCTGACCCAGTTCGAATATTTCATAAACTTCAGGAGACCAAAGGATTGTATTATTAGCAAGATGAAACTCCCAGTGCCCCAATGCACTCAATTGAAGAGCTTCCTTTAATTGATCGGATACCTTCTCAAGCTCTTCAGTTTTTCTAACGAACTCTGTTATTTCTCTGATTACTGCAAGAATCATTTCTTCGCCAGAATCATTTTGAATAATATTCAGGGCAATGCTTATAGAAACATTTGATGCATCTTTCCTGTACCCAATCAGCTTCATATTGTTAGACATTGATCTGGCTGAAGGATGAGAAACAAAACTTCGGAAATGAAACTTGTGTTTATCCCTAAGGTGCGGAGGAATTAAATCTTGTATGGATTTCCCTTCAAGTTCGCCAGGTTCATACCCGAACATGGAAAACGCCGCTTTATTTGTCAGAATAATTTTGGCATTAATGTCACAGATAATTATGCCATCAGGAGAGCACTCAAATGCATTGAGGTAAATTTTCGAATCCAAAGCCATTTTAAGTTAATTTCGATGCAATATCATATTTTCATGAAGAATCAAAATCGATCCTTAAATCATAGTTTTTCAGGGGTTGAATAGAATCAAATTTTCAACCCTCAAAACATATTATTAAAACTCCTTCAATACTGAGTTGTTATATGTAAAGGTACTGTCCTAATCAAAGTTACATATAAGTAAACCAATAGATCCAGATATAAATTTGCAAACTTCCATATTTTTCGTGCAATTATTCTTGTTTGAATTATTCACACTTGCCCGGTGTATCTAACTTAATTCGTCGTATCATTTTTTGGGGAGGCTGGAGATAAAAAGATCTGGCATGGAATTACCGTAACCTTAGTACCAGGATCAAAGGCCTATAAGTAAATTACTTAAGGGGTTATTCTATTTATTTACTACGAGGCACATTGGTTGATGACGAGGCTGAATAACATAATAGGGACAAGGAAGCTTCAGGCATCCCATGTTATGCTTCCTGCCAGAGCTGCTGCAATTTCATAAGATCTCTTTTCATGGCATTAAAGATGGTTTGTTTATCCGCTGAAATGCTGCTTGCTCCATGTTCAGCTCCACCCATTGGGTATTCATAATGAAGAGAAACCGGCACTTGAATTTTATATTCTTTCAAAAGCTTAAAATAAGATCTGAAATCAACCATTCCCTCACCCAAGGGAACATTCTCTACAAGCCAGGCCCCATTTCTTTTGACCCAAATACAATCTTTTATTGCCAGAACTTTAATATGAGGTTGAATTAACCGAAGCCCATTTTTCCAGGACATCCCTCCTTCTACTACCGCATGGCGAATATCATATTGTACCCCCATATTTTGCTGATCTGCATTTTTAAGTATTTCCCATAATTCCCATAAAGAGGCCCCGGCTAAATTCCCTGAGTGGTTTTGATAACATCCGGTTATTCCTAACTTTCTATTGATATGGCTTAAACTTGTCAATGTTTGTTTGAATTGCTCAATGGCATCAGGAATACTTTTCCCATCGGGATACTTTAGCCAATTCATCCGGTAATATTCAACTCCAAGTTTTGAAGCGGTTTCGAGCACTTTTATATCCTCAGGATTATTTACATCCTGAACGGTAGTAGTTATCATGGTTGTAGAGAGGCCTGTTTTTCGGATTGCATCTATTGCTTCTGGAAGATCATTTTCCACCCGCTCCGGCAATACATGGCCATTTGGACGCACCGTCAGATCCACCCCATTGAATCCTATTTCGGCTGCAGCATCAGCCATATCCTTGTAATTTAGAAACTGGAGATGCTTGGAAAAAACAGATACATTTAAAGGCTTATCAACATTACCAAGGCCTGTTAAGCTTGCTTGCAATTCATTTGGGATAAAAGGAATTAGCGCTCCTGCCAAAATTGAATTCTTAATAAACTTTCTTCTGGATTGGGTTAATTTTTTAGCTCCCATTTTTCATTGGTTAATTAATAATTATTTATACAATCCTTACAGAATACCTGTCAGGATTTGATCTAAAATTTAGTTCTTTTTCATAATATAAGAAAAATAAAGCTACAATAATTGCAATTAATCTACCATCTGATTACTCTATAAATGAACGGCTTAAGCAAAACTCAAAATTAGATTAATTTTAAAATACCCATACTTAACCTGGTATTTTCAGGGTCAAAAAGGGACCTGATTTAAGAATATGTTTCTCATCTTTATTTTAATTCCGGACAGCAATCTCTGTTAATAAGAGATGAAGGAAGCACCAAATTATGAACTAAAGATTAATTTTATCGCCGAATAAGAAAATATTCTAAAATAAGAATAGTATTTTTAACTAAAAAAACATCCTATGTCAAACAGACTTACAGAACCAACCCGGGTAATAATCCCGGTTGATATGGCTATTAACAGAACAAAAAACTGGAGAGATTTTGTTACAAATGTGCTTCAGATTAAAGATGCAAGAAAACTACCAAAAGGCGTTTATATTTCCAAAACGGATATTGAAGATTTAGCTGCTTACTGCAAAGCGGATCCAACAATTGCGGGTGTCAGGACTTACTTTACTTTAGAAAATGGACAGGAAGAAGTGATTAAAAATGAAATCAAATTCATCATGGTTCTGGTAAGAGAAAGTGAAACCCATCCGTTTGGTGAAGATCTGCTATACGTGCCGGATTCTCTGAAAAACATGAGCAATACCGACACAATTGATGATTCAAATGTATTTGACTTTACCAGGCCTTGTCCTGATTGCTGCGACCCTACCAGCCCACTTTTCAATAGTTAGATTGGGGAACTCCTATAAATTCGTCTGAAATGCCATCTTTATCCTATTTTTATCAGGGCTATATTGTCCCTGCTAGTACCCTAATCCCTATTCTGAGTGGTTTCATCTATTATAGCAAGATCAATAAACCACTCAGAATAATTTTGATCTATTTATGTATCTCGTTCATCATAAATATCATAGGGAGCATTTTAGCTGCGTATTCTATAAATAATCTCCCATTACTTCACTTTTATACCATTGTGGAGCTGGTGACGATATTATTTTACTTTAAATATGCTTTTTCGAATAAAAAGACCGATTTCTGGATCAGGATCATTATGATCACTTTTCCTTTATTGTGTGTCATTAATTTTACTTTTATTCAAAGTTTATATGAGTTCAATACCTACACGCGACCCTTTGAAGCTATTATTATAATTATTTTCAGCGGGATCTACCTGGGAAGCCAGAATGGCGAAAAGGAAGAATTCACCAGGTCGGGCAGATGGGTAGCCAGTGGATTCCTGATATACTTCTGTAGTTCCTTATATCAATTCATCTTTTCTAATGTGGTGAGCCTGAATACTACACACTTTGTTAAGATGATCATCTGGAACCTTCATGCTACATTTGTATTAATTATGTACATCTTTTTTTACCTGGCTATAAGGAATGAAAGAGGTAAGCGATAATATAGACTTGTTGGTAATCATTGCGATGATGTGCTCTTTTACTATCGTTATCTGCTTTTTAATTGTCATCTACAGAAAGCAACTGGACATCTTTCGTCATAAATCAGCCAATCAGTCTAAGAGTGTATTTCTTGCTACAATGAGTCATGAGATACGTACACCTATGAACGGAGTACTGGGAATGGCATCCCTGCTCAAGGAAACAAATCTGGATCCTGAACAGGAGGAATATACACAGGTGATCATCCAAAGTGGGGAGGCCTTGCTGAATGTAATCAATGAAATTTTAGACTTTTCGAAAATTGAAGCGGGCAGAATGGAGCTTGATCCACACGATTTCAATCTTCGCAATTGTGTAGAAGAAGTTCTGGACATTTTTGCCGGAAAAGCTGCTCAGTCAGATCTTGACCTAATGAGTCAGATTGATCCTCATATTCCCTTACAGATTCATGGAGATAGCAGTCGTCTGCGGCAAGTACTTATTAATTTGGTAGGGAATGCGATGAAATTCACAAAAAAGGGGGAAATTTTTCTGGGAATTAAGCTTGTCAGTCCTCCCGGGGAAACGGATTTAAAACTGAGTTTTGAAATAAGAGATACAGGTATCGGCATACCCAAAGATAAACTATCCGGATTATTTGAATCTTTTTCACAAATTGATTCTTCTACAACCAGAAAATATGGTGGCACAGGCTTAGGGCTTGCCATTTCCAAACGTCTGGTAGTTTTAATGGGTGGAGCCATCGCGGTTTCAAGTGAAAATGGAGTAGGCAGCACTTTTAAATTTACTATCCAATGTGAGAAAAGTCAGGATCAAAAGTTAATTGATCAAACAGTGAATATGCTCGCAATTGAAGGCAACAACATTCTGGTCATTGACGATAATGCTACCAATTGTTATCTTTTAAAAATTCAACTGGAACAGTGGAAATTGAAGCCTTATATAGCCTCTTCAGGCAAAGAAGCGTTGGATTTGATTCTCAATAAGGATAAAGATTATTTTGATCTGATCATTTGTGATTTGCAAATGCCTGAAATGGATGGACTGGAATTATGCTCGCTGATCAAAAAGAGCCACTCACATATACCTGTTATTCTCTTAAGTTCAATTGGAGACACAACCAGGAAAAAGCATCCTGAATTATTTGCTGCAGTCCTGAATAAACCAGTTAAGCAGCAACAACTAAGCAAGGTGATCCTGAATGTCTTAAATCATCAGGTTTCCGAACCTGAAACAAAACCACGCTCACTTTTTAATAAAGAATTTTCAGGAAGCTATCCTTTGAACATTCTGATTGCAGACGACAATTATATCAATCAGAAGCTTATTTTAAAAATCCTGGACAACCTGGGTTATAATCCTTCTCTTGCAACAAACGGAAAAGAGGTTATTCAGATGTTAATGAATAAGAATTTCGACCTTATTTTAATGGATGTGCAGATGCCTGAAATGGATGGTTTGGAGGCGACCCGTTTCATACGTAAGCATCATGATAATCAACCTGTTATTGTCGCCATGACGGCCAATGCAATGATTGAAGACCGGGAAGAGTGTTACCTTGCAGGCATGGACGATTATCTTTCCAAGCCCCTTAAAACTGAATCATTGATCACCATGCTTAAGGAATTGAAGACCAGGGTGTCACCAATTAATTGAAATAAAAGTACAAGGACAGAATACTGGTAAAAGTACCAAACCCACTCTAAATTAGTAATTGGGTTTCGCTGATAACAGGGTTAGATCGAAGCAAATACTGTTTGCAGAATTGTAATTCAGGTTCAATTCTAAACAAAAATGTTCACAAATAAACAGATCAACGAGATCTGAAAATTCAACCCTTACGGGAATGAAAAAAGCGGCTGAGATATTGAAATGCTTACCGAACCGATTGGTAAATTCCCAAATGCAAAGGCTTTGTTAAAACGATCTGCCAAACGTGATTTTTGCGCGAACGTAAGGATGCTGCGCTTGCGGTAAGGTAATAGCGCCACATACGGTAAAAAGTTTCGTCATAATCAGCTTTAATACTATCCCAGCTTTCTTCAAAGTTTTTGAGCCAGGCTAATAATGTCGGTTCATAATATGGCCCGAAATTATGCCAGTCCTCCAAAACAAAAAGTCCCTGCCAGGCTTTAGAAAGCTGGCTTGCAGATGGCAGCATCCCATTAGGAAAAATATACTTATCTATCCATGGGTCTGTTATTTTGGCATCGTAGTTACCACCAATGGTGTGAATCAGAAAAATACCATCTTGATTAAGATTTTTTTCAGCCACTTCCATGTACTGTCTGAAATTACGGTGCCCTACTGCCTCTAACATGGCTATGGATACCACCCTGTCAAATTTTCCATTTACATCGCGGTAATCCTGTATTCTGATTTCAACCGGCAAGCCTTCGTTCACCTTTCGGGCCAGGATAGCCTGCTGTTCTGATATCGTTATACCTACCACCGAAACACCATACTTTTCGGCAGCATATTTGGCAAAGCCACCCCAGCCACAGCCTATCTCCAACATGGTCATACCTTTTTCCAATTTCAGCTTGCGGCAGATCAGATCGAGCTTGGCTTCCTGGGCTTCGTCAAGGTTAGTTGCTGTTTCCCAGTAGCCACAGGAATACATCATCCGCTTATCAAGCATCTTTTCATAAAGTTCATTTCCTATGTCATAATGTTTGTAAGCAACCTCTTTAGCCCGACCTTTGGTTTGCATATTCTTGAACTTCGCTTTTATCGCGTAATATGCTGTGTAAAAGTCTCTGGGTACTTTTTTGTCCAATCTACTGTACAATACCTTGAAAAAAAATTCATCAAGAGCTTCACAATCCCACCAACCCTCCATGTAAGCCTCACCAAAACCCAATGGTCCGCTACTTAAGATTCTGTTATAAAGTTTCGGATTATGAACTTGCATGTCCCAGGGTTTATCACCATTTATGGTAATACCTACTTCAGCAAATGACTTGCGAAAAATTTGTTCGATTGATTTCATTAAATTCTAAGCCTGTTGATTTATTTTCGATAATAGTAAAAAAAATGGCCGTTTTATAATTTTCAATATAGCAATTGCATAATTCCACCTAATTCTTCCTGCTATGGCAAGTCTGCAGCTATTGTATTAGTTTAAACAGTATAAAAAAATTGAGCTGCTGGTTTAAAAGAGAATGCCGGTTCATTTTTTTTATCTGAAGTAATTTTCATGTTGTATTCTCATGCACCGCCAGAACCTATTTTTAGGTGCTTGCTAAGGTCATGAAAATACGTTGAAGACCAGATGTCCAATACCTTATGATCGGGAATAAAGCGGCGGATATCTGTCAGAGCCAATGTTAAATGCATATAATTATGCTCCGGGAGGCACCTACGGATTAAAGATAAGTCAGGATGGATCTAAATTATATATTGGCCTGAATGGATCTCCGCCTGATGCATTGCGTCCAAAGGGATTAGGAAGAGGTTTTGGGTTAACTTCATTTGCCATTATTCACATTCCGGCGGAGGAACGGTAAGCGTAATAAAATTCTTTATTGTATTGTCCTTATCAGTTTTCTGGCTGGTCGGAGAACATTTATTATTCATCCTGCGCATTGCAATTTAATTCACAACAAAAGGCAGTGTTAACGGAGAAGATCCCGAAGAGTACTATTAAAGATATGGGATATATAACTGGAAATAACCAGAATGAATTGATTTCTAAATAAACAACATCCATAAAAATTACTTTAATTATCCTAACCTGATTATTATAATGTATAAATTAGGATCTTAACTCATTAAGATAATGGGCTTTCAAATCATTATTTAATTTTCCTGATGAAATTACCTACCTATTATTTGGGGCTGTTAGGCCTTTTTATTGCTTTTGAAAGTTTTAATTTACGCAACGTTAATGCGCAGGATCTTTCAGATCAGGTGATCATACGGCGAACGGCTTATGGTGTTCCACACATTACGGCAGACAATATGTTAGCTGCCGGATTTGCCCTGGGATACATTCAGTCAGAGGATTACGGACAGACCGTTATAGATGGCATGGTAAAAGCCCGGGGTGAATGGACACAGTATCATGACATGAATGCTCAGGAAAGGAGCCAGAGTATAGACAGAGATGCCTCTAGTAAGTTAAGGTATGCGCGGGCTGTTGAGACATTCTCACTCTTAAAGAAAGAGACACAAGATATGCTGATTGGTTTTGCCTACGGAATTAATAAATATATAGAGCTCCACAGAGGCGAATTCCCCATCTGGATTAAGCCTGACTTTACTGGTTACGATGTTCATGCACGGGATATAGGCAGCCACAGTGCTGCTGCTGTATCAGGTTTTCTACGCCGACTGGAACGCCTGAGTGCAGCAAGGCCAACATCCGGCAATAATATGGGTATACGGATTTCAGACGGCAGCACGGTATGGGCGCGGATAGCCGATCATACCGAAATACCACATCCGGATGAAGGATCAAATACCTGGGCTTTAGCCCCCAGCCGGACAACTTCAGGAAAGGCAATCTTGCTCCGTAATCCGCATCTTAGCTGGAATTCAGGCTATTATGAAGCTCACCTGACCATACCGGGAGTTATGAATTTCTATGGTGATTTTCGGATAGGAGGCCCGCTCATAACCATTGGAGGCTATAACGAGCGCTTAGGCTGGTCGACTACCAATAACGATCCCGACACTGATGAGATTTACTCATTTCAAGCATCTCCATCAAGTCCGGACCATTACCTGCTCGATGGAGCATCTGTACCACTCGAAAAGAAACGGATAATAGTCAAATTCAAAAATGGTGAAGGTTTAGGAGAAGATACACGCGAATTTCTGTTTACACCGTTTGGACCAGTATTCCACCGTGAGAATGGCAAAATTTACGTGATTCGCGATGCAGGCGATGGAGAATATCGCCTGGCGGAGCAATTTTTAATGATGATGAAAGCACGTAACCTGAAAGAATACAAGGAAGGCATGCGTATTCAGGCTAAGCCAAGCTCAAATTTCACTTATGCAGATGCAGACGGCAATATTTTTTACGTTTGGAACGCTATGACCCCGCAATTGCCGCATGCTTCAGGTGGTGATACCAGTGCAGTAGCTGTTACCCGGAGCGAACAGGTCTGGCACAAAGTTGTTCCGTTTGATTCCTTACCTCAATTACTTAATCCCAAAGGTGGATATCTGCATAATGAGAATGACCCCTTCCATTACACAAACCTGAATGAAGTGTTTGATGCAGCCGATTTCCCCCCATATTTCTCACAACCGATGCTCAGGCTGCGCAGCCAACATGCCCTTGATTTGATTGCTAACAAGAAAAAATTTTCACTGGAAGATATCGTTAAGCTCAAATTCAGCATGCGATTACTTTTGGCAGAGCGTGTAAAAGATGACCTGATCAAGGCCGTTCAAAAGACGGCACCAGACTGGGAAATTACGGCTGCACTGAAACAACTTGAAATATGGGATAATACGGTAAACCGTGAAAGTAAAGGTGGAGTCTTATTTGAAACCTGGTGGGAACGTTACCTGGAACTAGCAAACGGAGGGAAGCGCGTACTATCAACGGCAGAATCTGCAGGGTATCCGGCGGTAGCCGACTCATTATTTGCAGAGGCATGGTCACCAGCAAATCCTGTCAGTACACCGAGGGGTCTGGCAAGCACAGATCGAGCGGTAGAAGCATTTAAGTGGGCGGTAGAGCAATGTAACAAACGTTACGGGAGCTGGGATTTGGCCTGGGGAGAGGTAAATCGTGCACGTTTGGGCAATATTGATATTCCTGTCAGTGGTGCTACAGGTGATCTGGGTAGCTTCAGCGTACTTTGGTTCATACCGCACAAACTTGATAATAAGAAACGTGAAACCCGGGGAGGAGACGGCTGGATCATAGCGGTTGAGTTTGGAAAAACCCCACGTGCATATTCAGTGCTAGCCTACGGACAAAGCAATAAACCGGAATCTCCCTATTTTGCCGACCAATTAGAACTATTTGCAAGCAAGCAAATGAAACCGGTTGCATTTACTGAAGCGGATATACGGAAGCAGGTTATTCGGGAGTACAGGCCGGGTAAGGAAATTAAGTGATCCGACAAATAATAAAAGATTCGTGCTTACAGGTTTTTATCAAACCTCTAAAATCAAATTTTTATCCGATTTCCACAAATTTGAACCTGATCCTACGAACCCCTGTTTCCAGGACAAATTCCTTAAAAACAACAAAAGCGATCGTTTCTGATCGCTTTTCGTAGCCCGTAGGGGTACCGATAGCTATCGGTATGAACGTCTGCTACCATATTAAAAATCAATAAATTGAAAAACTGATTTTTGGCCAGTTCTCCAGAAGCTAAGCAACAAGCAGTTTCAGGGCTTTAAACAGGTAAATTAAAGATATTGAAAATGAGATTTGGCGAAAAAAAATAAAGAACCCGATCAGTATTATTCTGCATAAAATGCTTCCGACATCGCATCCAGTTCCCGGTTGGATAATTTATATTGAGAAGCAATCTGTCGCCAGTTGGAAATGCTTTTCTTCATATCATCGATCATTGCTGATGCTTCCTTTGGCTTAATTCTAAAATACTTAGCCACTTCCAGGGCAAGCTCCAGGCTCAGAGAGTTGTCGTTCTCAGAAATATTCAATGTTAGACCGGTTCCAGTACTCACAGCATTCATATCATATGCCGGAGAAAGTCCCCATCCATCAGGGTAGAGCAGAAATCCATGATTACGTAAATGATCATCGGTGTTCCTGACCATAATATTGAATATTATCCGTTTCCAAAGCTCTTTAAGGTTTTCATTTATATTTTCGCATCTCTGCTGAATAAGAGCCGCCAAGTCCAGATAGCTAACACCTTCGTGATGATCTGCCCCATCACGATAACCTAAAAGGGTCATAGCGGATGCAAAATGGATTCTCTTTGACAGGCCTATCCGGTCAAATCTCTTAATTAAGAATGTGTGATGCTTCGCTGTATATTTTTGAAGCATTGCAGGCGCGACTCTTATACCAGAACTGGCGGCAAGCTCATGAACAACCATTTCCCAGGCGCCAATGTCAAGTTCATCACTATTGCTTGGAAATTTAGCTATCCATAAATTTCCATCCTTATCTCTGACATTCGCTTTTGGCCGGGCTCCTCCAAGCGATGAGCCGGGAGAAATCAACATATTCAGCCATTTCAAATCTTCCTCATCACTGCCAGCATCGTCTTTTTCCAGTTGCAAACTTGCATATTCCAAATCTCTTAGATTCATCCATGGAGGAGCAGCCAATCCCTCCTCAAAACTTAAAAAATGTCCTTCCTCTTCAGTTTTAAATCTAAGTCCGCCCATTCTGCTACCATCGAAAACCCCAAGCAAGAAATCTGATTCATATAAAGTTTCGGCTTTTCGGCCATCTTGCCTGGCTAAAATTGCTTCTCTTCTTTTCATCAATACCCTTCCCCACCTGTCTGGCGAAGAATCCAGGAACATCCCGAAGTTTGGCTTTTCATCCCTCAGAAACTGTCTTCCTGGAAACAATTGCAGATCAGGATCAAGATATTGACTATGCGGAGATTCCAGCCATTCACGGGTATATTCAAATGAAAATATTTCTTTGCCCCTGACAGTTTCGGCCGTCAGCAGTCCGATTAAGATGGCTCCCTGTAAGCCATGCCAGTCTGCATAAACGAATATTTTCTTTGCCATAATCTTACTTTTTAGGAGCGCGTTCTTTAACCAGCAGCCCCGCATCCTGTAACTTACGCCCTAATTCATCGTCTGCTCCAAGTTTTAAGAAGTCTTTTTCCAGTCCTAGTACAAACAGTACCTGAAAGTACGCACCCATCGCTACAGAAGGTATTCCTTTCTCAATTTGCCAAAGCGTTGCTCTGCTGATGCCAGCCCGCTCCGCTACCTGAATGGTACTTAATTTCCTTCTTAGCCGTGCAAGCTTAATATTTTCACCCAGGTCATTTAAAACCCGTTGAGCCTTCGGTAAAAGAATGAGCTTCTGTTTCATTAATGTTTTATATAATAAACAAATTTAAATAAAATGTTTAATATATAAAACATAGTACGTTATAAGTTATATCAATATGCTACAGCATGAATAGTGAGCACAGCCTGTTTTATAATAAAGCAAAGAAACTGTATCTGTTTAAACAGAAACTTACCCGATTCGCTAATACAAAGTTACTATACAAAAACCCGCCTATTTCAAACTCAGAAGCGGTATTAACTTCTCACTTCACCCCTATAAAATTGGAAGGACAGTATTCCGAAACAAAGCCCTGGCGGATAATTACCCCCATAACTATTGTCAATTACCACAAGAATATCCTGAACTATTTTGACAATCTAATCATTAACGCATCAGCGGAATCATTTAACGCGAAAATCAAAGCTTTAAGGGTAAAGTATCGAGGTGTGGGTAACGTGAATTTCTTGCTCTTTAGGTTAGCTAAACTTTATGCCTGGTCCACAAATTTTGGGTGTGATCCGAAATTTCCCCTATTGTTTTCCCCAGGACATAAAAAAAGCAGCTATCTGGTGTGATAACTGCTTTTTTCGTAGCCCGTAGGGAACT
Organism: Daejeonella rubra; assembly: GCF_900103545.1. GTDB lineage: Bacteria > Bacteroidota > Bacteroidia > Sphingobacteriales > Sphingobacteriaceae > Daejeonella > Daejeonella rubra. Next base: position 42,376 of record NZ_FNHH01000003.1, read on the forward strand.
AAAACCTTGTTCGTAACCTACTGGTATTTAATGTCTTGTGTAGCCGGAAATTCTGTACTCTTCGAATCACTCACCACGTTGTTTCACCTTTTAGCTGCAAAACTTATAGTACAAATATAGGCTTTTAGGGCTAAATACGCAAGGGCTCTATTCCCTTTTTTCAATAATAGCACTTAGAATATCCTAACAGAAGTGGGAAACAACCACTTATATTTCTTCCCAAATGTCCGGCGGACTAACTTGTACCGGGCGCTGGTGATCATAATATACATTTACAATACCTACAAAAGCAGGATCAATTAGTTTCCGGTTACCCTCGACAATATCGTTGTAAATATCTTCTCTGAAGTCCAGATCCAAACCCCAAAATATACGCGAAGTTAAAAGTTTGGTTAGGGGAAAAGCAGTCCTTAAAACTTTCCGATTGTCGTTCCCGCCGACCTGCCTTAATAACTGGTTAGCTGTATTTAAAGGAGAAACCCAAAAATGACTACGCCAAACTGATTCGTCCGGGAACTTCAATTGCAAGGATTGGCTATTGAACGTATACAACAATAGATGCGCATGCGGCATACTCCATAAGATCCGATCTAACTGTGCCTGGCCAATAGACTCGAAGTTACCAGAATTGAACTCCCGTTTTGCTTCCAGGCAAATCACACCTTTCAAAACTTCATTGCTGCTAAACTGGATATTTACCAATAAGGCGATGTCTCCATAGTTCGTTTCTTGCTTGCCCCGGTTCTTAAAGGATTGCCAGTCGACAATTTTAGACCAGTTGTCGAAATGGATAACACGCCTTGCAAACACCCTTCTCAGTTCCTGCATCAATCGGAAAGTGATAAAATTCTCATCCCATTCATTAGGAAAGGCTTCCTGGCATATAGTTGCAAAGATCTGTTCAAGGCTGTTTACGGTGGTTCTCATTGATCCTTATTTATCTTTTTTGAAGTTGATAATTCGTATTCCCTTTTTTTCGTCTTTAGAATTGGCTATAAACCCCCTCGATTTGAGATTGGTTGCCAAAAAGCCATTCTCTTTATCATGGTCAATAACAGGGCTGGTGTACAGGACGCCAATATCAGAATACGGATATGGAAAAGTCTTGAAAATTACTGGTATATCCGCCTTTGCGAATGAGTTGTAATGCATATTAAAAAATCTAACGCGGTCATTTACTGGCAAGGATTGTTGTAGCGCAGCAATCAGAATTTGTTTCGATACTAAAAAAGGATGATGGTCGAATATCAATTTTACAATCGACTTAAGGATGTTTGCATTGTTAATTATCAAATCGGCATCCATTGCTTCAATTACCCCTTTCTTTTCAGCCGGTGTGAAAGATTCCGACCGTAATATATAACTTATGTCGCCTGCATCCAGTTCGTAAGCAGCAATGTTGGCCAGGACATCTGCCTTTGATTTCTCCAGGAATGGAAACCGTAAGGAAGGATATTTTGCTTTCAGCTTTATAAAGTTTTCTGCGCTTGGGTCGATTATATAGTATTCAATCAACAATTTTATTTTATCATCGCCCACCTCTTTGATCTCGTCCAGATTATAGTCATAGCGGATAGATGGTAGTAATATTTCGTAGCTGATATTGTCGATACCTGTTTCATTGACTAATGCTAACATAAAAGCCTCGACCGTTTCTAAGTTCGGCGATGGGTTCGTAATATCTATACTATCTGAGGCTAATGCTTTAGCATTGTCATCGTTATTTAAAAACGAAACCAGCGAAGAGGATATTATTTCCTTATCACGGGCAAAATATTCGATCATATTGTGCCAGGTGGCACGGACTTTGGACTCTTCAAATAACATTTCGTCAGTTCGTAGGGAGGTTACTTTGGTGATATCTGAAACCTTAGTCTCGGCAGCTTCGATTACTTTAATCAACTGGGCTAACTTGATTTCCTTATTGTTAAGTAAGCTTAATAATTCGCTTTCAGCTTCTTTTTTATTGGTAGGGATAACCAGATACACATCGGTCACGTATTCATTGATGCTTGCCTCGATATAGGATATCATTTCGGGCATTTTGGAATTAAGGACGGCGAGGTAGTTCGCCGAGTCGAAAGTTGACCGGCTAAAATCCCCCTTGATGTGCATAAATCCCTCGAGCATGATGGGTGATATTTTATAATAATTACCCTTATACACAAAATCTAACAGCCCCTGTGGAGCGTCTTTCATCTCCAGTTTTTTGAACTTTAAATTTAAAGTGCTAATTACCTGCTCAATACGTTCTTCATCTGGAATGATAGATAGAAAATTATCGCTCACTGAAATTCTATCAGCAAGGTTTGATCTTTCCGCTATCTTTTTTATATCCTCCAGATCCGCATTGGCGATAATCAATTTAAAATATTCTTCCTTACGTTCTTTCGTCAAATCAGAACCGGTGCTGACATACTTCCAGATAGCGGGCCATTTTGCAGAAAGTTCCCGTATAAATACCTCTATGTTTGTGCCATTGGTTAAAAACCCTTCGATAAATGACGTGCCGTAGTCATTTCCATCGTGTAGTTGATTTAGAATGTTATCTAATTGAGTGCGGTAACCCGTATTAACCAACATAAAATCCAGTAGGTTATAATTTAACAAATAGGCTTGCTGAAAATCGACCGAACGCATTTTACTTATTAAATTTGCCATCTTGCTAAGAGTGTAGTCGTGTGCTAATGCCGATTGACTTTTGACGTTAAGTAAAAACGAACGGTCTTCTTTGGTTATGCTTCCCTCGTAGAACAAGGAGATATAATCCAGGTAGTCTTCACTGATATACCCTGATCGTAACAATAGCCTTAACAAAAGCCCCTGTTTAGTGGTGTAATCGATATCTACATTTGAGGACTTATCAGTTAGGATCTCCTGAAGTTTCAGATGTCTTATGGCTGTTTTTTGCTTTTCAAGCTTTTGAATCTCTGATTTTATCGTTTCCTCGCGATCTTCCCAGTAGTCATTAATCAGTTTTAACTTTTCGTCATAGCCCTGATTGCCATCAACGTCAGCTTCAATACTTTTGAACTTAATCTTGGATTGAATCTCTGTGATATAGTAGTAACCGTGTTGGGAATAATATTGGTTATAAGCAGCTTTATCTTCGATAATGTACGCAAAGATATCCTCGTCATTTGCGACCTCTAAAAGCGTTCTTGGAGTTCCATTTATTATGAATTGCTGAAATCCCGATGCTTTGTTGACATAATTCAGCAGATAAACCATTCTAAGCTGATCAGCATCTTTGATGTGGATGTCCTGAATCTGCTTTAAATCTTCTTTATGTGATTTGAGCGTTGCATTCAAGACAGTCAGTGCATCGCCAATGTATTGCTGGCGATTATTCAATAATTTGAAAAGTTTGCCCTTGCCATCGCTAAGCAGCACAAAGTCATCGGGATAAATGTTTTTATAAACGATCATAGCCATTAACTTATCCTGGTCGAGTTCGCTGCCTAATAAGTGGTGATAGATATGGTATTCGTTGGTGATGTTATATAATAACCGCATATCATCGATAAATAAAGCGATATCATCAATCAAATCGCCGGATATATTATACTTGTTTTCAGTAATGACTTTGGCCAGCTTTTCATTTGAGTTAGAGCTGTTGATCACTGGGATAACAGGAACTATAAAATCAAAAAACTTCGTCCGATCTTTATCTTGAAACATTTCATCACGCACCGCGTAAATAAAAACGACCTCCTGCTTTATTTTTTTTGAATTGTTTATCAGCAGATTAAGTTCCCGTAGTTTGGTAAATATTTCTGCCCGGCGGAAACGGTCAAGGTCTTCGATGATCACTACAGAGTACCCTGTTACATCGAAGAAATAAAGGATTTCATCTAAGTGGTTATTTAAAATTGATTTGCTGATGCTCTTATCAATTTCTATTTCTGCATCATTAAATTTGAATTTGCTGATATTAATGCCATAGAATAAACGGATAGATCTGAATATGACAATGGATAAAGAACCGAGAAATATCACTAGTGAAAGCCAATGCAGAATCAGCGAGAGTAATGATGGGAAAGTAAGCTTTAGGATATTGGTTATTTTTTCAGGGAAAAACAAGTTAAAACCAAATAGCAACGCTGCCATGATCCCTGCTGTTATCCAAGCCATGTTTTTTCGCTTAAAACTTCGGATTTTTTTAAACCTTGAATCGGGAATCTTACTGTCTTCCTCGTGATAAAATATCTGTTGCAGGATGCTCAACTCTATCAGCCGTAATATATCCTCGTTGTTTTTGCTGGCATTCGATTGAGCGGCTTTTTCTTTATTCTCGTCTTTATCTTCTGTTATTGCACTGCTTTCGGCAAGCTCTTCCTTGAAAGTAGCCAACGAAATTTCCAGGAATACATAATCCTTGTTCTCGTTTTTTTCCTGAAAAGTTTTTAAAATACTGCTTTTACCCGAACCATATGGCCCAGTCAATGCTATGTTGTAAATAGATTTTTCTTTACGATTATCAAGTGCCCATGTAAGTGCTTCAATATATTGATCAGCGTCCGCATCATTTATAGGCGAGAGGGAATGATAGGCAGTGGCTGGTGTTTCTTCGCCCGGTAGCGCTTGCCAGCCGGCAACCATTTTATCCAATTTTTTATGGATGGCAATAATCGCTTTTTTGAACAGGCGTTTCATTTATGGTGATAAGGTTAGTTCTTTGTTCTATTGGTTTTGTTGGAATTGCAATTTATCAAAAAAACAACCAATTATTTTATTCAGTCAAACTGTCAGATTATCAACAGGTTTACCTCTGACTTATAACAAAAATAAAAGGAACAAAAGTATGACTCGCGGAATTGCATAGGAAAGAAAACAAACGGATGTTAGTGGCAACCATAACGCTAATTTGTGCCTGTATTATAATTTATATACCTCGAACATTTAGGTTGAATTCGGAGCTTAAGTAAACGTGTTCTTTGTTTCCAAATCGCGAACAAAGAACAGGATTTCTTTTAAGAGGCTAACTGGTTTTTTATTAGACGGTGGCCTGAATTTGCTGCTCAACTTCAATTTGGTTGACTGCCCGGATCCGTTCGTAGATTTCCAGTTCGCCATCAAGTACTTCGAGGCTTACTGCAAAAGAAAAGGGTACTTCCTCTGACAGGTCTTTTTCCCATCCTTTGTGACCGGCAACCGCAAAGGATAATTGTTCCGGCAAAGTATTGGATTTAACAACGACCCAGTCTTTCTGCGTTGCACTATCTTGCCGTTTTAAGCCTTTTACCGTACCCCATATAGGGTTTGACCAGATAGACCATTTGATCGAACTGTTATCCTCTGCCGCGTCAGCTTCGGGATCTTCCATGTGTTTCAATACCCTGGCTTTAAACGGTTCGTATAATTCGCCGATCTTCGATGATTCCCAGCTTAACCATGATGACAGGTAAGACTGCGTTCTCCGGCGTGTCCTCCGGGGCTTGGCAGTATAGCATAAGGTTACCTCAATGAGGATATCAAAATCTTCGCCGGGCCTTCTAAGCTCTTGCGGTATGTTAATCGTATAAAGGTTGGCAACTCCCGGTTTTACGGTTGCGCTTTCCACCAGCGTGACCCTTCTTTCGGAGTTTTCCGTTGCCCGGTTCAAATTCGGTATACCGTAGCCGAACATCCGCATTACGGGCAAGGTAGGCGTTCTAAATAAATTCTGAGGCAGCCTTGCTGATTGAACGATCAGCGTTTTATATAGTAAGGCGCTTTCATTAGGGAACGCAGCCTGTAACTTGGAAGCAATATGCGTTACCTTTGGGGCAGTAAACGATGTTCCGACCGTTCCCCTGTCAACGCCGGTGCCGCCAGCCCTTACCAGCAGTGGATTGATCGAGTTTTCATAGGATAGATTGGTGCCCAGCTTTTCCCTGACCCAGTCACCGCCGTATTCGACAACTTCCGGTTTAATGCCTCCCCACAGTCCCAAACCGGTTCGTGAGAAGGAGGATATGGTATCACGCTGGCCAAACGAGATTTTGTCCAGGTCTTCAAAATCACCAAGACATACCGATCCCACCGTTATCGCAAATTTGCTTTGCGCAGGATCGGCGATACGGCAGCTGGCTTCCAGCAGATACTGGGGGTAGCTTCGTCCGGCAGCCATGTGTTCCATGATACCGGGATTGGTTACTACACCTGTTGTTTTCTTCAGATTACCGGCAGATACGATGAACAGCACCTCTTCCTCGTGGGATAGTTGGTCAATAGCCGCTGCCCAGGGAGACATATGCACCAAACGGCAGGGTATGGTCGTATTTATGGATAGGTTAAATATTTTTGAGCTATCAAAATTGTAAACGATATCACCCATTAACGCTGGAGGATAAAGCTGGGACGACATCATGTTATCGCGGTTCAACACCCTGGCATTTAAAATAAAACAATGCAACTGGTGCGTTCCCTGAGCGGGGATATCTTCTCCGTACAGCACGGCTCCCGTAACCCTGGTACCGTGGCCCCCCTGCGGAACCAGATCCGCCGTTGTGGCATCAAAAGGATCATAGTTCATAGATTCGCCTGTAAGTAACGCAGGCGCTATCAGGCGATGGTTCTCCTGGATCCCGCTGTCAATGATACATATTTTAGGGGCGTTCGCTTGCGGGGCTATAATGTCCAGGTCATTCTCAACCACCTCCCCATCAATGATCAAAGGTGCATCGACCTCGGTATATTCGATTACTTCAAAGACATAAGGATAATTCAGGACAAAATCCTTTAACGCCTGCCCCGGCAAAGTCACCCGGAAACAAAAGCTGTCATCGAACTGCACACTTTCCGGGTTAATATCGGCACTGTAGACTGATAAAAACTCCTGGATCGATTCCTGGCGTTCATCGGCAAGATCAGATTTTTGCAGCTCTATTTCCTGAACTTTTGTTTCCCATCTTGCAAGCCTTACCTGGTAGTGCTGTTCCGTTTCGTCCTCATCCATTACAGGCTGAGGGGGCTTGGCGATATAACAGGCCACAGAAACGTCAACAACGAACGTGTCGTCATCGGCGATATTCGGCCATTTTTCATAAAGATCTTCAGAAAGAATTTGCTGGGCACGCCACTGGTTACCGGCAACGATCTGCCATAACTGCGCAGCCTGGTTCTTAAATTTTCCCTGCTCGTTAATAAACTTATCGATCTTGTCATGTAAAGAGGTGAAGCCATCGCTGCTGGCACCGATGATAAAGCCATCCAGTTCTTCTGCAATGATCTCAATTCCCATGCTGCGAAGGGATTCGATATTAAACAAGCTGGTATCAACCTGTAAAAATATGGGGATGGCATCCTGACCGGGCAGATCCGGTAAACCTGCTGCTCTCCGCTCGTCGATGACCTTGTTCCGGTCATCTTTCAGTCCTGTAGTGATGTTTATCAGATTTTGTCCGTGCTGCCCCCTGTTTGCAAGGTTATTGCTGGTTCGGGGGTCGAGATCATTGCTTCCCCCGCCTTTCGGTGGTTTATGGACACCGGTAATGGTTTGCACTAATGGCAGGTGTGGGAATTCTGCCATTTATGATTTGATATATAATTGATTCTCTTTTAAAGATTCATCAAAATAGCAGGCATCAACACTGTCATTGCCTTTTATAACGGAAAGCTTGGCCGCATCGTTGGCTATTTTTACGATCAGGGCGGCAGAGAAGCCAATCATTTTTCCGGCTAAGACACTCCATTTTATATCTTTGGACGTTTTGATAGATCCCAAAGTGGATTTCAAAATTTCAGTGATTTCAGACTTGCCGGGTTTAGGCATCTCGATAATATCGTCAAACCTCCTGAACAAAGCCCGGTCAATGGAACCTTCCAAATTGGTAGTTGCGATAATGATCCCCGGCCCGTCATAATCTTCCAGCACATTTAATAGAATATTGACTACCCGGTGCATTTCGCCAACATCCTGTTTATTGTCACGCGCTTTGGCGATAAAGTCAAATTCATCTAACAACAGGACACAAGGGTAGCTTTTGATAGCTTCAAAAAGCAGTTTCAGATTCGATGCCGATTCACCCAGGTATGAGGATATGATGGCTTCAAATTTTACCTTTAAAAAAGGCAATCCGATATTCCAAGCAATCCTTTCTGCGCTCATGCTTTTACCGCAGCCGGGAGAACCGTGCATTAAGATCCTTTTCCTCGGCTTTAATCCAAAATGGGCCAGGCGCTCACGGGCAACGTATTCTTTTTCTATGCGCTGGATCTTTTCTTCAACCTCCGGAGACAGGATCATTTCATAACGAAGCTGTTCACGGGGTATCTCGTTGGCTAAGGGTATATTGTTTCTTTTGTCGGTAGGGATGCTAACGTGACTGCCAAGTATGTTTTTGAGTTCACCTTTAAAAGATTGGTGATAATTAATATTCTTGTCAAGTATGTTTTTTAGACGGTCAGCTAAGCGCATGTGTCCCTTCTTGCGTTCATCATCAATAATAACCTCGGCGACTTTAACTATATCGTCCTTTGGCTCCCCATCGATGGAACGGAACAATCTGATCATTAAGTCCTGGTTCATAATAAAATGTTTCTTGTAACGATGATTTTAACGTTCTTTAAATATATAAAATTACTTTTTATATCTAGCGCAAAGGTACTTTATAATGGTCAAGATCGCGACCAAATTGCCGAGTATTTAAGTACCGTCCCTATGTTTCGCGGGCAACATTATTTGCTATCACCCTAAATATTTATTTAGTTACCATGCCTATTACTTAGTCCTATTGGGGTTATTTATCACAGCTATCTGGGACAAATACCAGTCATCCGATGCTATTAACAGTTTATTGACGCACTGTAAGGAACGATTATTTATTTCGATAACCCCCCTTAGCTTCGATATAAACTTTTGTCATATATTTAACGGGGTGTCTTTCAGAAGAGCAATTGTCCATCGCCGCATCTGTGATCAACAGGCAATGCTTTGCGGATAAGGTGAAAGCAAAACCCATCCGTGAACTTCGTATTATAAGTCAATTGATCGTTGGCTGCAGAAAACCCAGGATTGTCAGAAGTGATGAAATATGGTCCATCATCTTAAGATGAGTCATTTACTTTGTTGTTTGTACTAAATTTTGTAAATTTGAGAAAGCGTTATCTATGTAATTTGGTTAGCCAATTAGAGCAATAAGGCAATGAGGGCAATACTTCTTTTCCTACTCACCTCAATTATCGTTACCGGCATTATGCTGGCTGGTATAAGCATGAAGAACTCCACGATTGCTGTTCCTGTTGCTTTTGGAGTATTGTTTATGTTTGTGTTATATCTTAACTCCAGATCGAAAAAACACGCTCAGCGTAAACAGAAAGAGCGTCAGTTCGAGCAATGGATTTATGACCAAAAGAAACGTCATTCATATTAATTTTTCTTTTTTAGCTAGTAAATAATTTTTTTATTCACCTTCCATTTTCATATAAGCACCCGTTTTTTCCTTGCTCCCAGACCAATGTTTTTGTTTACCCCCATAATAGCTAATGGGGGTTCGTAATCTTAGTGTACCCATACTGGAAAAATTTAAGTGAAAATTGGATCTGAGTTTGGTCAGAGGATATCATTTATAGTAAAATCCACTGGTTTATCATCAATTAGAAGTGTAATCCGGCATTTGTAACCGGGGGTACCCATACTTTCAACCTTGAATCTTTTGCCTGACAAATTATAATAGGGAGAGACTGGATCCAGATTTAGCGTAGCTGTTCCGGATGCTCTGACCCGGTCGACCTTTTGTAGTAAACGTTTCATTTTATAAGATTTAAAAAGTGATAATAATCAGCCTCCTAGCGGGCGGGAATGATAAAGCCTGGTATGAACAGCCCAGCCGTTTGAAAAACGGAAAGGGGTAAGACTGTTCTTACCAGGCGTGGGTGCCTGAAGGTGTGCGGAAATCCCGGCGCTAAAGCGTACCCAGTGTAAGCGTGGTACCTATGCGCAAAGGGATACCCGCTCTCCTGCAAGGCCAGGGAAATTACAGGGACTTACCTTCCAATAGTTTTGGCGCTTTCCAGTTCCGGCTCTTGCTTCCACGGTTGTTCCGTCTGTTCCGGAGCTGACTGGGTTACAGCATTTTTTCTATCTTTTACCCCAGCTGAAGTTTCCGCTTTTGCGGTTTGAGCGGCCGCTCTTTCAGGAAAGATCTCTTCATCGCGGATCTCTCTCCTGTTTTTGTCGTAGATATCAATGGTTTTCATCTGAGGGTTAGCGGCAAGCATTACCGGAATTGACTTTTTTCCGATAGTGAGTTCCGCATCCTGGAAGTTGCCGTATCTTAAGGTTTTTAATATTTCTTCCTTTTTGGTTGCATCTTCTAAACCTTTCAACGGATATTTAGCCAAGCTATCCGACAAGTTGTATTGATATTCGGGGTAAAATGTGCGTAATGGGTGGTTACCATAAGCATCGGTAACGTCAAGATTTAATTTAAACCATACCCTTGTTTTCTCAGGCTTTTCAGCAGTCTTTTCTTCGCTGTTCTGTTTTGGATAAACATCCTTTTCAAAAGCTAATCCCGATAATAGTTTCCATGCCTGCAAAGCCGTGATACGATGATCTCTTTCCAAGTCAAATGTTTGTATGCGAGGTACAGGCTCTCCTTGTTTACGCAGGGTAACCAGATAATCATTCAGAAAGTATATATCATTTTCTTTTGCTTTGTTAAAATTTAGCTCAAAGCGGATATGATCAGTCCTTGGTATGTTCTGATCTTTTACTTCAGCGGGCCTATGAGTATTGTTTAGACCCAAGGTAAACCGAGGAATCTCCCGGCGTATAGCAGTTTCCAGGACATCATTAAGCCGGGTTCCAAAACCCAGGTTGTCCAGAACTTTTTTAAGGTAATCGAGATTTTTTTCGTTCATGATAATTTGATTTTAATAAGTGAATAAATAGAAAATTGAAAAAACAGTGATGATTAAAAGAGGCTCATTTGATTGGTTGGAGATCTAGGCTCATAGCCGTTTTCTTTTGCCAGCATCTCACCGATTTCGGTTACAAGCTGCTGTACTGTTTCATAGGTGGTATCTTCCAGGAGGACACTGTGAAAGAAATGTGAACGATATCCAGTTTCGCTGATAATTTTAGAGTCAGAACGGAATTCGATGTGGCTAACAAGTGGACCTTCATCTTTAAGCTTTAGTTGCTCTTCTTTAATTCTTGGCCAGTAATACGCATAGTTCACGTCAACCTCATGGCCAAATATGTTTACTTTCAACAACGTGTTGATCTTAAATTGCTCGGGAATCATAAGTTTAGTATTTAGAAAGACTATCTTTTTATTAGGATACTTCTTTGAGAAGCTCAAGAAAAGAGACAAACCCTGCTTTTGGTTTATGGGTACGGATGCCCGCCCGAAGACTGCTTTTTTGTTCAAAGAGGTGAAGAGAAAATATTGGCTCGGGTATTCGGAAAGTCTTACTGTTGTACTGTGCAATAATTATATCCTGATGCATATGAAAATGAGCATCCTTTCCTTTAGCCCATAAAGCAACTTTGCAGTCCGCGATCCTTCCTAATACATCATTTCCAAAAACAGTATGTAGACGGGCGTTAGGAAATCTGAACCGGAGTGCCTCAACCTGGCTGGCGACAGGACACAAACCAACTGCTGAAAATGCAACGTTGTCCGGCCTTGACAGCCAACCAGTATTCATAGTGCAAAAACTAAGGGCTTCTATCGCTGAATAAAAAAGAATGTTATGTCTAACAGTATGTGGGTGAAGGTCACCCGCGCACCAAATCCCGGTTGTTGACGGAATAAGACTACCATGTGCATTTAGGACTTCCCTTTTTTTTCGGTTAATTGCCTGATCTATATAGGAAAACTGCAATTCTGTCTTAGAGCTTACTTCCAGCCAGGGTTCAAAAAAATCCTGCACTTCGGGCTTGATACCCAAAGCCGCTACAAAGGGGAGCATGATTATCTGGAAGTTGCACGTCCGTACCCCCGATTCTGCTGTGATTTACGATTGTTGTCCTGAAGCTGAACATTAGGATTCGGGGGCATATTCTCAATTTGTTGTTTTTCCATGTCCCTTCTTACATGATTATAGGCTTCAGAATATTCGTCTTTTTGGGGATTAGGATTATTTAAGATATTCCGGAGACCTCTTACAACCAAATAGGAAAGACCGCCATCTAATAGTACAGAAAGCACCAGTGCGGCACGGTCAGATAGTATTCCTTTTCGTTCACTAGCCCGATGCTGTAATAATGTTCCATCGGAAAGCTGTACGAGGCCGCCATTCCGATACAGTTCCTTTTGAATATCCGAAAGTGTCTCCCCATTAACTTTCTCCGGCACTTTAATCTTATCGGGGTCATAGGATATAAATTCCTTGGTTTCAGGATCGTATTCGATCACCCAGGATTTCTTCTTGCCCTCCGGTGTATGGTAGGTTTTTTGAACATTGCTGAGCGTACCAAGTTCCAATTGGTCGGCTTCTGCATCTATCAGTAAAGGATGTTTCTGCGCTTCTTTGTAAATTGGATGAAGTTGAATTGTTGTTTTTCCTTCAGGCGTTCTGTCCAGTGATAGTTTGGCGTCCAGTCTTTCGATACGAAAACCATCACTTTGCAGTTCATTAAGAGTAATGAGGTCTGTTCGCCTGCCGGACAGCAAAGCATCCAGATTTTCACGTTCAAGGATTAGGCTACCATCCCGGTAAAGCCCCAGCTTTTCCAGATCCGTTAACGGCAGTTCCTTTTCAAAAAATATATTTTCCATAAAGAAGGATTTAAAGGGTTTTTCTAACGTTTAATACCATGGGCCGCAATCTCCGACTCTGGTGTTTGTAGTGGTTCAATGATTTTTTTTTGGACGGTTTTACCTGTGGCCAGCTCCTGTTTAGCATGAAGTAGGGATCCATACAGGCCATCAGACCTGGAAAGGATAAAAGTGTTTCCACTGTTCTGATCTTCCATGCGGAGGCGACCCTGTTTTAAATGCCCCTGCACTTTGTACACGGTATCCTTATAGGGAATTTCATCACCTGTAGATAAGAATTTGGTGCTTGTTTCTGCTTTTATTTCCTGTTTCCTTTCTATGCTGGTCAGGTAGTTAAAGATCTTTTCGGCATCAGCAGCCGCACTGTGGATCTCAAAGGGAGTTTCTTGCAATACCTTAATCCAGCTACCGACATAGGCGGCATGCTGTCCTGGGTCATGGCCGATCCGAAATTCCTGACCAATCAATAAGGAAGCGATCTCCGCCCGGAGTTCTTCGCGAGCGTAATCTTCAGTCCCGAACCTATTCATAATACTCCGATCCAGACGGTCGGTATGCCCAGTCCAATGCCCCAGTTCATGCAGGAGGGTGGCGTAGTATTTACCTGGCTCATCGAATTGTTCGCGGAGAGGCATAGTAATCTGGTCAGCTATCGGGCTGTAGAAAGCCCGGTCGCCTGCCCGGTGATGAATGGCAGCCGCGGATTGCATAATAAGACTTTCTGCACGCTCAAGAGGATTCCAGGTTAAAGACTTGGTGTCTTGCCTTTCAAGAGAAGGGATGCCCTTAATCTGTTCAGCATTAAAAACCCAAGCCGAAGTAATAATCGGTTTTGCGAGTTTTAAATTTATTTTTACGGGCTGACCCTGTTCATTTAAAACCGGTTTCCCTTTTTCATCTCGCTTGGTCTGTTGATCCGTTGTTTTAACAAATTGGATCATAGTACCTTTTTCGCCTTTTTTAACTTGCCAGTCACTGGCTGCAGCCTGCTTAAAAGTCATCCATCGGGGGTCTTCCCTCTCCGCAAGCAAAAGCATTAAGGTATTGATGCCTTTGTATCGGTTACCGGTCTGGACGTTATAAGGCAATTCAAAAGCTGGCAGATTTTCGCTGCTCCAGGGTTTTTGCCAGGGAGCGGTTCCGGCTTTAAGCTGTTCGATCAATTTTTCAGCAACCTGAATATGCAGGGCTTTTGCTTTTTCACCGGCCATCATCTACCTCCTCTTCTGCCGGCAAAAAGTCAGATTGATCTACACCATAAACGGCTGCTTCATCCAAGGTTAGACTGATAGTTCCACCCTCTGACAAGTGGTTGAGTTTATTCTCAAGCGATTGCTGTGCTTTCTTTAAATGTTGTTTCATAAATTCTAATTTTTACTGAAAAGGCGGACTGGATACCTGTTGCTCCATTGCCTTTTTAAGAAAAAGCAATGGATGTATGTACTTGTCACCAAACCTGATACTGAAATGCAAATGTTCCCCGGTCGCTCTTCCTGTGGATCCGGTGATACCAATAGGTTGACCAGCCAAAATCGTCTGACCAGCTTTGACGAGCGTATGAGAAAGATGCCCGTAGAGGCTTTGAATATTCCCGTGGTCTATTCTCACATAATTTCCCAGAATGTGATGCTTGCCTGTTTCACAAACTATACCATCCATGATACTATAAACGGGGTCATTGCGGGCGGCGAGATCTACCGCACCGTGAAAATCTGGTTTGCCAAGTATCGGGTGAATACGCCATCCAAAGGATGAGGTGACGATCAAATGCGCTAAGGGCAGACTGATATTAACTACAGGAACGCCAGGCGGGTGAATATCCTGGGCGATTATTTTTACCGGTGACAAAAGGAGCAGAAAAGTAATGCAGTTGATAATACCTTTATACCCAGTGTTCCGGTTCATCGGCCTATATTGGGGCTTTGGCCACGGTCTTGTTCATCCGTATAACCACGGTCGATCCAGTCATCTACGAATACTATAGAAGCGATACGCACAGTTTCATTCCTGATTGCAAGCTTCAAGGCTTCTTTTATCTGACCTGAAGCCTGAAGTGCATAGACGTCAAGAATTCCTACGATATCCTTACTATCCAGATAATCTATCCCATAAATAGCGGAACGAAGGCTTTCCAGTATTAAAGATGCCGGCTTTAATAAAAATAAAGCATCAGAGCTGTATAAGCCTATATTATTATCATCAAAACGTACAAATACCTCATCATTCTCGTGCACGACATTTGTAATCGATCCCGTTTGTCCCTGCCTGTTAGCAGGATCCTGGGTCAGGTTGGGATGTACCATGACCACTTTATCTACCAATTCATCCATAACATTTTATTTTT
The DNA here is from genome assembly GCF_900103545.1 of Daejeonella rubra. Classification (GTDB taxonomy): domain Bacteria; phylum Bacteroidota; class Bacteroidia; order Sphingobacteriales; family Sphingobacteriaceae; genus Daejeonella; species Daejeonella rubra. The sequence continues at coordinate 57,433 of NZ_FNHH01000003.1, forward strand.
ATAGCATTTCATAACTGTTAATCATTGAAGCAACCTAACGGGCGTGAACATAGTCACGCTCTTCAGCCTGGCTTTGTTCCCTGATTGGATTCAGTTTATCCTGTAAGGGTATTGTACTATGAGATAAAGTCTGGTAACTGGTCATAGCCAGTTCCATTGCATCTTTAATCTGTTTGGGTGAACCCGCCTCCAGGAGCATACTGATGCGCAGCATGGCTTTAAAATCTTGAGGATCTAGGTCCTGAACGTGGTTAAGCAGGTCTTTATAGATTTCATTGTGTGGTTTTAATGCAAGCAGTGCATCGACAGAATACAGACCTAATGGGCCTTTGCCAAAACCCACAAATACTTCATCTTGTCCAAGATCTGCTGTGGCAACAATGCCAACCTGACCCTGACGGTTCACAGGATCATTCATAAGTTCCGGGTGAACCAGAACTACAGTACCAGTTAATTCTTCCATGATAATTTGTTATAAGGCTGGAAGGAGGGCTTCGCCGTTCTTCCATAACTTTTAATTTGAATTGAAAAATGAGTGAGGATCTTAAGCCGCAAAAAGACTTATTTTTTGAAACCAGGCTTCATAGATCCTTTTGAAGTTGGGGCAGGCTGAGGTGCTGCCATAGGTTTAAACTGCCTGACCATCTCCTGTACTTCGCAATTTATCTTATTGAAATTTTGTAGCAGTACTTCTTCTTTCCGGCCTTTAAAATCATAGTAAAAAGGAAGCTCGCGATAAGCCTGCTCTTCTTTTTTGATCGCTTTTAAATCCAGATTAATTCTGCAGTTAACCGCAGAGGTTTCATACTGGCCGGTAAACTTTTCTACAGCATCGGCAGCAAGAATGCCGACCATTTCTCCTGCTTTTAAAGAGGCAATCTTTCCCGCAGGAATCAGAGGTTCCAGCTTTTCATTCAGGGATACAGATGTTTTAGTCCTGTCAATAGAGAGGCTTTCGCCTAGCTGCTTAACCTTGCCAAACAGCCGCTCCAACCATTCCAGCGTTTCTTTATTTCTTACCGACCCTGAAAGTACATTACCTACTACAGCGGTTATGGTGGCGGCAGTTTCCTTTCCATATTGCTGCTTTAGCTGAGGCAGCTCCTGAAGTCCCAAAAGGACAGCAGTCAAATTCGATCTGGCCTGGGCAATCAGATTTTCGATTTTATGGCAGTATAAAGTGGGTGCCTCATCTATTACCAAACCTACCGGAATATTGCCTCTGGAATTGACAAGCCTGGTTATCCGGTTAAGAATAACCGAGTAACAAGCCGAGTTTATACTCTGAGTATTTGGATCATTTGCCAGTACAAGAACCCCCGGATGAGCTTGGTCGCTGATCTTCAGATCGAAGTCATCACCGGAAAATACCCAAAAGGTTTCTTTAGTGGCCAGACGGCTAATAAAGATCTTAAGTGTTCCAACCTGGCCTTCCAGCTGATCAAAAGCACGAGCTTTATAGGCCGTCATAAAAGGGGATAGCAATGAAGCAAGTTCCTTATTACTAAACAAGGTGCTGAATATGTCTTCATATGAAAGGTTAAGGAAAGCAAGTACATGAGGAAAACTTGAGTATTGCCCTCCATTATACTTACTGAAAAAGTAAATGCAGGAGGCAAGGAAGTTGATGGCTGACTGGGTAAAAAACTGATCACTGCCTCCTGATTTATCTCCTTTTTTCATCGCCTCGACCAGACCTTCAGCGGTTTCAGACGCATCAGCCAGGGTAGATAAATAAGCTGCCCGCCACGGATTAACCCTCCTGCTTTTTTCCGGCTCGCTAAGGTTAACAACGTGAAACTCATAGTTACGGCATTTCCCTTTTTGTTTAGCCAGTAAGTAGTGGTAATAGGCCACTTTACCCAAATCAGGAAACTTGAAATCGTATAAACACAAGGTGAATTCAAGAGCCATGAATTGCCTGATCACAGGCATTACAACTCCAAAACTTTTACCACTGCCGGGTACTCCGCAGAGCAATGTTCCGCGAAATACATTTTCCAACACGATGTAACCCTTACGGACTTTCTTCTTGTAATAGAATAATGTTGGGATATTAACAGCGTACGGAGTGAGTTTTGGCTTAGTGGCCTGCATAAAGGATTCGCCCTCGACATTCCATTTATCCTTGCCCAGATTGGAGCTTATGATCTTAGATACATTATCCATTGCGATATGTACCACGATAGCACCCAAAAAAGCAGAAGTTATGTACCCGATATCATACCAGTTGGTATGAGGGAAGACGATCCCTCCGCTCTTTCCATAGAACCAAAGTCCACCAATAAAAATCAGCAGGCCCGCGGTTAGCGGATATACAATGGAATTTTTAGGGTTAAGGTCTTTTTTCTTTCGGCTGAGTGTTCCAACCGAAACCAGGCAAATCAGAATCAGGGTAAATAACCTGCTGTTTAAAGGATCTTTGTAGATTATTATTTTAGCCATTCTCTCTAAAAAATGAGAAAGACCATAATGCTCGCTTATTGCTGTGCCGGTTATTTTGCGAGCATAGACAAATAGTAATACGTCAAAGACTACAGAAAGATAAATACCAAATTGCAGGAAGCGGTGCAACGATTGCTGTTCTTTCGTTTCTTCCATAATTAATTAAATAAAGGGTGAGATATTAAAAAACTGTGAATTCTCCTTAATGAGTTTTAAGTTTTATCATTCATGCAAGTCGCTTTATCAAAAAATCATTATTTAAGCAATTGCTTAAATACGTATCTTTGTAACTTGATATTTTGATATGAGCGCATGTAAGAGAATTTTTGCTGATTTAGGGCAGATCAATAATTGCAGGGAAATCATAAAAAAAAACCAGCAATCTTTTTCTGAACTTTCCCAGGTTGTAGCTTTAGCGGGAAATGAAGTACGATTAAAAATACTTTTCATTTTAGATCAGGAACATGAATTGTGCCCCTGTGATTTAAGCGATATTCTGGAAATGACGATTCCAGCTATTTCACAGCATCTTCATAAATTGAAAAATGGCAGCGTTATACAATCGCGAAAGTCCGGTCAGACGATATTCTATTCGGTTTGCCCATCCCATTTACATCTGCTCAAACCCTTATTCAGTATCATAAAAAATCAATCAGCAACAATACGAGTATGAAAAATGCAATTCAAAAAAGCTGGTTAGGTGGAATACTAGCAGCAATAGCTGCATCTCTTTGTTGTATTGCACCCTTGCTGGCCGTTTTTGGGGGGATAAGCGGTGCTGCCACTTATTTTAACTGGATGGAACCCTTTCGTCCTTATATGATTGGCCTGACTATTCTGATCTTTGCGATAATCTGGTACCAGCAACTGGCTACCAGGCAGGGACAACAAGGGGATTGCTGCGAACCGGTAAAACGTTCGTTCTGGCAGTCTAAAAAGTTCTTACTGATCGTCACACTGTGTTCAGGAATGCTTATTTTCTTTCCCTATTACTCTTCCTTGTTTTATAGAACCCCTCGGCCATCAGCCGCAGCTATTAGCCAAGCGAGATTCAGCTACGTCAAACTGAATATTAAAGGTATGAGCTGCGCGGATTGTACCAAACATATTGATGGATCTTTGCTGGAGATTAACGGTGTTGCAACTTCCCGCACATCCTTTGAAAAGTCAGAAACGATCGTACGCTATGACCCGGCTAAGACAAATGCCGACAGCATCAATCATAAAATAAAAGAAATTGGGTATCAACCCACTTTGATCAAAAATAATTAATCATATGGCAACAGCAATCCTGCTCAATTCTGTAATTACCTGTCCCAATTGCGGCTTTCAAAAAGAGGAAGAAATGCCGACCGATGCCTGCCAGTACTTTTATGAGTGCGAAAGATGTAAGATCCGCTTAAAGCCATCTGCGGGTGACTGCTGTGTGTTTTGCAGCTATGGAACGGTTAAATGCCCGCCTATCCAGCAGGGAACATCGTGCTGCAGTTAATCTTTGTAAGATGATTTCAGAAAGTATCTGCCTTTAATATATCACGATATTTAATTTGCAGGGTCAATGTCCTTCCGGAGATTTGTTTTTCAGTGAGTTCAATGTTCAGCACCTTGTTTTCTGGGAACGTGACTTTTTTAAGCACATATATATTTCGGAAGGTTTTTTTGAAGCTGGATAAAGGGTAAAGCTGCCAGACCGGTTCAATTTCTATAGATTGTACGTTGGTAGCCTTATTAATTTTCTTATCTTCAATCTTGAAACGCAGCTCATCCATATCATAAGCCAGGTTCGTCTCATTTTTATAAGTTAAGTCGAGAAATATATCATCACCGATAGTATAAACATGATTTAGTCTGGCTTTAAGCCCGTAAGCACTTGCTTTTCGTCCAGATCTGCTGTGATCTTTTAATATTGCCAAAGCGTAACTTTTCATTTCCTGCCCGGTCAGGCCGATACCCGGCACATCTAATGGACGCATTTGCTCCGGTAAAATTTGCACTTGCGAACTAATCACTGGATGCAGAACACCTGGATACCGAAGGTTATACTGTGCGATAAAACTTTCTCCTATAATGGTAACCACGCCCATATAGTCTGCGTCAATAGTCAGGGAATCAGTTTTAATTTTTAGCCGAAGTATGTTCTTAACTGGCAGATCGCCTGCTATTCCCGATGTGGATATATCTACATAAGTAATAGGTTCAGGCGAAATAAAATGAAGTGAAACTCCCTCGCTAATAAAAATATCCGGCAAGTCTTTTCGGTAGATACCAGATACGCTTTGTGCATACATTTCCTGGAACAGGCTGAACACAGCTAGTAAAATGACATATGTTGTTTTCATAAAAAAAGATTTAGTAGTTGTTTTGATTGGCTTTCAATTCGTCGGGATCTATGAGGTAGACTATCGTGTTATATTTGAGCTTTGCTTTATTCTGGCGAATCAGTTTGCTAACAGCGGTTGTTGTTGACTGAAACATTTTCTGAATCATACTCATAACCAGTTGATTGTTATTTTCAGCTTGTTGTTGAAGCGTAATGCCCTGGCTGGTACTGCCACCCAATTCCCTGGTAAATTCCCTGAAGGCTGAGGCTGGGACATACAGGCCCGGAAGCCCATCGTTGTCATAAACATCCAGTTTTACGGGCAGGATGTTTTTCCCCTGCATGATCGTGGTTATGGTCAGGTTAACCCGCTGTCCACTAAAACCGGAGATCTGAGCAAACAAATAAGTACCTTTTTTTATCAGAAAGCGTCCCGCCACCATATCCTCCAATAAGCGAATCCTTAAACGTGAGCCTGCATAACCGGCAATATCCTGGTCAATGATCGCAGTAATCAAAGTTTCATTTTGATTGGCAGTTATGGTGTTAAATACATGGGCATTAACATCAGATTTACTGACGGGTAATTTTTTGTTGCTTTTCGAGTCTTTTTCCATTAACTCAGTCTGCTGTTTCTGCTGCTGTTTTTCCCTGTAGTCGGGGTCATTGGCTTTCCCCATACTATCAACTAAAGCCATTTGCTGTCGGAATAGCTGCATAGGATCTGTTTGTTCAGGTGCAGTCAGGCGATAACTGGTAACAGGGGGTTGTTGGCTCATCTTTGCCAGAGCTTCTGCGAGAGCCTTATCCTGCTGTTCTGGCGATCTTGACTTCCTGATCAGGAGGGAAGCATTTGGAAAATTGTTATTGGAACCGATTGGTTTTTCCTGTGAGGCCATTCCATATTTTCGGTTCATGGCTTTATAGATAGAGTCAAGCATTCGCTTTTCTTTATCGTTATATAATGAATTTGGATCCTGATTACTGGCCTGCTCTTCCTGGATCTGTCCGATAGCAGTATAACCATCTGCTTTTTTATACTCATTACGGTAAGCATCCAGCTTATCTGTTAGCGCCTGGTTTCTGACCTGATCAGATACACCGGCAAGGTTTACTTGCAGAGAGTCTTTACCTGCTTGTGGTGGTGTTTCTTTACCAAAGCTGCTCTTATAGACATAAAAGAAAATGCACACAAAAGGCAGTATAATCAGCGGTATAATGTACCGTGGCTTTTTAAAATCTATCTTCATGGCTTAGGGTTTAATTTTTTGTTAATAAATTCCAGTCTGTCGAATGCCGCTTCTAATAAAAGACTATCGGCTTGGTTCAGGCTATCTTTTTTAAGAATAATTTCAACTTGACTTTGCAGTTCCAGGACTTCTTTCAGGGCAGTGCCTGTATTTAGTATCTGCCCCAATCCGGAAGCCATCTCGGCTCCGGCCTTTCCTACCCCCGATGGGGTTGAAACCTTCTTCTGACGCATTACCGAAAATGCAAGCACAACAGAGGTAACCAGGCAGATCAGCATACCCGTAAAAACTTGCCTTGGATATCTTTGCAGAAATTGGTTTCGCCGCTGTGAAAGCAGGGCAAAGTACCCTGCGAATTCTTTTCTTAGTTCAGTGAACAGAGTAACCTGGTTATCCTGTTCAGAAATTGTTTTTCTGGACATTTTCAAGGTCTTTGTTTTCCAAAGTTTTCCAGCGCGTAATCAGTACCGCATGCGGATTATTGTCCGAGCGTTTTTTAAGATCACTTAGATAGCCTTCGGTAATTAGAGAGCGTGTTATGGTTGAACTTCTGCGGTCTATCTTTTGCGTACCGTAATAGCGGAAGTACTTTTTTGCTTCATCCACGTAAATGGAATCTGTACGGATAGTAAGTACAGCACTTGATGAAAGGATCGAATTAAAATATCCCTTTTCCTTTAAGTTATTATACTGAGCAGCACCGCTTTCATCGATCAGGTACATGGCCTGCTTCATCTGATATTCGATAAACTTATCATCGGGAGTAAGATTAAAAAAGAGTGTATGAAACAGATTAATATGTGCCCGGTATTCTGCCGCACGGTTCATCTGTACATCCGTTTGCCTGGCCAGAAGTGGAACGCTGTTGGCATCCAGAAGGTAAACACTTTTACGGGCATCGGATACCTGTTTATAGGCAAAAAAGCTGATAATTAATACCATGATGATGGCTGTGAGGAAACTGCCCGCAGATAGAAAGGTGGCCAGCCTGACCTTACTTTCAATATTTTTGATGATCATTGAAATTGGATTTAAAAGAAATGGCCACCCGGTAGAGCAGCCAAATCGGGGTTAAAGAATAAAGTATTATGCTTTAGTGATCATGCGGGTCATCATGCGGGACATATTGGATGCTCCTCTACCCATTGAAGAAGCAGCGGAGGTAATACCAGAGGTGGAAACAATCCATGTGGATATACTGGGAACGGTAAGCATGGTCAGTGCCCCAATGATAAATGTTCCGATAACAATCCCGAAAGAGAGGACACCATTTCCTGCAAACACACTAAGTTTCTCCATACTTGCTCCGGATGTACCAACCAGTTCCTGGTAACGGGTAATTTCTGCTTCCATAGCATATTGTTGAAAAAGGGAAGCAACATACATTACTAAATATGCAATGCCAGAGTACAGATTGACAGATATAAAGCGTGCCACCCATGTACCAAACGAATCCCGAAAAGCAGGCAGAATACTGACCGCTACTGAAAAAGGTCCAAGAATGATCAATATCGTTGAAAAAATGATTTGTATAATAAAGATCACATAGACGCATATGCGCAAGAACCACAAAGCAATTGTCTCAAGTAAGGAAGTTGCAAGCAGTTGAAGACCGACTTGTAAACGGTTGCGCATTTCTACAATCGGGTTCCAAACTTCGGAAAATCCTTCCTTTACTGAAGACTTGACGGATTCCCAGGCATTTTCATACCAGGTATCTGCCTCCTTTTTGGCTGTTTCAGTTTGGGCTTGTACGGTGAGCAGCTGATCCGAAACTTCAACCATGAGCTTGGCACGTTGAAGGCGAAGGTCATTCACTGCTGTCTGGCTGCCATCAAACATGGCTTCGGTTTTATTGGCAATCACATCAGTCGGAAAAGCAATGACCCTTGTGAAAGTCGACCACCAGAGAATGACCATTACCAGGCCAAAAGGCCGTAAGAGCGGCATAATCTCCAGCTTTTTGTCGCCCGACATCATCTCATATGATTTAATAGCAAAGAAAATGAGCATAAAGATGGCTGACAGTGCCTGTGCATCTGCAATGAAAGCATCATAATGCGTCCAGATGGTGTTCTTCATCTGTTTTAAAAAGTGCATTGTTCCTTCCTCATATACTCCATTCCCTTGTAGAAAATTAAATGTATCCTTGAAAGATTCCGGGACATTCACGGGCTGACCCTGCACAAAAAAACCGGCGAGGCCGGTTATCATTTGGATTGTTGTCATAGCTATTCGTTTAAAGTTTGGATTTGTTCAGTACATCATCTGCGATCTGTTTATCCGTTCTGCTGTACCCGGTATTTTTCGCAATCGGGACGCCCTGACCTTTAACATTATCTGCTGACTCCGCTAGAGAAAGATATAGTTTTGCATTTTGCTTCTTGGAATCCCATGCTGCAGCCAGCTTGCGGTATTCGGCCAGGAGGCGATGATAAGCTAACATGCGCGATCCTCTATCTACAGTTGCATTACGTGCTGCATCCAGCCGTTCATTCAAAGTTTGACTTTCTTCCAGGTACCAGCTCAATACTCCGCTACGATTCAAGTATTCCTTCTCTTTTTGGGCAAGGCCGTTTAGTAATCCGTCATCCTGTTGATTTATTAGCGGATCGAATTCATGTCGATAGTACAACAACCATAAAGGGTCGGTAGCAGAGGTGATGCCGGAATAGTTGACAGCTTCGGTGACTGCCGTGTTTCGCAAAGTGTCTGCTTGTAATTTATAAGCATTCTCCGTGTTTTGCATGGCAGCGACAAAAATCAGACGTTGAGTCTGGGGCCCTATTGGCCCTAAGGGACGCAGATCTTTTTTCTTGTAATCAGGATGCCAGGCCCATGTTAGCCAGTACAAGGGATTAAGACCTAAAAAACCTGGTTTTGGAGTAAACTTATCCTTGTCCCATTGTTTAAATACCATGCGCTCTTGCTGATACCGGATAGATTCATCATTGATCACCATTTGTGCAGAAGCGAACTTGCACCCTAAGAAGAGAAGCAGGATTAATAATCGTGTTGTTTTCATAGTTATTTTTTTAGGAGGTTATATTTAAACAGGATGTCATTTACCAGTCTGGTGTCCTGGTTAATAAAATCACGATATGGATTAGCTGTTTTCAACACTCCGTTCACTTTTGCCCAGTACATGGATCGGCTCATGCTGTAACATAAAGCTCGCATTACCCTTAGCTCCAGGATAACTTTGCGCAGAAGAGCGTCTCGCTTTTCAAAATCCATCAGAACGTTATCTCCTTCTTTTAAGATGAACCCGGATACCTCACTGACCAGATTAACGCCACGCGATTTCATTTGCCGGGCAACATCTTCAGCAAACAAAAGCAACACAGGATCCGTCCTTGCTATAGCGATCATATTACTACTTTCCTTAATGATTTCGTCGGAGATCTGCCCGATCTGCATGACTGTTAAACCGCTTTTGAGTGCCTGGTTTACTTGAGTTAACGAGTTATGGATGAGCGTTTGTACCATCACTACTGAGGAGATATTAAGGTTAATATCATCCAGTCGGTTATTGATCGTAGTCAGGTAATTATTGTGCGTGTTTTCGGCTGCGAGACGAGCTGCCCCGTTTTCATTGACTATGGCAAAGTGCCTGGGATCAAAAACCATCACCTGAGCAAACCCAGTTAGCCAGTCCGTCGATATTAAAAATAAAAAGAGAATGTGTTTCATAAGATCAGGGGTTTTTAAGAAGATCGACTTTTCGCAGGATGTCATTAACTAATCGTTTATCCTCATTGATAAAGTCTGCAAAGGGGTTTATAGATTGAAGTGCTTTTCTCCTGCTGGCGTAGTACATCGTTGCTGCCAGCCCTCTCGATGCCCCGGCGATCCTACGCAATTCTGTCAAAACATGGCTGAACAGTATTTTGCGGTCGCTGGATTTCATCTGGTTTAGATCACCGAAACTTATTGCCAGTCCGTACAAGTAGTTACTTAGTAAATATGCCTGATCAGCCATATCCATTTCAGCATTATAGGCAAGCAATATCAACAATGGGTCATTACCTGCTTGCTGGAAAATAAGGCCTTGCTGCTGGATGATTTCTGTTATAACAGGCGCAGCTTGTAATCCAATCTGTGTAGCATCTATTGCCAATCCGAGCATTTGAAAGCGGCTTTGCAATTCGCGGTATTTGGTTTTAAGCTTGCTCATTTGAGAACGGTTCACTTCTTCATTTGCAGATGTAATGGCTTGTTTATTTTTAGCTTCCTCTTGCTTGCTATGCTCTGATTTGCTTTCGGCCACTAACTGATGCAAGAGTTGTACGTTTACCTGGGCTGATCCTTCAGGCACCATGCCTAACAAGATCAAAAAGAATATCAGGTATTTCATTGCTTCAGGTATTTGGCATTTCGGATAATATCATCAGCGATCTGTTTATCGATATTGGTATACCCCGCATAGGGGTTCAGAGAATTTAGTATCCCACGCTGTTTTGCCCAGTACATGGAGCGGTACATACCGTATGCCACACCCCGTAAGATCATCAGTTCATTAACGATCCTGTTCAACAGTTTTGCCCGTTCCCCTGAATCCATGAGGTTACTCTTACCACCTTGCAATACAAATGAACTTACCTCTGCGGCTAGGTTAGTAGCTCGTGTTTTAAACTCCCTGGCTCCCCCCTCCGCAAACAGCAACAGCGTGGGATTACTTTGGGCTATAGTGACCGCTTTGTTTACATCTTCCACTATGTCAATACTGATTTCGGTAATATCCTTTACTGCAAGTAATGATCGAACCACACCTGACACCTCACTCAGCCCTTTATAGATCTGATTTTGCAAGTCGTTTACGATTACCAGTTGCCCTGTTACCGCCAGTTGCCCGCGCTGTATCAGGGTCAGGTTCTCGTTGGTTTTATTTAGCTGTCCATTAATGATTCCCGAATGGGCAGCTGTTGCACCAGCTGTTGCGGGATCGATGTAGATCTGGGTAAAGCCAGGCAAAACCAGCAGGCAAAACCCTAAAATTGAGATTAGTTTTTTCATATAAAATCAGGTTTAAAATATTCTATAGAACCAGCTGGGAATATTCCCTCCAGATTAACTTTTCGGACAAATGTTTCAAGCTTCAAGCCGCTTCTCTCCAGATCGGAAACAAAAGCTTCCAGCCCTGTCTGGTAAGATCCGTAAGCCCTCATGTAAGTTTCAACGGCATTTTTTTCGGGCTTTTCGGTGGTATAAGTCAGGTATTGAAATAGCGAAACTTCCACACCATATACTTCCCCGCTTGATCCCCTGCGGATATATACCTCCTTAAATTTTCCACGATATTCCTTGTTGTCAAGTTGATTAATGGTGAAGATCTTTTTCTGTTCAATTGGTGTCAATGAAAGCAGCTTTGCGATATCGTCGTAATTCTCCTTGAACTTGCTTTGATCCAGCAGGCAAATGGTATCGGAGTTATTCAGGATGCTGTCTTTGATCACCGCATTACCCAAAATATCTCCAAGCTCCTGGGTGACAACAATAGGTTCCCCCCAGAATTTACGCATGGTTTTATATAAATAAAGAATGTACCCGGCCATTAAGGGTGATGCAATAGCTTTCCAAGCTTCTTCTAGGATTAAAGCTTTACGTTGTCCTGTCCGGTGACGCATCTTTTGCAGAACCACATCCATAATGATGAGAGTCACTATGGGAAATAAAACCTTATTTTCCTTGATGGAATCTATTTCGTAGACGATAAACCTTTCAGTAAATACGGAAGCATCAGAGGTTTCATTCAGGAGCGATCCGTATTCACCGCCTCTGCAAAATTTCTTTAAAACATACCGGTATTCATCAAGGTCAAAACTGATCTTTTCATGATCTTTGATTTCTTTAATTTTCTCTACTGAATAATGATAGAAGGAATCAAAGCTTAGATTATCTATCTTTTTTTCAGATTCCGGCATAAAGTATTCCGAATAATATGCAGAGATCACATTAGAAAACACGGTATCCTCTACCTGAGAGATCGTTCCTTCTGCCCCTTTAAGAAGCAGCCCGATTAACGTTTTTAAAAAGTCTTTTTTCTCGATATTATATTCACTTTCGCTGATGGCAAAGGGGTTCATAGTGATAGGGTTCTTTTCCGTGTAGGTGTAATACTTACCACCGAAGTAGGCACACAGTCCGGAATAAGAATGTCCTACATCCACAATCACAACATCCATATTATAGAGCATGTACTGTTCAAGAAGGGCACACATAAAAAAAGATTTCCCGCTTCCACTGCCTCCCAGAACAAATTTTGAGCGATTATTTATGCGATTGGTACGCATAGGTAAATCCGCCGGGTCTATACCTACAGGAATTCCCTGGCGGTCGGTAAAACGGATCAGAAAATCTGAGTCCTCATCTGTGAGCATGGATTCTTTGAAGAAAAAGCATAACGCCGCATCCGAGGTGGTTAAAAACCAGTCGTATTTTTTCAATTCTACTGCATTGCCAGGAAGAGCAGAGCGAAAAAGTTCCAGTTGGTTATAGGCATTGCGTGAAGGGATGATACCTTGCTGAAAAAGTGCTGCTTCAATAAAATTGGCGGCCTTGTTGATTTTGGAAACCTCTGCGCAAACTATAATATTATAATGAGCATTTACCAGCAGCTGATTTTCCCTGGCCACATCAACAAGGAGCTGATCAATATCCTCCACACAAATCAGGTTAGCCGGATCAGGCACACCGGAGTGTCGTTTACGTTTTAATTCCAGTTTATTCAGTGTAAGCTGTTGTCCGGGAATCTCAATTACCTGATTATAAACGATGCACTGATAACCGGGTACCTGATGAAGGAAGGAAAGGTTATCAACCGGGAATTCCCGAAGGTTCTTACCATCATGCTTTTCAGTATATGTGCCGAGCTTTTCCGGAAGGTCTATTATATCTGTATTGATTAAACTAATACTACGGACTGCCCTTGTACCAATTCCCAGTTGCTGATCACCTGAAAGTATATTATCCAGGGCAGCGTGTCCGGATGAAAACTCCATGCCTAGGATAGCGGTGATATAGCGGTTGATCTCTGTTTCATCTAAAAGATGAGGGCTTAAGCCTGAACCGTTCAAAAGGTCATATATTTTGCTCCGGTGCTGATGAAAATCGTTCAGCACTTTTTTATCGTACACATAAAATGCCCCTCTTTTAACCTGACGTGTCAGAATAAGGTAGGTGCTAATGCTGGTATATTCCCTTCCCTCAAAATGTTCATTATATTTTTGTTGCAGAAATTCTGTTGCAGGCTTAGGCTGATATTTTTGGCGGGAGAATACATCCTGTTTCTGAATTATATACCCTTCACCCAGAATCTTGATCATATTAAGCAAGAGGTGATGATAAGCTGAATAAGCATCAGGATCTGCACCGTACTGCAAAACAGGATTCCGAATCTGAAAGATCATTGAGAAATCACCTCTTTCCCCATACAGTACAGCTTGACCATCATCAGGATCAATACCGGCATAGGGCATTTTAAATGCGGTCTTTTGATGTGTTTGCATAATTTATTTTTAAATGGATAAGATGTATAAAGACTACTTTGTGGCGGGTTTTTGAATGCAGGCCATTCTTCTGTTGAAAAAAGGTATAGGATAGTCCTCCGGCAATGGACAGTATGGTTACTATCCCGCCCAGATACATATTGGTCAGGGCACCCAATAAGCCCCCTGAGACCAAGCCTAAAGCAAGCGACCCAATACCCCAGGCAATAAACTTTCCTTTAAATCCTTTATATACAAGGGGTTTCTGCAGCCCCTTGTATATGGAAAATTTGCGGATCATCAGACACCGAAAAATGCCTTAATAACCACTGACACCAAAACCAGGAAGAGGCAGGATCCTCCCCAGCCCATAAGCTCTTTGTTGATGTCATTATCACCGGAATTCCATTTGATGTATACTCGTACACCTCCTATGATTCCAACTACCGCCCCAATCGCAAGGGTTAAGGTTGATACCGGATCTATGTAACTTGTCAGTGAAGATGTTGCTGCATTGATTCCGGTTGTGCCGCCGCCGCCCTGAGCCAAGACGGTTTGTACTGCTACAATAGACAGCGCAGCAAATGATAACAGTTTTTGAGTTTTACTTGTCATAAGAGTAAGAATTAAAAAGGTTAATGTTTAAATGAAGAGTTAATTGACCCTGAAGAGAGCTCTGAGAAAGACACCGATCAACGTGAGGAAAAGGCAGGAAAAGAACCAGCCCATAACCTGGGCATCGATGTGATGATGTTTGCCGGATTGCCAGTTAGTATAGATTCTCAGACCTCCAAGTATTCCGCTGATCGCACCGATCACCAAAACCAGATCGGACAGACTGAAATACCAGCGGTGCATTTCGCCGCTTACCTGGTAGAATTCGTTTATACCGGGTGGTTGCTGAGCATAGCAATAGAAAGGTAATGCAATAGAAAAGGCAGCCAAAGCTGCCTTCAAAAATTGAGGAATGGTTTTCATCCTGGAATTTGATTAAGGTGAACGTGAAGAGATCATGCGCTTAGCTATAAAGTTTAATAAGGGATCGCCCTGGTATATTCGATGAGGTCATCCTTTGCAAGATTGAATAACTCTTTGATGCCAACGGCTCCGGTTGATCTAAGCAGTCCTGAAGTAAAGTTGGACTGTTTTGGAGCGTCCGGCTCTGGATTTTCAGGTGCCGATGGGGGTGCTGGCGCTTCCGACTCTTCTTCATAAGTAATCAGTTCAGGGCTGGTATCTTCATTGAAAAACAATACATCCTGATCACTTTCGGACCCTGGTTGTTTGCTGGCCATAATAAGGTCAAAGATTACATTTAGCCCATAGTAGGTGAGATAAATCACTAATAAAATCAATAAAAAATTTGTCCATGTCATAAGTCAGTGTTTTTAAGGGTTTCTTTGATATAAAAGCTGAGCCAGGGACGCTGCTCCAGGAAAATTTGCAGGCTGTAAGCAATGAATTTGTTCATGTCAATGCCTTTGGCCAGCTTTAGTTGCTTTAGCAAGTTGGTAGTGCGGGTATCGAGGCGAATAAGCATTTTGTCAGAGCCGCAAAGCTCGTAGGCATCAAGAGCATTAAATAGGGATGAAATTTCCTTATCAATTTCTTTAACTGAAGAAGGCTTTTTAGTGTTTTCAGGAGGGTTTTCTTTAGGGGTTACCGCATTTTCTGTGTCCTGTAATCGGATTTTTTCCCTCAGTTCATCGGCAAGGGATTTAATACTCGTCATGGCTGTTCCTCCTTTAAAAGATATGCTTCGTAAACCAGATCAAGAATAGGAAGGATTACCGGAAACAGGATAAGAGGCGTGTGTACCGTACTGATCCTTTGAAAATCTACGCGGTCAGCAATGCCGGGTGTAATGACACCAAAGCGTTGTAATACCTTTTCCACTTCAAGCCTGGTTTCATATTTCACCGTGTTTTTGATACGGTTGGGAATAAAAATAAAAGGCGCGTGGTTATTGATCTTCCTGGTTACCATCGCAAACAGCAGTGTTGAGTCCACAGAGAATTCATCATAATTAAAAGGGCATAAGACCATATCTCCAGCCAGGAACACAGGAATCAGGCCGTCATCGTCCATCTTGCCTGGTAAGTCAATGAGTACGATCTCGCCTTTATTCTTATTTAATAGATTCAACAGCATGGGGAAATGTTTGAGATCTGAAGGGATCACTTCATAGTCCGGTTCATTTTCTAAAATCTTCGCCTTTTCAGATTTGGAAGCGATGGACTGCTGGTAATCCATGTCTAGTACTGTTACCCTTCGGTTGCGAATGGTAGCTAAATAATTAGCAAATAGCAGGGTGAGTGTACTCTTACCTGCACCGCCTTTTTGGTTGCCTATTAGTATGACCATTTCATGAATTTTATATAGTTATCGGTTGTTTGTTATTGATTTTCTTTTCTTTCGCCGGTTCCGTCCAGGTATTGCCTCATCGTCAATGTCATCAGAAATATCTATTTGCAATTCAGGTAGCCCAACTGATATTCCTGTATCATACTGATCGGCTGAAGGTTCAGCATTTAAAGCATGGAATTCATCCGGATTTCGACCTTCACTTGAATATTCATTAAGAGCCTCCTCATAAAAAGCCAGATTGTCTTGAGATATCTCTTTCATTATTTCAGAAAATTCAGGGCTGGCTTCCTGTTTTATTCTTGGTTGTAAAGGGTCGATAAACTCTTTTAGGGACATGACTTCGCTACCTTTAAAAACCGCTTTCCCCACATGATCCAGGATGGTGTATCCATAAGGGGGTTTATCATCTTTCGCATGAAATAGTATCTGGACTCCAAATTTAGCCTTCAGCATTTCTGCAAGTTTGGAAGAATAGCCGCTAACTGTTTTTGTCCTACCTCCGGGAAGATCACGGGTTATAGAGTAGATTGCCGGATTTACCTTTAGCCTGTATTTTTCGATTATCGCCCGCAGTTGGCTAATGCGCTCTTTATTTTTTTGATGATCAGCAATTCTCTCATCTACTTTTTTTATAGGTATTTGAGCCAGTTCTTTACCAAACTTGCTAATCTTATAATCGGTTGCTGATAATGTAACCGCGTAACCCTGTGCTTCTGAAATCATCATAAACTGCGCACGGGTGGAAAAGCTGTAGGTTAACGCTTTTTCAACTTGAGCTTTGGCAGCCCTGTTTTCATCCACCCCTAATATCCGGTTCAACACCTGGTAGGATTTTATCTTTTCAAAAGCATCCGGAATTTTCCGACCATCTTTACCCACACGTGTAGTAACCATGTGTATGTGGTTGTTTTTCGTATCCTTATGGAAAATCAGCAAATAGGGCTGGTCTCCGTAGCCCATTCCTGTAAGCCATTGCTCCCCAATGTGGCTTAACTGCTCTTTGCTGTGTGATCTTCCTTCAGCCGAAATAACAGCATGGAATTGCGGAAACTTCGTCCGGGTACTTCGGGCAGATTGAGCTTCAAGATAATTGATATAATCCTGTGGCCGTAAATAATCCAAGCCTTGTATAGCCCCGAAGTTTTGTACCTTCATTAGTTCGCCTTTATCTTTTTCAACCTTGCTAGTGTTATAACTTACCCCTTTAAAGGCTGCGGATTTATTGAGAATTTTTACAATCATAGATTAAGATTTCATCAGTCGAATAATATGCCGGATAGCTTTTTCCAATTCTTGTTGGATAGTAATGTAGGATCCAAAAAGCTCGTTAAATTCTCTAACTACGCTTTCAGTCAGCAAACCATCGTTCTTGAGTATATTAGCATGCCTGGCCAGTTGATTAATGTTATTTCCACCTCTGCCCATTTCTGCACCGATAGCATCAAGCTGTTTTAAAAGCCCCCCTGCATTAACCAAAACCTTACTTGAATTGTAAAGCACTCTTGTCCGGATAAGTTCCATACGAGTGATACCGAGGCTTTTTTCAATAATCAAGATTTGGTTAAATTCATCTTCTGTCAGCCTGGCTTTAATAATCTTCGTGCGTTTTCCTGATGTCATTTCCGGCCGACCAACTTTCTTAATTGCTTTCTTCATGAGGCTTCGGATGGGCTTTAAGGTGCTTTGCAGAAAAACCAAGTTGCGCGGTTTTTCACTCCTTTGTCCTGCCTTTCCCCTTCAGGGGTTAGCCGGGACAAAGGCAAGTGAGTTTTTGGGTACCCAAAAACACAACTTGCCGGTAAAAAAGCAAAGACCGGGGCTAATACCCTTTAAAGAAGATTGTATTGCTAATGTGTGTTTATAAGGGCAAAACTCTCTGGAGCTCTTTTATGGCCTGAATAATTAGACTTGCTGGCTATTAGTATAAGAGCTATTTGGATTAGGCATAAACAGATATATAAATTAACCTTTATTGGATTATTGATGTAAATATCTATTTATATATATCGCTATAAGGTTAGTTATATAAGTCGGTAGTTGTATATCTGGTTATTCAGTTAGCGGGCTATTTAAAGAGTTGTTTAGATAAATAAATAGCTATTCGTATATATGGCTATACAGCAATTTATATAAATGAATAGCTGTATTAACGCATTAAGAGATATATAGAACAAGCTAAGTTGAACCATAGCAACCTCAAATTTCGCAATGTCCTTCAGCGTAGTAGTTAGTACAGATTGATTGTAATTTGAAATATCACTATTACCGAGTTTTGCTGACATCATTTCCTTCAGCTCATTTAGCCCAGCGGTTAATGCATCATGACGGCTCTTAAATTGCGTATCATAAACTGATATTAAACTTCCTCCGCCTGCCATGCCGTAGCTATAATTAAGCGAGTATGTCCAGATATGGTTTTCTCCCCTTCCTAAGTAGATAATACTATGTTCTGAATATCGATCCACGTTTCCAAATACGAGATCTTCCCTGTCCAAAAATTGAGGTCTTAAAAGCCATCCATGCTGGTCAAAACTGATTTCGGTAAAACCGAATTCCAGTTGCTTACGATAAGCATATACATTCATGGTGATATGTCTTAAAGATGTACCAAAACTGGCAAACCAGGAAAGCGATCCAGCATCGTTTTTCTTAATAGCAGTTAAGATCTCGTTTAGGATTCCTTTCTCATACTTTACAAGATGGTTCTCGTGTATGTATTTGTTTATTACTTTTTCTGACTGAAGATTTAAAATCAAGCTTTCCATAACAATAAAATTTAGTTTTTTAATGCCTGGTATAGAAGCGATCTGCTAAACTGTCAAGGGCCCGATCCTTCATCGGGTTTATATACCCTTGACGGTTTAAAAGCAGATTGCGATACCTTTGCATGATAAAAAACTAAATTATTAGGGTAAAACGAGATTCTTCCTTCAGAGAATGTTTTGTAAAATAGTTACCGGCTAAAACCAACTTTAAGGTTTTTAAAAACATCAATAGGCGACGTTATGCGCAATAATTCGGCTTGTTCAGCCATATGTTTCTCGTTATAATCTTTATAGCCAGCATATAAATCTGATCGATCTTTGGCATGAGGAATAGCGGATAACAACTGCTGCGTGGCCTGCCTACCGGATTGATCATGGTCAAAAAACACATCCACCACTTCAAATTTGGAGGAACGGTCAATAGCAGCTGAGATAAAAGACAAGGAATTAAGGATTAAAACAGTTGGCTTGTTTATTGTTTGTTCATGTTTCCAACTTAGGAAATCCAAATATCCTTCAAAAACCGCCAATCGATTCTCTTCTCCCTGAATAAAGCTCATTCCCTTTTTACCCAGGCAACCTTTAAAATACTTATTCCGCACTTCCCACCCATCATTCTCGTTTTTCCATCCGGCTGCGAAGAAAGGCTTTCGATTTTTCTTCGTATCCTCTACATTATAGTAAATCTCTTTCAGATGTTCCGCAGCTGTCTCCCACACCCCTCTGTATTGCAGGTAACCGGTAATAGCCGGATTACTGCCCAGTGGTTTTACTTCTGCAATTTTATAATTTGGAAGCTTAATTGCGATCCGGGGTCTGGCCTTTTGATTTAATTCTTTTTGAACAGGGATTTTTGAAATTTCAATAGAACAGGTATTCTTAATCTTTTCAAGCACTTCTTGAAAGGAAAGAGGGAACCAATAGGCTAGCCCGAGGTCAATTACATTTCCTCCTTTAATACCGGAGCGGTTTGGCCCACCATGATCATACCACATTCCCAGTTGCTCATTAACACAAAGCGATGCAGTTTTTTCTTCCCGGAGCATGCTAAGATAGAATAGTTCTTTGCCTGATTTATAAGCGGGAGCATAACCCAAATGGGCTAACAGATCCACAAGGGAAACTTTTTCCCGGATCTCATTCGCATTTAAGAACATAATATATAAATTAAGTTTATTGATAGTATTTTGAAAAGTTCAGAAACACAAAAGGGGCAGAATGCCCCCTTGGTAATCCAGTATCCGCACCAAACGTTATGCGGATACTGGTTCTATATATTCGAGATTACTCACGTCGGTTCCTACGAACCGGGCCCTCGCCTGCCAATGCGCTTTCAGATTATTGATATAATCTCACCTTCGCAAAATTTCCCGCTCCTCGCAGGATAATGCTTCATCCCCCAATGTCAAAGATCTTGTTTGTCACTGGGAGCAAAATTGGGGAGGGTGCAGACGGGGCTTTCACAACTTCAAAATGTTGGTAATGATTTATTGCTGACTTGAACAATTACATATTCTGTCGCTTGGGAGTCTTTGGTTTGTAACGGTTGGTTTCGTCGATATGCTTGTGGATTGAATCACGCATTTCGTCCAGATATTTGGTATAACTAAGTGTTTTTCGCCTGCGGATATCCAGAAACATGCGATAAGCCTGGCTAAGATCAATTTGAAGGCTATCTTCCAGCCATTCAATAACATCTCCAATCTCTGCTTTGCCTTCATTTAATCTATTGGTATAATAAATACCATAGGCAACTTCAATGAGTTCTACTTTGTCACCAGACCAACACCTTTTTTTCCCCGCAAGTATTTCAGCGATAAAAATATTATCCGGGTTTTGATAAAGAAGTTTTAGCCTCCTGATCAGGAATGTCCTAAGCATCTCATAAGCCCGGAATTTGGAAAACATATAATCCTGGTTAGTGGAGAAGTCGGGATCAACAGCGGTCTGTTCAGATCCGATTGGAAAAGGAACAAGATTGACGCGTAGAAAATAGTTTTCATCCATCGCGGTCTCGTCCCGCTGGAAGTATTGGTAGTAAAACTGATGAATGGTAAAATACCTGTTAATGATCTTTAACTCACCCATAAAATAATCTCGGATCATCTGATCTGTACCACTAGGTACAGCTGAAAGTATATGATATAGCTCAACCACATAAATATACCAGCTATAAAATCGTGGCTTAATGTTCTTAAAAAAATCAATCTCACCCTCGGGATCCTTAAAAGGATGCTCCTGAATGAATCTTTTTAAAAGATTCAAGGTTGTTGTAATACAAAAGAGCGATTCCGTTAAATTCTGAATAGCTTCTTTTAATGATCCATTAATGTTTTCCAATTGCGTTTCCATCTGCGCATACAATTCTTCTGTGTACTTGATTAACATATAGTAGTAGATTAAAAGTGAATTCGGCCCTGCCTGTTTACTGGCAACAACTATCACATCGGGCCAAAAAAATGTAGCTATAGATCCATACGACCTTCTATTAATAAATGAAGGTCAAAGTTCAACTAGAAAATTATTGATAGAATAAGTATTGGATGCGTATTTTGATACGCGGATGCTGCGTATTTTTTACTACGTTGGTACTACGTATTTAAAATTATAATCATTATTAGCTAATAATTTGGTCAGCGTCCAATTTTCTGAATAAGCTCCAATCTTGTTGTCACAAGTACCTTACTGAAAATATTCTCGACATGCTTGTTCACTGTTCTTTCTGAAATAAAAAGCTTTTCACCTATCTCTTTAGATTTGAACCGTTGACATATAAGTATGACCACTTCAGTTTCCCGACATGTTAAGCCATATATTTTGCAATTTTTATTTATAGATAAAGGATCTGCAACAACCAAATCAAGTTCAGCCAGTAATGCATTTTCCTTTCTTGCACGTCTTACAGACTTATAAATAAACATTCCAGTTATAATAAGAAAACCCAGATTCGTAAAAAGAGCCTCAACTAACTGGCTAAAATGAAAATATGTGATAGGAATCATGGCTGCCCATGGAACAACCGCACAATAAACAGCAATTTCTTCCATATAGTAATGATGATTTCGATTCTCTTTATAGTGTTTACCTATCGCAATTAATATAGCTCTGAGCACAATAAACGAATAAAAGAAGGGGATAATAACGCCATATTGAATTGCAAAATCCAGATTCTTATTAAAAGAATAGGCAATCACAAAAAAAACAACATACGGTAGTATTAGGAATAAAGGGACACCATAAATCGCATGAAAACGAAGTAACCTGAGGTCGAACCCCTTATAAAAATAGTAGGGAAAATAAGAGGCCATTAAAAAGCCACTGCCATAAGCAATAATATTTTGTGTAATAATGGGAATATTGATGTTTGGATCAGGAAACAGACCTCCGGTAATGTTATAAAATATTAAAAGCAATAGCAGTATTAAATACCATTTCCGATATTCATCTTGTGGCTTTAGTAAATAATAGGACAACTGAAAAACAAACATTAGCAGTTCCAGCACCACAAAAATAAAAGTAACAATGTGCATTTCTGTTCCAAATACCAGCATACACACAATTGTTAAGTAAGACTCCTATTAAGAAAAAATAATTTATAGCTTAATTCCGCTTCATGATATACATTAAAGCCAAACTTTTTATACCACGGGAGATTTTTTAATGTGGAAGTTTCCAGGAAGATTGGTCTCTCATTTAATTTGCTATCCTCTATAAGTTCCTTTAATAATTCACTCCCAATTCCCATATTCTGATTTGCCGGATCAACACCTATAAACCATAAATAATAAATTGATTCTTTAGGCTGTATTTTTTTAATCATCGTCTCCCTGGTCATGGTCTTTTTAATGTTACCTAAGCCAACGCATGATAAAATTAATTTCACATCAAGCAATATGGATCTAATTGTGGTTTTTTTTTTGTCAGGGTACAACACTAAGGCACATGCTTTATTATCATCAGATAAAAACACATCTCCAAATGAATAACAGACTTCAAAAGAATAGTCCATAAGGGCTTTAATCCGGCTTAATCTTTTCGAATCTTGTTTTACTATATAATTAACACTTTGGTTAGTTTCAAACGATTTAGTCAGTATATCTACTATCAAATCTTTGTCGTTGTATTCTGCTTTTTTCATAGGTTTTACTTTAATTAAAAAAATCGAGACTTATAGGGCCCCTTGATCTCCTCTAAAAAAGGAAATATCTATATATCATTTAAACAAATTTGCCTGCCATAGTAGGTTGATTCTGGCCTAACTACGTATTCAAATTTATTCGGATTGACAATATATAAGGTTACATCACAAATGACATCTTTATAGCATTATGCTGTAAATGACATCTATTTGAAATGTTTAAATTAATTAAGTCGAGAGCACCTACCTCTTGGGGTTTAAAGAATAGAAATTATAAAATGGATTTCGGTGGCTGCCAGAAATCGGGAGAAAATTGCGGGAAAAGGTTATTAGGGGACAATACAATGTGGTTATCTAAAAAAAGGACAGGCGGCATTGCTAGCGTGTTTATAGAAGGACTGACTACATATCCTATACAGTTATTGCAAACTTTAAGGGGATTGCAATTCTCATTACAAGGTGCTTTATTCGAAGATTTCTTTTGTGAATTGGTCAAATCCTGTTCGCATGAATCGTAGGTATCACAACAATCAATTTTCTGATTGCTTAGGTTGGCACACATCGCTTCTAATCCCGGCTCAATTGACAGGAAAAGAATATAGATAGAAATATGTAACCACAGAAACTCATCCAACATCAAATTTACCCATTAAGTAGAAATTAATCAATTTGCCATTTTTAACCCTCATTATTAACGATGCGAAAGATATTTTCGGTTTTTTTATTCAGTTTACTACAATTAACACTACAACTTGATAATTGGTTTATAATTTTAACAGATTAGTATAAATATTGCCCAACTATAGGTACTCTTCTTCCTACTCCAAATGCCTTTCTGCTCACCCTTATAATGGGACAAAACTGATTGCGCTTGTATTCAGCGGTATTTACTAATTTTAATATTCTTGTAATAAGTTCTGAATCGAACCCTTGTTCAATAATTTCCTTTGATCCCTTTCTCATTTCAATATATTCATACAGTACCTGATCCAAAACAGAATAATCCGGAAGGGTGTCAGCATCTTTTTGATCAGGCCTCAATTCAGCAGATGGTGCTTTACTTAGAATATTTACAGGGATAATTTCTTCGCTCTTATTTATGAACCTTGCTAATGCATAAATTTGTAATTTATATAAATCGCCAAGAATGGATAACCCACCTGCCATATCTCCATACAACGTCCCATAACCAACAGCTAGTTCGCTTTTATTGGATGTGTTGAGTAAAATATATCCAAATTTATTAGCCAAAGCCATTAATAAGTTACCTCGAATTCTGCTTTGAATATTTTCTTCGGCAATACTAAACGTCAAATCCATAAATACTGGATTTAATGATGTTAGATATGTTTGATATATGTTTTTTATAGGAATAAGATCAAAGCTGTTTCCTAATGTTCCTGATAATTGCTCCGCATCAGTAATTGAATGAGAAGTAGAAAATTCCGATGGCATTAATAAAACATGCACATTTTCTTTGCCTAATGCCATTACGGCCAAAGCTTGTACTACAGCACTGTCTATTCCACCGCTAGCACCCAAAATCGCTTTTTTAAAGCCCATCTTTTTAAAATAGTCTTGAATGCCTAATATAAGTGCCTGGTAAATCTGGTCTATATTCTTTTCACTTGTTAAGTATTCAACTAATTTTTCTCTGTTTCTCGCTTTAGCAACCCGTGTGTCTACAAATCGATAGTTTGCTATTGGTTGATTATCGGTCAATAAATCCTTGGAATCGAAAACGTAGAAGTCCTCTTTAAAATATTTTAATTCTTTATGAAGGCTGCCGGTATTATTAAATACCAAGCTCCCGCCATCAAAAATCAATTCCGTTTGAGCGCCAACGGTATTACAATAGATTACTGGCAAATGATAGCGCTTAATATTTTCCAGTATAATCTCTTTTCTATCGTCATCATGGTCGTAATCAAAAGGGGAAGCTGTAACATTAATCAACATAGTTGGATGTTGCTGAACCAACAATTCCATAGGGGATGTTGAATATAAAGGATTTTCGGTAAGATTCCAGATGTCTTCACAAATTGTCAGGGCAATCCGTTCCCCTTTAAAATCTATTACACTCCAGGTATTGGCAGGCTCAAAGTATCTGTATTCGTCAAAAATATCGTAGGTGGGTAATAATGATTTATGAGCAGTTGCAATGATCTTACCATCAAAAAGTAAAAGGGCAGAATTATATAAATCCTTTCCTTCGATTTTAGGGTTTCGTTGCGGTGCACCAATAATTACACCTATTCCAAATGTATGCTGTGATATTAGCTCAACGCTCTCATAACATTTATCAATAAAATCAGAAAACTCTAAAAAATCCCTGGGTGGATAACCGCAAACTGAAAGTTCAGAAAATACAACAAGATCAACATTTTGTTGCCTTGCCTCTTCAATTGCAGTTATGATTTTATTCCTGTTCAATTCAAAATTGCCAATATGGTAGTTTTGTTGCGCTATTGCTATTTTCATATGTTAATGCTTAAGGTCTAAAATGATTTTATTGTTTCTTATTTGCTTCCCTTAAAATTTCTATACCTCCTTTAATACTAATTCCAACAACTACTAGCCCTATTACAAGATCAGGGATTGATGACTTAAATATCATAACCATAATTCCGGAGACGACTATTCCCAGATTGACCATCATATCATTTCCAGTAAAGATCATAGACGCTTTCATATGTGCACCTTTATCTCTATGTGCACTTAATAATTTAACGCAAAACAGATTGGAAAGCGCATTTATAATTGCTGTAACAATCATGAGAATGCCGGCTGGCTCACCTCCGGCAACAAACCTGCGAACTACCTCAATGAGCAAGCCTAATCCAAGTATGATCAACAGGGTGCCTGAAAGGTAAGCGGCCCGTGATTTGGCCAAAGCAGATCTACCTACAGCGTACAGACTCACAATATATACCCCCGCATCAGCTAAGTTGTCAAGTGCTGCTCCCATAAGTCCTGTGGAATCAGCGAAGAAACCAACTATTCCGGCTAAAGCCGCCTGTGAAAGATTGATCACAAGTACCAACCTCAGAGTGCGGCGTTCTGCTTTATTACTGACATCCAGTTCGAATTCAGTTTCCATATTGCTCATCGCTATTGCTTTTTGAAAGGAATAACTTCGCGAAATTTTCCCCCAGAGGATTGTTCTGGCGGCTCACTGGCACGTTCGACAGTTATATTATTTAGGCCCCGCTCGTTTAAAAGGTTGGTAATTGCATTATGTACTTCCTCCCAAATAGCATCTTGATTTGTTGCATCGCTATAACGCAATCTCACTTTCAGGTTCGTAGGTGCTGTTTGAACTATCTGAGTGCGCTCGATTCCTTGGATATGGTCTACCAATATTCCAAACGCTAAAGGCGGTACACTGACCTGTTCGCCTTGTTCATTTAAAAAATTGACTACATCAGAAGATCGGCCTGTAACTTTAATAGCCGGTAATTTATTGCCGCATGGACAAGGGTCCGGACGAAGGATGATGCTGTCTCCAAGATCATATCTAAGAATTGGCTGTATCCTATTTGCCAAATTACTGATCAATACGGTGTGAGATTGAACACCCGCAGGTATAGCCTTATAATTAGCATCTACAGGTTCGGCAATTACCCAATCGCTGTTTGTATGCAGCCAACCTTCCCGGCAACTGTAACTAAAAAAAGGGCATTCGGTGGCAGCATAGGAATTTCCGACCTTAGAATCAAAAGCTTTTGCTATTCTGATATATTCACTTTCAGCCAGTCCTTCCGCAGAAAGTGCAAGCAAAACGGGTTTAATATTTAAACGGCCCGCCTCCTGCTCACTAGCTAATAAAGCACCCATGCTTGCATAGGGAGCCAATAATACAGGCCTAAACTTATTAAGAGCTGTTACAAGTTCGGGCATGGGTTTATGTGCAGATAAAGCCAAGAAGCTTTTACCCCTGCTTTTGCTCATACGCGCAGCTGCAATCGAGGAAGCAAAGTGGCCTCCTGTTGCCATGACCATAGCCATTTTTCCACGACCTGCAATAATTTTTAGAACATCGGTAAAACCAAGCCAGGAGCTAAGCATTCGAAAAGCTAATGCACTTGTTATAGACATGCTACGATCATCCAAAAGAAAAATCCCAGGGCTTCCGGTTGTGCCTGAAGTAGTAGCAACTGTGTATTTACCTAAAAACTTTTCTCCGATGAGATCGGGATTGCTAACCAGTTCCCGTACTTTCGATAGGGTTACAGTTCTATCGGTACACCAGTCATCAAAAAATTCCATCAGCTTTTTCTTGTTTGTTGCTGGTAAGAGGGAAACATCCTCAATGTTTTCGGGCAGCCCTTCGTATAATTTTTTATAATATGGTGAATTTTGACGGGCAAATTTGACCATTTCAGCGAGGCGTAATTGCTGTCTCTTGACTATTGCTGGTTTGCCCAGCTTTTTAGCTTTCCAGTTATCTAGGATTAATAGCAAAAGGTTATTCATAACGTTACTTTTTAGGGTTAAAGAATATTGTTACCTATAATTTTATCCGTTGAATTCTTACAGCGTTCAAAATAGCAAGTAATGCAACTCCAACGTCCGCAATTACAGCTTCCCACAAATTCGCTATCCCTCCGGCCCCCAGGATGAGGACAACTATTTTTACACCCATAGCCAAAGAAATATTCTGCCAAACGATATTCCTGGTAATCTTCCCGACCCTAATTGCTGAAACAATTTTTGAAGGCTGGTCGTTCTGGATTACTATATCTGCTGTTTCAATTGTCGCGTCACTTCCTAAACCTCCCATTGCAATACCGGCATCTGCCAGGGCTACTACGGGGGCATCATTTACGCCGTCTCCCACAAACGCAATATGCCTTCCCTGATCTTTTAGCCATTGTACTTTTTCTACTTTCCCTTCGGGTAGTAAATCCCCATAAACCTCATCAAGACCGATTTGCCTGGCAACATGATCGACAACTGCTTGCTTGTCTCCCGATAGCATAACCGTTTTAATATTCAGATCGTGCATTGCTTTGATAGCTGATGCAGCATCCTCTTTAATTTCGTCGGCAATAGTTATATACCCTGCATAACGATTGCTAACTGCTACCACTACAATAGTGTCAACTATCTGTTCAATTTCTTTTGGATAGTCTATTGAATATTTTTTTAGCAATTTTAAATTGCCCGCCAATATTTCTTTATTATCAATCGTACCTCTTAAACCATGCCCTGCAATTTCTTCCACGTTTGTAGCTTTCGTGTTATCCTCTATATTGGGAGCATAATCTGTTATTGCCTTACCTACAGGGTGCGTGGAATTGCGTTCTAACGCAGAAGTTAGCCTTAACAATTCTTTAGCTTCTATGCCTTCCGGCACAACTTGCTGTACTTTGAAAACGCCTTTGGTTAGTGTGCCGGTCTTGTCCATTACAATGGTGTTTACCCTGGTCATAACATCCAAGAAGTTGCTGCCCTTGAATAAAATACCGTTGCGCGAAGCCAGTCCAATACCTCCAAAATAACCTAACGGAATAGATACGACCAATGCGCATGGGCAACTGATTACAAGGAATACCAACGCCCTGTAAAACCATGAATAGAAATGATAGCTATCTAGTATAAAATAGGGAATCACCACAAGAGCCAAGGCTAAAAAGAAAACAATAGGCGTATAAACTTTTGCAAACCTTGAAATAAACAATTGCGTTTGTGATTTGCGGGCTGTTGCATCCTGTACCATTTCTAGAATGCGGCTTAGCTTGCTGTCTTTAAAAGCCGCTGTTACTCTCACTTCCGATACCGTATTTAGATTAATCATTCCCGCTAAGACCCGTTCACCTTTATACTTTGTGTCCGGCCTGCTTTCACCTGTAAGTGCTGCTGTGTTGAACGAGGCATTTTCGGAAATCAGTTCACCATCTAATGCTACTTTTTCACCTGGTTTTATCATTATAGTTTCCCCGATATTTACCTGCGATGGATTTACAACACCGGTGTTATTATTTCTAATTACGGTTACTTCATCCGGCCTAATATCCAGTAATGCCTTAATGCTTCTTTTGGCCCTGTTGACTGCTGCATTCTGAAACCATTCTCCTATTTGATAGAACAGCATAACGGCTACGCCTTCTTCAAACTCGCTTATACAGAATGCACCAATAGTGGCTACGCTCATTAAAACAAATTCATTAAATATGTCCCCACGTATTGATTTTCGGAATGCCAATGCGAGTACTCCCCGGCCTGCCAATAAATAGGCAATACCGTTTACAACTAAGGCAAATGGCCTTGATAATTCTATCTTAAAGCCGTATTCCAATATCAGTATAATGGAGAGGATAAGAAATGAAAGCAGCAAATCCCAATGAGCCTTCCAGCTATTTTCATCAGTTTTGCCCACGGACGATTGTTCAATTGATAAAGCTCCTTCAGTTTCTAAACCCTCGGCTTTGGGTTCATCCACTTGTAAAAGGGTTTTATTATTAGCGTCTGTCATAGTTGTGATATTTGAGTTACTATAATCATTGTATTATTCCTCTTCAGCTGAGCCCATTGATTTTGATTGCAAATAAAATGCTCCCTTTGTAACTATCTGTGCGTTTTCGGTTAGTTTTTCCAAAGGTGTAATTTGAATATAACCAAGCTCTGAAACACCCGTAGCTACCTCTACTTTTTTGAAATGTATGGCTGCTGCTGCTTCTTTTTCTTCGTCACCTTCGGAAGATCCATGTTGCTTTTTCTCGGTGCCTTCTTCTACAACAAAAATGTATTCTTTTCCCTCTGCCTTTACTACGGCATCCACAGGAACTACAGTTAAAAGTTCAGTTCCCACATTAATCAAACCGGTTACATACATTCCCGGAATTAAGTTTCCCCCTGGTTGGTTTATAACAGCATGTACCACAACTCCCTTACTGTCATTTTCAAAGGATTTGTTGATACCGTAGATTTTACCTTCGATTAGCTGATTGTTTTGGTTGGTCAACTGGAAATTTACCTTTTGTCCAACCCTTATCTTAGATAGATCCTTTTCATATACGATTAGATCTGCATGTATTTTGGAGTTATCCACTATATCCATAAGGGATGTGCCAGGCTGAGCGTAGGAACCCGTTTGAGCACTAATAGTTCCTATAGTACCCTTTATTGGTGAAATGATAGGATACCGGGAGGTCAGATTACCTGTAGCAACTTGTTTAGGTGAAATGCCAAGTTGTTGGAGCTGGCGTTCTAAGGCTTTTATCCTTGATAGTTCGGAATTGTAATTGGCCTGTGAAAGCTGAAATGATTTCCCGGTACCAGCTCCTGCCTCTTTTAATTGCTTTTGTCTGTTATACTCTGCATCTACATAGGTAAATCCATTTTTTGCGGAAAGATAATCCTGCTGTATTTTGAGCAGTTCCTGGTTTTCTATAATAGCTAAAATTTGCCCTTTACTAACTTTCTGGCCTTCCATTACATTGATTCTGAAAATCACCCCACCTGAAAGGGCATTCACCTGGGCTTCATTTTGAGGGGGCACTTCCAACGTGCCGCTTGCTTTTACAACAGCAGAGAGGTTCTTGTGCTCGATCTTCCCGATAACTATACCCACTGCCTGCAATTGCGCATTAGACAGCTCCAGGCCTTCGGCAGGTTCTTCCTCTGCATGGCTTTCTGCCGTATTTTCTGATTGGTTTTCTTTTCCATTGGTACACGCCGTTATCATTGTACCTATGATCAGCAATACCAGGATAGCACTTAATCCCTGCTTTATATTGATTGGTAATTTCATCTGATTATTCTCCTTTTAAATATTGTAATTGAATGGCCGATTGATTTAATTGATTTACCGTTTCCAGATAGGTAAGCTTGCTCTGTATGGCTAATGAAACATTCTGAATAAACTCAATATAGCCAATCTCTCCCAAGTCAAAAGAAACCTGTGCGATACGAAGCTGTTCATCGGCCTGTTTTAGGCCTGACGAGGTATAATAATCCACCATCTGTTTATTTTTGGCGTACTCTTGTAATGCCTGCTGGTATTGGGTCTGGAATTGTCCTTGAATACGCAGGTAATCTGTCTCGGCAATCTGGGCTGCTAATTTTTCACTGTTTACCCTCGCACGTCCCGCTCCATTAAACAGAGGAACGGCAATTCCAAATTGGATACCTGCGATTCGTGTACCTGGGGTGTATCCCCGGTTAATTTTAGCAGGATCAAATGATTTGATAACTAATTGCTGACTGTACCCCAAAGTAAGATCAGGCATAGCTCTTGATTGCTGTAGTTTGATCCTGGCGTTTGCGATTTCAATTTGTTGCTGATAATACCCGACCAGTGGATTACCGCTTGCAAAGTCTGTACCCGGGTCATTGAGCAATAATATAGGCAGGTCGTTTTCCGCCAATTGAACTGGAACATGGGTGTTAAGCAATTGCTGTATGTTGAGTTCCTGAATTTTGAGGTTTGTTTGAGCTGCTTTTTTTAATGCCTGCACTTCCTGATATTTGTTTCGGGCGGTGATCAGTTCCAGGTTGGAGGTCTCACCGGTTTTAAACCTGATCTCCGATTTATTTATAAAGTTCCGATAAACGCTATCCTGAAAATCCAAAGTACGAAGTGTTCTCAAACTAAACAGGTAGCCGTAATAGGCTATTTTTGTAGCCCTTATAATTTCTGCCTGGGTAAAGTTTCTGGATTTTTCTGCGAGCTGGGTTTGCAGGTTTAGTACCGTCCGCTGTTTTTTGTAAAGTCCCGGCCAGGCGAAAGCCTGAGTCGCGCCCAAAGAGTTGTCGCTTCCTCCGCCTCCGGACGGGTCTTGTGAAAGTGTAAATTCTGTTTTACCAGGATCAAACCCTGTTTTCTGTAAGGCCCTAGCCTGATCCACACTTAAATTTGCAGACCTGACTTGCAAATTGTTTTTTATTGCCAGTGAGATAATGCTGTCCAAGGTTAACGGCGCAGTTTGAGCTTGTGCCGTGCTAAAACTTCCAAACCCTGATAGAACCAATAAAAAAACTATCACCAATGGTTTCCTGGCTTTACTGATTTTTATTTTTCTACCCGAGAACAGGATATAAAGGCAGGGTAAGACGAAAAGGGTTAAAAATGTAGCAGAGATCAATCCCCCGATAACAACGGTAGCAAGAGGCTTTTGTACTTCGGCACCGGCTCCCGCCGATAAGGCCATTGGTAAAAAACCAAGTGATGCCACGGCAGCGGTCATAATTACAGGCCTAAGCCTGACCTTCGTACCCTCAATTACCCGTTTATATATATCTGTAACTCCTTCCTGTTTCAGTTGGTTGAAATAGCCGATCAGTACAATACCATTTAGCACTGCAACACCAAACAGTGCAATAAATCCTACACCTGCCGAAATACTAAAAGGCATCCCCCTGGCAAGCAGTGCAAAAACACCACCTATTGCAGATAAAGGAACGGCAGTAAAAATAAGGAACATTTGAGTAAAAGACCGGAAGGTTGCATATAACAGCCCGAGGATTAAAATTAATGCGGCCGGTACCGCTATGGCCAATCGTTTCTTTGCTTCAACCAGATTTTCAAATTGTCCGCCATAAGTCACATAATAACCCGGCGGAAGTTTAAGTTTTTCATTCATTATTTCCTGAATATCAGCTACGGTACGTTCCACATCACGCCCGCGAACGTTAAAACCTACATAAATTCTCCGTTTTCCATCTTCTCTTGAAACTTGCGCCGGGGCTTCTTTCAGGGATATCGAAGCTATCTGGCTTAAGGGTATTTTATTGCCGGACGGCAGGGGAATAAACAGGTTGTCTATACCGCTTATGTTTTGTCTTAAATCCCTTTGCAAACGAACCACCATATCAAAGCGTTTCTCGCCTTCAAATACAACCCCTGCCACCCGTCCGGCATAAGCCGTTCTTAGTATCGAATTGACATCACTGATGGTTAATCCATATTGGGCAATCTTATCCCGGTCATATTCTACAACGATCTGTGGTAGTCCACTTACCCGTTCCACTATTGGTTCACTTACTCCGTCAACTGGGGCAATTAATTTCGCTATCCGGTTGGCTTGTTGGGTCAGCACGTCTAGATCTTCACCATATACTTTTATGGCAACATCCTGGCGGACACCGGTCATAAGTTCGTTAAAACGCATCTGCATAGGTTGGGTAATTTCTATGTTAACACCCGGTAATACAGAGAGTGCTTCTTCCATTTTTTCTACCATCTCTTCTTTGGTATCTGCGCTTACCCATTCGGCTTTGGGTTTCATGGCCACCATCATATCAGCACGCTCTACCGGCATTGGGTCTGTTGGAATCTCTGAACTGCCAATTCGTGTAACTACCTGTTTTACTTCAGGAAACTGGCTTTTGAGAATTTTTTCTGCTTTGCCAAAGGTTTCTACTACTTGCGTGAGCGATGTTCCCTGCGCCATTGCAATTTCTACAGTCAAGTCTCCTTCATCCAATTGGGGAATAAACTCGCCGCCCATACCACTAAATAGCCAAAGTGAAAATCCAAACAGCAACAAAGTAGCGGCAACAGTGAGTTTTTTGAACTTCAGCACCTTTTCTAAAGCAGGCTGGTAAACATCCCGGAGCCGATCCATCAATTTATCAGAAATAGTACGCTTGTGCACTGTATTCTTGCTAAGAAATAGGGCGCTCATCATCGGCACGTAGGTCATAGATAATATGAATGCCCCGAGAATGGCAAAAACAACAGTTTCTGCCATCGGCCTGAACATTTTCCCTTCAATCCCCACCAGAGACAATAAGGGCAGATAAACGATAAGAATAATTATTTCGCCAAAAGCTGCACTGTTACGGATCTTGGAAGAGGCCGTAAAAACCTCTTGATCCATTTGGCTTTGAGTTAGCCGTGGCTTATCGGGAAAAAGCTTGCTTTCTGTTAAACGGAAAACAATGGCCTCTACAATAATCACCGCCCCATCTACGATCAGGCCAAAATCAATCGCTCCTAAGCTCATCAGGTTTCCTGAAACACCGAACAGGCGCATCATAGCAAAGGCAAACAGCATCGATAGTGGGATTACAGATGCTACCACTAAACCTGCCCGCCAGTTACCTAACAGAAGGAGCAAGATAAAAATAACAATCAGTGCACCTTCAATGAGGTTCTTCTGTACCGTGCTGATAGCACGTCCAACCAATTCTGTACGATCAATAAAGGGTTCTATAACCACGCCTTCGGGCAATGATTTTTGAATTTGAACGACACGTTCCTTTACATTTTTAATAACCTCATTAAAATTTTCGCCCTTCAGCATCAGGGTGATCCCAGCTACAACTTCTCCCTCTCCATTGCGCGTTACGGCGCCATAGCGGGTTGCACTGCCAAATTGTACCATTCCTATATCCCGGATCAGGATAGGTACCCCACCTGAATTTTTTACTACGATTCTTTCAATATCGGCAAGTGTCTTTACCTGGCCTATTCCACGGATTGCATATGAATTACTTTGTTGCTCAATGTAAGAGCCGCCTGTATTTTCATTATTTTTTTCAAGGGCCTCATAGATTTCTGGAACAGTGATATTAAAGGAATTGAGTTTATCATTGTCCAGGGCAATTTCATATTGTTTGACGTATCCTCCCCAGCCACTCACTTCGGCAACCCCTTTTGTTCCGGCTAATTGTGTTCTGACAACCCAATCCTGCAAAGTTCGCAGATCGGTAGCTGAATACTTGCTTTCATATCCCTTTTTTGCATGAAGTACATATTGATAAATTTCTCCTAAGCCCGTAGTAATAGGTGCTAATGCAGGTTCTGCAAGACCTAACGGTATTTTTCCCTCTGCTTCCTTTAATTGGGCACTTACCTGTTGTCGTGCCCAGTAAATATCTGTTTCATCCGTAAAAACTATCGTAATCACCGAAAGGCCTGACCTTGAGATAGAACGTTTCTCAATCACATTCGGAATGTTCGCCATTGCCAATTCAATGGGAGCCGTGATAAATTGTTCGACTTCCTGTGCCCCTAAGCTTGGTGCCTGTGAAATGACCTGTACCTGGTTATTAGTAATGTCAGGTACGGCATCAATAGGCAGCCTTGTTAATGAATAAATTCCCCATATTATTAGCGCCAGGGTCATCAGGCCTACAGCTATTTTATTCTTTATGGAGAATAAAATGATTTTATTAAACATATGCTTTACTGATCTTGAGGTGTTGAATGTAAACTCAAATGTGTGAACCAATAGCATTAGTTACAGCATGAGTATTACTTGTTATAAATGTTGAATATTATGGGCTTGTATTTGGGATTTTATTTAAAACTGTTTCTTTGAGAGAAACGGATAAATAAGTTGGTGCAGATAATTCCTATCGCACCTCTTAACACATACCCAGGATCACATTACTATTGGGGAGGTTGCCAGATTGACAATGATATAGAAGAAATAATTTTGGGATAATAAGAACTATAAATTTTCTGCCTACAAGTGTACATTAAACTAAAGGAAGGTGATACAGTTGCTGCAATTGAAAAGCCCAAACAGCAGGAGCAGGTACAAAAGGGGGAACAGGCATCTGAATTGATAGGCAAATTTTGCGTATCACTCTTGAAGAGTAGTGTCTTGCTTTCATATTTGCCAGCAAATACTTCTGCTTCCGCACAGGGAATGCAGCTTAGTACAAGCACCATTATTGCCATTATGAAAGTTAAAGATCTCATTAGATTGCAAATATAGGATAAGATACCATGCAATAGTATTGCAATTGTCATTTAGGTTGTACATTTCCCACACAAACCTTTGATTACCATATTAATTTGCTTCGATACAAACTTTTTGGGAAGACTGATAGCAGGTATAATAATCTCAGGAAGACAGTAAGTTCTTTTACACTTTGTACAATGAAAATGTACATGGAGATCTTCCGGATGACACTCACATCCCTCCACGCACAAAGCATATTTTATTGCACCTGAGCCGTCATCAATACTATGTATTACATTTTTATTTTCGAAGGTTTTTAGTGTACGGTATAGGGTTATTCTATCCACTTTTTCAAAAGATTGTTCTAATTGGCCAAGGCTAATTGCAGCTTCCTGGTTAGACAGCACATCCATCACTAACAAACGCATAGCAGTGGGCTTCACGCCTTTACTGATTAATTTAGTTTCTTTATTTTCCTGATACATGTCTGGTGATCTTTGAGTCATTGGTGTCCGTTAAAGAACAAAAAAGGCAAAAAAATAGGGGCCGAAGCCCCTGATTAGTATAGATTTGAAGTTACCACACCACAAATTTAGACTATGCCCAAAAGTACATTTTTTACCGGACAGCCGGTGTTCAATCAGTTACTTTGTTTTATACCCCGTTCCAAGGTGGAACAATTAGCGCTTAAACATAGTGCTGACCGTTATTGCAAAAAGTTTAAGGCATTTGATCATTTGGTGACAATGCTTTTTAGTGGCTTCCACCACTGCACGTCCTTACGGGAGCTTATCACCGGTTTACAGGCCGGCTCATCCCGTCTGAGCCACCTGGGTATAACTAGTACGCCCCGCAGAAGCACGCTTGCGGATGCCAATAAGCGTCGGAGCGTGGATTTCTTTAGTGACCTTTTTCATTTCCTGAGAAACCGTTATGTTGGTTTTTTACCGGACAGCCGGATCAAAGGCAAGATCAGGGATCGGTTATTTATTGTCGATTCCACGACAATAACTCTGTTTTCTGAGGTTTTTAAAGCTTGTGGAAACGCGATGGCCAATGGGAAGAAAAAAGGTGGGGTGAAAGCACATACCCTGATCAGGGTCAAAGATGACGTGCCTTGTTTTGTTCGCCTGGGGGCAGCTTCAGGTGCAGATAAAAGCATCATGCCAGAACTAAAGCTGCCTTCAGGCTCTATCCTGGTAATGGATAAAGGGTATAACAATTACTTGCCGATGGAAGCCTGGACCGGCCAGGGGGTAAGTTGGGTGACCCGGCTGAACAAATGTTCTTACTGGGCCTTGCTGGAAGAAAACCCCGTAAGCGAACAGCAAAAACGGCAGGGTGTCATCAGCGATAAGCGCATTTCCTTAGGTAAACCCCAAACAAGGGTCCGGGTGCAACAGGCCAGGATCATTACCTATTACGATAAACAGTCCGGTAAGACCTTTGAGTTCCTGACCAATAACCAGCAATTCAGTGCCATGACTATTGCCGGCATTTATAAACAGAGATGGCAGATCGAGTTGCTCTTTAAACGGTTAAAGCAAAACTTTCAGCTGACTAATTTCCTTGGAGATAATCAAAACGCCATCAAGATACAGATCTGGTGCGCCCTGATTGCCGATCTTTTGATCAAGATCGTCAAGGACAGAGCCGATAAACGCAGAAAACAAAAATGGTCATTTGCCAATGTTGCCGGACTGATACGGCAACATTTAGGCACTTATATTGATTTGCTGCAATTCCTGATTAACCCCGAAAGGTCACTCATAGGCTATAAAGAATCACAACCCGATTATCAGCTTACCCTTTTTAAAACTTAAGCAGGGGGCTTACCTCTGAGACAACCCGACAGAAACAACGTTTCCCGTTAGTACAAATAGATTTGAAGCTATATATTGGTTTTAACCGGACACCAATGATCTTTGAGTAATCGCATTACGCTCAGACAGAGATAAATCCGTCTCAGAAAACTTATGCCTCAAAATTACGCTATTTGCATCATGAAGTTTATGGCTTTTTTCTTTTGGCTTGTTTAATGTCCCTTTCGGGAATGGCTACCGCTATGCATTCGTCAATCAAAGAAATCGTTGTAAAAAACCGGCTTTTAAACATGGCAAAATCGAAAGTCGAGAAAGAAGGGCTTGAATGTTACCCCAAGTGAATTACTCAAATTCAGCTAAATTATTGAAGAAGGGCTACATTAGCCCTTCTTCAATAAAGGAAATATATCCTTCACTGGTCAGGATGATATGATCTAAAACATCAATATCCAGAAAATTTCCAGCAGTTCTGAGCTTTTGAGTAAGGCTAATATCTGCTTGACTTGGCTTTAAACTGCCTGAAGGGTGGTTGTGAGCAAGAATGATTGAGTTTGCACAGCCTTTTAAAGCCGCTGAGAAGATTAGCTTAGGATCGGCCACCGTTCCAGCCATCCCTCCTGATGAAACTTCATATATTCCTAGCACTTTATTAGCTCGGTTTAATAAAAGGATTTTAAATTGCTCTAATAAATCAATTTTATTCATATCCCAGTTTTGCAGTAATATGTTATAACAATCTTGGGAAGTACTTATAACTGGCCTTTCAGAAGCTTTAAATATTGGCTTGTAAGTCACACTGATTTCAGATACATGAAGCAATGAAATTTGATTTTGAAGCTTTTCCATAATTAGAGAGTTTAAAATGTTAAATAATTAATTATGGTGCTCCGGTTGGCTCAGGGCAATTAAGGGCAAAAGGAAAAGGAATAAATGGACTGGAGGGAAGGATACGAGTGTTTATGCCGGAAGCTTTTGTCCGCTACAGCAGCCCCTGAGCCTAACTTTGTGCAAATGATTAATATATAATCATAAAAGAAAAAAGGAGCCTTGAAGCTCCCACTAGTATTTCTTGTCTTTTGTTCTTAATTTCCGTGACTTCTTTTCTTATGTCAGAAGCTAGGGCGCTTTAAGTGTTCGGCCCGCCTCAGACGGTGATCAGATTGAATTGCCTGTACACTTGACAATCGGATTTTCCGGAAAACCTCACCTAATAACTACTGATTTTCAAGCCAGTGTATCAACCTTCTTTGGATTCGCAACTCTTAATCTCTGTAATTATACAAAATTTTCAATCTATTTTATAGCAGAATAAACCAATTGATAAGTATCTTTGATGCATCAACTAAAATTATTAGGCGAATATATTTTAATGAAAATTTCATCCGTTCAGTTTAAAGCAGCTTTTTTGCT
Source organism: Daejeonella rubra (assembly GCF_900103545.1). Lineage (GTDB taxonomy): Bacteria > Bacteroidota > Bacteroidia > Sphingobacteriales > Sphingobacteriaceae > Daejeonella > Daejeonella rubra. Next base: position 96,079 of record NZ_FNHH01000003.1, read on the forward strand.
AATCGTATTCTCATTGAGTACGGTTGTAGGATTTGCTTGTTCTGTCGGATTAGACAAGACTTTTAACGCTGATCATCATAAAGAAACGGTAGGTCAACAACAAAATAGTCATGAGCATGGCGAATCCCATGAGCATACTGCTTCGGCTGATCATCATCGGGAGCCTGTAAGCCATCACGGGCCTCCTGCAGACCATCATAAACAAGTTAGCAACTCCCAGGAAAGCCCAGATGATAATTGCTGTAAAGATGAGGTGGCTAAATTTGAAAAAAGTGAAAAGCGTATCCCGCCATCCTTTAATAATTTACAGCCTCCGCTTGCTATTTTACCGTTCAATACCCCCTTCAATATAAATGTGTTGATCTCTTATCTTCACAAACCAAGTAATAAATATTTTGTAAGAAATCACCATCCGCCCATTGCGGATACCCGAATTGCTATCCAGAGCTTCCTGATTTGATTTTTGTTTAAAGTTTGATACCCATGGTCATTATTTGAGCCATGTAAAGAATTATTTGCTTTAAACATTTCAATCATTTCAAAATGAAAAAGATATTTTTTATAGTTGCATTCATTGCAGCAGGACTGGTGCAAACATTTGCACTGGATAGATTGCCCTTACACATTGACGTGCTTACCCATTATTATGCAATTAAAGATGCTTTAGTGGCTAGCAAGGCTGACCTTGCGGCAACCCATGCTGCTCAATTCGTTAAAGCGGCAGGATCCGTTGATGCTAAAAACCTTCCAGATGCCAACCGGGCGTTACTTGTTAAGGATGCCTCTGCTATTGCCAGCACTAAAGATCTGAAAAAGCAAAGAGAACTTTTCTCGGCTTTCTCTGAAAACATGGCAGCCTTAGCCAAAGTTACAATGCTAGGTCACGGTGATATTTATAAGGCGTATTGCCCGATGAAAAAAGCGAGTTGGCTTAGCAAAGAACCTGCAATTAAAAATCCCTATTACGGCAACGCTATGCTTACCTGTGGGAAGGTTGTAGAAACCATAAAATAAATTTTAGTCATAAAGCATAGGATAAAATAATCCTATGCTTTACTCTATGCTAAAAAATCTAATATTTCCCTTAGAACTTTATTAAATCATTCCGGTTCCTTTTTAAAAGAGGCGTTCCGGTACAACAAATTAAAAAATTAAGAATATGAAAAATTTTCTCTTAAGTCTAACACTAGTAACGATCCTTTTTGCTGCGTGTAATAATAATGGATCCGATAAACAAGCATCTGACAGTACCTCGACCATGGGAACAGCCGCTACGGAAGCGACCGTTAATAAGAAGCCCGCCAGCGAAATATTATCAGCATACCTTAGGCTTAAAAATGCGCTTACAAATGATAACGATAAAGAAGCTGCTGCGATTGCAACGGAATTAGCTGGTGCCTTCAAAGCGATGGATAAAACAGCTCTAACGCCGGAACAAAGGCAGGTGTTTACTGATGTTGAAGCCGATGCAATAGAACATGCCGACCACATCGCTGCCAATGCCGGTAACCTGGTTCATCAGCGGGAACATTTTGAAACCTTAAGCGAAGAGGTATATGAATTGGTTAAAGCTACGGGTGCCGGACAAAAGCTGTACTATACCCACTGTCCTATGTATAATAATAACAAAGGTGCTAACTGGCTAAGTGAAACCAAGGAAGTGAAGAACCCCTATTTCGGACTAGCTATGTCGACATGCGGATTAGTAAAAGAAGAGCTTAATTAAATTCGATGAGCAGAACAAAAATAGGACTAATTGTCTTATTGATTATAATGGTTATAATTCAGTTTGTTAAGCCTGCACGCAATCAAAGCGTGCAGGCTTCAACCGGGGGCATAGCCAGCGTAATCAATGTGCCGGAAAATGTGCAAGCTATTTTGCAAAACTCCTGCTATGATTGCCATAGTAACAATACCCGTTATCCCTGGTATGCTACGCTGCAGCCCGGGGCCTGGTGGATGGCCTGGCATATAGAGGAAGGAAAAGCGGAGCTGAATTTTGACGAATTTGGGAACTATTCCAAGCGAAGGCAGCTCAGTAAATTAAAAGCCATACAAGGATCTATTGAGGATAAGAGTATGCCCCTGCCATCTTATACATTCATACACAGGGCTGCTAATCTTTCAAAAACGGATAGAAACCTATTAAAAGATTGGATAGAAATATCCAAAGATGAAATTTCTAAATAAAACAATTATGAATAAGCTATTATTACTTGTCATCGTGCTTTTTTTCCAGCAAGGACTGTATGCGGAGTATCCAGTGCATTTACATTCACTATCCGCTTCAATGCAGGTTGTTTACACTTGCCCGATGCACCCGGAAGTAAAATCCGGCAAACCAGGTAATTGTCCGAAATGTGGTATGAAACTCGTATTACAGAAAACAAAAGCTGTTAAGCCTCCGGCACCAGCACCTGTTAAAACAGCCCCGATGCCTAAAGCAGCTAGTCCCGTAAAAATAGCTCCCGCCCCACAATCGGCTGTGGTATACACCTGTCCCATGCATCCTGAGGTAAAATCAAATAAGCCTGAAAACTGCCCTAAATGCGGAATGAAATTGGTAGTGCAAAAATCTGCCGCTCCCAAACGTGCGACACCTTCGCCTGTTAAGAAAACTCCGCCTGCTAAAAAGGGAAATATGGATGGAATGACCATGCCAGCGAAAAAAGAGAGTACGCCTGTCAAGGCTGAACCTGTTTCAGAGCCAGCTGAAAATCATCAGGAGCATGAGATGCCCATGACAGAAACGGACACCGTAGAAGCTGCCGAAGAGATTGATGCGATCCAAATAGCTAAAGCTAATCTTGGACCCGTTAAAACCATCTCTAATAAAACTCCGCCAAGAACTGTTCGTTACGACCTATATATTGCCGACACCATGGTGAATTTCACGGGAAAACCAAAACGGGCTATTGCCGTGAATGGACAAATCCCCATGCCTACACTCACTTTCACCGAAGGAGATACTGCTGAAATATATGTACACAACAGGCTGAAAGAAGAAACCTCGCTGCATTGGCACGGGCTGTTTTTACCCAACAAAATGGATGGGGTACCATACCTTACACAAATGCCTATAAAACCCGGCGCCACTTACGTGTACAAGTTTCCCATTATTCAGCACGGTACCCACTGGTACCATAGCCACAGTGGTCTGCAGGAGCAATTGGGTATGTACGGTTCTTTTATTATGAACAAAAGAGAGGAATGGGACATACCAACTATCCCCGTAATTATTAGTGAATGGCTGGATATGAAACCAGATGAGGCCCATCGTAGTTTACATGCGGCTACCGATTGGTTTGCAGTGCGAAAAGGTGCTGAGCAAACCTATTTAGAAGCAATAAAGTTGGGTTGGTTTAAAACAAAAGTGAAGAATGAATGGAAGCGGATGAATGCGATGGATTTAACTGATATTTATTATGATAGTCTTTTAATTAACGGTAGAAATCAAATCCATCAGCCACAATTTAAAGCGGGTGATAAAGTAAGGTTGCGCATAGCAAACGGTGGGGCGTCCGATTATTTCTGGCTTAGCTATTCTGGCGGAAAAATTACAGTAGTAGCCACCGATGGCAATGATGTGGAACCGATAGAAGTTGACCGGTTAATTATAGCTGTTTCAGAAACCTATGATGTTGTTGTAACTATTCCTGAAAACAAGAGTTACGAATTTCTTGCAACACCGGAAGATCGGACAAAATTTACTTCATTGTGGCTCGGAAGCGGCGAGAAAGTGCCTGCTGTAAGATGGAATCGGCCCAAATATTTTTTAGGGATGAGGATGATGAACGACATGATGGACATGAATGGCAACTTAATTGAGATGGAAGGAATGGAGATGAAAAACCAGGTAATGGACATGAACACGGTAATGTATCCGGAGATTACAGGAGAAGAAATCCGCAGCGCGAAAAAGGTGGAAGGAATGGAGAAAAGGAGAGCCGGTAAGAAACAAACGACACCTATGGCAGGCATGGATGAGACCAACTCTGACATGGTCTCACTTAGTTACGAAATGTTGCGGGCTCCTGAAAAAACCACTTTACCTGTAGGCCCCTGGAGAGAGATAAAATTTGATCTGACGGGTAATATGAACCGTTATGTCTGGAGCATTGATAACAAAGTAGTTTCGGAAAGCGATAAAATACTTATACGAAAAGGTGAAAACGTAAGAATAATTTTGTTCAATAACAGTATGATGCGCCATCCTATGCACCTACACGGCCACGACTTCAGACTATTAGGCGGCCAAGGTGAAAACGCCATCATGAAAAACGTCATTGACATCATGCCTATGGAAAGAGACACCATAGAATTCAACGCAAATGAACGGGGTGGTGACTGGTTCTTTCATTGCCATATTTTATACCACATGATGAGCGGTATGGGCAAAGTTTTTTCCTACGATAATCCACTGGTTGATAAAACCGATATTACCAATCCTAAAGTAGCTAAGCGTGGATTAAACTCGGAAGACAGAAAATTTCATGCAATGGGCTCAGTCGGGCTAGAAAGTAATGGCAGCGATGGCGAATTCATGCTGGCGAGTACTCGTTTTAAGCTATCTACCGAATGGCGACTCGGTTTAGATGCAATGCATGGTAACGAGAGCGAAACGAATTTTGGAAGGTACTTAGGGAGGAACCAATGGATATTCCCTTTTATTGGCTTTGATTATCATCGAAATACAATGAGAAACGAAGGTGAAAAAAACATGTTTGGTCAAATTAGTAATCAAACCAACAGAAAAGCTTTTGTAGCCGGTATACAGTACACACTTCCCATGTTATTTATTGCGGAACAGAGAATTGATAGTAAAGGCAAACTTCGTTTTCAATTATCGCGAGAGGATATTCCAGTAGCGCCAAGGTTAAGGTTGAACATTTCTGGTAATACAGATAAAGAATATACCACCGGACTAAGGTACATTGTAACAAAATACTTTAATTTATCCACTCACTACGACAGCGACATGGGGTTTGGGGGTGGATTAACCCTTACTTACTAGAATTTTAACATTAATTAAAATGAAAAAAAATGAAAAAAATAACTTTAATAGTTAGTATGCTGTTTTTATATGTGACTGCATTTACACAAACCAATGAGGTCGAAGCAGCAAAGATGGTTCTTAGAAAATATCATGATGCTATTCAGAAATTAGACGCTGCAGGTACAGAATTGCTTTTTACAGCGGATTCTAAAATTTATGAATCCGGTGGAATCGAAGGCACCTATGTACATTACCTGGAGCATCACCTTGGGCCTGAGTTACAGGTATTCAAGTCTTTTACTTTTAGTGATTACAAAGCCGATGTGAAAGTTGATGGAGATTATGCGTTTGCTACCGAAACCTATAACTATACCATTGTAGTAGCCAAAGATAATTTCGAAATAAAACGGAAAGGGGTAGCCACTTCCGTACTAAAGAAAATTGACGGAAAATGGAAGATCATGGTCAGCCATAGTTCGTCACGAAAGTAAAGTTGATAATTAATACCATGGCTATTTATCTTCCTGAAAATGAAAACAGGCTCTAACATTTGATGATCTCTAAAATCAAGAACTATGAAACATCAGCATCATGTAGAAAAACCTGCTAAAAAAGAAAAAATGGACCACTCAAAAATGGCCCATAGCAAGACGAAGCATGGATCTAACCCGACAATGGGTCACGAAGGGCACAATCACGCCATGATGATCGCTGATTTCAAAAAGCGGTTCTATGTTGTGCTGGCACTTACTTTTCCTATAATGCTTTTATCGGAAATGATACAGCAGTTCATTGGTGTAGAGTGGCAGTTTACAGGTTCGTCCTACATCTTATTTGCCTTATCATCGATTGTGTTTTTTTATGGCGGCTGGCCCTTTTTAAAAGGATTAGTTGATGAGGTAAAGGCTAAGAATCCAGGTATGATGTTTTTGATTGGCTTTGCCATAACGGTTGCATATGTTTATAGTGTAGCTGTTGTATTTGGCTTGCAGGGGATGGATTTTTTCTGGGAATTATCAACCCTGATTCTCATCATGCTTTTAGGTCATTGGATCGAAATGAAATCTATAGCTGGCGCATCCAAAGAGCTGGAATTGTTAGTACAATTGATGCCCGTTGATGCGCACATGGTGATGCCGGATATGATGCATGATGTAAAGACCGACACGTTAAAAGAGAATGACATTATTCTGGTTAAACCCGGCGAAAAAGTGGCAGCAGATGGAGTAGTATTGGAAGGAGAAAGTTACCTCAATGAATCCATGCTGACAGGTGAATCAAAGCCTGTACAAAAAGGGAAAGGGGATAATGTAATTGCAGGCGCCATTAATGGGAATGGTTCCATTAAAGTTACCGTATCCCATGCAGCAAAAGATTCTTATCTATCGCAGGTAATCAAGCTGGTAGATGATGCTCAAAAGTCCAAATCTAAAACCCAGTTGCTGGCAGATAAGGCAGCAAGATGGTTAACTTTAATTGCTCTGGTTTCGGGTATAGGTACATTTTTATATTGGTATTTAACAGGACAATCCTTGGCATTTGCTATGGAAAGAATGGTTACAGTTATAGTAATTTGCTGTCCGCACGCTTTAGGATTGGCAGTGCCTTTGGTTGTTGCAAAATCAACTGCCCTATCTGCAAAAAATGGCTTACTGATCAAGAACAGAACAGCGTTTGAAAATTCGCGAAAGATCACCACCATCGTATTTGATAAGACAGGTACGCTTACGGTAGGGAAATTTGAGGTCTCCAAAGTTGTTTCACTGCAAAAGGAACTTCTTGAAAACGAAATCCTTCGCCTGGCATCTGCATTAGAACAAAAATCAGAACACCCTATAGCCACAGGCATCCTGCAAAAGGTTAAAGAATTATCACTCCCTATTCCTGCAACTGAAAATTTCAACGCTATTACTGGTAAAGGTGTTGAAGCTACGGTAGAAGGCAAAAAGATTTTGGTAGTTAGTCCGGGCTACCTGAAAGAAAACAACATTCCCATCCCTGACAGTTTCGAAGTTAACGATACTGAAACAGTGGTCTTTGTATTGATCAATAATGCATTGGCGGGTTTCATTGCATTATCAGATGAGATACGGCCTGAATCCGCAGAAGCCATTAAAACCCTAAAGCAGAACAATATTAAATCTATTCTGCTTACTGGTGATAACGATAAAGTCGCTAAGAGCGTAAGTGAAACACTGGGAATGGATAGTTTTATGGCTCAGGTATTGCCTCACCAGAAATTGGAAAAAATAAAGGAACTGCAGGGTAAAGGGGAGTTTGTAGCCATGACAGGCGATGGGGTGAATGACGCGCCTGCTTTAGCCATTGCAGATGTTGGTATCGCCGTAGGCAGTGGAAGCGATATAGCCGCTGAAACCGCCGGGATCATTTTGGTTAATAGTAATCCAAAGGATGTGGTTAACCTGATTTTATTTGGCAAGGCCACTTATCGTAAGATGATGCAAAATCTGGTTTGGGCAACGGGTTATAATGTTATCGCATTGCCTCTGGCCGCTGGTGTACTGTACAATCAGGGAGTGTTATTGAGTCCGGCTGCTGGGGCAGTACTCATGACTGTTAGCACCATTGTTGTAGCAATCAATGCAAGTATGTTAAAAGTGAAATCTTAATGAGTTGAACTTATAGACATGTTACACATTGCTCTCCATTTTATAGTTCCCGCACTGATCGCAGTTCTGTTTTATAAAAAACTGACATACAAAGCGTGGCTGATTATGATCGCAACAATGGCAGTAGACCTGGATCACTTACTGGCTAATCCCATCTATGATCCCGACCGATGCAGTATTGGATTTCACCCTTTGCATTCTTACATTGCAATTGGTGTTTATGCTGTATTATTAATCTTTCCACGACTGCGTATCATGGCAATCGGCTTGTTAATACATATAGCTCTTGATTATGTCGATTGTTAACGATAGCGTGGTTTTCGTCCCCTGATAAAACTGGCAGAGCCCAGGTTATTTTCTCAGTTGGCGGGGGCGAAGGAAAAACATTAAAACGTCAAGTCTGACATTGAATTGATGTTTTCTAGTTTACTTGAACAAAACTGCATATTTCCTTCTCGGTTGTTGATCGATCTGACATAGTTCTGAAAAGATAAAAAATCAGAACAAAACCCTATATGGATTGTCGTATAAAGAGTTACATGAATAATCATGAAATTCTGATATGAAAGGAGAGGCGGCAATTAGGCTTTCATTACGCTGATCAACTTGCTAAAGCTGATCATGGCTGGAAATGCAGACTATGACCTGATATGTATGATTAAATCTCATCATCAGGGAGCTTTTGATATGGCTAAATTTCAGTTTATAAATACATATCAATTTAAACACATCTACATTTAAACTAAAAATTTATGAAAAATACAATTAAAATTATTGCAGTAGTAGGTCTAATACTGTTCACTCAGGCATGTAGTAAAGACGATGATAATAAAATCAAGGTTCAGGATCATGACCAAAACCAAATGATGAGTATTATGCATAGCATGATGACTAAAATGATGGCAATGCCAATGAGCAAAGACCCGGATGATGATTTTGCTATGATGATGAAAATGCACCATCAGGGAGCCATTGATATGTCTAGTGCCGAATTGAAAAACGGAGATGATCCAAAAATGAAAGAAATCGCCCAAAAAATCATTGATGCTCAAAAGGCGGAAATCGTACAATTAGAAACGTTTTTGGCTGTGCATAACCCACATATGATGTCTATGGAATTTACTGATCAGATGATGAAGGAAATGGAAAAAAGTGGGAGACAGGCTGACTTACAGGTAATCAATGGAGATATCGACCACGACTTTGCTATGCTCATGATTGGCCATCACCACGCAGCTATCGAAAATTCACGCTTGGAACTAATATATGGTCATGATGCAAGTATGAAAACTATGGCACAAAAAATTATTGATGCCCAGCAGGCAGAAATAAAAGAACTACAGGAATGGCTGTTGTCAGATGGTAAATAATCATATCAATTTACCTATAAAACATTAATTATGTCACATCAAAAATTCCAAGACTGCATTGACGCCTGTGTGGCGTGTGCAGTAGCTTGTAGCCATTGCGCTACTGAATGTTTAAAAGAAGAAGATATTAAAATGATGGCTCGCTGCATTCAACTGGATCTTGAATGTGCCGTCCTATGTCGTTCAGCGGCAGAAGTCATGAGCCTTGGTAGTGAATTCAGTGCCCACATGTGCAGGATATGCGCAGACGCTTGTTATGCCTGTGCAGAAGAGTGTGAAAAGCATGCTGAAAGGGGTATGAATCATTGCAGGGAGTGTGCTGAAGCCTGCCGAAGGTGTGCTGAGGCTTGTGAGGAAATGGCTACGGCAGCCTAGTGATATAACAATCCTTACTTTCATCCGAACGAATTTCTATACAAATTACCCGTAATAGTCGCGTTCTAAGCCTACCTATACTTTTGATTTCAAATAATAAAACATGAAATCAAAATCTTTACCACCAGAAAACGCACTTTACAATCTAATCTATAATCCAAGCTCAAAAAAACAATACCTAATTGTAATTTATGGTAGTATCATCAACCTTATGCGAAGTCAGTTTTAGTATGTGAAAGTTCGACATTATAAAATGATTACGAAAAAATGGAAAAACACGTCTTTTTTTCTGATCTTTGTAGAAGTTTAAATGAAAAAGTTAATTGTCTCCATATTAGCGGTTTTTTATCTGGGTATCTCATCCGGAGCCACTATGCATTTTCATTATTGCATGGGGCAGTTAATTGAATCCGGCTTTTTATCTAAGGAATCTAAAACCTGTGATAAATGCAGCATGAAGGCAGACACTACGCAAGATTGCTGCAAGCATGAAAGTAAGCTGGTCAAAGTTGACAGTGCGCAAAAGCTTTCCGATAATTTTTATCAATTTAAAACCTTTAGTTCAGATCTGGCTTGGCACAAATATTCTGTGATCCCAAGGGTTTACACCTCTTCTATAACAGAAGATCAGCCTCTGTCGAATGCCCCACCAACTACGGATAACACCCCTGTTTTTATCCGAAATTGTACCTTCCGTATATAATAACATTCTTTAAAGTTCAAGCTAATTCCATAGTTTGACGTAGGCATTTCGTGCCAAATCCTTTATTTCTTTCTTGACCGTTTTTAAAAAATCATGAGAACCACTTCATTGTTTGGTGTGGCTATTTCAATCCTATTTAGTACTGCTGTACTTGCCCTGGATGATAGCACATCCTTTAAAGTATCCGGAAATTGTAGCATAAGAAAACTAACGATCGAAAACGCCGCAAAAGAACCATCATACCCAAATAATGGATATAACTGCAGTTGCAATTACTAATTAATTAATAACTAATAAAGACAAACACAATGAAAAGTTTAATTCTGACGGCTATCGCCTTAGTCGCCATATTTATTTCAGCTTGCAATTCAAACAGTACTTCAGACAAAAATAAATCTACTGACTCTACATCAGTTCATGCACCAGGTACGACATATACCTGTCCTATGCACCCGGAAGTACTTAGTGATAAACCCGGAAAATGTCCGGAATGCAAAATGAACTTAGTCGCAAAAGAAGAAAAAGAAGATCACACTGGTCACCAACACTAAAAATCATGGTAGAGAAACTTATCGCGTTTTCATTGCGGAACAGATTCCTGGTACTACTTTTTGCCGTGGGGATTTTTGCCTGGGGTATCTATTCTGTTAAAACCAGCAAAATTGATGCAATACCCGATTTGTCGGAAAATCAGGTCATCGTATTCACTGAATGGATGGGAAGGAGTCCTCAGATTATTGAAGATCAAATCACTTATCCGCTGGTAACAAACCTCCAGGGCTTACCAAAAGTAAAATATGTAAGAGCCAATTCCATGTTCGGAATGAGCTTTATTTATATAATTTTTGAGGATAACGTTGATGTTTACTGGGCTCGTTCAAGAGTGCTGGAAAGATTAAATTCGATCGGAAGCGCACTACCCAAGGGGGTGACACCGACGATGGGACCAGACGGTACTGGAGTCGGACATGTGTTGTGGTATACGCTTGAGGCTCCGGGAATGGATCTTGGCGAACAGCGTGCAGTTCAGGATTGGTATGTCAAATTTGCCCTCCAAAATGTCCCCGGCGTTAGTGAGATCGCCTCTTTCGGCGGTTTTCAAAAGCAATATCAAATTAACATTGATCCCAATAAACTTACCTATTACAAACTCTCAGTGTCTGACATCACTCGCGCCGTCAATGCTAATAACAATGAAGCAGGCGGCCGTAAATTTGAGATGAGTGACGTGGGGTATATTATCAAAACTACCGGTTATTTGAAATCCATTAAGGAAATGGAAAACCTTGCTGTTCGTACCCAAAATTCAATTCCTGTTAAAATAAAAGACGTTGCAACGGTGCAAATGGCTGGCGAAAGCCGGTTAGGCATATTTGATTACAACGGTGAGGGTGAGGCGGTAGGCGGAATCGTGGTACTGCGCTATGGTGAGAACGCTGATGAAGCTATTAAAAAAATAAAAGCAAAGATGATCGAAGTTAGCAGAGGCTTACCCCAGGGGATGAGATTTAATATTGTCTACGACCGGGGTGAGTTAATTGAAGAAGCTATTTCTTCTATTACAAATACACTTATTGAAGAGATGATTGTAGTTTCATTAATAGTGATTGCTTTTCTATTTCACTGGAGAAGCGCTGTCAGTATTATTATCCAAATCCCTATTACGATAGCAGCCAGCTTTATCATTTTAAACGCTTTCGATATTTCCTCGAACATTATGTCATTGACCGGAATCGCTTTAGCTATTGGTGTAATTGTCGATAATGGAATTATTATGGCCGAGAACTCTTATAAACACCTGGCCATTAGGCAGGCCGAACTTAACGAATTAAGAATTGGAGGGAAAACAGATGCAAAATAAACTAAAAAACTTTTTTAAAAGAAAAGCCAAAAAAGACGATTATGTGAAGCTTTCTAATGAAGAAAGACTGAGTATTATTGAAAAAGCCTGTAAACAAGTTTCACGTGGTGTTTTTTACTCCACTGTAATTATCATCACTTCTTTTCTTCCGGTATTTCTTCTAACCGGACAAGAAGGGAAGCTTTTTCATCCGCTAGCTTATACCAAGACATTTATATTAATTGTCGACGCGATGCTGGTTATCACACTCGCACCGGTAATCATTTCTTTTTTCATGAAAGGAAGATTTCGTTCTGAACATGAGAACCCGATTAACCGATGGCTGGAAAAGAAGTATGAACCCGTTATCCGGGCTTGTATGAAGTATCGGAAGACCACGTTGGGAATAAATATCCTTGCTTTATTAATCAGCATTCCCTTAGTAATGAGCTTGGGCAGGGAGTTTATGCCTCCGCTTGATGAGCAATCAATTTTGTTCATGCCAGTTACTTTACCGGATGTTTCAAATGCAGAAGCCAAGCGTATTTTACAGGTTCAGGATAAAATAATTAAATCTGTGCCTGAAGTTGATAAGGTTTTAGGAAAAGCCGGGAGAGCGAACACAGCAACTGATAATTCGCCAATTAGCATGATTGAAACAATTGTGTCCTTAAAACCTAAGAGTGAGTGGCGACCCGGAATAACGAAAAAGGATATCATAGCACAACTGGATGCAAAACTTCAGATTCCGGGAGTGGTAAACGGATGGACACAACCAATCATTAACCGCATTAATATGCTTTCTACCGGTATCCGTACCGATGTAGGTATCAAGGTCTATGGTCAGGATTTAAATCAAATTGCTACGGTATCAAAAAAAGTGCAAACATTATTGCAAAATATTGAGGGAGTTAAAGACTTATATGTTGAACCTGTCACCGGAGGAAAATATCTTGAAATAGATATAAAACGTGACCAGCTTGAGCGATATGGATTAACTGTAGATGATATTAATGGAACGGTGGAAACTGCGATTGGTGGGGCTCCGTTCGGTACTACCATTGAAGGAAGACAACGATTTAATATCCATTTAAGGCTTGGTCAGGATTACCGGAATAGCATTGACAGGCTTAAGCGCATCCCTATAAACTCTCCGGATGCCGGCACCATTCCGCTTTCGGCAGTTACTGATATCCGGTTTGCCGATGGTCCTCCGATGATCACTTCCGAAAACGCAATTTTAAGAGGGGCGGTAATGTTCAACGTAAGAGAGCGGGATTTGGGAAGCACTGTTCAGGAGGCAATAGATAAACTAAACAACGATTTAAAGCTGCCGAACGGATATTTTGTAGAATGGAGCGGGCAGTATGAGAATCTGATCCGCGGACAGCAAACCTTAATTTATATTCTGCCAATTGTTCTGGTCATTATCTTTTTATCACTGTACCTGGCGTTTAAATCCGCCAGGGAGGCATTTTTAAGCTTAGTAACTATTCCTTTTGCTCTGATCGGCGGAGCCTACATTATCTACTTCTGGGGGGTTAATATGTCGGTTGCTGTTGCCGTTGGATTTATTGCATTGTTTGGTATTGCAGTTGAAACCGGGGTGGTGATGGTCATTTACCTGAACGATGCGATGAAGCAATTAGTAGCATTGAAGGGCAATTCTAGCGAAACGATTACAAAAGAAGATTTAAGGGAATATGTAATTAACGGTGCAGCAAAACGTCTACGCCCAAAGATCATGACTGTTTGCGTAGCTCTTTTTGGCTTGACACCGGTGTTGTGGTCGACCGGTGTGGGGAGCGACATGATGCAACCCATTGTTCTGCCAATGATCGGCGGAGTGTTAACCTCATCTACACATATCCTGTTAGTAACCCCACTCATCTTTCTGATGACAAAAGAATATGAATTAAAAAAGTTTGGAAAACTGGAGGTGCATGATGTACATCATTAGAAATTTTATCCTGCTTGTATTGCTATTGGGTTCTACAATAACCTACGGTCAGGAAGTATTAACCCTGACAAAAGTATTACAGGAAATTAACGCGAATAATCCAACCCTAAAGGCTTTTGACAACCAGGTTAAAAGCCAGGACGCTAAGGTTGAAGGAGCGGGATCATGGATGGCTCCGATGGTTGGCGCAGGAACATTTATGACGCCGTACCCTGGTTCAAGGGTTATGGATGAAGCAGATAAAGGGGCCTGGATGTTGTCAGCGGAACAGGATATTCCTAATCCCGCTAAGATCAAGGCTAAAGCAAAATACCTTGCCGCCCAGTCATCTATTACAAGAGCCGAACAGGCAGTACAAGCCAATCAATTAAGAGCGAGGGCGAAACAGTTGTATTATGAGTTGTTAGTAGCTAGCAAAAAAAATGCTTTTCAACTGGAGAACCAAACTATAATGGGAACAATGAAAAAGCTTGCAGAAATTCGCTATCCCTTTAATCAAGGGTCCTTAAGCCAGGTCTTTAAAGCTGAAGGGCGGCTTCATGAATCGGCGAACATGATTTTAATGACTGAAAGTGATATACGATCTAAAAAGATTGCTTTGAATGCATTAATGTATCGTCCGGTTAATTCCGATTTTACTTTAGATACTACTCAAAAGGCAACTTTTACGCCATTGGCTGAACTGGATACTTCTTATTTAGCAACTAACCGAAGTGATATTCAGCAAATGGACCGGTCTATTCGTGCAATGGAGCTCAACATTAATCAGATGAGGAAGGAAGCCAAACCTGATTTCCGTATCCGGTTGGAACACATGTCCCCACGTGCGGAAATGATGCCAAATCAATACACCCTTATGGGGATGATATCTATTCCAATTGCCCCCTGGTCATCTAAGATGTATAAGTCTGAGATTAAGTCTATGAATTTTGAGCGTGAGGCCATGCGTCAGCAAAAAGAAGGAATGTTATCCGAAATGCTTGGAATGACCAAATCCATGGAAACCGAATTGTTAAACATGCAAATCCAGTTAAAAAATTACGAAACTAAAATTTTACCTGCCTTAGACAAGAATTTAAAAGTGTCTATGCTTTCTTATCAGGAGAATAAAGGTGATGTGAATACAGTAATTGATGGTTGGGAAGCAGTCAATATGTCTCAGATGAACTACTTGGATGCTTTACAGAAATTTTATCAAATGATTGTTGAATATGAAAAAAATATTGAAAGGTAGTTTTCCAATAGTCGTTTTATTTGCCATTCTTTTACTCTCAGCCTGTAAAGGAAAAGATAAGCAGGCAGAAACAAAAGAGGTGACTAAATATACTTGCCCCATGCATCCTCAAATAGTTAAAGATGCGCCAGGATCATGTCCTATTTGCGGAATGGATTTAGTGCCAATGAATGCACCGGGGAAAGATGGGGGCGTTAACGACACGCTTGCAGCCCTGGTTAAACCGACAAATGAGGTGGTGCTTTCAGGAATAAAATCTATAAAGCCTCAAACTGGCCCGCGTTTTCAGGACATAAATATAAAAGGAGTCATCAATTATAATACGAATTATCAAAATTCAGTCTCGTCTAGGGTAAGGGGAAGGATTGAGAAATTGTATGTAAAGTATAATTATCAGCCAGTATCCAAAGGACAAAAGCTTATGGATATTTATAGCCCGGATTTAGCCAGTGCCCAACAGGAATTACTCTTTTTAAAGAATAATAACGAACCCGCTCTTTTAGAGCAGGCGAAAAAGAAACTTCGACTTTTGGGAGCAACGGAACAGCAAATTAAACAGATTCTGATCACTGGCAAAGTAGATTATACGGTTAGTATCTACAGTCCGTATACAGGCTATGTTGCAGAACTTCAAAATGCTTCGGTCTCAGCTAACGGAGCCAGTTCAGCAGGTGGGACCATGATCGCATCTGAATCCTCAGAGGGCGGCTCTTCTATGGGCGAAATGGGAGGTTCTTCCCCCAGCTCTGCGTCCAATTCCACAGCTTCAATTCCTGATGTAGCCACTAATTCGCCTTTACGATTGAGAGAGGGTCATTATGTGTCTGTAGGACAAAAAATATTTAACTTGGTTAATTCTAATGTGATCTGGGCCGAATTTTATGTAAATCCTGCTGATCTCGACAAGTTTAAAGTGGGTACGATGATAGAGGTACAATCGGTTGATGTGAAAGCTAAGAAAAACAAGGTGCCGGTTAGCTTAGTACAACCATACTATAGTCAAGGAACATATTTTTCCCTTGTCCGGGCCACTGTTACCAATTCAGATAAATCATGGAAAGTTGGGGAACTGATCAACGTAAAAAGTGAAAGTACCCGAAAAATTGGCACTTGGCTGCCGCGCACTGCTGTACTTCAACTGGGTACCCGCTACGTTTCGTTCATTAAGAAAAATAATGCTTTTTTACCCATTTATGTAAATGTAAAAAGTGTTTTAGGAGATTGGATAGATATAGGTGACAGCATAAATATGAAACAGGATGTAGCTTTAAACGCTTGGTTCCTGGTAGATAGTGAAAGCTTTATTAACGTTCAAAATATAACTGCACAATAAGTATGGAAAGGAAAAGATTTGTAAAGAGCCTGGTGCTGGTAACGCTTGCACCTTCTCTGTTTATTGCGGCATGCAGAAATGAGAAGAAGGCCGCTGCATCTCAAAATTACACATGCCCGATGCATCCTCAGATAATTAAAGATGTTCCAGGCTCTTGCCCCATTTGTGGAATGGATTTGGTTCCGGTTAGTAGTGGCAGCGATAAAAATGAGCTCATATTAATGAATAGCCAAATTCAGCTAGCCAATATTACAACTATGCAAATTGCGCAAAGCAATTTTGGCACTTCTAAAGTATTAAATGCAAGGTTGGTTACAAATCCTGAACTTTCAGAAGTAATATCAAGCCGGTACGCCGGGCGTATTGAACGGTTATTTGTCAAAGAAACCGGCCGTCAGGTTTCTAAGGGGCAAGCCCTTTTCCAGATTTATAGTGAAGAACTTCAAACACTTCAGCAGGATTATTTACTCCAGGTAAAACAAGTCGCTGCATTTCCTAACGAAAAGATTTATGTTACACTTGGGGAAGCTGCCAAAAGTAAACTTCGTCTATTTGGCTACTCCAATCCCCAGATAGAGAATCTGGTTCGAAGCAATAAAATTTCACCATTTGTAACAGTCAATGCCACTGCTTCGGGCATAGTTAATGAAGTCAGTGTTTCAGAGGGCCAATATGTTTCGGAGGGTTCTCCAATTATACGATTAGAAAATTTCAACCAGTTATGGGTAGAAGCAGATGTTTATCCGGGTGAAGCTTCTTCTATAAAAGTCGGTACTCCTGTCAAAGTATCTGTTTACGGGTTTCCTGAGTTAGAACAAACAGTGGAAATAAATTTTATTTCGCCTCAGATAGATCCTTCAAGTCAGATATTAAAAGTCAGGGGACCCATACAAAGTCAGGGGAAATTGCAATCCGGAATGCAAGCCACTGTATTATTAAATACAGCAAAAATCAATAATGCTGTTGCATTACCTCTCAATGCAGTAATTCGGGATGGTAAAGGCGCACACGTTTGGATTAAAACGGGTAAAAATACGTTCGCTCCTAAAATGGTTACAACCGGCCAGGAGGATGAGAATCAAATTGTCATCATTTCAGGATTAGAGAATGTTAAAGAAGTTGTGGTAAGTGGCGCTTATCTATTATCAAGCGAATTTATCTTAAAGAAGGGTTCTGATGCTATGACAAAGCACAATATGAGCAAAATGTAAATGATGTACAGTTATTAGGCAGATATTTATAGCATCAAGCAAGTAAAACCTCGGCAATGAAGCAACTCAATTCAGACCATTCAAGATGTTTATTTAACAAAATAAATTTATTTATCGTAAAAAAAATGGAAATCTATATAAAAAACATGGTTTGCGATCGCTGTATTAAAGTTGTAAAGGAAGAGTTCGCAAAGCTGGGATTACACCCACTTAAAACAGAACTAGGGATAGTGAATTTAGAAGATGATCATCTTACTCCTAAACAACGATCAAAACTTACAGAAGTCTTGAACAGTCTGGGATTTGATGTATTAGATAGCAAAAGAACCAGAATTATAGAACAGATCAAAAATGCTATAATCAATAGAATATTTCACTCTGAGAATTTAGATGAAAGAGTAAACTGGTCGAAGCTAATATCTGATGTATGTTTTTATGAATATAATTACCTGAGTACCCTGTTCTCTTCGGTTGAGGAAATAACAATTGAGCAATATGTCATTCGACAAAAAATTGAACGTGTAAAGGAGTTATTATTTTACGATGAACTTAATTTAGGGGAGATCGCTAATAAGCTAGGATATAGCAGCATCGCTCATCTTTCGGCTCAGTTTAAAAAAGTTACAGGTCAAACTCCTTCTCTTTTCAAAAAAGCCAGAACCACAAGAACAGCGATGGATTCGATTATTTAACCGTTCCCTCAAACCCAACTAATGAAATAATGACAGAACTGTATATAAAGAATATGATTTGCCGATGCTGCATTCATGTTGTTAAAATGGAGGTAGAGAAAGCTGGTTGTACGCCAATAACCATTGACTTAGGTATTGTAAAAGTTAAGGAAGATTTGACTGATAAAGTCTTAGATGAAATTTCTATACAACTTCAGAAATATGGATTAGGCCTGATAAATACATTTAAAAGCATTATTGTCGAGAAGATCAAAACTATTGTAATACGATATATTCATTCAGCCGATATCCTCCCTCAAAAAATTGACTGGTATAATATAATTTCAAGCCAACTGAGTCAGAAATACTCGTCTAACCAAATAAGTAGACTATTTCCTATTGTCGAGGGCGTTACGTTGGAACATTTTATTATTATTCAAAAAACAAGGCGTGCAGAGGAATTGATATTCCAAAATGAATTCACTCTTACCGAAATATCAAAAAAACTAGGTTATGCCAACTTACCTCATTTATCCGGGCAATTCAAAAAAGTTACTGGATTTACTCCCACACAATATAAAGCACAAAGAGTAGAAAGGGCTCGGAAAACTAGTCGCTCTAAAAAGGCCCCACCGTCATTTAAACCAATATAATTCTTTGCCTAATTAATATAAAAGTTTCTAATGTATTAGAAGGTGATGATGCATTATAACTTTTTTATATCTATTGATACTGAATTAGTGCTGAGAGTCACTCCTTTTTATGATTCTAGTCATAATATGTAGTGACTAATAATTTTACATTTACTAATAATTTTTACATTTACTAATAATTTTTACATTTAATAATAATTTTTACTCTTGTGAAGAACTTTGCTGTTTTCATATTAGCTCTTTTATACATCACCACATCTTCTGGTGCAATGATAAACATGCACTATTGCATGGGAAAATTGACTGATTGGAGCATATCAAAAAGCAAAGATGTCGCTTGCTCTAATTGCGGCATGAAAGAAAGCGAAAGTAATGGCTGCTGCAAAGACCAACAACAGTTTCTTAAAATTGATAAAGATCAGAAAACTCCCAATACGTCTTATCAATTACCACAGTTTGCATCTAATGCTCTAATCCACAATTCTTTTGAATTAAGTGCTATATATGTTCCTTCATTAATGGAAGGAGACCCACTTGTAAAAGCACCTCCCCGAGTTCAAAATTTGCCTCTTTTTATTCGTAACTGCGTCTACAGGATATAATTCTTGCGGCTATAGCAGAAAAGGGGAGGAATTTAGGTTTTTAGATAATAACAAATTCAAGATACTTAATCCAGCCGACGGATTAATTATTTATGTCTACAAGCATTCGCCCCACTCCCCCAAAGAAACTGCAAAATATTCTCCAATGTACTGTTCAGTCCAGATGGATTTTCTACACCACAGTCTCTGCCTAAAACAACAATTAAAACAGCATTTCTGTGATTATGATCCGCTTTATAAAACGTATAAAGCTGAACTGGATAATTAATAATGAATAAAGCCCTCTGAGACCAGGCGATTTTAAAAAATTAGATCGCAACAACCCTTTATAATTTCAATAAATATAAAATGCTTTCGCGAATAGCCATTCAGGTACATGCTTACATCAAACATTAAATGCAGATGAAATGATCGAAAAAATTATTACCTGGTCAATTAATAACCGGTTTTTTGTGTGGTTAGGGATAGTTATGATCGCCATAGGCGGATTCTATTCCATTAAAAACATGCCAGTGGATGCAATTCCTGATCTTTCTGAAAATCAGGTAATCGTTTACACAGAGTATATGGGCCGTAATCCCAAGATCATGGAAGACCAGATAACATATCCACTGGTTTCCAATTTACAGGGCATACCCAAAATAAAATCTATCCGGGCTGCTTCCATGTTTGGTATGAGCTTCATTTTTGTCGTGTTTGATGATGGTGTTGATGAGTACTGGGCCCGTACCCGAGTTCTTGAGCGACTAAATTATGCGCAGCGATTTTTGCCGCAAGGTGTTACCCCTACTCTGGGACCGGATGGAACTGGCTTAGGCCATGTATTTTGGTATACATTAGATGGAGATGGTTATAATCTTGGAGAGTTGCGGGCATTACAGGACTGGTATGTAAAGTTTGCACTTCAGAATGTGGATGGAGTAAGTGAAGTTGCCTCTTTTGGAGGATTTCAAAAGCTATACCAGGTAACCATTGATCCTCACAAGCTAATCTATTATGGGGTACCTTTAATGGATATTACCCGAGCTGTAACTGCAAATAACCGGGATGTGGGCGGAAGTCTTTACGAAATGAATTCCACCGGATACCTGATCCGGGGACAAGGTTATATAACCGGCCTTGAAGATATAAGAGATATTTCCATTGGTACATATAAATCAATACCTGTTGTGCTCAGTGATGTGGCCGATGTTCAAATGTCAGCTGATTTAAGATTAGGTATAGTGGATGAAAATGGTGAAGGTGAGGTAGTAGGCGGCATTGTAGTCATGCGTTTTGGCGAAAATGCAAAAGATGTGATAGAGCGGACTAAAGTAAAGATGCAGGAGGTAGAAAAAGGCTTACCGGCCGGTGTAAAATTCAAAGCTGCGTATGATCGAAGTGATTTGATTCTGGCATCTATTGATACATTGACCGAATCGTTATGGCAAATGATTGTGATCGTTTCCATTGTAGTAATTATTTTCTTATTCAGTATCCGTAGTGGTTTGATTGCCATTGCCTGCATCCTTTTATCTGTACTTATAGGATTTATCCTGATGCAATTTTTTGGGGTAACCTCAAACATCATGTCACTGGGTGGAATTGCTCTTGCTATCGGCGATGTAGTTGACCCTGGGATAGTAATGGCTGAGAATGCCTACCGTTCTCTGACTAACCGTGTTTTAAAACCTCAAACTGAAGATTAGTATGTCAGTAGATAAAAACAAAAAAGTAAAAGAGCGGATCGGCAATACAAATGAAATTTCCGATGAAGAACGTGTGGAAATAATTAGGGAATCTTCAAAAATGATAGGGCGCTCTGTGTTCTTTTCAGTCCTCATAATGATTATTTCATTCGCACCAATTCTATTTCTTACCGGGCAGGAATTTAAAATGTTTAGCCCCCTTGTTCTGACCAAAACTTTTTCACTTATTGGCGCCGCTATCCTTGCAATTACTGTTGCTCCAATGTTAACAAGGACGTTCATGAAAGGGAAGCTTATACCGGAAAGCCGTAACCCTGTCTCCAACCTATTTATCACCCTTTATAAACCCGTTGCCCGTTTTTGTCTTAACTGGCGCAAAACTATTTTAGCTGCATGCCTGGCGCTGGTGATTGGAAGTATTCCATTAGTAACTAACCTGGGGTCAGAATTTATGCCCCCTCTCGATGAAGGTTCTTTACTTTTCATGCCTGTAACACTTCCTGATGTTTCCAATTCCGAAGCCAAAAGAATTATTCAGTTACAGGATAAAATTATTAAGAGTTTCCCGGAGGTGGAGAATGTACTAGGAAAAGCAGGTAGGGCCAATACAGCTACTGATAACTCACCGATAAGCATGATTGAGACAATAGTCATATTAAAACCAAAGGATCAGTGGCGTAAGGGAATGACCAAAGCAAAGCTGATTTCAGAAATGAATGAAAGAGTTCAAATACCTGGTGTCAGTGTTGGATGGACCATGCCTATAATAAATCGGATAAACATGCTATCTACCGGTATCCGGACAGATGTAGGGATAAAAATATACGGCAAAAACCTCGATAGCATATACAATCTTAGCCGCCAGGTCGAAAGCACTATTAAAGGAATAGAAGGTTTGGCAGATTTGTATGTAGAGCAACTTACGGGAGGCAAATATCTCGATATAAAAATTCGCAGGCGTGACATAGCCCGCTATGGCCTCAACGTAGATGATGTAAATATGGTCATTGAGAGCGCCCTCGGTGGGATGATCCTGACCACAACCGTAGAGGGAAGGGAGCGCTTTAATGTAAACCTTCGGTTAGCGCAGGAATACCGCAACGATATTAATGAAATTGAACGAATCCCAATTCAAACCATGAATTATGGAGTAGTTCCCATTTCAGCAGTTGCTGATGTAAAAATTACAGAAGGCCCGCCTATGATAAGTTCTGAAAACGCTATGTTGAGAGGCACCGTGCTTTTTAACGTCCGCGGAAGGGATATGGGAAGTGTAGTAAAAGATGCCAAAGAACGGATCGATGAGGCCTTTAAAAAGCTGCCACAAGGTTATTATATCGAATGGAGTGGACAGTATGAAAATCAGGTGCGGGCCAACCAACGTTTAAGCATCATCATACCCATCGTTTTTCTGATTATAGCTTTTATCTTATTTATTACTTTTCATTCCTATAAGGCTGTACTCATGGTCTTTGTGAGTATTCCCGTGGCTCTTATCGGGGGTGTCTACTCTTTATACTTTTACAATGTCAATTTCTCTGTGGCAGTTGCTGTTGGTTTTATTGCCCTCTTTGGTGTGGCCGTAAGTACCGGTGTACTCATGATCTCTTATCTCAATGATACCGTTAAAAAATTGGTGCAGGAAAAAGGGAACAATCCACAAGCTATCAGTCTTCCGGCGCTTAAGGAAGCTATTTTGTTTGGGGCCACCCAAAGAGTGCGGCCACTCCTCATGACTGTTCTGGCGAATATCCTGGGTTTGATACCCGTGCTGGTATCAACAGGCACAGGTAGTGACGTAATGAAACCCATAACCATTCCCTTTGTATTTGGGTTGATTACGGCAACTCTTTTTGTATTGATAGTACTGCCGGTCATTTTCAATCTGGTAAAAGAGTGGGAATTAAAAAAGGCTGGAAAGCTCGAGATTATGGAAATAAGTCAATAAAGACCTCTAACATGAAAGTAAAAACTATAATAGCACTATTTCTAAACCTGCTGGTTACGGGTAGTACCATCAAAGCACAGGATACAGTTGCTCTTTCTCTGCCCAATATATTCAAAGAGGTTGATGAATCCTATCCGCTACTACGAGTTTATCA
Organism: Daejeonella rubra; assembly: GCF_900103545.1. Classification (GTDB taxonomy): domain Bacteria; phylum Bacteroidota; class Bacteroidia; order Sphingobacteriales; family Sphingobacteriaceae; genus Daejeonella; species Daejeonella rubra. The sequence continues at coordinate 119,447 of NZ_FNHH01000003.1, forward strand.
AAACCGGATCAGCAGTATAAGAGCGCTTGCCGAAGGTGCCCGGAGTTGGATGCCGCCCACTGTTTCGGTAGCAATTGACAAGTTTCCCTATCAGTTAAGTATGATCAGGGAAAAATCTGCTATGAACCAGGCGGGCATCATGTTTTCAGCTCAACAAATGATTCCAAACGCTGCCAAGCTCAATGCAAAAAGAGACTTTATTCTTTCACAGCAGGACATATCCAGCAATGAAGCCGAATGGGAAAAGAATGTTCTTCATTATGCCGCCCGGCTTTATTACTATCGCCGTTTCACTGCTGAAAGGAAAATAAAGCTGGTGCATGATTATGAAGGGCTATTAAAGATGCTTGTCAAAACAGCAAGGGATAAATATGTTTACAACCAGTCAGACCTGCCTTCCATCTTTAAAGCTGAAGCTTCTCTTAGTGAGTTGAAAAATATGGAAACCATGTTGCTTTCACAGGTTGCCGAAAGTACTATCGGGATTAATACTCTATTGAGCAGGGATGTGAATACGCCGTTTGTGATTGATTCGCTTTTACAACCAACAGATTATCAGGCCGATTTTGTGAATACCGATGATACTACGTTTTTTAATCGTAGCGATATTCTTGCAACTGAAAGCCGGATACGTTCCATGAAAAGCAGCCTTCGGTTGGCTGCCACAGGTTCTAAGCCTGACTTTGGCATCCAGTTCTCTCACGGGCAGATGTTTGGTATGCCTAACCAATTTTCCCTAATGGGCATGGTTACGATCCCCATTGTTCCCTGGTCGTCGCGAATGTATAAGTCCGAAGTTCGTTCCATGAATTTCGATATTGAAGCCATGCAAAACGAACGATCAACCATGCGTTTAATGACGAGGCAAATGATCCGCGAAAAAATCACTATGCTCAACTTTGAGAACCAGCAGCTGAGAAATTTCGATATCAGCATTTTACCCGCTTACCGAAAAAATCTTGAAAGTAACCTGCTCGCCTATCGTCAGAACACCGGTAATTTTTTTGTGTTACTGGATGCCTGGAACATGCTGCTGATGAAAGAAATGGAACGCATTGATAAACTCGCGCAGGTGTTTGCCATTCAATCAGAATACGAATACCAGCGGGAAAAAAAATAAGTCATGAAAAAAAATATTCTATATACGATCAGGCAGTATTCAATTGCTGCATCTGGTTTCATCATGTTGCTGCTTTTGGCTTCCTGTAGTTCCAACGGGAATCAACAGGAACATACAGGAAACCATGCAACTGAAACCGATACTGTGGTCGGAATGAATAAAAATTCAAAGATGGAAGACCATTCTAATATGGACCATTCAAATGAAAAAGCCAAAGAGCATCAACAAATGGATATGCAGCCAGCCCGGGATACACTGGATGAACTTTACCTGAGTGCGCTGCCCGCCAATCAAAGCGTTATTTCAAAACAATCGGCCGTACCTGTGAAAGACAGTATCCAGCAGTTTACAATTACCGGACAAGGTTACATCACGTTCGACCCAAGGAGGAACCGGAAAATTTCTGTGCGCATCGGCGGACGCATTGAACGCCTTTACGTAAAATACAATTATCAGTATGTACGTAAAGGAGAAAAGATAATGGAAATATATAGCCCTGACTTAAACACATATATTTCCGAATACATTTTTATACGCCAGAAAAGCAATGACCTGGACCTGATGAAAAAAGCAAAGCAAAAGTTATTGCTTCTTGGTCTTTCGAATGCTCAGATTGCCCAAATTGATAAAAACCCTGCTGCGCCCTTTACCATATCCATTTACAGCCCTTTTGAAGGCTATGTACTATTTAATCCATCGGCTGCCAGTAGTGGTATGACTTCCTCTGGTAGCCAGGGGGGTATGGGTGGTGGAATGAATGGCGGAGCGGGCGCATTCACAGGTAATGCCAGTACTTCGTTAGACGATAATTCTATCAGGGAAGGAATGTATGTCAGTAAAGACCAAACGGTATTTTGGATTAATGATTTCCAAACGGTATTGGGCATCGTAGCCTTTTCACATGAAAACGAAAAGATAGCTAAACCCGGATTAGAAGTTGTAGTAAAAAGTGAACTTTTTCCGGGCCAGACCCTTCGGTCAGTTGTCCGGATGGTAGAGCCGGTTTACAGGGGTGCTCAGAAGTTTACACAAGCCCGCCTATATTTTTCCAACCCAAATCGAAAGCTCAAACAAAACTCTCTCATCAGGGCCAGTGCTTTAGTTAATTCGGGCTCTCTGATTGTTCCTGCAAGCAGTGTTTATCATGTGGGAAGCACCGCAATCGTTTGGGTCTTAAAAACAAAAACTAAAGATGGGAGCAACGTTTTTCAGGCAAGAGCAATAAGAACCGGCAACCGAAGTAACGAATACATTGAAGTATTAAAAGGATTGAACAGTAGCGAATTTGTTGCTAAAGATGCTGGCTACCTGGCAGATAGTGAAACCATAATACAATATTAAATTATGAAACGGAACAATATAATAATCATAGCGATTGGGGTGATGGTTTTGTGGGGAATATTTTTAACGGCTGCATGTACGAATGACAAAAAGGTGGCTGAGCAGGAGGAACATACAGAGGCACATGCCGCTCCTGACTCCTCTGGTAAAGAGATCTTATCTCTTACCGACCAGGATGAAAGGCATGCAAATATTAGGATTGATACCGTCAGGACAAAATCAATGGCGGAATTTTCTACGGTATTGGGAACTGCTAATTTTGATCAACGAAAACTCACTGTAATTACTTCGCGGATTCGTGGCAGGCTTGATAAATTATTTGTAAGAAATCCGCAGCAATACGTAAGGGAAGGAGAGCCAATTTATGCCATTTATAGTGAGGAACTCATAGCATACGAAAATGAATTGCTGACTGCCATTCAAATGAAAGCGAACCCGAGTGATTTAAAGGTATCATTTGACCAGCTTATTGAGGCAGCCAGGAAAAAATTGTTTCTGCTGGGACTAACCAACTTTCAAATTGAGCAAATAGAGAAATCTGGTGTTGCCTCAGCCCTGGTTACCTTTTACAGCCCGGTTTCCGGCACCTTAACGGACTTGCCTGTAAGCGAAGGGCAATATGTGGAGGAAGGTACAGCCATGTTCAGTATTGCTGATATGTCGCGACTTTGGATAGAGGCCCAAATGTATGTTAATGAATTGAAGTGGTTAGATGGCGGGGCAGCCATACAGGCAGAATTTGACGCGTTGCCAGGAGAAATATTTACGGTTGTGCCGGTATTTGATAACCCAAGCTTAGAAGCAGACAGTAAAATAAGCCTCGTGAGATTTCAGGTCGAAAATCCTACTAATAAATTGAGGCCTGGAATGATGGCATATATCAGCATCAAAAGGAATGAGAAAAAGACTATGGTGATTCCAAAGAGCTCGATAGTGGTTGGCGAAATGATTTCTGCCTGGGTAAAGACCGCAAAAGGAACGTACGAAAACCGGATGATCCAGTTGGGCATTCAGAATAAAAAAGAAGTAGAAGTGCTTAGCGGTTTAAAAGAAGGCGAATTAATAGTAACCAATGGCGCTTACTTGCTCAACAGTGAGTTAATACTAAAAAAAGGAACTGGAATGCCGGGCATGGAAGGAATGGATATGTAGGGATTAATAGTCTCTAATCAATCAGCTAGCATAATATTATGTCAATCCCTGAAATTATAACGACAGAAACACCTTGGACTTCAAACTATGAAGCAGCGTTGAAGCAGCTTCACGCTGATCCTGAACATGGACTGTCAGCAGCAGAAGCTGTCCGCCGTCTTGACCTTTATGGATATAACAGGATTGAATCCGGAAAAAAGATTAACCCGTTAATGATCATGGTTAATCAGTTTATCAGTCCTTTTATGTTGTTGCTGGCAATTGCGGCAGGGCTTTCGTTCTTCTTTCAGGAGTGGCTGGATGGTATCGCCATTATGGCTGTTATTGTGATCAACGCAGTCATCGGGTTTTTTATGGAATTCCAGGCTGAACGTTCTATGGAGGCGCTGAAAAAACTTACAATAGTTCCTGCGAGGGTACTAAGAGATGGCAGGTTATCTGAAATACCTTCGGAAGAATTGGTGTCCGGTGATATCATATTTATAGAAGGTGGAGATATGGTGACTGCGGATGCCAGGGTCATAAAATCAACTCAGTTACAAACCGATGAATCTGCTTTAACCGGCGAGTCTCTGCCCATTGAAAAGAATGTGTCTGTGCTGCCGGAAAAAACTCCACTTGCCGAACGTTATAACATGCTTTACAAAGGCACGTTTGTTACCAATGGCAATGCCTATGCACTTGTGGTCCAAACAGGCATGCATACAGAATTGGGCACGATTGCCAGCATGGTTCAAAAGGCCGGCCAGGCAGCAACACCGCTGGAGAAAAAGATCCGGTCGTTTAGTAAAAAACTGATCTGGATGACGGTGATCCTGCTGGTTATCATCTTTATCGCTGGGATTATAAACGGTCAAAATTTAGTGCAAATGATGGAAACGTCCATTGCACTGGCTGTTGCAGCTATTCCGGAGGGCTTGCCTATTGTGTCAACATTAGCCCTGGCGTTTGGCATGTTGCGTATGGCAAGGCACAATGTACTTGTTAAAAAATTATCATCAGTGGAAACGCTGGGAGGCACCAATGTAATTTGTACAGACAAGACAGGAACGCTGACTCAAAATAAGATCGAGGCTGCCTTTATTCAAATCAACGAAGGCGCATCAAGAATCAATCTGGATATTGCCGGCGCTTCCATTAAATGGATGGATGGTAATGAAATTGAAGATAGAGCAGCTTATGATCAGCTATGTTGTATTGCCGCTTTATGCAACACGGCTACTTATTATTCTGAAGGTGGTACTGAAAAAGAGTCGGGTGACCCTATGGAAGTAGGATTACTAAAAATGGTCTATTGCGGACACACCAAACAGCTGGACTATATTAAAGAATATCCCAAGCTGGATGAAGTTCCATTTTCTTCTGACACCAAAGTAATGGCCACATTTCATGGTAGTAAACAAGGATATTATATCGCGGCGAAGGGAGCAGTAGAAGAATTGCTGCATTCCTGCACATCGGTATTAGAGGGTAGTGAAGTGGTAGCTCTTGATGAGTCGAAAAGAAACAACTGGCTAAATTATGCCGAACAAAGGGCACAATCAGGTTTGCGAATGCTTGCTTTTGCCTACCGTAATACCAGCGAAAAGGAAAGCTATTTCCTGCATCAACTAACCCTGGCAGGTTTAATTGGTTTCATTGACCCTCCCAGACCCGAAGTTTCACAGGCCATTGCGGAATGTAAATCTGCGGGAATTAAAGTTGTAATGATAACCGGTGATCATCCTGCCACCGCAAAGAATATTGCGCTGCAGTTAGGTCTGGCTAATCAGGAAGATGAAGTGATGCATGGCAACGCTATGAAACCCTATGCGGAGCTTACAGCAGAAGATAAAACGAAGTGGCTGAACACATCGGTCTTTGCAAGAGTTAGTCCGGCACAGAAATTAGACCTGGTGTCCTTGTATCAGGAAAAGAAAATGGTGGTTGGCATGACTGGAGATGGTGTAAACGATGCACCCGCCCTGAAGAAAGCAGATATAGGAATTGCCATGGGACAAAGAGGCACACAGGTAGCTCAGGAAGTGGCCGATATGGTGTTAAAAGATGATGCCTTTTCATCCATTGTACTTGCAATAAAACAAGGGCGGACCATATTCGACAATATCCGGAAGTTCATCATTTTCCTGCTTTCATGCAATATGAGTGAACTTTTTGTTATTGCAACGGCAGCTATCCTAAACTTGCACTTTCAGCTTTTTCCGATACAAATACTTTATATAAATCTTATAACGGATGTATTGCCGGCGCTTGCCCTGGGTGTTACCAAAGCCGCTCCGCACATCATGGAGCGTAAGCCGTTTTCCTCTTCTGAACCCATTATTGACAGGGAACGATGGAAGGCTCTTTTTGTTTATTCGTCTGTAATTGCTATTGCTACAATAAGCGCAGTGTTTGCAAGCCATGGATTATTGCACGCTGATGAAGCCTGGAATACGGATTTATGCAATAACATCCTGTTTTATACCCTTATTTTTTCACAGGTACTACATGTGTTTAATATGTATTTCGAAAGAGGTGTGTCCTTCTTTAAATCAGAGGTGTTTACAAACCGTTACGTGTGGTACGCTGTGTTTGCCTGTACGATTCTGGCCCTTTCAGCATACTGGATCCCAGCGATCCGCGATGTTTTGAAAATAACCATTCATGGCTGGAAAGACTGGAGCATCATCATTGTATTCGCATTCCTCTCACTTTTGATTAATCAACTTCTGAAACGGTTAAAAGTTATTATTTAACCCGTGAATATATGTCAAAATTAACAGAAACATTAAATGCTTAAATTAACAATAACAAATTCTCGAAATTATGAAACACTTTCTTTGGATGATTATCGGATGCGGTATTCCTTTACTGCTCATTTTTTTTGCGCCGGCGCTGGGCCTTGGTTCCGACACTTCGCTGTTCATTTTTATCATCTTTATGTTTGCCTGCCACTTATTGATGCCTATGCATTCTCACGGCAATCACAACCAAAAGCAACAGAATTCAGAAACTACTAAACCAGAAAATCATGAACACCATTAATGTAAGAAAGTTTGGCTTTGCAACAGGATCTACCGCTGCCCTGCTGTATGTGGGTTGTATTTTGGTAATGACCACCGTAGGTCAAAGTGGAACCGTGAAATTTTTTAATAGCATTCTTCATGGGATAGACACGACGTCTATTATCCGGATGAACGTTTCTTTTTGGGAAGCATGTATGGGGGTCATTGAAGTTTTTATTATCGGCTGGCTGGTAGGAGCCTGCATTGCTGCTATTTATAATATCAGTTCAAAATCAGTATGATTTAATAATTAATGGCAGATACTTAAAATATGGAAAGGAAAAATGGAAAACCAATCTAACGTTGTAAAATATAGATATCTCGGAATCAACACACAAAATGAAAGGGTGGTATATATGCATGAGAACTGCCACATTTGTATTTCAGAAGGCTTTGAAGCACTTACCCGAATTAGAATATCGACTCTGGCCGGCTCAATCGTAGCAAGCCTTAATGTGATAACATCAAATCTTTTATTGCATGATGAAATTGGGTTGTCTGATGCCGCGGCAAAGGAACTGAATGTTTCCCCAAATGAAACCCTGTATGTTTCACACTTGGAACCTATTGAATCTTTGGGCCACGTACGGGCAAAAATCTACAATCAGAAGCTGGGCTATAGGGCGTACAATGAAATCATAACGGATATCGTTCAGGGCAATTATTCCAATATCGACCTGACAGCATTTATCACCGCCTGTGCGGGAAACAGGATGGATCTTGATGAAATCACAAGTCTTACCAAAGCCATGATTACTTCAGGTACGCAATTGCACTGGAACCAGGAGATTGTAGTCGATAAGCATTGCATTGGGGGCTTGCCGGGCAATAGAACAACGCCCCTGGTAGTTGCCATTGTTGCTGCTTTTGGCCTTACTATGCCCAAAACCTCTTCCCGGGCTATTACCTCGCCTGCCGGCACTGCAGATACCATGGAAGTTTTTACCAATGTGACACTTTCTCCCGAAGAAATAAAAAAAGTAGTAGCGCAAGAAGGAGGATGTATAGTTTGGGGAGGAACCGCTCAGTTAAGCCCTGCAGATGATTTATTAATAAAAATCGAGAAAGCGCTGGATATTGATAGCGAAGGGCAATTGATTGCTTCGGTACTCTCAAAAAAAGCAGCGGCGGGATCCACGCACGTTGTGATAGATATTCCGGTAGGTGAAACTGCAAAAGTGAGAAGTACAAAAATGGCGCAGGAATTACAGAATCACATGGAAACCATAGGGAATGCAATTGGATTGAATGTCAAAGTAGTAATCACAGATGGTACGCAACCTGTGGGAAGAGGAATTGGTCCTGCTCTTGAAGCCCTCGATATCTTAAAGGTGCTGAAAAATGAAGCGGATGCACCTAAAGACTTGACAGAAAGATCATTGCTTTTAGCTGGAGAACTGTTGGAGCTGTCTGGAAAAGTCGACTCTGGAACTGGATATCAAACAGCGAGGGAGCTGTTGGAATCTGGTAAAGCCTATAAAAAATTTATTGCTATTTGCGAAGCGCAGGGTCACTTTTCACAACCTGTTTTAGCACCTTATAAATTCGAAGTCAGGGCCAAAAAGTCAGGTATTTTAAAAATAATCGACAACAGAAAAATTGCAAAACTCGCCAAGCTTTCGGGCGCGCCTACTGCTAAATCTGCAGGGATCCTTTTAAATGCCCGTCTGGGAGAAAATATTGAAAAGGGCCAGTTGCTATTCACTATCTATGCGGAATCCAAAGGCGAGCTAAACTATGCTCTGGAATATAAGAACTATCACGACAATATTATAACCGTAATCTAAAAACCGTATTATGAACACGATATTATTAAGCCTTCCGGGAAACGAAAATCTCACAGTGCTTTTAGCAAAAAAACTGAATGCCGAAGTTGGCGAAGTAACCTTTCGTAAATTTCCAGACGGAGAAACCTATACTCGTATCTTGTCTGACGTAAAAGACAAATGTGTGGTACTGATCTGTACTTTGCATGAACCAGACGAAAAATTGTTGCCGCTTTACTTTTTAAGCCATACAGCAAAATCACTGGGTGCGAAATGTACCTGTTTGGTAGTCCCATATCTGGCCTATATGCGACAAGACAAAGTTTTCAATGAAGGTGAAGGGATAACCTCTGGTTTTTTCGGAAAATTGATTTCAGGTTTTGCCGATAGCATTATTACAGTTGATCCTCACTTGCATCGGATAAGCTCTCTGGAAGAAGTTTATGACATTCCAAACAAGGTTGTCCGTGCAGCAGATGCTATTTCAGAATGGTTAAAGCAAAACATCGAAAACCCGGTTCTTATCGGTCCCGATTCTGAAAGCGAGCAATGGGTTTCAGAGGTTGCCAGGAATGCGGGAGTCCCATTTACGGTCCTGCAAAAGGTACGTCACGGCGACCGCGAAGTGGAGGTTTCTGTCCCCGAGGTTGATAAATACAAGGATCATACCCCTATTTTGGTAGATGACATCATCTCAACCGCCCGTACAATGATTAAAACAGTGGAGCATTTAAAAAATGCTGGAATGAAACCCCCGATATGCATAGGTATACACGCGGTTTTTGCGGGCAATGCCTATCAGGAATTACTGGATAGCGGAGTGAAAAAGATAGTAACCTGTAATACCATTCCACATCCTTCCAATGAAATTGATTTGAGCGATCTTTTGGCTATTGGAATAAAGAAACTAATGCACTAATAGAGAACTAGCCTTCTTGATGGGGTAACGTTCAAAATCAGTCCGATCTAAACATCTTTATTATGGACAATTAAAACCACTTATTAATATGGAAAGAATTAAAGTAGCCATCAATGGGTATGGCGTAATAGGCAAACGGGTTGCCGATGCGGTAAAGCTGCAGGATGACATGGAGCTAATGGGTGTTTGTGATGTTGTTACTGACTGGCGCATCAAAATGGCTGTAAGAAAAGGTTATCCTGTTTATGGTTTTGACCTGTCATTCAGTGCCAGAATGAAAGAAGCCAGTATTCCAGTGATAGGGAACCTGGATGAAATGTTGCATGCGGCAGATATTGTAATAGACTGTACGCCAAAAAAGATTGCGGCGCAAAACATTCCGAAATACAGGCTAATGGGCAAAAAATTCATTGTTCACGGAGGAGAAAAACATGAAACCACGGGTCACTCTTTTGGTGCTGAAAACAATTATGAAACTGCCATCGGACGTGAAAGCACCCGTGTAGTTTCGTGCAATACCACTTCTATTGTGCGTACGCTTACAGCATTAAAAAACGCCGGATTACTAGTAAAAGCAAGAGGTACATTGCTTCGAAGGGCGACCGACCCCTGGGAAAGTCATTTAAGTGGTATAATGAATACGCTGGTTCCTGAAAAAGACATACCCAGTCACCAGGGGCCGGATGCACAAACTATTGACCCTTCTCTTGATGTAATAACGGTTGCTATTAAGGTGCCCGAAACGCTAAGCCACCTGCACTACTGGAATGTGCAGCTAACCCGTCAGGCGTCAAAAGAAGAAGTATTACGGGCTTTCGGTAATTCCACAAGGATAGCGTTGATCAATTACAGCGACGGGCTGCCTGCCAACAATACCTTGAAAGAACTGATGCTGGAAATGGGCCGACCGTATGGCGATATGTACGAAGTAGCAGTTTGGAAAGATATGCTGAAAGTACAGGGTGACGAATTGTTTTATGCTTACATAGTGGACAATCAGGCTATCGTAATCCCTGAAACCATCGACGCTATCCGTGCATTGACAGGAATAGAAACAGAGGCTGAAAAGTCAATACTAAAGACGAATGAAAGCCTGGGCATAAAACAAAGTTTCTATTAACCAGCGCACTTTTAAAGAAAACGCGACATGAAAAACTCATTTTACCGCATATTATTTTTCGCGCTGCTTTTAATTCCATTCGCTTCAATGAAAGCTCAGGACAAAGCAATGTTGATTGCGCAAATAGAAGGCAAAAAGATAACAAGAGAGAGCTTTGACAATAAAGGAAAACTTACCGGGAAGCAAATATTCACCGCCGGCAAAATGACCAAAAGGGGGGAGAGTTTCTTTATAAATATCAAATCGGAACTTTATGACGAAGCACAGAAGTTAGAAGAAACCTATACGACCAGTTACGAGTGCCACGCGGGAGAAGCCGACGTGCTTTTATCGGTCTTTGCAATCAATCCCAAAAAGAGGAAGGTTAGGGTATCTGTAAAATCCGGAGATTTTAAAAAGTTATATGCTTTAACGGCTAACGATATGATACGAAGTATGAGCCTGACGATGTATGTGGAATCAGGGATTCTTAATTTTCTTGGTTCAAAAAACAATGTAGATATTACGAATCGAGTGCTGACAAAAGAAAACAATAACCTGAAGATTACAGAAAAGATTTCCATTAAGGCTTATTTGATGGGCCTGCGGGTAAGAACAATTAATTATAATGTAACGGAATATTTAACACTTTCAGGTTCATTACAGAAGCAGGTGTTTAGGCAAACAACTGGAGATTATTTTACTGTCACCTATAAATAAAATAAACTTATAATGGCAAATGAAAAAACATCAAACCTTGAGAGAAAGTACTGGCAGAATATTCCGGAACTATTAGGGACAAATGCATCTTTCTATTTAGATCACGTTTGTGAAAAAATACCCAAGAATGAATTGCAAACCCCCGGTATGGATGGTCTTGACCATGTATTTGGAAATAGCAATAGAAATCCACAAGTCCTGCGGAGCCTTGCCCAGCTGTACAATAACGGGAATCTTGGGGGGACGGGTTACTTAAGCATTCTGCCTGTCGATCAAGGTATTGAGCATAGTGCCGCTTTTTCATTCTATAAAAACCGGGACTATTTCGACCCCGAGAATATAATTAAACTTGCCCTTGAGGCAGGTTGTAACGGTGTGGCATCTACGTTTGGAGTATTGGGGTTGAACGCCCGTAAATATGCCCACAAAATTCCGTTTATTGTAAAAATCAATCACAATGAACTACTTAGCTACCCAAATACCTATGACCAAACACTATTTGGAAAGGTAAAATCGGCCTGGGATATGGGAGCTGTTGCCGTGGGTGCAACCATTTATTTTGGTTCAAAAGAAAGCAACAGACAGCTTAATGAAATAGCAGAAGCCTTCGAAGAAGCACATAATTTAGGAATGATAACTATCTTATGGTGCTATACCCGCAATAATGCTTTTGAGACTGAAACGGAAGATTATCACGCGGCAGCAGATTTAACAGGACAGGCCAACCATTTGGGCGTGACCATCCAGGCGGATATCATCAAACAAAAACTGCCGACCAACAATTTCGGATTTAGAGAAATAGGATTTGGAAAGTATGACGATGCCATGTATAAAGCGCTTACCACCGACCATCCTGTTGACTTATGCAGATTACAGGTGGCCAATTGCTATATGGGCAAAATAGGATTGATCAATTCAGGAGGCGGATCTAAAGGTGAGTCTGATTTAGTTGAAGCAGTTACCACAGCCGTTATCAATAAACGAGCAGGGGGGATTGGGTTGATTATGGGGAGAAAGGCATTTCAAAAACCATTCGCTGAAGGGATTAAATTAGTCAATGCGGTTCAAAGCGTTTATTTGGACGGCAAAATTACAATAGCGTAAAGTATGCAGCTTCTTAAGCTATTTTTAAAAAGCATTGCCGAGGTCAAAACCAATTCATTCAGCATTACCAGTAATGACAATACATATAAAAATGAAACCCCCAATTAACATAGTAAAGTATTCTGGCGACGTCGTATCTTTTGACGTGAATAAGCTTCGTAGTTCCTTAAGACGTTCCCATGCAAGTGAAGAACTGATCCAGCAAATAGTAACGCAAGTTGAAAACCAATTATATGATGGTATTTCCACTCAAAAAATTTATCAGATGGCGTTTAAAATACTCAAGGCACAATCAAGGGTTAGTGCCTCAAAGTACACGCTCAAAAAAGCCCTGATGGAATTGGGCCCATCCGGTTTTCCCTTTGAAAAATTGGTTGGTAAATTATTGGCTCACGAAGGATTTGAGGCAGAGGTTGGTGTAATTGTAAAAGGCAATTGTGTACAGCATGAAGTAGACGTGATAGCAAAAAAAGATAATACTCATTTCATGATAGAATGCAAATACCATAGTGATCAGGGACGATTTTGTAATGTAAAGATTCCCTTATATATCCATTCAAGATTTTTGGATATAGAAAAACAATGGCTGCAATTAAAAGATCACGAGGCTAAAATTCATAAAGGAGGCCTGTACACCAATACCCGGTTTACAACTGATGCCATTCAATATGGAAAATGTGTTGGATTATTATTGACAAGTTGGGATTACCCCAGAGGAAATGGTTTAAAAGATAGAATAGACAAATCCGGGCTACATCCGTTAACCGCTTTAACAACACTCACAAAGGTTGAAAAAACAAAATTACTCGATGAAGGCATTGTACTCTGCAAAGAACTTCATGGAAGCCCTGGTTTATTAGATAAAATTGGAGTGCCTGAAGCAAGACATAGATCTATTCTTGAAGATTCAGAAGAATTATGTTCCACACATTAAAAATGTGAATTCATAATAATAAACAAACATTAATTTTAAATACCGACACCTTATTAGGTGGATACTAAAAATGCATGACACATGAAAAATAATAATATAGACATCCATTTTTTGGGCGCGGCAGGGACCGTAACCGGCTCAAAATATTTAGTAGACACAGGAGATCGTAAAATTCTTATAGACTGCGGTCTTTTTCAGGGATTGAAGGAATTACGCATTAAAAACTGGGAGTATCCGCCTGTGAAAGTGTCAGAAATTGATGTAGTATTGCTTACCCACGGCCATTTAGACCATATTGGTTATCTGCCCCGATTGGTGAAACAAGGGTTTAATGGCCCAATCTATGGAACACATCCAACATTGGATATAGCAAAAATCATACTGAACGACAGTGCAAAAATACAAGAACAGGAAGCCGGGCGTGCCAATAAGGAAGAATATTCCAAACACAGTCCGGCAGAACCACTTTACGATTTAATGGATGTAGAAAAAACTATTCCACATTTTAAGGGTGTTCCGCAATCACAATGGATTCCATTGTTTGATGGTATTAGAGCCCGATTTAAGTATAACGGACATATTTTGGGCGCTACCTTCATAGAATTAGAAGTACACGGAAAACGCTTTGTTTTTTCGGGAGATATTGGAAGAACAAATGACTTACTACTGTACCCACCCCTGAAACCAAATATGGCCGATGTTCTTTTCATAGAATCGACCTACGGAGGAAGGTTTCATCCTGATGAACAGGAAGCCATTCCCCAAATTGAAAAACTAGTTAACGACACCATCAATAGAGGTGGCAGTCTATTTATCCCAAGTTTTGCGGTTGAACGTGCGCAACTAATGATGCTTATTTTCTGGAAATTGCTTAAGGAAGGAAAAATACCCAAAGTACAAATGATAATGGACAGCCCAATGGGAGCCAATGTATTGGAACTGTTCCACCGAACAAGGGACTGGCATCGACTAACAGCCAAAGAATGTGATGAAATGTGTTCGAATTTCACGGTTGTAAACAGTTATAGTGAAACGATGGAATTGCGAACAGATAATAAACCTAAAATAGTAATTGCTGGTAGTGGAATGCTCACAGGTGGTAGGATGCTCAACTATCTTGAAACACAGGCACAGAACTCCAAAAATGTCTTATTGTTTATAGGCTATCAAGCCGAGGGCACCCGTGGAAGAAAATTATTGGAGGGCAGTAAAGAACTTAAAGTCTACGGAAAATGGGTGCCATTTGATATGGAAGTAGTTGAAATAAAAGGACTCTCGGGCCATGCAGACCACGCCGAACTTATCGATTGGATGGGCAAAATAAAAAATAAACCAGAGCGAATCTTTATTGTACACGGCGAAAAAGAAAGTGCAGAAGCTCTACAAAAAGGTATAAAGGAAACCTACGGATGGGACGCTGAAATCCCGCAACTTTACAACATTGAAAATATTTCAGTGTAAAAGTTCTATCTTATACTTAATTAAGGATAAATAATATAAGAATCTTTAACCCTTGTTATGAAGAAATATACATGTCCAATGCATCCCCAGATACTCACAGATGAGCCTGGAAAATGCCCGTTATGCGGGATGGATTTAATTCCTTTTGGAGAAACCGGCAATCACGACCACAAACATCATGAGCATGCGGAACATCAGCATCACCATGCTGCACCCGACGATCACGCCAGACCTGATTCTAAAGAGCATGATGATCATTCGGGTCATGATAAGCATGCAGGCCATCATACCCATGATTTTTTAAAACGCTTTTGGATCTGTTTAATATTAACCATCCCTGTGCTCCTGCTTTCGCACATGGTACAGGATTGGTTTAATTTCAGCATCCGCTTTCAGGGCGATAAATATGTTTTGCTTTCCCTGGGCACGATAATCTATTTCTATGGCGGGATGCCTTTTTTGAAAGGGATGGTAGCCGAGATCAGAAACAATGCCATTGGCATGATGACCCTGGTGGCGCTGGCTATCACCGTTGCTTTTGTTTACAGTGTTGCCATAGTATTTGGTTTGCAGGGGATGGATTTCTTTTGGGAATTGGCAACGCTGATTGACATTATGCTGCTGGGGCACTGGATAGAAATGAAGTCGTCAATGGCAGCTTCAAACGCCTTGCAATCCCTTGTGGCCTTGCTTCCTTCCAATGTGCATGTAGAACGAAACGGGGAAGTATCAGACATAGACATACAGGACTTGCAGAAAGGAGATACAGTTATCATCAAGCCCGGTGAAAAAATACCGGCAGACGGTTTAGTAATAGACGGCAGTTCATTTGTAGATGAAAGCATGCTTACCGGCGAAAGTGTGCCCGTGAAGAAAGAGAACGGTGCTAAAGTAATCGCCGGTGCAGTTAATGGTGGTGGCGCTTTAAGGGTAAACGTTACAGGCGCAGGAAAAGAAAGCTATCTGAACAAAGTAATAACCATGGTGGAAAATGCACAGAATGCCAAATCCAAAACACAAAACCTTGCTGATAAAGCTGCTAAATGGCTTACAATTGTTGCTATTGTTGCAGGCGTTGCCACGTTCATAATTTGGTATATCAACAATGATTTGGCTTTTGCACTGGAAAGAATGGTGACGGTAATGGTTATATCCTGTCCGCACGCTTTAGGCGTTGCAATTCCCCTGGTAGCGGCAATTTCTACCACGGCAGCAGCAACGAATGGTTTGCTCATCAGAAACAGAACAGCGTTTGAGGATGCAAGAAAGCTTACTACGATCATTTTTGATAAGACCGGGACACTAACCAAAGGTTCACATGAAGTTCAGAAGGTGTTCAGCATTTCAGATAAATACAGCAGCGATGAAATATTGCAGTACGCTGCCGCTATCCAGCAGCATTCTGAGCACTACATTGCCAGGGGCATGTTGAAAAAATTGAAGGAAAAGAACATGGAGTTATGGCAGTCGTCCGCTTTCACCTACATGCCGGGTATCGGGGTGTCCGGTTCAGTCAATGGTAAGGTCGTTGTTGCGGCGGGCCCTAATTATTTTGCACAACAGAATATGGAGCTTCCGGCTATACCTACAGAAATTGATCAGAACACGGAGACAGTCAATTTCCTGATGATTGATGGCGAACCGGTGGGTATCGTTACGCTGGCAGATACAATCAGGGAAACTTCAGCCGAAGCCATTGAGCAGTTAAAGAACATGCATATCAAATCATTTCTGCTTACGGGTGACAATGAAAAGATTGCCGCTGCTGTTTCCAATAAGTTAGGGATGGATGGTTATTTAGCCAATGTACTGCCGCACCAAAAGCAGGAGAAAGTAGCCGAGTTTCAGGCCAAAGGCGAAGTAGTGGCTATGACTGGTGATGGCGTAAACGATGCACCGGCCCTGGCAGCAGCAGACGTAGGCATTGCTGTAGGCAGCGGAACAGATGTAGCAGCTGAAACAGCGGATATAATTCTGGTAAACAGCGATCCAAAAGATGTTGTGCAGATGATCGACTTCGGCAGAAAGACATATAGGAAGATGATGCAGAACCTTGCCTGGGCAGTTGGTTATAACGTCATTGCGATTCCGTTGGCAGCAGGTGTTCTTTATCCCAATTTTATGCTAAGTCCTGCAATGGGTGCTGTACTGATGAGCTTAAGCACTGTTGTGGTGGCATTAAACGCACAGTTACTACGTACGCAGTTTAAAAAATCATTCAAATAAAAATCAATTTTACAGTCAAATTATTATTTATGTTAAACTACGATACGCTTTCGCAGGCAATAAATAGCCTGACAAGCCGGGGCTATACTGAGAATTTGAATCTCAAACCTTTTTGCATCGAATGTCCTTCTTTAGCTTTACAGCTTTATCCCGAAGATTTTACTATAGATGAGTATTATCGTTTTGAAGGTGCTAGTGACCCTGCTGATAACAGCATTGTATATGCGATTTCAGCAATCGATAACAGCCTGAAAGGCATGCTGGTAGATGCATATGGTGTGTATGCAGAAAATATTACACCTGAAATGGCTAGAAAACTAAGAGTTGAAAAGTAATTTCGCCGATTTGGAGAAAGGAAGGTCAGGCTTGTGAAGCGCAGAAGTTTAGATTTAGTTGATTGAGTGTAAGTAAAGCCCTCCTTTTGAGGGCTTACTTCTGCTTAAAATTCAGAAATTATAACATTAACAATCTATAAGAAGTTATCTTTAAAACGGATCTAATAAACAAGCTATGATAAGATTAGTACTTTCCCTTCTTTTAATTATTCCGTTTAAAATAAGTGCTGCGGATATTAAGGGTCAGCAACCCAATGTTGCAATTGATACCAAAGGCACTGTCAGGCTCGCGTATGGCGAAGGAGAAAAAATTTATTGCATTACCTCTGCAAATAATGGTGCAACTTTCTCAAAACCAGTATTAGTTGGTCAAATAACCGACATGCATTTAGGGCATACCAGGGGACCGCAAATCGCTTCTTCAAAAAACTACAGTTTGATAACTGCAATTGATAAACAGGGCACCATTCATTCGTTTAAACTTAATCATTTAAATAAAACCTGGGCTAAGTTGGCTAATGTGAATGACAAAATCGGGTCGGCTGTAGAAGGGCTTATGGCTCTGACTGCCGATAAGGATGATAGTTTTTACGCCACTTGGCTTGATATAAGATCTGAAAAGAAGAATAATATCTTTTTTTCCTCCATGAGCGGCAGATCATCCAAATGGACAGAAAATTTAATGGTATATAAATCACCGGATGAACATGTATGCGAATGTTGCAAGCCAAATATTTCGTTCAATAATAACAAACTGGCAATTGGCTTCCGCAACTGGCTGATGGGTTCAAGGGATATTTATTATGCAGTTTCAACCAACAAGGGTAAGACATTTGCAATACCCAAAAAATCCGGAACTGGGACGTGGCGCCTCAGTGCATGCCCAATGGATGGAGGCGGCTTAGCGATTAGGGAAAGCGGAATAACATCAACAGCCTGGAGACGAAACAGCGATGTGTATTATTGGTCAGAAAATGCTAGCGAGAAGAAAGTAGGCAGTGGGCGCGATGTAAGTATGGCTGAAAACAAAGATAGAACAGTGATAGCATGGCAAGACAAAAACGTTATCAACGTCTTTGATTTGAGCAAAGAAACCCCTTTAGAGATTGGAAACGGGATTTCACCGCGAGTATATATATTAACCAATGGTAGGGTAATTTGTGTCTGGGAAGATGATAAAGTAGTCAGATATAAATTGATCTGATAAGTTTTGGAGCAAGGACAGGCCATTTTATTAGAAAACAATAATGAAGTTCGTTACGGTTTAAATTTGAGTTCCAGCAATCTCCTGAACTTTGCAAGTGAAATCCTCCATTGTTACCAATTAATTATTACTTTTACGGCAGGTGTGTAAAAGGATTTTCATATTATCAGTATTCTTGTCAGCATTTTTGATGCTGCAGGTACATAATATTATGCCTCATCACCATGTTGAGAAAGTCGCTAAGAGCCATTCGCACAAACATGATCATCAAGATCATGACCATCACAGCGAAGGTGATCAGTCGTTACCATTAAATAAAACTGATCATAGCGCTGAATTTGGAAATGCCCTTATAAAACCGGCGGATTCCAAATATCAAATAACACAGCCGCAACTTACACCGCATACACCATTACAGTGTGTGAATATTATAGTACCTCGGTACCATAATATCGCTTCTAAATTACGTCTCAAACTTCGGAACCATCTTATTCCTCCAGCCCCTTATCTTCAGGGCATCGGTTTCCGAGGACCTCCTTCTTTCGTTTAGTATTCGATTACCCCATTTATGGGATGTTTTATCTATTATTCACGTTGGTGATTAATCTGCTATGCTTAACAGATTACACGTAATACTAACGACATGAAACCTGCGCAAGCAAGCTTCATTGGCACCAGAAAACAGACTTATACACAAATGAAAAAGATATTTTTAATTATAGCCCTATTTACCGCTTCATTCAGTATTGCCGCGTGCAACAATCAGGAGAAAAAAGATTCCCATACCCATGACGACGGCTCTACTCATGACGACCATGCTCCAGATACTGCTTCTGTTAAACAGGAAGAATTCAAAATAGATTCAGCACAAGCGGACACGGCTGGTGCACATTCGCATGACAACGGGGAGAAAAACTCACACTAGATCTTATTTATATGAAACGTTTAATAGTAGCCTGTATGCTCCTTACAGGTGTTATGTCGTGCAATAGAACTTCAACAGAAGAAGATCATGCACATGCTGCCGATGGTAGTCACCCCGGTGAGGAACTACAGGCACTATCTTATACATTATATACTGATAAGTCAGAACTCTTTGTTGAGTTTAAGCCGCTGGTAGTGGGACAGGTTTCCAAGTTTGCAGCGCATCTTACCCACCTCGGTGAGAACTTCACACCATACACAGAAGGAACAGTGACGGTAAGTCTTGTGACTGGTAACAAAGGAATAAAACACAGCGCTGATGCTCCTTCTTCACCAGGAATATATCGACTGGCCTTGCAGCCAACACACGTAGGGACAGGTAAACTGATATTTGACATTAAAACCAAAGACTTTAGTGATCAAATAGTGATTGACAGCATTCCCATCTACGCGGATGAAAAAACTGCAATTGCTACACAGCCGAAAGAGGAAGTTGGAACAGACATTTCATACCTGAAAGAGCAGGCCTGGAAAGTTGAATTTTCTAATATGCCAGTAGTGAGACAAACAATTTATGATGTGATCAAGACAACTGGCCAGGTTCAGGCAGCTCCCGGCGATGAAGCTGTGGTAGTTGCAAAGTCAGCTGGAATAGTCAAATTCAGGGGAGCTAATATCCTTGCAGGTTTACCTGTACGTTCCGGCCAGGCATTGTTTTCGGTGTCAGGAGGTGATATTGCAGTCGATAATATTGATGCAGCTATTCGTACCGCAAGGGCTGAACAAAATTCCGCGAAAGCAGAGTTTGAACGATTTTCCGAGCTGATCAAAGACAAGCTTATTACTCAAACCGAATTTCAGCAGGCAAAGCTTCGATATCAACAAAGCCAAATAGCATTAACCAACCTATCCAAAAGTTATGGAGCAGGAGGCAAAAGTGCTGTTGCGCCATCAAGTGGGTTTATAAAGGATCTGCTGGTAACCGAAGGCCAGTATGTAGCAGCAGGCCAACCACTTGCAACCATTACAAAAAATAGCCGACTGGTTCTAAGGGCTGATGTTTCCTTAAAGGATGTAGATCGGATGAGCTTAATTAAGCAAGCTAACTTCACTATCATCCAAAATAAGCAAACCTATAGCACCCAGGAATTGAACGGACGGCTCCTTTCAGTTGCAAAAACAACCGGCAATAATACCCCTTACATCCCTGTACATTTTGAGATCGACAGCAAGTCGGGAATAATGCCCGGATCATACGCCCAGGTGTATCTTCAAACCACGCCAATCTATAATGCTTTCGTGATACCTGAAACTAGCCTGATCGAGGAGCAGGGTGTGTTTTATGTTTATGTGCAAACAGCCGGGGAGTCCTTTCAGAAACGTGAAGTGAAAACAGGTGCCAATGATGGAAAGAACATCCAGATCCTTTCCGGCATTGCTGAAGGCGAGCGTGTGGTTGATAAAGGTAGCTATCAGATTAAACTGGCAACAATGAGTGGAACTATGCCTGCTCACGGCCATGAACATTAACTAAAGGCGATGCTAAACCGAATTATACAATTTTCGCTGCACAACCGATTGATCGTGTTGACAGCAGCCGCCCTGCTTATGCTAATGGGCACATATACCGCTTCGAAAATGGAAGTGGACGTTTTTCCGGATTTAACCGCCCCTACAGTTGTCGTCTTAACAGAAGCGCACGGCATGGCTCCCGAGGAAATAGAAAAGCTGGTAACTTTTCCTGTTGAGACTGCCGTTAATGGCGCTGGCAATGTCCGAAGGGTTCGCTCTTCATCTTCAGCAGGTATCTCTATCGTATGGGTTGAATTTGAATGGGGAACCGATATTTATCGCGCGCGGCAGACCGTGAGTGAAAAATTAAGCGTTGTTAGTAATCAGTTACCTTTGGGTGTTAGTGCGCCGGTAATGGCCCCGCAATCCTCTATCATGGGTGAGATCATGCTGATCAGCGTTACAGGCTCCAAAACAAATTTGATGGATGTCCGCACCATAACAGATTGGAGTATACGGCCCCGCCTGCTATCCATTGGCGGTGTATCACAGGTAGTGGTTATAGGCGGAGAGTACAAACAATATCAAATTTTGGCTTCACCACAGAAGATGGGCTATTATAACGTTTCACTCAATGAATTATTGGAAGCCGCACAGCAAGCCAATAAAAATGCCGCAGGTGGTTTTATGAGTGAATATAGCAACGAATATATTGTTCGCGGGATTGGTCGTACCAGCGATCTGAATGAAATGGGCAGCTCAGTGATCAAAACCAATAATGGAGTTCCGATTAAGATCGAAGACGTTGCGGAAATAAAAATTGGCTCATCTATCAAAATAGGTGATGGTTCATTAAAAGGGGAACCAGCGGTAATCATGACGGTGATGAAGCAACCGAACGTTAACACGCTGGAGCTGACCAATCAGATCGATACTGCAATCACTGATCTTAAAAAAACGCTACCAGCAGATTTAAATATAAATACGAAAATATTTCGCCAGGCAGATTTTATTAATGCATCGGTAAGCAACATCCAAAAGACCTTAATTGAAGGCTCAATCTTCGTGGTCATCATTTTGTTTTTATTCCTAATGAACTGGCGCGCTACTGCCATTTCACTCGTGGCTATCCCGATTTCCCTTCTTACTGCTGTGCTTACTTTGAAGTGGTTAGGCTTTTCTATTAATACCATGAGCCTCGGCGGGATGGCTATTGCTATCGGGGATTTGGTTGATGATGCTATCATCGACGTTGAAAACGTCTTCAAACGACTGAAAGAAAATGCCGCGAAGCCTCTGGCAGAGCGACAAAATAAACTGACCGTGATTTACGATGCTTCAGTTGAGATCCGTACATCAGTGATCAATGCTACGTTTATTATCATTGTGGCGTTTCTGCCACTATTTTTCCTTTCAGGTATGGAAGGCAGATTGCTTGCCCCGCTTGGAATTGCCTTCATCGTAGCTTTATTCGCGTCACTTGTGGTAGCTATCACTGTTACTCCTGTGCTATGCAGCTATCTCCTTACTAAAGACGAGATGTTGCTCCGCCAGCACCGTGAAAGTTGGCTGGTGCAGCGACTGAATGGCTGGTATGAACGGTCCTTGGAAAAAGCAATGAAATTTAAGAAGTTAATTCTGGGCGGGGCACTGGTATTATTCGTCCTTGCATCGATCTTGTTCTTTACACTGGGCAGAAGCTTTTTACCTGAATTTAACGAGGGCTCGTTGGTAGTAAGTGTCACCAGCTTGCCTGGAATTTCCTTGCAGGAAAGCAATGCAATTGGCGCAAGGGTTGAAAAAACTCTGCTAACTGTCCCGGAAGTAAGAACTACCACCCGCAGGACGGGACGTGCTGAACTGGATGAGCACGCCCAAGGGGTAAACGCATCAGAAATTGATGCACCGTTTATACTTGACGAAAGAAACCGGGAGGAATTCATGGCGGAGGTGCGTGAAAAAATGGCCGGTATTACGGAAGCGAATATTACGATCGGGCAACCTATAGGTCACCGTATTGATCACATGCTTTCAGGCACCCGTGCTAATATTGCTATCAAAATTTTCGGAACAGATCTTAACACCTTGTTCAATATTTCCAACCAGGTAAAAAGTGCTATAGAGGGCACTAATGGGCTGGTTGATCTGAGTGTAGAACAACAAATAGAAATTCCACAGGTTCAGATTAAAGCCGACCGGGCCATGCTCAGTAAATATGGCATTACTATCGGTGAGTTTACCGAATTTGTAGATATCGCATTTGCTGGCGAAAAGGTGTCAGAGGTATATGAAGGGGCTCAACGGTTCGACCTTCTTCTACGTTTCGACGATGCCAATCGCGGAAATATTGAGAATATACGCAATTCACTGATTGACACTCACGACGGTCAAAAAATACCTTTAAGCTATGTAGCTGAAATCGTTTCAGCAACTGGCCCGAATACCATTAATCGGGAAAATGTACAGCGCAAGACGGTGGTATCTGCAAATGTTACCGAAAGGGACCAGAAAAGTGTGGTTGATGAGATCAAAGTAAAAATTGGAGAAAGTGTGAAACTCCCGCAAGGCTACCGGATTGAATACGGCGGCCAGTTTGAGGCTGAAGCGGAGGCATCACAAACCTTAATTGTCGCCTCACTCCTAGCCTTACTGATCATATTTTTCCTGCTTTTTCATGAATTTAAAGACCTGAAAATATCTTCCATCATCCTGCTGAACTTACCGCTGGCCTTGATAGGTGGTGTATTAAGTATTTGGCTAACCTCCGGGGTACTGAGCATCCCGGCCATTATTGGTTTTATTACCCTTTTCGGAATTGCAACCAGAAACGGAATACTGCTGGTCTCCCATTATAAAACCCTCCATGCCGAAGGATTAAACCAGTATGATACGGTGATTAAAGGATCTAAAGACAGGTTGAGTCCTATACTGATGACAGCACTAACAGCGGGGCTTGCACTCATTCCTCTGGCAATGGGCGGCACTCTTCCTGGCAATGAGATCCAAAGCCCGATGGCTAAGGTAATCCTTGGGGGTTTGCTCAGTTCTACCTTGCTTAATTTATTTGTTGTACCGATAGTTTATTATATGACTGTCAGAAATACGAAGGAAAATGATGAAATTGTTAACTAGCGCGTTTTGCCTGCTGATAACCACAACTGTCTATTCTCAAACGGGGATAGACAGTCTTCTGGTGCAGGTAAGCAAAAACAATAAAGCTGTACAGGCTAACAGAGAATACCACTTTGCAAGAAAAGCTGAATTTGCAACAGGCCTTACGCCTTACGATCCAAAAGTAGAGTATGATTATCTTTCAGGGTCACCAGCAGGTGCCGGGAACCAGCGTGATTTTACAGTTACTCAACAACTGGATTTTCCGACGGTTTATAGCAGTAAAAGGAAACTGTCGAATCAACAGTCAATCCAATCCGACCTCGAGCATCGCGTGTTCATCCAGGATATTTTACTTAAGGCGAAGCTGGAAGCTCTGGAACTAATCTACCTGAATAAACTTTCAGCGGAGCTGAAACGTAGGTTGGAACGTACACAAGCTTTGGTGTCCGATTATCAAAAGAAACTCGATCAAGGGGATGCAATTATTCTCGATGTAAATAAAGCTAAACTGCAACTACTGAACATTCAGCAGGATGTCCTGCTGAACGACAACGCGATCAGCCAAACATTAACTCGCTTGCAGGAACTTAATGGTGGAATAGAAGTAAACCTTACAGACACCATTTATCCCCTCGTTGCTCAAGTGCCTGAATTTAGAACATTAGATAGTTTGATTGAAGCCAATGACCCGCTTCTTAAGGTATACGAACACGAGCAACAAATCCGTCAACAACAGATAACCGTCCAAAAACGCCTTAATCTCCCTAAAATAGAAACCGGATACCACTCTCAGGCAATCCTCGGTCAGAGTTACAAAGGTATTCATGGCGGTATCAGCATTCCCCTTTGGGAAAACAGGAACCGTGTAAAAGCAGCAGAAGCAAACCTCAGTTATGCGAATTTCAATGCGGTCAATCATAAGCTGCAACATCAACTGGAGAACAAACAGTATTACGATCAGCTGGAGATTCGTAAAAATGCGATGTTAGAATACCGTACTTTACTCGCATCCCTCAATAATGCCGCACTGTTAGACAAAGCACTTAAATACGGTCAAATTACAATCATTCAGTATGCACAGGATGAGCGGTTTTATTTTGATTCATATTCTAAATATTTACGACTTGAGGCAGAATATCATAAAGCTATTGCCCAACTCTATAAGTTCAGTCTTTTGTGAATAAAACTTACTTTACTGCCTTTATAACTATCATATTCAGGCTCATACTTAAAATAGCCGAATTGAATCAATTCCTTCATACATCTATGGTAGGTACTGATTGCTCCTATCTTGCTTAATCTCATCACTTCTTTTCTTGAGATTTTAAATTGGCCGGGGTATTTTTGATTTTGCCAACAGGTAAGCAATGCCATATAGATACTAAGGTGCGATGTATTCATCCTGTTATCTGAGGTAATTCTCTGTATGTATCCTGCCAATTTGAATAAATGAATATTTTTCATTGAAAGCTACTTACTGTCAAGGAGACGAACAATATCCTCGTATTTATAAAACATAATGCTTCCCACTTTGGTAAAACGGAGCGTTCCGTTAATCCTAAGAGTTTGCAAAGTGCCGGGAGAAATTTTGAGCATTTTTCTAACATCACGACTTCTCAGCCATTGTGTAGTTTCTGCCCGTGCAGGTTGTATTATTGCTTTGATTTCCTGTATTAAATCATTTTTAAATTGCAGTAGATCCTCCTTAGATATAATTTCTATTTGAGCCATAAGTGTATGTTTTATGGCTCAAAATTCCTGATCTGTTCTATGCGGCTTTCCCAATCTGGAAAAGTTGGTAATGTTTTTAGCCCTTTAAAGCAAAAAAGCTTATCACCAAACGGCAATAAGCTTTTGCATCATAGCATTAACGATCAAGCAATAGCAAGCTTCTTTTTCAAAGCTTTCATATCGTCGCTAATTTTAGTATTAAGAACCTTTGCATAATGCTGCGTAGTTTTTAAGTCTAAATGCCCAAGCATTTTGCTTACACTTTCGATAGGAACCCCATTGCTCAAGGTTACGGTTGTAGCAAAAGTATGTCTGGAAAGGTGAAAAGTGAGATTCTGAGTAATGTCACACATATCGGCAATTTCCTTGAGGTAGCTGTTCATTTTCTGGTTACTTAAAACCGGGAGAACGTACTCAGAGCATAACGGATGCTTCTTATACTTATTGATAATATTGATGGCTGGGGCTAATAAAGGTATACTGGAATTGGTCTCTGTTTTTTTTCTACTGGTAAATATCCATTTACCGCCATCTACCCCAGTCATAATTTCACTTCTTTTTAACTTTTTGACATCGGCATAAGAGAGACCTGTATAGCAACAGAAGACGAAAATATCTCTCACACGATCTACCCGTTGGACCCTGATATCTTTGTCGACCATCCGATCTAACTGTACCTGGTGCAGAAATTCTCTTTCCTTTGCTTTCGCTTTATTTGTATAATCAGAGAAAGGGTTATCTTTAAGCAATCTGGGTTTGATGCAATAGTTATTGACAACTTTTTTAAAATTTTTGATATACTTTTTTGCAGAAACCGGCGCAAGATTAAAGAATGTTTTTAGATGATGTTCGAAGCCTTTAATGAAATTATAGTCCAGTGCATCAATGCAGATATCCCCCACTTCGTACTTTGTAATCAAGTACGAGGTTAAATGCCGGAACGTAGTTTTGTAACCCTTTAGCGTGTTATCTTCATACTCATTACCAATCAGCTCTTCCATTTGATTATTGTGAAGTGTGAACAGTTCCATCAGCATGGGCTTCTTTTCTTCCTTTCCCAGAAATTTGTTTTTAAGGCTTGTGGAGGTGATCTCTTTACGCTCCTTAGTGAGCAAGGTGTGCGCTTCTTCGACTTTTTTGTTCAGTTCGTCCAGATAGCTGTTTAATAATCTTGTGCTCTCTTTGTTTCCGCTCTCTCGATTAGATTTGCTGCACCAGCGGTGAGGCTCACATTCGCGACCGGTTGATACTTCTTTGCCTGGGGCATTAACAGTGATCCTCATATAGATTGGGATCGGGCCCGTTGTGTAGTTTTTTGGCTTCTTCAGGTAGAAGAGCAGGCTGTAATTTGTTTCCATAAAACAAGCTTAAATTGTGAACAAAATTAAGCTTGCAGCTACCGGACTGTCAAGATGTTCTATTATGAAACATCCTATTATACAGTGAGTTACGAGGTTTCCAGTGAGTAAAGTTTTCCGTTTTGTTGACTCACTGAATTACTCACTGCTTTAATGCGATTTGGTGAATAATATGGTGTTTTGGCGTCAATAAAAAAGGCTGCAAATCATTGATTTACAGCCTTTTGGTTTGTTTTGACATTAACGTCTGTAGCCCGTAGGGGAATCGAACCCCTGTTTCCAGAATGAAAATCTGGCGTCCTCACCCCTAGACGAACGGGCCTTCTTAAGCTAAAAGCTAAGTAGGTAAAAGGTAAAAGCTTCCCGGAAGATGCTTTTTGCTTGCTTCGGCTTTCGGCTTTACGCTTTTTGCTTTCAGCTTGATACTACCTGGGTAGCGGGAGCCAGACTCGAACTGACGACCTTCGGGTTATGAGCCCGACGAGCTACCAACTGCTCCATCCCGCACTGTGACAATTTAAAGCTTTAAAGAACGCCCTGTGTTGCTTTTAAATTGGACTGCAAAGATATATTTCGTTTCTTTGCGGTGCAAATATATTTTAAAATAAATTTTACATGTCGCATAAAGCCGGATTTGTTAGTCTCGTCGGGAAACCAAACGTTGGAAAATCTACCCTGATGAATGCCCTGGTTGGTGAAAAGCTTTCCATAATCACTCCTAAGGCACAAACTACGCGCCATCGCATTTTGGGTATCGTGAATGAACCTGACTCACAAATTGTTTTTTCTGATACTCCCGGAGTGATCAAACCGGTTTATGGAATGCAGGAATCGATGATGAGTTTTGTAAATTCCTCTCTTGTCGACGCAGATATCATCTTATTTGTCACAGATATCAACGAAAAATATGACGAAAATGATGTTCTTGAAAAATTAGCCAAGACCACTTCACCTATTGCCGTGGTTATCAACAAGATCGATAAGTCAAACGAAGATCTGGTAAAGGAAAAAATACTGTATTGGGAGGAAAAACTGAAACCACAGGCAATTTTTGCGGTTTCTGCATTACATGATCATAATGTTCCTGCAGTGATGCAATTCATTATGGATAATCTGCCCGAGCATCCGCCATATTACGATAAAGACACCCTCACCGACAGGAATGAACGATTCTTTGTTTCGGAAATAATCCGTGAAAAAGTTTTTAAACTGTACGATAAAGAGATCCCATACAGCACCGAAGTGATCATCACTGCTTTCAAAGATGAAGCAAAGATCATCCGGATAAGTTCTGAGATCATTGTAGAACGCGATTCTCAAAAAAATATCATCATCGGTAAAGCAGGTGAAATGCTTAAAAAAGTTGGAACCTATGCCCGAAAAGATATGGAAGAGTTCCTTCAGAAAAAAGTCTTTTTAGAAATGTTCGTGAAGGTCATCCCTGATTGGAGAAACCGGAAGAACTATTTGAAGAGTTTTGGGTATGAAGATTAAATAGAACCAAGATTCAAGAGTCAAGAATCAAGAATTGGAGGCTCTTGGAGTAATAAATATATCAAATCAGATTGAAGTGCGAATGGATTAAGACTTAAATTGTCTTACATCCTGACTCTTGGATCTTAGATCAAAAGAAAATGAGCAATATAGTAGCAATCGTAGGCCGCCCCAATGTAGGTAAGTCGACATTATATAACAGATTAACCGAAACGCGTAAAGCGATAGTTGATGACTACAGCGGAGTGACCCGTGACAGGCATTATGGAGTGGCTGAGTGGACCGATAAGCATTTTACAGTGATTGACACAGGCGGTTATGTTGCGCACTCTGACGACGTGTTTGAGGCCGCTATACGTGAGCAGGTGGTTATCGCAATTGAAGAGGCAACAGTTATTCTCTTTATGGTTGATGTGGTTACCGGAATTACCGACCTTGATGATGATATTGCCAAATTACTTCGCCGCAGTCAGAAGCCTGTTTTTGTGGTTGTTAATAAAGTTGATAATAATCAGCGACTAACTGATGCCAGCATATTTTACAGCTTAGGTCTGGGCGAGATCTATCCGCTTTCATCCATGTCAGGTTCCGGAACCGGTGAGCTTCTTGATGAGGTGATCAAACATTTCGAACCGGAAGATGAAGATGAAAATCAGCTTCCTAAATATGCGATCGTAGGTAGGCCAAACGTTGG
Organism: Daejeonella rubra; assembly: GCF_900103545.1. Classification (GTDB taxonomy): domain Bacteria; phylum Bacteroidota; class Bacteroidia; order Sphingobacteriales; family Sphingobacteriaceae; genus Daejeonella; species Daejeonella rubra. Next base: position 148,702 of record NZ_FNHH01000003.1, read on the forward strand.
TAAATCATCCCTGATCAATGCACTGATAGGCCGCGAAAGAAATATTGTGACACCAATCGCAGGAACAACCCGCGACTCTATTCACATCCATTATAACCAGTTCGGGCATGAATTCATGCTGATCGATACGGCCGGACTTCGTAAAAAAACCAAGGTTAAAGAGAACATCGAATTTTATTCAGTGATGCGTACCATTAAAGCACTTGAAGAAGCCGATGTGGTGATCCTGATGATTGATGCTGTAGAAGGAATTGAATCGCAGGACATCAATATCTTCCACCTTGCAGAAAAGAATAAAAAAGGGATCGTGATCCTGGTAAATAAATGGGATCTGATTGAAAAGAACACTAAAACCACCAGCGTTTTTGAAGAACAGATCTATCAAAAGATCGCTCCCTTTACTGATGTGCCGATCGTATTTACTTCAGTAGTTGAGAAGCAAAGAATCTACAAATCACTTGAGGCAGCATCAAAGGTCTATGAGAATAAGCTGAAAAAGATCCCGACCTCAAAACTGAATGATGTCATGCTTCCCATCATTGAGAACTTCCCTCCTCCAGCTGTGAAAGGAAAGTATGTAAAGATCAAATATGTGACACAGATCAACGCATCTTCACCCATGTTCGCATTCTTCTGTAACCTGCCACAATATGTTAAAGAGCCGTATAAGCGTTTTGTAGAAAATAAAATTCGTGAGAACTTTGATTTTACAGGAGTACCAATACAAATATTCTTCAGACAGAAATAAAATTCAACTAACTAATAAACTATGAAAAAGACATTATTTACACTTTGCGCATCAGCAATATTATTCACAGCCTGTAACAGTACAGATCAGGGAGAAATTGACAGACAAGATTCAATTCAGGAGGCCGCAGCTGCCGACTCAATGCTTAATTCAGCTATCGAAGCCGACTCATTAAGCCAGGACACCATTACTGTTGATTCGATCCAGTAAAAAATAATTATAAAGAAGAAACTTTGAATACCTCCAGCGACCGGCTTATAGCCTGGTCGCCAGAGTTCAAAGCTTTGTAATAACCCTCATCACCAAAATGATACCTGGCAAACAAAGCCTTAAGCTGCGTTTCAATTTCATTCCTCGAAGTCTGTAACTGACCTGCATTTGCCTTAATTTTCTTAGCAGCGGCAATTTGAATGATTTTTTTTATATCCTGATCACTCAATACAAAACTCCTGATGATCTCTTCAGCTGAGTTGAACTTCTGGTTATTCCTGACAAGATGATTATATAACATTTCATTCAAAACACCCTTTACGGTAAGGGTGCTATATAGCTCTGTATAACCACTGGTATCTACAGGAATGAATATATCAGGCATAATTCCGCCACCGCCATAAACCAGTTTCCCAGACTTAGTAGTGTAGGACTTATTTTTATTAAAAAGACTATCGCTTAATCCCTTTCCGTCTGAACTAAGTTCTCCATTTTTAAGCCGGTCATTCACTTCTTTGTAGTAGGCCTGATTCCCGTTTTTATAAGATTTTTGTATCGATCTTCCTGAAGCAGTATAATATCGGGCTATCGTTAAATTAAGGGCTGAACCATCGCCGAAATCAAACTGCTCCTGAACCAGTCCCTTCCCAAATGAGCGTCTGCCAATGATGGTACCCCTTTCAAGATCCTGAATTGCTCCGGCCACGATCTCACTTGCAGATGCTGTATTCTCATCAATAAGTACCACTAGCTTTCCATCCTCAAATTCACCTTTTGAACTGGCGAAATAATCTGTCCGGGGTTCATGCAATCCTTCCGTATAAACGATCAATGCCTTATCCTTTAAAAATTCATCCGCAAGGGCCGTAGCTGAATTCAGATAACCGCCACCATTATCGCGAAGATCCAGGATCAGGTTCTTCATTCCCTGCTTTTTAAGCTTTAACACGCTTGCATGAAAATCTTCATCAGTTTGTGCACCAAATTTGCTGATCTTGACATAGCCGGTCTGATCGCCCAGCATATAATCCGCATCAATACTGCTCACAACGATCCTGTCGCGCAAAACACTGAAATTTCTATTTACTGTATCTCGTTTTACCAGCAATTCAACCGAAGAACCTTTCTTACCCCTGATCTGTTCTACCACTTTTCTTGAAGTGATGCGAATACCGGAAACAGCTTTTTTATTGATCGCCAGAATTTTGTCGCCATGCCGTAAACCAGCCTTGAATGCTGGTCCACCAGGATTTACCGAAGTAACCAGTAATGTGTCGTTCAAAATATAATACTCAATCCCAATACCATTAAAGTTTCCTTCAAGGTCATCTGACATAAGCTGCGCCTCTTCAGGTGCCAGGTAGGCAGAATGAGGATCAAGCTGCTTCAATATCTCCTGAATTGCAATATCCTGAATTGTATCTAACTTGACAGAATCGACATAATTTTCATTGATGATCTGGATCACCTGCTCAACTTTTGCAGAGCGGTTTGATAAACCAAAGGGAAGAAAGGAGCCGTTTTTCGAATTCTGATTTTCACGCACTAATTTAGGCCCCAGAATTAATCCTGCGATCAAAACAACCGAATATCCGGCAGCAATCAGAATGTTTTTTTTTGTTCCGGACTTCATCTTAATAGCGATCTCAAATCTATTCAAAATCCTCCTACTTCTGAATACGATTAAAATTCAATAATATTATTCATAATCATTCTAAATAATTTGATTTTTTGAAGATCAACTCGTATAATTGCAGCCTATTTGAATTTAGTCTAAATAATATGAAGCGAATTTTCGCAGTTTTCTTTTCTCTTTCTATCCTGGCATCAGGAGTTTGGGCACAACCAAAAAGGCCTTCTCAAGCTGTTAAACTATCAGACAGTACCATAATTGAAATGCCCCAGATCATCATCATTGGAAAAAGAGATGGCCTGATCAGTAAAACTCCGGGATCTGCCACCATTCTAAATTCAAGAGAGATCAAACAATTTGCACCGCTTACATCCAACGAATTATTGCGCAAAGTAACCGGAGTTAATGTGGTGGATGAAGAAGGTGCCGGTTTAAGGCTTAATATCAGTATCCGCGGCTTAGATCCGGACAGAAGTCGTAATGTTCTTATGCTTGAAGATGGGGTACCCATTGCATTAGGCCCCTATGGAGAACCCGAAATGTATTTTACACCATCAATCGATAAAATGGCAGGAATTGAGGTACTGAAAGGAAGCGGACAGATCTTGTTTGGTCCGCAAACCATTGGCGGTGTTGTTAACTTTTTCACAGCCGACCCCCCTTCAATGGAAGCCAGCCGAATCAAACTGACCGGTGCTAAAAATGGCTATTTTTCAGGATTCGGAACTTATGGCAATACTATCGGCAAAACAGGTTTTATTGTTTCCTACCTCCATAAAAGAGCGGATGACCTGGGGCCAACAAGCTTCAGGCTTAACGACCTTTCCGCAAAGATCAAGATCGAGCTCAACTCAAATTCAAATTTAGGGATCAAACTAGGATATTATGATGAAGAATCTAATTCAACTTATATTGGTTTAACTCAAACCATGTACGATCAGGGAGGTGAGGATTTTGTCAGGATGTCGCCATTTGACAATTTACCGATCAAACGTTTTTCTGCAAGTACTACCCATCAGCTTAAGATCAACGAAAACATCAGCTTAAAAACAACCGCTTATGCCTATACAACCAGCCGCAATTGGCAGAGACAAGACTTTTCATTCAACTCTGCAACCGCAAACAAAACAGGTGTAATCTGGGGGAACACGAGCATAACAAACGGTGCCGTTTACATGCTCAATTCAACAGGAAACCGTAACCGGCAGTTTGAGGTAGCCGGAATTGAACCACGTTTGAGTATCAATTACAATTTCCTGAATATTAAAAACGAGCTTGAAACAGGCCTTCGTTTTCTTTATGAAAAAGCTGATGAACAATTCATAATCGGCCAGAATGCCAATACCGCAGAGGGCACCATGCGCGATAAGGAAGTCAGAACGGGCAATTCTATCAGTGCCTATGCCCAGAATACATTTAATATCAGTTCCAAACTTTCTCTGAATGCTGGGTTAAGAATGGAAAACTTTGATTATGAGCGCAAGATCCTTCGTGGAAGATACCGCATCAATAATATAAATAACGTGATCAGGGATACCAGTATCGTTTCGGATGATAATACCTTTACCCTTATTCCCGGCCTCGGCATTAACTTTGCCGTTAATGATAATGTCAACATATTCAGCGGAGTACACAAAGGCTTTGCTCCTCCACGAATAAAAGATGCAATTACTTCCGAAGGGGTCCCTTATAATCTGGATGCTGAACTAAGCACCAACTATGAGCTTGGAACGCGTATGAGCTTCGAAAATTTTCTAAGTGCAGAATTTACCGCATTCATCCTTGACTTTAAGAACCAGATCATCCCGGTTTCAAATTCATCAGGCAATGTGAATGCTACGGGTGTAGTTAATGGCGGACAAACATTGCACAAAGGAATTGAGGCAGGCATCAAGCTTGATTTTGGCAAAATTTCAGGGTCAAAAAATTCATATACTCTGGAAACCAATTTAACCCTTCAGAATTCTGTTTATAGTAATGATCGTTTTATCCAGGTAAACGGTGCTTCAATCAATGTAAAGAATAATGCATTGCCATATTCAGCTAATGTCATGATGTGGAATGCCTTAGGAATGAATTTACAAAATGGCTTCGGCTTCAGAATTGCCGGCAATTATATAGGTTCGCAATATACAGATGAACTTAATACTGCTTCAGCTTCTTCAAATGGCAGGATCGGCCAGTTAAAAAGCAGATACATCATTGATGCAAATGCCTTCTACCGTATCCCAAAAACGAATGCCAACCTTAATATTTCAGTTAAAAACCTAAGTAACAAACGATATATCAGTACACGAAGACCAGAAGGAATCCGTGTAGGTTTACCAAGGTTGCTTACTGCTGGTTTCGAAATTAATTTTTAATCAATAGAATATTTTTTCTATACCCGTTCTGAAATTTCAGAACGGGTATTTTATTTTCAATTAATTATCAGCTACAAGATAATATTCCGATTTTAGCCCCAGAAAATATTGAAAATGAAAAGAACTACAGAACAGGACTCCAACTACACTGATTTAGATAAAATGTCTGTTGCAGAACTGCTGCACGGAATAAACAATGAAGATAAAACAGTCCCCTTAGCCGTTGAAAAGGTAATCCCCGAAATTGAAAAGGTGGTAAATATTATCGTTGAGAAGATCAGTGAAGGAGGGCGCTTATTTTATATCGGTGCCGGCACAAGCGGTCGACTGGGAATTCTTGACGCATCTGAATGCCCGCCAACCTATGGTGTTCCCTTTGATATGGTTGTTGGTATCATTGCCGGCGGTGACACCGCCATCAGAAGAGCAGTTGAAAATGCAGAAGATAATGCAGAACAAGCATGGAAAGACCTCCAGGAATTTAACATTTCGGATAAAGATGTACTGATTGGCATTGCAGCCTCAGGAACAACACCTTACGTTATCGGAGGACTTAATAAAGCCAATGAAAATGGATTAGAAACAGCATGTATTGTGTGTAATGCCGGCAGTCCGGTTGCACAGGCAGCTAAATACCCGATCGAAATTGTTGTAGGGCCTGAATTTGTAACCGGTTCTACTCGTATGAAATCGGGAACTGCTCAAAAACTGGTTCTGAATATGATCAGTACAACATCTATGATCAGACTTGGCCGGGTAAAAGGCAATAAAATGGTAGATATGCAGTTAACCAATGTTAAATTGGTAGGACGAGCCGTAAATATGGTGATGCAGGCAACATCCCTGGATGAAAAAACTGCACAGTCCCTGCTTGATACATACGGAAGCGTGCGTAAAGCCGTTGAAAACGCACAGGAAAAATAAAGATCCTGCAAAGTTCACATGCATGAAATAGAACCATATTACCGCTGGAGAGACGATTATATCGCTTCTGAAGATCCTCTTTCGCCGTTTTTTGAAACAAAATATAGTGAATTTGAATTTGATAAACAGATCTATAATTACCTGATTCACCCGCAATGGGATTTCTTTGGTTCGCAAACGCTCTATCTTAAGGTTTTATATGCCGATTATGAGACAGGATTTGCCATAATAGAATTTATGGGAGAGTGGAATGATGCCCTTCATAATGATATCATGACCCTGAAACGGGAGATCATCGAACTTATGATTGATGAGGGAATTAATAAATTCATCCTTATCGGAGAAAATGTTCTCAACTTTCATTCTTCAGATGATTGTTATTATGAAGAATGGTTCCAGGATGTAGAAGATGGATGGATAGCTGGCATAAACTTCAGGGAACACGTAATCAGTGAGTTCAAAAGAAATAATATTGATTATTATATCAACTTTGGTGGTAACCTGGATGATATGGCATGGCGAAACCTAAGACCAATTCAGCTATTTAAAAATGTTGAAATGGAATTAAGCCGAAGGCTTAATTAGCCGAAAGCGGAAAGTTGAAAGGGGAAAGGTAAAAGCTGAAAGGTAAATCAGCTTAAAGATTTAGCTGAATTCTAAAGGCATCTTTTAAACTTTTACGCTTCGATAACACTTGAACAGATCATTTTCATTAAATTCGATAAAACAAATTAATATGTCACAAAGAGAAACAGTATACCAGTATAGCAACGAGCCTATCATTCAGCGTGAAGGTGGAATAACTTCCAGAAACTTTCTGCCAAATGTATTTTTATGGATGTTTATCGCACTTGCCCTTTCTGCTGGATTTGCATGGTCATTTTCTTCTGATCAGGCTTTATTAAGCATGCTGATCGATACTACAACTGGCGGAAGAACTACACTGGGAACTATAGCGATGTTTGCCCCTTTGGCCTTTGTGCTGGTGATGTCATTCGGTATGAACCGGCTCTCCTTCCCTGCACTGGCCCTGATTTTTGTATTATATTCTGCTGCAACCGGAATAAGTCTGAGTTATATTTTATTGGTTTATACATCTTCTTCGGTTCTCGGCTGTTTTATATCAGCCTCTCTGCTATTTGCAGTTATGGCTGTGGCAGGTTATACTACTGAACAGGATCTAACCAAATTCGGTCCCATCCTGATGATGGCTTTAGTAGGAATAATCATTGCCAGCGTGGTCAACTTCTTTTTAGGAAGCAGCCAGCTGGATTACATTATCAGCTTTATAGGAGTAGCACTTTTTGTAGGTTTAACAGCTTATGATATGCAACGACTTAAGCGTATTGCAGCCGGAATTGAGTATGGCGATGCATCAGCAAATAAAATGGTGATCATGGGTGCCTTAACCCTTTATCTTGATTTTATAAACCTATTTATCATGCTGCTTCGTTTATTCGGCGGAAAGAAGTAGAAGGTTTGTTGTCTGTTGTCTGTTGTCTGTTGTCTGTTGTCTGGCTACCGTACCCAAACTGTTAACCCGATAGCTATCGGGTGACAACTGATTATACAAATTTGCTTTTCAGCAAATTATCTTGCACTTTTGCACTGCTTATTCAGAAAGACGGAGGGATTAGACCCTGCGAAGTCTTAGCAACCTGTGCTAACAAGGTGCTACGTTCTATCCGCCCAAGGCGGAACAGATAAGTTAAAGTCAATGAATACCGACTTTTCGAAGATAAGCCTGTTATAGATGTGAGAAATTGGGTCTGAGATACGATAGTTGTGATCATGCATTATTGATTTGCATATGATTACTTCTATTTCCTTTCTCATATCTCATATCTTATATCTTATATCTTAAAAAGAATAATGAGCATCAGAGAAGAATTAAAAAAACGAATATTAGTTATTGACGGAGCCATGGGTACAATGATCCAGCGCTATCAATTAACAGAAGAAGATTTCAGAGGCGAACGATTTAAAGATCATCCATGCGACTTAAGAGGCAATAATGACCTCTTAAATATAACTCGTCCAGATATCATTAAAGCAATACATGCTGAATATCTGGAAGCCGGCGCCGACATAATTGAAACCAACACCTTCAGCACCCAACGTATTTCCATGGCTGATTATCAGTTGGAAGACCTCTCCTATGAGATGAGTTTTGAAGGTGCGCGAATCGCAAAAGAAATTGCCACAGAATATACACTCAAAAACCCTGATAAACCTCGTTTTGTTGCCGGAGCTTTAGGCCCCACAACTAAAATGGCGTCCATGTCGCCAGATGTAAATGATCCCGGATATCGGGCAGTAACATTTGATGAACTCGTTGATGCCTATTATGAACAGGTTAAGGGATTGATCGAAGGTGGCGCAGATGTTCTCTTATTCGAAACAATCACTGATACCCTGATCACAAAAGCCGCCCTTTTCGCAGCAAAAAACTACGAGAATGAAAGTGGTAAAAAGATCGATATCATGATCTCAGGAACGATCACGGATGCCAGCGGAAGAACATTATCTGGACAGACCGTTGAAGCCTTTTTGAATTCTTTGAGTCATGCCAACCTGCTAAGTATCGGACTGAATTGCGCCCTCGGTGCAAAAGATATGCGTCCGCATATTGAAGAACTTTCTGAAAAAGCAGCTTGTTTTATTTCCGCCTACCCAAATGCCGGACTTCCAAATGAATTTGGGGCATACGATGAACTACCGCATGAAACCGCCCATCTGGTTGAAGATTTCATGGCGAATGGCTTTGTCAATATTGTTGGTGGATGCTGTGGTACTACACCTGAGCACATCAAATGTATTGCTGAAAAAGCAGCAAAATTCCCTCCAAGGGTTCCTCCTGTTCCTGAACCATTTCTACGCCTTAGCGGACTTGAACCAGTAACATTAACACCTGAGACCAATTTTGTGAATATTGGTGAGCGTACTAACATCACCGGGTCTCCTAAATTCTCCAAACTTATTTTAAGTGGAAATTTTGATGAGGCTTTATCTGTCGCGCGCCAGCAGGTTGAAGGCGGTGCCCAGATCATTGATGTGAACATGGATGAAGGAATGCTTGATTCTGAAGCTGCCATGGTCAAATTTCTGAACCTTATCGCCTCAGAACCGGATATTTCAAAACTTCCCATCATGGTCGACTCCTCCAAATGGAGTGTCATTGAAGCCGGATTAAAATGTCTTCAGGGCAAGGGAATTGTAAACTCTATCTCCCTGAAAGAAGGCGAGGAAGCATTTAAAACCTATGCCGGAAAGATCCGTCAATATGGTGCAGCCGTGGTAGTCATGGCCTTTGATGAAGCCGGACAGGCCGATTCACTGGAAAGACGTAAAGAAATTTGTCAGAGGTCTTATGATATTTTAGTTAACGAGGTCAATTTCCCGCCTCAGGATATCATTTTTGATCCAAACATCCTGACAGTGGCGACAGGTCTGGAAGAACATAATAATTATGCCGTCGATTTTATAGAGGCTACACGTTGGATCAAACAAAACCTGCCTCTTGCAAAAGTAAGTGGCGGAGTAAGTAATATTTCATTCTCTTTCAGAGGTAATAATACAGTCCGTGAAGCCATGCACTCTGCATTTTTGTATCATGCAATTAAGGCAGGACTGGACATGGGTATTGTGAACGCCGGTATGCTGGAGGTATATGAAGAGATCCCTAAAGATCTTCTTGAACTGGTGGAAGATGTATTACTTAATCGCAGATCAGATGCCACTGAACGCCTGGTTGATTTTGCAGATACCATCAAGACAAAGGGTAAAGTAATAGTTAAAGATGAAGAATGGCGTAAAAACAGTGTCGAATCAAGACTTTCGCATTCTCTTGTTAAGGGAATAATCGATTACCTGGACGATGATGTTGAAGAAGCCCGTCAGAAATATGATAAACCTCTGGAAGTGATCGAAGGACCGCTGATGGACGGAATGGGTATAGTGGGCGACTTGTTCGGTCAGGGTAAGATGTTCCTTCCGCAGGTTGTGAAATCTGCCAGAGTGATGAAAAAAGCTGTGGCCTACCTCCTGCCCTTCATCGAAGAGGAAAAACTTAACAATGCTGATAGTAATCAGCGAAAGAATGCAGGGAAAATATTATTGGCTACCGTAAAAGGTGATGTTCATGATATTGGTAAAAACATCGTTGGGGTAGTTCTGGCATGTAATAACTTTGAGGTGATCGACCTTGGCGTTATGGTTCCGGCACAAAAGATCATAGAAACAGCGAAAGCTGAAAATGTTGATATTATCGGACTTAGCGGACTGATCACTCCATCGCTTGACGAAATGGTGCATTTCGCCAAAGAAATGGAAAGACAAGGGTTTACCATTCCACTTATTATTGGTGGAGCGACTACTTCCCGAATCCATGCAGCAGTGAAGGTGGCACCCAATTATTCTGGTCCGGCGGTACATGTACTTGACGCATCAAGAAGTGTAACGGTGTGCAGCACACTGATGAGTGATGATAACAGGGATGCTTATATCAACAACATCCGGGAGGAATATGACAAGGCAAGAGAAGCTCATTTAAACAAGAAATCGGACAAGCGCTTCAAAACTATTGGAGAAGCCCGGGCAGCTAAATTTCAAATTGACCTGAGTCTTCCGGCAGTTCCGAAGCCTACGTTTTTAGGAACTAAGATATTTGCTGATTTTTCTCTGGAAGAGTTGGTCCCATACATCGATTGGACTCCATTTTTCCATACCTGGGAGCTGAGAGGCAGTTATCCACGCATCTTTGAAGATGATTTTGTTGGGGTTGAAGCCAAAAAATTATACGATGAGGCAAGGGTCTTATTGGATAAGATCATCGCTGATAAATCGCTGAAGGCTAAAGGAGTGATCGGATTCTGGCCTGCAAACTCTGTTGGAGATGATATCGAACTCTATACTGATGAAAGCAGAACTCAGGTTTACAAAACGATCCATACCCTTCGCCAGCAATCAGAGAAAGCAGCAGGTGAACCATATTATGCCTTATCAGATTTTATTGCACCAAAAGAATCAGGCATCGCCGACTATTGGGGTGGATTTGCAGTAACAACAGGTATTGGATGTGATGAACTTGTTGCAGAGTTCGAAAAGAATTATGACGACTATAACAGTATCATGGTCAAAGCACTTGCCGACAGACTTGCCGAAGCATTTGCAGAACGCATGCACGAATTGGTACGAAAAGAATTCTGGGCCTATTCTCATGATGAAGCACTAAGCTCTGAAGAACTGATCAAGGAAAAATATACCGGTATCCGTCCGGCACCAGGTTACCCTGCATGCCCGGATCACACCGAAAAGGAAACCCTATTTGAGATTCTGGATGCAGAAAACGCGACTACTATCCATTTAACAGAGAGTTTTGCGATGTATCCCACAGCAGCAGTCAGCGGCTTCTATTTTGCCCATCCTCAGTCCCGTTATTTTGGCTTGGGAAAGATCAACAAAGATCAGGTGGAAGATTATGCTATTCGCAAAAATATGCCGCTTGAGGATGTGGAGAGGTGGTTGAGTCCTAATTTAGCGTATTAGTTGGTTAGTAGTTAGATGGTTAGTTGGTTAGACTATTATGAGTGCTTATCAGAAATATACAGAGTTAGATGTATGGAAACATGCCAGAGCATTAGCTTCGTATACGTATGAGTTGACTTCTACCTACCCAAAATCAGAACAATTTGGAATAGTTTCACAGATTAGACGATGTGTGGTTTCGGTTCCATCAAATATTGCTGAGGGTTGTGGAAGACAACATAAAAAAGAGACTATTCAATTTCTAACAATTGCCAGAGGTTCATTATATGAATTAGAAACACAACTATATATTTCAAAAGACTTATCATATATTACTGAAGATCAACTTAGTATCTGCTTGAATAAAATAGAGAATTTAGGAAAATTATTAAATGGATTCATAAGGTACAACACCGAAAAAAAGGAAGCATAATAAAACAATTAGTTGTCATTTAGTAGCCAATTTTCTAACCAACTAACTACGAACCAACTAACTACGAAATAAAATGAAAATAACCGAACATATAAAAAACGCCAAAGGCAAAACACTCTTCTCATTTGAACTGCTACCACCGGTTAAGGGTCAGAGTATTCAGGGTATTTATGATGCTATTGATCCTTTGATGGAATTTAATCCTCCTTTTATTGATGTAACCTATCACAGGGAAGATTATATATATAAGCAGCATGACAATGGTTTGCTTGAAAAAGTTTCTTATCGTAAGCGCCCGGGAACAGTAGCAATTTGTGCCTCGATCATGAACAGATATAAAGTAGATGCTGTTCCGCATCTTATCTGTGGAGGATTTACAAAAGAAGAAACAGAAAATGCACTGATCGACCTCCAGTTTCTTGGGATCGATAACGTATTGGTATTACGTGGAGATGCCCGCCATGCGGATTCCGGATTTATTCCAACCCCCGGAGGGCATGCATATGCTACCGACCTTCTGAAACAGGTTGTTGATATGAATAACGGAATTTATCTTCATGAAGATCATGATACGGCCTATAAAACGAAATTCTGTATCGGGGTAGCCGGATATCCGGAGAAACATTTCGAAGCCCCTAATTTGAAATCCGACTTTAATTTCCTGAAACAGAAAGTTGAAATGGGAGCTGAATTTATCGTTACCCAAATGTTTTTCGACAATTCAAAATATGTTGAATTTGTTGATCAATGTCGCAAAAATGGCATTAATGTTCCGATCATACCGGGCTTAAAACCGATCACATCATCCAAGCAAATGATTAGTTTACCAAAAATATTCCATATCGATCTTCCTGAAGAATTAAGTGAAGCGGTTGCAAAATGCAAATCAGAAAAGGAAGTCAGGGAAGTTGGAATTGAGCATATGATCGCTCAATGTAAGGAACTTATGACAATCGGGGCACCTGTATTACACTTTTATACTATGAGTAATCCCGGACCGACAAAAAGAATCGCAGAAGCAATCTTTTAATAATATCACCCCCTTCAGGGTTTTTTGATGGAATTCAATTGAGATCCAAAAATAATATCACACCCTTCAGGGTTTTTAGCTGGAATTTCATTGAGATTCAATGATAATATCAGCCCTTCAAGCTTTTTTACAATAATATCAGTTACTCGGATCCCGTTGATTAAATTATCATAGCATTATTCAGTTTGGTTGGAATGAAAAACCAAACACCAATATTTGATATGCAAAATCCCGAAGGGATGTCATTATTATAATTAGGAATGATTAGAATATTAAACCCCGAAGGGGGTGATATTATTGTGGCATTAAACCCCGTAGGGGTGATATTATTGAGCGTTACCCCAATAGATACTTCCTGAAGGATTCAAAATCATTACCAAGGCTTACAACTACCCGTATTTTCTCTTCCAATTCTTTTACCTGAGCAGGGGTTTCAATTTCCCGGGCGATTTCCTCAGGGAAAATATCCGGAAACTTACAAGCATGAGCAGTAGATAAAAACACACCGGCAGCTTCTTCTGAAGGATGATCATTCATCCATTGCTTCAAAGCCAGCCATGCAATTGCCGTATGCGGGCACATGATATAGCCATGGTCAGCATGGACCTGCTTTATCGCATCAAGGGTTTCCTCGTCACTATAACTATAACCTGTTAAAACCTTTTTCAATTCTTCCCTGTTTCCTCCAAAAAGATCCATGATACGCACCCAATTACTCGGGTCACCAACATCCATCGCATTCGACCAGGTTTGGACAGAAGGTTTAGCCTGATAGACCCCGGTTTTTAAAAAAGACGGAACGGTATCATTCACATTGGTTGCAGCCAGAAATTGCTTCACTGGAAGCCCCATTTTCAAGGCAAGCATACCAGCACCGATATTTCCGAAATTTCCACTGGGAACCGAAAAAACTACTTCGCTGAAGCCTTGACGCTGAAGCTGGGCATAAGCATTGAAATAATAAAAGGTCTGCGGGATAAGCCTGGAGATATTAATTGAATTGGCTGATGTCAGGCGGAATCGTTCCTTCAGCTTCGGGTCATTGAATGCCCTTTTAACCAAAGCCTGGCAATCATCAAATGTACCGTCAATCTCTACTGCACGAATATTTTGTCCGTTAGTTGTGAGTTGCAACTCCTGTATCGGACTAACCTTTCCCTTAGGATAAAGGATCGTCACCATGGTATTGGCAACACCCAGAAAACCGAGAGCTACTGCCCCACCAGTATCACCTGATGTAGCAACAAGAACATTAAGTTCTTTCTCGCCTTGTCTCAGAAAATAGGCCATTACGCGGCTCATAAAGCGTGCACCAAAATCTTTAAAAGCTAATGAAGGACCATGAAAAAGCTCCAGAACATGAATACGTCCAGAAATCTCTACCACCGGAGCCTCAAAATTGATCGCTTCATTTACTATCCGCTGAAGGTCATCATCAGGAATAGCTCCGTTCAATATTGCTTTGGAAACCTGAAATGCTATCTCAGGCAAAGAGTACAGATGAAGATCACTGATAAATTCAGGATCCAGCACCGGGATATTTTCCGGCATATATAATCCCTTATCAGCGGGTAAGCTATTAAATACACCCTCCTTGAAGGGTACTCTCAAATCTTTATTATTGGTACTATATAAATTCATTAGTCTAAAATAATAGGTCCCTGAGCATTGATAGGCGAACGGTAAGCAATACTTTCGGTATCCAGCCAAAGGAAATGTTTCTGTAATTTTTCATTGATGATCCGGGCATCATCTTCATTCCTGGTAAATGTAAAAACTGATGGTCCGGAACCTGAGATCCCAAAGCTCAGTGCACCATTTTCCATGGCAATTTCCCGGAGTTTATAAAAATCAGGAATAAGGATAGACCTAACAGGTTCAACGATCACATCCTTCATGCTCCTCGCAATCAGATCAATATCTTTGGTATATAATCCAGCAACCAAGCCTGCAACATTTCCCCATTGTACAACAGCATCCTTTAAAAGGATCTTACTGCGAATAATCTGTCGGGCATCACGTGTAGGCACATCGATCTGTGGAAATACAATGGAGCAGAACAATTCTTCAGGATAGGGAAGTTTGATTATATCGAGCGGTTCATAGCTTCTGACCAGGACAAATCCTCCCAGCAAGGCAGGAGCCACATTATCCGCATGGCCATATCCGCAGGCCATCTCTTCTCCCTTCATAGCAAAAGGAACGAGTTCCATTTTACTTAAAGGACTGTCCATCAGCGTATTTATTGCAAACAAGCCGGCAACAGTACTGGCAGAGCTGGAACCCAATCCACTGCCAATTGGCATTTTCTTAAACAATTCTATCTCTACCCCTACATCAGGGCGTCCAATATGATTGAGATAATGCTGTACACTTAAGCTGACCGTGTTTTTTGCAGGATCGTAGGGTAAACGGCCTTCATCGCCACTGATCTTTGTTATGATCACACCGGGTTCATCCCTTAACCGCATGATCACCTCATCACCTGGTGCATTTACTGCAAATCCCAGAACATCATATCCACAAACAACATTGGCTACCGTGGCGGGAGCAAAAACATTAACTGATCTCTTCATATTGTACCATTATCTCCTGAACAAGCTGCCAAAAGCATCCTAACCAAAAATATTAAAATTAATTCCACTACTTAGAATTTTAGTGCCCCCACGTTCACTATATCTGCAAAAACGCCTGCTGCAGTAACTTCAGCACCAGCACCCGGACCTTTAACCACCATCGGCCTTTCTCTATATCTTTCAGTTGTAAATGAAATGATATTATCACTTCCGGACAAGGCATAGAAAGGATGTGCATCATCTACCATTTGAAGGCTGATCTTCACCTTGCCATTTTCCAGTTTACCAATATATCGCAGTACTTTTTTACCATCTTCAGCCTGTTTTTTCATGTTTTCGAAAAAATCATTCTCAGTTTTAAGAGCAAGGTAAAAATCATCTACAGATTCAGCATCAATACAGGATTGAGGAAGCATACTTTCAATATCAACATCCTCCGCTTCAAGCTCATAACCCGCATCACGGGCCAGAATAAGCATTTTACGCATAAAGTCTGTACCGCGAAGGTCATCCCTTGGATCTGGCTCAGTATAGCCCTTTTCCTGAGCCTGCTTCACAATATCATGGAATGTCACATCACCTTTATAATTATTGAAAATGTAGGAGATAGTTCCTGAAAGAATAGATTCGATACTGATGATCCGGTCACCACTGATCATCAGGTCCTTCAGGGTTTTTACGATCGGTAGCCCTGCACCAACATTGGTCTCATAAAAATAGTCAACCCCATGAAGCCTTGCTGTATCACGGAACTGCTTATACTGTGCAAAAGACCCTGAATTTCCAATCTTGTTGCAAGTTACAACGGAAATATTTGAACTGAAGATCTCATGATAGAATTCAATAGGGTTTTTACTTGCCGTATTATCTGCAAAGACACAATTAGGCAGGTTCATGGCTTTCATTCTGCTGACAAAACCAGAAAGCTCGGCAGTTTCACCCTGATCCTGCAGATCATTCTCCCAGCTTTCCAGCGTAATTCCTTCCTCATTAAACATCATTTTGCGAGTATTACTGATACCCACAACCTTGATCTGAATGCCATTATGTTTTTGAAGAAAATCTTTATGCTCCAGCAATTGTTTAAATAAGGTAGTTCCAATATTGCCGGTGCCAAGGCAGAATACATGTAATGTTTTATTTAGCTCTACAAAAAAGGCATCATGAACTGCATTAAGCCCCTTATTAAGATCTTCGCGTGAGATCACAACCGAAATATTGTACTCAGATGAACCTTGTGCAATAGCTCTCACATTGATCCCGTTACGGCCAAGAGCATGAAATAGCTTGCCGGAAATTCCAGGGGTTTGCTTCATATTTTCACCCACTATGGCCAGTACCGAAAGGCCCTGCTCAAAAACAGGAGCTTCAATTTTCTTAGCCAAAAGTTCCAGTTCAAACTCATGTTCTATTAAATGCTGAGCCCTTGATGCATCAGAAGGATGGATAGCAAAAGTGATACTATGTTCTGACGAAGACTGGGTGATCAGGATAATATTGATCTGCTCGCGTGCCAGTAAAGAAAATAAGCGGCCGCTGAATCCGGCTTTTCCTACCATTCCGCTTCCCTCAATGTTGATGATACTGATATCATTTATGGATGAGATCCCCTTTATTGCAAGGTTAGAACTTTGACAGTTGTGACGGATCACAGAACCCTGAAATTCAGGCTCGAAGGTATTACGTATTACGATAGGGATCCTTTTCAGAAATGCCGGGATCATCGTTGGCGGATAGATCACCTTTGCTCCGAAAAACGAAAGCTCCATGGCCTCAGTATAGGAAAGTTCAGGCAGAGAAAACGCCTTTTTGACCATCCTCGGATCGGCAGTCATCATCCCATTTACATCAGTCCAGATCTCTATCTCTTCTGCGTTCAAAGCTGAACCAAAAATAGCCGCCGTATAATCACTCCCCCCTCTACCTAAGGTCGTAATTCTGCCTTCCTCATTGCTTGCAATAAAACCGGTAACAAAAATAATTTTATCGCTATTTCTATTATAATGATCACGGATCAGCATTTCAGAAAGCTCCATATTCACACGGGCCTGGCCATATGAGCTATCAGTTTTAATTAATTCTGCTGCATTTACAAACAGATCATCGTCCGACTTTTGTCCGGCTATTTTACTGATCATGAATGCCGAACAACGCTCACCATAACTAAGTACCAGATCACGCGTTCTGGGAGTCAACTCCTTCAGGATCATTACTCCCTGAAGTAAATCTTCAAGCTCATTAAATAAGATACGAAGCTTTGTAAATACAGGATTCTGCTTTGAGACGGCTAGTAACTCTTTGATCACATGGAAGTGACGCTCTTCAAGTTCCTTTAATTCATTGCTGAAGGTGCCTCCCTTTTCGGCCTTATCAGCCATAGCTGATAAGAGATTGGTTACACCACTCATTGCTGACAGAACAACAACCGGATTTCCGGAATGAGCCTGTTCCTTTTCAATGATCTGCAATAATTTACTGATCGATTCAACCGATCCTACCGAGGTACCCCCGAACTTTAAAACTTTCATTATTAATAGTATTTCTTCGATTTCTGATAAAAAAAAACGCCTTCCCCGTTATCGGAGGAAGGCGTTTTTTGATGTTTTATGTTTAATTTACACCATACAATCACCTTCCCCATGCGATAGCGTGGTGGTTGTTGTGTTTGTTGTGGTATAAAAGGTAGTTATCATGTCTTTTTTGTGTGCCGTAAATTACGGTCTTAATTTTTGAATAAACAAATGATTGTTAATTTATTTTAAAAAAAGATTATTTCTTAATAAAACAGCAACAAATCAGGCACTTAATTACTGAATACATAATCAAGGTTTTATCTTTGCATAGCAGATGGAGGGACTAGTAATAAAATCAACAGGGAGCTGGTACGAGGTTTTAACCGACGAGGGAAAGACCATAAACTGTCGTATAAAAGGAAAATTCCGAACACTGGATATAAAAACCACAAACCCGATCGCTGTTGGCGACCGTGTACGTGTAGAACCTGAACCCGATCAGGAAACAGGACTTATTACTGCGCTCCATCCCCGAAAAAATTATATAATCCGAAAATCTGTTAACCTTTCCAAACAGGCACAGATCATTGCGGCAAATTTAGACCAGGCATTTTTAATCGTAACGCTGGCTTCTCCGCGGACCTCTCTGGGCTTTATTGACCGCTTCCTGGTCACAGCAGAGGCTTATGAAATTCCTGCCAAGCTGATTTTCAATAAACTGGACCTATTCAGTGAAGAAGGACTTGAAATTCTTGAGCAATACCAATCGATCTATGAAAATGCAGGATACCCCTGCTACAGCGTCTCAGCAATAAAAGAAACTAACCTGGATCAGATAAGAGATCTGCTAAAAGACAAGGTAACACTTGTCAGCGGACATTCGGGGGTTGGAAAATCAACTCTGATCAATGCACTATTGCCGGGAAAAGAGCTTAAAACAGGTGAGATCTCTGACTGGAGCGATAAGGGTAAACACACAACAACCTTTGCAGAAATGTTCCAATTGCCTTTCGGTGGATACCTGATCGATACTCCGGGCATTCGTGAACTTGGGGTTTTTGATATTGAAAAACAGGATCTTGGCCGTTTATTTCCGGAGATCAGAAAACTGATGGGGAATTGCCGCTTTCACAACTGCAGACATATAAATGAACCGGGATGTGCCGTTTTGGAAGCACTTGAAAAGGGTAAATTAGAATCTTCACGATATGATAGTTACCTGAGTATCTATCATGATAATGAAACCAGAGGATGAGAGCAGTAATTCAACGTGTCAGCAATGCATCCTGCAGTATTGAAGGGCTAATCAGCGGTGAGATCGCTCATGGATTTATGGTTTTGCTGGGAATTGAAGACAGCGATACCGATGAGGACCTGACCTGGCTTGCACAGAAGATTGCAAACATTCGTGTATTTTCAGACGAGAACGGATTGATGAACAAAGCGCTGGCAGACGTACAAGGGAATATCCTGCTTGTTAGCCAGTTTACGCTTTTTGCATCAACAAAAAAGGGCAACAGACCAGGTTTTACCCGCTCAGCAAGACCTGAATATGCTATTCCTTTGTATGAAAAAATGATAGTGGAATTGACTAAGATTACAGGAACAAAAATCCAAACCGGCATTTTCGGTGCAGACATGCAAATTAGTCTGGTGAATGATGGTCCGGTTACCATTTGCATCGATACCAAAGCCAGGGAATAATATAAATCAATTCTGATGACAATAGAGGAAGCACAGAAGATCGTAGATAATTGGATCAATACTACCGGTGTTCGTTATTTTAATGAGTTAACTAATACAGCTATACTTATGGAGGAAGTTGGAGAGGTTGCCAGGATCATGGCGAGAAAGTATGGTGAGCAGTCATTTAAAAAATCAGATGAAGGCCACGACCTTGGTGATGAACTCGCTGATGTATTATTTGTTTTAATCTGCCTGGCCAATCAAACCGGAACAGACCTTACTGAAGCACTCCAAAAAAATCTGGAGAAGAAAAATATCCGTGATGCCGACAGGCATAAGAATAATGAGAAGTTAAAATAATATACTTTTCAGCGTTTGATTTGCTGTAAGGCCTATATTACACCATTCTGATCAGTCGCTCTCCATCCAGAATGGGTATGCTGGATGTGATATTCAAATTAAGACAAAAAGCAATATCTTCTTCAATTCCCAGCTTCTTTAAACGTTCACTATGTGAAGTTTTTTTAAGATATAGACCCAAATCCTCTTTGGCCATATTATAAAGATCTTCTGATGCAATACCTGCATCATCGAGAGAATAATTTTCATCTTTCAGGTAATGGACAACCCCACCGGCAAAAAGCGTATCCTCCAGATTAACTTTATCCTTCCAGCCTGAGCATAAAAGTAAAACATCATTGGGCTGAGTTTTTAGCCAGTTACACAAGGAGCTAATATTTAAGAAAGAACCGATCACAATCTTATTTGCACCGCGCGACATGTTTATGGCATGTGTTCCATTGGTGGTCGTCAATACTATAGTTTTACCTCCTACCTTCTCCTTAACATAAGAAAAGGGCGAATTACCAAAATCAAATCCATCGACAACCTCTCCGTTTCGTTCAGCCGCCAACAGAAATTCGGTGTGACGATAAGATTCACATGCTTCAATTGTAGCTACCGGAATAATAGAGACCGCACCATTTTCAATACCATAACAGATGGATGAAGTGGCTCTGAAAATATCAATAACTACGACGATACTTTCGGTAAAATCATGTAAATGAAGCAGGGCAGGAGTCAGGCAAACTTCGAGATTACGTTTTTGCATTCTTTGTTCTTGGATAAAGATTATTTAAAAGGAAATTTTACTACCCTCGCTAATATTTTGTTTTCACGGATACTGATGTAAATATCAGATCCTTCTTTAGAAAATTCTGTTTTAACATAGCCCATACCTATTGCCTTTTGAAGAGAAGGAGATTGAGTACCAGAAGTTACTTTACCAATCACATTTCCATCAGCGTCAACAATCTGATAATCATGACGAGGAATGCCTCTTTCGATCATTTCAAAACCAACAAGTTTACGTTCAACACCATTTTGTTTTTGAGCAGCCAGATTTGCAGAGTTTACAAAGTTCTTGCTGAACTTCGTGATCCAGCCAAGTCCTGCTTCCAGAGGAGAGGTTGTATCATCGATATCATTTCCGTAAAGGCAGAATCCCATTTCTAATCGTAAGGTATCACGTGCAGCAAGTCCGATAGGTTTAATCCCAAAAGGCGCCCCCGCATTAAATATTTCATTCCAGATATGCTCAGAATGTTCCTTCTCGAAATACAACTCAAAACCACCAGCACCGGTATAGCCAGTTGCTGAGATCAATACGTTTTCTATTCCTGCAAATACACCCTTTTTAAAGGTGTAATATTCCATTGACGAAAGATCCACATCTGTTAAACTTTGAAGTGCTTCTATAGCTTTAGGACCCTGAACTGCAAGCAGTGAAGTCTGATCAGAGATATTTTTCATCTCTACTCCAGCTGTATTATGTTTTGAGATCCAGTCCCAGTCCTTATCAATATTTGAAGCATTGACAACCAGCATATAGGTTTTCTCATCTATCCGATAAACCAGAAGATCATCAACTATTCCACCCTGGTCATTTGGAAGACAGGAATATTGGATCTTTCCATCAAAAAGTTTAGAGGCATCATTTGAACATACACGCTGGATCAGGTCCAATGCACCTTCACCTCTCAAAATAAACTCTCCCATATGGCTAACATCAAATACACCAACCGCCTTTCGAACGGTTTCGTGTTCAATGTTTATCCCACTATATTGAACGGGCATATTAAATCCTGCAAAGGGAACCATTTTGGCACCCAGCGCTATATGAGTATCATTTAAAGCAACATTCTTCATGATCCGGAGGTTATATTTGATTGCGGCAAAAGTAATTAAAAACGATTAAAAGGCAGACTCTATTTTTTGCTTGCCTTTCAGGTCATAATGGAAGGCGAAGCTGAGGGTCGCTTATCCTGAAGGTTCTGCGGTGATAGGGCGTAAAACCAAAAGCTATTACCGCTTCTCGATGCTTAATTGTAGGGTATCCCTTATTATTTGCCCAGTCATAGTCTGGATATTCAGTCGAAAGATTAAGCATATAATCATCCCGATAGGTCTTTGCCAGAATAGACGCAGCCGCGATGGAATAATATTTACCATCCCCTTTTACCACACATTCATATGGAATATCCTGAAATGGCTTAAAGCGGTTACCGTCAATTATTACGAAGCCCGGCTGCACACTTAGCTGTTCAAGTGCCAGGTGCATCGCCTTGATTGATGCATTCAGAATATTGATCCTGTCAATCTCCAGATGATCAACCATTGAAACAGCGAAGGCCAATGCTTCCCGCTCAATTATTCTTCGCAGATCAACACGATCTTTCTCCTTCAGCTGTTTTGAATCAGTGAGGATATCATGTGAAAAATTCCTGGGAAGGATCACTGCAGCAGCAAAAACAGGCCCTGCAAGGCAGCCCCGGCCGGCCTCATCACAGCCTGCTTCAATCAACTCATCCTGTAAATAAGGTAGCAGCATGCTTAAATATCAGAAAAAAATGGTGATAAAAGCATTATTTCAAACCTGGTTTTTAAAGTACACGAATTGTCAGGATCGTTATATCATCCGAATTCATTACTGCATTATTTGCAGATTGAATATCTCTTAATATATTTTCATTCAGGCTATCAACCGGAAGATCTTTATTTTGCAACAAATGTCCAACTAACTCTTCATCAGAAATATAGACCTCTTCATTGGGGCTTTCTACAAGACCGTCTGTATAATTAAAAATAACACTTCCAGGAGTTAATATCTCTCTGCCAACACAAATACCCGGAAGTGCATCAAATGCCCCTATGATGGTAGTTCCATCTTTTAAGAACTTGACCTCCCCATCTCTTACCAAAAGCGGAGGATTATGCCCGGCATTAACATATTGCAATTCCCTGCTTGACTCATTATAAAGGCCAAGAAATAAGGTAATAAAACGCTCTCCATTTGTGTTTGAAACCACGATCTCATTCAACCGCTTTGTAACTTTTACCAGATCGCTCTCAACAGATGCCCAGGCTCTGAGGCTTGCCTGAAGATTTGCCATGAGCAAGGCCGCAGATACTCCTTTCCCAGAAGCATCGGCAATACACCATAAGAATTCATTCGGACCGGTTTTAATAAAATCAAAATAATCACCACCAATATTCTCATTTGGAAGATAAGTTGCTCCTACTTCAACTGCTCCTTTTTTAGGCAAACTCCTCGGAATAAGCATGCCCTGAACTTCAACAGCAAGTTCCATATCCCTTTGCAATCGTTCCCTCTCAACCCTTTCCTTGAATAACTTCTTATTCTCAAGGGCAACAACGATCACATTGATCAGTGTTTGAATAAAGTTAAGATCATTACTCAACAGCTGCTGACCGGTATCAAAATCTCCAATCAGAACAAAAGCAAGAAATTCATCCTTATGAAATACAGGAACAAAATATTCATATTTATTAAGCAGTGGATCTGAATTTGATTTTAGTGAAGTTATTTCCTTGAAATTATCCAAAGCCTGACAGGTTTGTTGCAGGATCTTTGCATTTTCAAATTCACCACCAAATCGGGTAGCGCAATAAAAATGCTCCCCTTCACGAATTAACAAACGAATCTTTCCAATTTTTAAATGAACATTCAGAATCAACTCAAGCATCTCAAAAAGCACCGAGGAGGCACTATTCTTATTAATTGCCTGAGTAATTTCAAGTAAAGAATTCAATTCTGCCTGACGTTTCAGGAGAAGTTGAATCAAATCACTTTCATCGTTAATAACTGAAGTTGATTTTTTTGACAATTCGTTTTGTTTGGGAAATGATTGCTTTTAAAATTACTTAAATAATGCAAATTAACAAGAAGATATTGCTTTCACATTGCGGATAGGATGTTTTTGAATGTAGGTTATGGGTAATAGGTTATCAGATACAATGATGAGAATACATTTTGAATTCAAAACTATCTCGCAATGCTCCATTTACAATTCTCTAATAGATTATTTTATAAAAATTACCTTACCAATCTCCCTTTCCACCTGTACTTCCCTGTATTCCCTGCAATACCAATATATACAAGATAGAACATGTGGATTACAGTGAGGAAAGGCTGGAACCTGAGTAGTTCCATTCTTCCTTCAAAACGGCAAACAGGAATAAGAAAGATCAATTCAGCAAGCATTTTCAGACAAATACTGCCAGCGGCCAGCAGCCAGAATATTGGATTAATAAATCCAGCCAGAGCATTCATAATGATACTAAAGTTAAAAAGCCAGATCATTACTCCCAGTACTACAATTCCTTTGTTTTTATAACTTGTACTTTTTGAGGCCCATCGCTTTCGTTGCTGAATAAATTCATCCAGGTTAGCTTTAGCATGAGTATATACCATAGCATCCATTGATTTGCAAAATCCAATTCCCCGGGGGTAAGCTGAAGCTACCTTATGCATAAACAATTCATCATCGCCTGATGCCAGATTATCAATTCCATGGAAACCTTTCAGCTCGTGAAAAACATCCCTGCGATAGGCCAGATTTGCTCCATTGCAGGTTGTTGGAGTTCCATTGCCAATTCCGGACGCACCAAGACCGATCAGAAACAAAAACTCCAGGCTTTGCATTTCCTCGAAAATATTTTTCTCTTCGAAATAGGTAACAGGAGAAGAAATCATCTTATAATCGCCTGATTCATATAAAGTAACTATCGTTTTGATCCAGGCGGAACCCATCCTGCAATCAGCATCAGTACTTATGATGAGTTCTGAATCTGATAGCTGTATTGCCTCAGTAATTGCTTTTTTCTTGTATGAATTTAGTGGCTCCTTCTCATTTAAAATGATCAGTTGTATTCTGGGATCTGTAAATGACAAGACAATCTCTGAGGTTTGGTCTGTGGAATGATCATCCACAACTATAAGCTGGAGTAAATGTGCGGGGTAATCCTGCGCGAGAATATCCTGAATGGTCTTTCTAATCTTCTCCTCCTCATTCCGAGCAGCGATCAATACACTTACAGTAGTCTTGAATTGACTATTGCCGGCATTTAAGAGACTAAGCTTCCCCCAGCCTCTTCTCAGATAAAGGATCAACCCAACATATGTTAGGGTAAGCACTGCAGTGAGGATACTAATTATTTGAACTACCAAAGAAATTGAGTTTTAATACGAAAACAGAGCCTAAAATAGCTGGAATAATTAAGTTTATCAGCCAAATAGATGCAATAGCTGCCATGATCGCTATTTCCTGATTGGTAACAAAAGCAAAAAAGTAGGTTGCGACACTTGCCCGAACCCCAATATCCAAAAGGTCGAGTGAAGGAAGTGCAGATTGAATAAAGTAAAAAACAAACAAGATCATGACCATATCAAAAACCTGAATATCAGGCACAAGAAAATGTATAATCAAAAAATATTGAGTAGTAAATATCAAATATCTTGATAAGGAATAAATCAAAATTCGTAATATATCTGAGTGTTTGTATCTTGATAAGATGATGAAAAAGTGCTTGAAACGCTTCAAAAAATTAATTTTTATGAGGAGGCCGTAAACCCATTTAATATTAAAATAAAACAATAGAAATAATGAACAAAAAACAAGGACCAGAAAGCCTAAACCAAAATCAATAAAAGAATTCAACCCGGTAAATCGTATTACAAACCATAGCAGAGCAAGTGAACCTAATACATTGGTAATCACCATTTTTCCGATCGCGCCAACACTCATAGCTATCACACCCATTATCCGTTTACGTGGAGAAAGAAAAAACACCCTGCCGCCATATTCGCCAATCCGATTCGGAGTAAATACTGCCCAGGTCAATCCGCAAAAGACAGATTCTACCGCCTTCCAGGTACTGATCTTCTCAATTCCACTCACCAAATATTTCCATTTAAGTGCCTCAATAAACCAGTTCAGGAACATTAATAAAAAAACACTGGTCATGATCATTAGGACACTTGAAATGGAAAGTGTGCTCAGCAGCGATTTAAAATTGTCTATATTCTGATTATTACTTATTTTCTGAAAAATGAACCAGAAAGCCAAACCTACAACAGCGATCTTTATTCCAATACTTAAAATCTTTTTTGTTTGGGAATTCATACTGATGCAATGTTAAGCAAAAGCCGTGCAAATTTTTATTTAGAAAATGCTTTAACTAAAAACATAAAAAAGAAGGTAAATTCTTAATATTGCTGAGGATGTTAAAAGAGAAATCAAATGAGCGGATAATTCTTGGTATTGATCCGGGAACGAGTGTTATGGGATATGGAATTGTTAAGGAGGTAAAAAGCACTGTTGATCTGATTTGCATGGGCGTAGTTAAAATGGATCACCTTGACGACCACCCTTTAAAACTTAAACATATTTTTGAGAAAACAGTCCTTCTTATTGATCAGTATAAGCCTGATTGCCTGTCAATTGAAGCTCCATTCTATGGTAAAAATATTCAGGTTATGTTGAAACTGGGACGGGCACAGGGGGTAGCAATGGCAGCGGCTTTATCCAGAAATCTTCCCATATTCGAATATTCACCCCGAAAGATTAAACAATCAATTACCGGCAATGGCAACTCATCCAAAGAACAAGTTGCTGCAATGCTTAAAACCCTGTTAAAATTTTCTGAGACGCCTGAATTTTTAGATGCAACCGATGGTTTAGCAGTTGCAGTTTGCCATTCCTTTCAAAAAATGAGCACCGCCGGAAACAAAAAAAGCTATTCCGGTTGGGATGCCTTTGCTAAGGATAATGTAAAAAGGATAAAAAAGTAAATATTAAAGCTGTTCGCGAATAGCTTCAGCGATCTCGGTTAATCTTTCCTCGGTTAAATTTAGTTTCGGGCGACTGAAGTTCATATCATCCATGGTGTTCATTGGAATAAGATGAATATGAGCATGAGGCACCTCCAAACCCATCACGGTTAAACCAATACGCTCACAAGGCATCGCTTTTTTCAAACCCACAGCTACGATCTGGGCAAACATCATCAGGCCTACATAGGTTTCACTATCCAGATCAAACAGGTAATCAACTTCCTTTTTAGGTATCACAAGAAGATGGCCCTCTGTAAGCGGGTTGATATCTAAAAATGCCAGATATTCCAGCGTCTCAGCAACTTTGTGTGCGGGTATTTCACCGGCTACTATTTTTGAGAATATTGATTCCATAATTAAATTTTTATGTCAATGAAGGAATAGGCATTACCTGGTGATCTCAATGATCTCGAACTCGATCTTCCCTGCCGGAACAGCAATTTCGGCTTTATCCCCAACGCTTTTACCTAAAAGGCCCTGTGCAATTGGTGATTTAACTGATATTCTGCCTGATTTTAAATCTGCTTCAGATTCCGACACCAGCTGATAGGTCATTGTTGCGCCATTATTGACGTTTTTGATCTTAACAATCGATAAAGCAAGAACCTTTGTTGAATCCAATTTTGATTCATCAATTAAACGGGCATTTGCCAGAACATTGGTAAGCTTTGATATTTTCGATTCATGATGCCCCTGCGCTTCCTTAGCGGCATCGTACTCTGCATTTTCAGATAAATCGCCTTTATCCCTAGCCTCAGCAATGGCCTTTGAAATCTGGGAACGGCCCTCTGTTTTTAATAAATGAAGCTCCTCTTTCAGCTTTTCTAATCCTTCACGGGTATAATAAGTTACTTCCGTCATATCTCACACTTTTTATGATTATACTTAAAAACAAACAAGACTATGTCGGCCTAAGCCAATATAGTCTTGCTCGTATCAATACGAAGATAATATTTTTGATTTCAGATTTCCAAATTTCTCTTATGAAAACCTACCTTTATCATTGAATATCACAAGAATAATCTTCTTCTCAAAAAATAGGAATGAGCGCCTTTAATTTTTGAGCAAGCACCTCAGAGATCTTACGATAAGATTCATAGGTCCAGCCAGCAACATGCGGACTTAAAATTACTTTATTACTTTCTTTCAGCTCTTCAAACCATTCCTGTTCAGCCAACGCCGGAAATTTTTCAACCTCCAGAACATCTAATCCTGCTGCGGATATTTTTCCAATGCGCAATCCATTTAAAACTGCTCTGGTATTGACCACCTCTCCCCTTGATGCATTCAGGAGTACGATCCGTTTTTTAAAATGAAAAAGGTATTCATCATTAAAAAGCTGCCTGGTCTCGGGGGTAAGAGGGATGTGAAAACTCAGGATATCTGCTTCTTTTACAACTTGTTCCATACTAACCTCTTGCGCAAAAGCGTCTGTAAATCCGGTTTTATATTTATCATAGGCAATAACCTTAACCTCAAAACCGGATAATTTACGAGCCAGCATCTGTCCTGTATTTCCATATCCAATGATGGCAACAGTTTTTCCTTTAAGCTCCCAGCCTCTGTTTCCTTCCCTGTTCCATATTCCATGACGAACTTCATCATCTGCAATATTGAGATTGTTTAAGAGAGAAAGGAGCATTCCGATTACATGCTCTGCCACTGCATCACGGTTACCTTCAGGTCCATTAATGCATTTAATGCCTTTTGAACGTGCATATTCTTCATCCACATTATCCATACCAGCACCTGCACGAGCGATAACTTTCAGATTACTTCCTGCATCGATCAGCTCCCTGTCGATCTGAAATTTGGTGCGAATAGCTATACCTGCGTATTCAGCAAGTATCAAAATGGTTTCCTCCCGACTGATCAAGGGTCTGTCATCACATTCAAAGCCCATTTTCTCAACTTCTTCTTTAAAAGCAGGATGCAAATGATCTGCGATAAGTATCTTTTTATTCATGTCGCTAAAAGCTATCTGGTCGAACTGATCAGGTTTGTCAGTTTTACAAAATCATCCACACCGAGTCGCTCCGCCCTGAGATCGAGCATAGGATCATCGCCCATATTTTCCTTGTTGAAAATAGAGGACAATGCATTTCTCAGGGTTTTTCTGCGCTGATTGAAGCCTGCTTTAACCACTTGCCAGAATAGCTTTTCGTCACAATCAAGCTTTGAAACTTCATTTCTTGTTAACCGAATAACTGCCGAGTTTACTTTTGGCGGAGGGTTAAATACTCCGGGTTTTACAGAGAATAAATATTCCACCTTATAATATGCCTGTAGAAAAACACTTAGAATACCATATTCCTTACTTCCGGGTTTTTCAGCACATCGCTGTGCGACTTCCTTTTGAAACATCCCCACCACTTCAACTACCTGATCGCGGTTATCCAGAACTTTAAAAAGGATCTGAGAGGAGATATTATAAGGGAAATTTCCAATCACCCCCAGCTTTCCGGGAAAGATATCCTTAAAATTCAATTGCAAAAAATCAGCATTGATGAGCCTGTCGCCAACATCCGGATATTTTTTATGAAGGTATTGAAAAGACTCGGTATCAATATCGATCATAAAGGTTTCGAGCTCATTTTTACGCAACAGAAAATCGGAAAGAACTCCCATACCCGGCCCTACCTCCAGTACCTGACTATACTTATCAGTTGATTGAAGACTGTTAACGATCTTTTCAGCGATATTTTTATCTGTTAAAAAGTGTTGTCCGAGATGTTTCTTTGCTTTTACTAAACTCATTGATGGAGTATTTGGCGCAATTTACAGAAAAATGAGGTTAAAGGAATTAGCAAATGAGATAATGAGCAAATTAGGGAATGGCAAATGATTTCTATTCTGGCAGTATACTTTTCCCAATGAATTGAGATCTCTCAAAACTTAATACTTATAACGTACAACTTATAACTTCCTACTTAATTGCATAATGAGATTAAAGTCTTTATTTTGCGTTAATTATTTATAACCTTAATAAAAAGGCATTATTGATAATTTAATTGATAGCAGGGATGAGCGATAAAATTAAAATTGGAATATCTATTGGTGATGTAAATGGTATTGGATTAGAGGTGATAATCAAAACTCTGATGGATACCAAAATCATGGATTATTGTACGCCTATTGTTTACGGACATACAAAAGTTGCATCGTTTCACCGTAAAACAATGGATATTAATGAGTTTAATTTCAATGTGATCAGTGATACAAGTGAAGCACATGATAAACGCCCGAACATGATCAATTGCTGGGAGGAAGATGTTCGGATCGAACTCGGACAGACCAATGCCACCGGGGGTAAATATGCATTTATATCTTTAGAAAGAGCTTTAGATGACCTTATCGCTGGTAAAACAGACGCACTTGTTACCGCTCCTATCAATAAACATAATATTCAAAACGAAAACTTTCAGTTTGCAGGCCATACAGAATATATACAGGCTAAAACCAATTCGGAAGACTCGCTGATGTTCCTTGTGAGTGAAGATATCCGGGTTGGAGTAGTCACCGGACATATTCCGGTCAGTGAAATTCCTGAGAAGATCACCAAAGAAAAGATCCTTTCCAAACTCAACCTGATGAATCAGAGCCTTAAAAAGGATTTCTGGATCCAAAAGCCAAAAATTGCAGTTTTAGGATTAAATCCTCATGCTGGAGATAACGGACTGATAGGCAATGAGGAACTTGAAACCATAATTCCGGCTATTACGGAGGCAAATGCACAGGGCATATTTGCCTTTGGGCCCTATGCTGCCGACGGCTTCTTTGCCGCACATACCTATGCTCAATTTGATGCCGTATTGGCCATGTATCATGATCAGGGTTTAATACCCTTCAAACAGATCGCCTTCCACAATGGAGTGAACTTTACAGCCGGCTTACCGGTAGTAAGAACCTCCCCCGACCATGGAACCGGATATGATATTGCAGGCAAGAACATTGCATCTGCAAGTTCATTCAGGGAAGCACTTTTTACTGCGATCAATATCGTTGAACGACGCAGAGAAAGCGCAGAACTAACATCCAATCCATTAAAACTCAGCAAATTTTCTAAAGACCGGGATTAATATTTCTAAAAATCCCTGATATAGTTTGAAAAAAGGCCGAAAGCCATAGGCTTCGCTTTGATTTCCATTTCATTGAATTTAATAAAACAAGAGATATCCATATGAAAAACGGAAAAATAGTTGTCAGGATGTCTAAAAGCAGCGGCATTTATAATAAGGCTAATAAATACCTTTTAAAATTTGCCGGGGAAGAAGATTTTACAATGAATTACTTGAACAACAGAGTGGAATACGATGTTTTTCCCGGAAAACATGTTGTTGAAGTAGGAAATGGAGACACAGGTCAAATGAAAGAGATAGAAGTGAAGCAGGGTGAATCGAAGATCATAACTATCAATCCAAGTGCCACCTATAAACTGGGGCTGGGAATCATGATCGGTTTTGCAGCAGTGGGAATAATTATACCTATACTAATACTAAAGAAATTTTCAATACTGATGTTAATACCACTGATACCACTGGGCTTCTTCAGGAAAACGCAGTTTAAAGATAGTTTTGCTTTAACATGTAATGAATAAGGCACAAGCCCTAAGAAATTCAATAATTTACGTCCCATGGGGATAAAAACTAAACAAAGGCTGGTCGACAAGCATTCATTTTAAAAAAACTGTTCCCAACTAAATAAATTTTTCTAAATTTGCAGGCTCAATTGGCGTGCTTTGAAATCATTACAAGAATATAGCATTCCGTTTACCGGATTAAAGCCTGGGATTCATCAGTTTGAATTTGGGGTGGAAGATTCCTTTTTTAAGGAGTTTGAATACTCCCTGGTAAAAAGCGGAAAACTCAAGGTTGACCTTGATCTGGAGAAGCAGGAAACAATGATGATCCTGCATTTTCATATCTATGGTGGAATAAAATTGGGATGCGATGTTTGTCTGGCAGACTACCCTTATCAGGTAGATTTTAAGGAGAGGCAAATTGCAAAATTAAATGGAAATGAAGATCTGGAGGATGATACCGAAGAGATCGTTGTTTTAAAGCGAAGTGAAACTGAGATCAATGTAGCTACTCTGATCTATGAATTTATCAACTTGGCGGTGCCTTATATCACCCGCTGTGAAGATGAAGGAAATACAGAATGGTGTGATCGTGAAATGATTGCAAAACTGGAGCAGCTTGCACCAGGACCAAAAGAAGAAATTGAAGATGCTGACCCAAGATGGGAAGCATTAAAGAACATAAAAAAGTAAATTAATACATAGGAACAAATGGCACATCCAAAACGGAAAATATCCAAATCAAGAAGAGATAAAAGAAGAACACACTACAAAGCAGAAGCTCCGGGTTTAACTACCTGCCAGACTACTGGTGCCGTTCATTTACCTCACCGTGCATATACAGTTGATGGCAACTTGTATTATAACGGAAAAATGGTGATTGAAAACACTTCTATTGCCTAAGTTACCTTTCTAAGATGAAGATCGGCTTAGATATAATGGGTGGAGATTTTGCTCCCAAAGCGGCAGTTTTGGGTGCAATTGCAGCTCAAAAAGCCTTATCAGCAGACCAGAAAATAGTTCTTTTTGGTGATAAAGCTCAAGCCTTACCATTTCTTACTGAAGAGGGCGTAAGTCCGGATGATTTCGAGTTTGTTCATACCACAGAAATGATAGGTATGGGAGAACACGGAACAAAATCTGTACTTCAAAAGCCTAATTCAAGCATCAGCCTGGGTTTCCAGTATCTGAAAGATGGTAAAATAGATTCATTTGCTTCTGCAGGAAATACCGGCGCTATGCTGGTTGGTGCTATTTTCAGCGTAAAACCTGTTCCCGGCGTTATCCGTCCGGCAGTTGCAACGAATGTTCCTAAATTAAAATCCGGCTTTGGAATCATGCTGGATGTAGGTGCTAATGCCGACTGTAAGCCTGAAGTTCTGGCCCAGTTTGGTATGTTAGGCAGTTTATATGCGGAACATGTTTACCACATTCAGAATCCCAAAGTGGGATTGATGAATCTGGGTGAAGAGGAAGAAAAGGGTAATGTACTTACTCAATCCACATTCCCACTCTTACAAAAATCTGACATCAATTTCATCGGCAATATTGAAGGCCGGGATCTGTTCAATGACAAAGCAGACGTCATTGTCTGTGATGGATTTACAGGTAATGTCATGTTAAAATTAGCCGAAACTTTCTATATCCTCACACTAAAAAAAGGATTTAAAGACGAATTCTTTGACCGTTTCAATTATGAACAATATGGAGGCAGCCCTATTTTAGGGGTTAATGCACCTGTTCTGATTGGCCACGGTATCTCCAGTCCGGAAGCAATTAAAAATATGGTACTTTTATCCCGAACGATGGTTGAAACCCAGTTTGTTGATAAAATCAAAGAAGCTTTTAAATAATTAGTTCCAATTTATCATGTCTAAAGTTCACGCTGCAATAACAGCCGTAAATGCCTACGTTCCTGAATATATTTTAACGAATAAGGAACTGGAAGGAATGGTTGAAACCAACGATGAGTGGATAGTAAGCCGTACAGGTATTAAAGAACGCAGGATCCTGAAAGGGAATCTGGGCACATCAGATATGGCAGTTTATGCTGTTGATGGCTTGCTTAAAAAACGCGGAATCAGTGCAGAAGAGATCGATCTGATCATTTTCTGTACTACTACACCGGATATGGTGTTTCCTGCTTCCGCAAATCTTCTTGCTAATAAGATCGGCGCTGTTAATGCATGGGGATATGATCTGAATGCTGCCTGTTCAGGTTTCTTATTCGGTTTAGCCACAGGATCTCAGTTCATTGAAACCGGAAAACATCAGAAAGTTCTGGTAGTTGGCGGCGATAAAATGTCATCCATCATCAATTATAAAGACCGGACAAGCTGTATCATATTCGGAGATGGTTGTGGTGCTGTTTTACTTGAGCCAAATACCGAAGGTTACGGAGTGATTGATTCTATCCTGAAAAGTGATGGTTCGGGCGGTCCGTATTTATGTCAGAAAGCAGGAGGATCATTAAGACCCGCCAGCCATGAAACTGTAGATAATGATGAGCATTTCCTTTATCAGGAAGGACAAGCAGTGTTTAAATTTGCTGTAACCAATATGGCCGATGTAGCAGCT
This sequence comes from Daejeonella rubra, assembly GCF_900103545.1. Taxonomy (GTDB): domain Bacteria; phylum Bacteroidota; class Bacteroidia; order Sphingobacteriales; family Sphingobacteriaceae; genus Daejeonella; species Daejeonella rubra. The sequence continues at coordinate 182,695 of NZ_FNHH01000003.1, forward strand.
GAGATCATGGACAGAAACAATCTTACTTCTGATAATGTAGATTGGCTGGTTCCTCATCAGGCAAATAAACGAATCATTGATGCTACCAGCAACCGCTGCGGAATAGACTCTGAAAAGGTGATGATCAATATCGAAAAATACGGCAACACCACAAATGGAACAATACCATTGTGTTTATGGGAATGGGAAAGCAAACTAAAAAAAGGGGACAATCTGGTATTAGCTGCCTTTGGAGGCGGATTTACCTGGGGTTCCTTATATCTTAAGTGGGCTTACTAAAAAAACCAGAAGCATTTCTTAATATTTTTATTATAATTATAGAATAAAATCCAAAAACCTAAACTAAACAAAATGGATATTAAACAAATTCAGGAACTTATAAAATTTGTTTCCAGATCTGGAGTAAATGAAGTTTCTATTGAACAGAAAGAGTTTAAAATTACCATAAAAACCAATCAGCCACCAACTTATGTAACAGGTGTACCGGCCCAAGCCGCACCTCAATTACAGGCAGCCCCTGCTGCAGTTGCAACAGTAACAAGCGTTGCAGAGCCCGTAGTTGCGGCACCAGCAAAAGAAGATACATCTACTTACCTGACCATAAAATCACCTATGATCGGTACATTCTACCGTTCTTCTAGTCCGGATAAACCATTATTTGTGAATGTAGGCGATGAGGTAAAAGCAGGACAGGTGGTATGTATCATTGAAGCAATGAAGCTTTTCAACGAGATCGAATCTGAAATTTCAGGTCGTATTGTTAAAATTCTGGTTGACAATGCAAGTCCGGTGGAATATGACCAGCCTTTATTTTTGGTTGAGCCTATTTAATTTGAAGATCAGCAATTTGAGATTTACAGGTTAAGGTAATTGTACCTGGTCCCTGTCAGATCTTCATTTTTCCAATCCTCAAATTTTCAAAAGAAAAAACTATGTTTAAAAAAATACTAATTGCAAATCGTGGTGAAATAGCTCTTCGGATCATCCGTACCTGTAAGGAAATGGGAGTAAAGACCGTAGCTGTTTATTCAACTGCAGATCGCGATAGTTTACATGTTCGTTTTGCAGATGAGGCTGTTTGTATCGGGCCACCTGCAAGTAAGGATTCATACCTGAGCATCCCTAATATTATTTCAGCAGCCGAGTTAACCAATGCAGACGCCATCCACCCGGGTTACGGCTTCTTATCTGAGAATGCTAAATTTTCGGCCATCTGTAATGAGTATGGGATCAAATTCATCGGAGCAACTGCTGATCAGATCAATGGGATGGGCGATAAAGCATCCGCAAAGGAAACTATGAAACTGGCTGGCGTACCAACGATCCCAGGATCTGAGGGACTTTTAACAGATGTTAAAGAAGGAATTAAAATAGCCAACGAAATAGGATATCCTGTAATACTGAAAGCAACAGCCGGTGGCGGAGGCCGCGGAATGCGTATCGTATGGAAGGATGGAGAATTTGAACCGGCATGGGATTCAGCACGTCAGGAATCAGCGGCAGCATTTGGAAATGACGGACTTTATCTTGAGAAATACGTTGAAGATCCACGCCATATTGAAATACAGGTAATTGGAGATCAATATGGCAAAGTTTGCCATTTATCAGAACGTGATTGCTCTATACAAAGACGCCATCAGAAACTGGTTGAAGAATCTCCTTCTCCATTCATGACACCTGAACTCAGAGAGAAAATGGGTGAAGCTGCTATTAAAGGAGCGATGGCTGTAAACTATGAAGGAGCCGGAACGGTAGAATTTTTGGTCGATAAGCACCGCAATTTCTATTTCATGGAAATGAATACCCGCATACAGGTGGAACATCCTGTTACTGAAGAGGTTATAAACTTCGACCTGATCAAAGAGCAGATCAAAGTAGCTTCAGGAATTCCAATTTCAGGAAAGAATTATATTCCTGAGATGCATGCGATCGAATGCCGTATCAATGCGGAAGATCCGTTTAACAATTTCAGGCCATCACCTGGATTGATCACCAATTTCCATTCACCGGGCGGTCACGGAGTACGTGTTGATACTCATGTGTATGCTGGATATCATATCCCACCAAATTACGATTCAATGATCGCTAAACTGATATGTGTTGCACAAACACGTGAAGAAGCAATTTGTACCATGGAGCGTTCTTTGAGTGAGTTTGTGATCGAAGGTGTAAAGACTACCATTCCTTTTCATTTACGATTGATGAAAGACCCTAATTTCCGTGCAGGAAATTTTACAACCAAGTTTATGGAGAGTTTTGACCTCAGTGAATAACATGCACATTATATGCTGGTTAACAGCAAATGCCGGTCAAATTCGTATATTTTGGAGCTGATTGTCACAATTAAATTGATGCTTATTAAATATCTGCCAAATACCATTCTAAAATCAAATAGAATGGTATTTTTGTTTTCAAATTATGAGTAAGGAACGTACTGACCTGGTTAAGGCTATCAAAGAAAAAGGTAAAACTATTGAAGCCGAAATGTCTTTTTTTGATCATCTGGATGTCCTGCGGGGCCACCTGATCCGTGCTTCAATAGCCATTGTAAGTTTCACCATTCTGGCATTCAGCTTTTACGACTTTATTTTTGATGAGATCATCATGGGCCCGGGACGTACCGATTTCTGGACCTATAGAATGATGTGCGCAGCAACAGAAAAATTTAATCTGGGCGCCGATTTCTGTGTAAAAAAACTAAGCTTTAATATCATCAATACTGAATTGGGCGGACAGTTCACTTTGCAACTGAATTCCTCCCTCATGATAGGAATTGTTTTAGGTGTTCCCTACCTTTTATTTGAGATCTGGCGTTTTGTGAAGCCGGCATTGCACGAGAACGAGCGTAAATCGGCTACAGGATTTGTTTTCTGGGCTTCCATGTTATTTATCATAGGATTGCTTTTCGGATATTATATCATCGCACCCCTATCAATTAACTTCTTATCTAATTACGAAGTCAGTTCGATCATTAATAACCAGATCACGATCTCATCATATTTTTCTGTTGTTGCTACATTAACCATTGGTGCTGCTATAACCTTCGAATTACCGATCGTAATTTATATACTTTCCAAGCTTGGGATCATGACACCAGAGTTCATGAGGTCATCCAGAAGATATGCGACAGTGATCATTCTGATCATTGCAGCAATTGTAACTCCTACTCCTGACCTGGTAACAATGCTTACCGTTAGTTTCCCACTATTCTTGCTTTACGAAGTAAGTATCTATGTTTCGGCACGAGTGGCAGCTAACAAAAAGAAAGCTGAGATTGAATTTTATAAGAATGATTGATACAAACTCAAATAATAAACAATGACTAAAAATATCAGTATCGCCATAGGAGCAGATCATGCAGGTTTTGAATATAAAAGTATGCTTATTGATTTTCTGAAGGATTATTCAATCAAGGACTTTGGAACCTATAGCGCTGATTCTGTTGACTATCCGGACTTCGCGCATCCGGTATCCAGTGCTGTTGAGAATGCTGAATTCACAATAGGTATCCTCATCTGCGGAAGCGCAAACGGTGTTGCCATGACTGCAAATAAACATCAGGGTATTCGGGCTGCGATATGCTGGAATGAAGAACTTGCTGAACTCGCAAGAACTCATAACAATGCGAATATCCTTTGCATACCTGCAAGGTTCATAACAAAGGAAGAAGCAAAGAATATCTGTATGAAATTCATCAATTCAGAATTTGAAGGCGGCAGACATTCAAACAGGACAAACAAAATTTCCTGTTAACCAATTAAAACTAACCAATTAATATATGATGCTAAAACAATCACTATGGGTATTACTCGTGGCGGGTATTTCCGTACAGGGCTATGCTCAGGATCCGAATGCACAGAAATATGCAGGACAGATCACTGCAAAAAAAGCTAAAAAACATTTGAGCATACTTGCTTCAGATAAATTTGAAGGCAGAGAAACAGGTAAACGCGGAGCCGAAATGGCAGCTGCTTATATCGCCAAAGAATTCAAAAAACTGAAATTAACAGCACCAGTAAATGGTACTTACATTCAGAATGTGCCATTGATCGAAACTTCATTTGACGTAACTTCTTTCACTGCAAATAATACAGCGTTGACGATGGGCAAAGATTACCTGTTCAGTGGAAGTGGTGATGCTAAATCGATCAGGGCAAGTGAAATTGTCTTTATTGGCTACGGTATCGGGTCTGATAATTACGATGATCTGAAAAACACTGATATTTCCGGAAAGGTTGTATTACTGATCAACAAGGGAGAACCAATGCAGAATGGCGTTTCAGTTATCAGCAAGAGTACAACTGCTTCCGACTGGTCGACAAGCCGCTTTAAGCGCATACAATATGTTATGAGCAAAAACCCTGCATTGATCCTGGCTGTTAGTCCGGATGTAAGTACTGCAATTCAGTCATACAAGCCCAGAGCTGGTCGTTTAAGTGTTAAAAAAGAAACCAAAGCAGCTGCTGCAAATCGCGCAAGTACTGCAGCTATGGTGAATATCACACCTGAAGTTGCAAACCAGTTTCTTAAAAATTCAGGCAAAACTTATGAGGGACTGAAAGCTGCTATTGATAATAGCGCTGCACCACAGACACAGGTTTTGAAATCTGAAGTAGTGATGAACTACGGACCGGTAAACAAAGAAGTTATGTCGGCGAATGTTTTGGGTTACCTTGAAGGTACCGACCTAAAAGATGAGCTGGTGGTTTTCTCTGCTCATTATGACCATATCGGCCTGACAACAGATGGTGGTACAGATAAAGTAAACAACGGTGCTGATGATGATGGATCTGGCACAACAGGCGTACTTGCAATTGCCAGAGCATATGCTAAGGCAAAGAAAGCAGGACATGGCCCTCGAAGAAGTATTTTATTTTTACTGGTAACTGGTGAAGAAAAAGGATTACTGGGCTCTGAATATTATTCCCTGAATCCGGTCTTCCCGATGGCTAATACCATCACCAATCTGAACATTGATATGATCGGCAGAATAGGTGAAGCCTATAAAGACTCTCCTGATGCAGCTAATTATTGCTATCTGATAGGCTCTGATAAACTTAGTACCGACCTTCATAAGATCAGCGAAAATGCAAATGCTGTTTACACCAAAATGAAGATTGATTACAAGTTTAATGATCCGAAAGATCCGGAAAGAATTTATTACCGTTCAGATCATTATAATTTTGCAAAAAATGGAATTCCAATTGTATTCTATTTCAATGGAGTTCATGAAGATTACCATAAAGCGGGTGATGAAGTAAGTAAGATCAATTTTGAGCTTCTTGCCAAACGCGCACACCTGGTTTATTACACTGGATGGGACCTTGTTAACCGCGACAAAAGGCCGGTTGTGGATGTAAAAAATGATATGCCCGCAAGCAGATAAAGTTTGCTGAAATAATTAAAAAATGCTTCCGGTTTCCGGAGGCATTTTTTTTGTGCCGGTATTTTTCTCTATCTTGAATTCATGATGAAAAAACCAGTATTATGGGCTTTGTTTTTAGCTGGCATAACTTCACAGTCGCTCGCTCAGGATCCGAATGCTGAAAAGTATGCCGGAAATATCAATGCAAAAATCACTAAAAAGCATTTAAGCATTCTGGCATCAGATAAATTTGAAGGAAGAGAAACCGGTAAGCGCGGGGCTGAAATGGCAGCAGCTTATATTGCCCGGGAATTTAAGAAACTGAAACTCATTGCCCCCGTAAATGGCTCCTATTTGCAGCAAGTTTCATTGATTGAAACATCCATGCTTGTCCATTCTTTTGAGCTGAATAAAAATGTATTGAGCTCAGGTAAAGACTTTCAATTCAGCGGCAGCGGAGAAGCCAGGACGATTCAGGCCAATGAACTACTTTTCATAGCTAAGGAAACAGAATCAGAACTAAAAGAAAATGACATTTCCGGAAAGGTCGTTTTAATCATTCAATATGGGCAAGCTGATGAAATTGCAAAGCGGTTAAGCTTTTTGAAAAGAAAGAAGCCAGCATTGATACTCGCAGTCAACACAGAAAAAAACAATTCTAATCATTCACATAATTCAGGAGTAAGTCTCAGCGTTAAAAATGGCAGCAGGGAGAGCTTTCCCCTCAAGGTATATAGTCCGCCGGTAGTTCAAATCAATCCTGAAATCGCAAACCTGATCCTGAAAAACTCAGGAAGTACCTTTGAAAAATTAGCTGCAAATAATGCACAAATGCTGATTAAGGCAGAGCTAAAGCTAAGTTATGGCCCGGTGCAAAGGGAAGTTTTATCATCCAATGTATTGGGATATCTCGAAGGAACTGATCTGAAAGATGAGTTGCTGGTTTACTCAGCACATTATGATCATATTGGTATGAATTCGGATGGAGGAAAAGACAAGGTATTCAATGGGGCTGATGATGACGGATCAGGAACTTCAGGTGTACTTGCGATCGCCAAAGCTTTTGCAAAAGCTAAAAAAGAAGGAAATGGTCCGAGGCGCAGTATTCTGTTTCTGATGTTTACAGGCGAAGAAAAGAATCTTCTAGGTTCGGAGTATTATTCGCTGAACCCGGTATTTCCAATGGCTAATACTATTACGAACCTAAACATTGATATGATCGGCAGAACCGATTTCATTTACAGGAATACACCAGATTCAACAAATTACCTATATCTGGTTGGGACTGATAAACTAAGTATAGATCTGCACAGGATCAGTGATCATGCCAATGCGGTTTATACCAAATTGAAGCTCGATTACAGGCATAATGCTAAAGATGATCCTACACAGATCTATTTCTGGTCAGATCATTACAATTTTGCCAAAAATGGAGTGCCTGTTATATTTTATTATAACGGGAAGCATGAAGACTACCATAAAGGCAGTGATGAGGTCAGGAAGATCAATTTTAACCTTTTAAGCAAACGCGCACAGTTAGCCTATTACACTGGATGGGATCTGGTGAACCGTGATAAGCGACCGGTTGTGGATGTCAAAAACAACATGCCCGCTACCAGATAAGTAATAATTTAAATCAGGGATTAGCTAAGGCATTTTTAGTTTATGACGTATACAGGGAGTTTTCTAACTTTAAACTTATTCTCAGAAGTCATTCTGGCTACAGCTTCAGATTTTGACCTATGATATAAGGAAAGACTCATGTCACTCTCACCTGCTAAAGCTCTGGGAACATATACGGAAGAACCTCCCCTGCTCAGAACTCCTTCCAATACTGAAACTCCAACATTGATACCTGTGGCTGCTGCCTGAGACATATAACGCACATTTTGGACACGGGCTCTTATAATCATATCGGCACCTAAAAGCTTTGCCAGTTCATCAGAAGGCAGTTTCCAAGACTCCTGCAAAGAGATGCCCTGCTCCTTAAGTTTTGCATTTATCACACGAATATCCATCATTGTCACATCCCACTTGTTCCTGATAATTTTATCTGAGGCATGAAAGAGGAAATCTTCGTAAATAGCTTCCTGAAATGATGTGCTTTGCTCAGCCTCCATCTGTACAAGCCGGTCTGCGTCCCAGTCCTTTGGCATCTTACCCGAAAATATAACTTCAACGGGAAGAATAGCCAAACTCTGCGGTCCAGGCCTGGACGCTGAAAAAAAATCTTTATCACTATATACCTTTGAATTGCAAGAGACCAGGCTCAACCATGTCAGCAAAATTAATGCGTAATAGAGTTTCATATGATAAAATATAAATTGAATACATTTAAACTGACAACTGACAACAGATAATACAATATAGACGATCATTTATTAGTGATAGTTACATGTCTGATATCAAAAATCTATTATAAAAGAAATTTCAGGTTGTTTACAATCCTTTACCATCTAAATCCTTAAATTCGCCTGATGAGCAAATTAGCTTCCGATTTTGTAAAAACTTCTGATACCAAGGCATTCGATCTGGATCACCGCCGTATCATTAATTATAATATTGGAAAGTATGATGCGGCTGTTGAGCGCGGACTTTCAAAATTCGCGAACCTTGAAAATTCAAAACGTAAGGCACATACGGTCAAATGGAAGGTGATGGAAAACCTGGACAAGCTCCTTCCTGAGTTTGAATCCAATTTTCAGCGCAGAGGAGGAAAGGTTATCTGGGCCAATGATGCTGCGGAGGCCAATAAAGAGATCCTTCAGATCATCAAAAAAGCAGGCGCAAAAACCGTTATTAAATCTAAATCAATGGCTACTGAGGAGATTCATCTGAATGAATTTCTTGAGGAGAACCATATTGAAACGGTTGAGAGTGACCTTGGTGAATATATCGTTCAATTGCTTGGTCAGAAGCCTTATCATATTGTTACTCCGGCCATGCACCTTAGCAAGGAAGACATTGCCAAACTATTCAATGAACGATTTGGTACACCGATCGATGCTACACCGGAACAATTAACCTTAAAAGCAAGAGAACTATTAAGAGAGAAATATACCTCTGCTGATGTAGGAATTACCGGCGGAAATTTTCTGATCGCAGATAGCGGAAGCATTGCACTGACTGAAAATGAAGGAAATGCCCGGCTCACCACCACATTTCCAAAAATACATATTGCCATTGTTGGGATTGAGAAGGTTATTCCATCCATCAACGATCTGGATCTGTTCTGGCCGATATTATCAACGCATGGAACCGGTCAGAATCTGACTGTTTACAATACCATTCTGGGCGGACCAAGACAAAGCGATGAAAGCGATGGACCTGAAGAGATGTATGTGATCCTGCTCGATAATGGCCGTACTAATTTACTGGCTCAAAAAGATCAGCGCCAGGGATTGTATTGTATTCGCTGTGGTGCCTGTTTAAATGCATGCCCGGTTTATAAGAACATCGGGGGTCATACCTATGAAACTACTTATAGCGGACCAATAGGATCAATAATAACTCCCCACATGGCCGGGATGGAGGAATTCAAGCATCTGAGTTATGCCTCCAGTCTTTGCGGCAAATGCACAGAAGTTTGTCCGGTTAAAATTGATATCCACAAAATGCTCCTCCTGAACCGCAGAGATTCTGTTAATCAGGGATTAAGTCCCCGTGCAGAAAGTCTGGGCTGGAAAGGCTGGAAAATGGGGATGATGAAGCGTAAGATGATGGATATGTTGGGCGGCAAATTCAAGAACTTTTTACTGAGAAACTTCTTCAAAAAAAGCTGGGGCAAACACCGCGTACTTCCTCAGGTAGCAGAAAAATCGTTTAGTAAGCAATGGCAGGAAAAGCAAGCGGGGGAAACGCTCTAACATAAGAGATGTAGTCTTTGAATTCCAATTTCCAATGCTTGATGTTGCAGGCAATAATGACTCCTAAACGGATGTCATCCCGAAACCTGCCCTTCAGCAGGTGAGGGACCTTCGTGAAACTTAAATAGAAATGCATTTAATTTCCCCTGCATTATCTCAATTGGACAGAGTCAAAAGCAATTATTAAGCGATTTTTTTTTCTTTGCATATTTACCCCATAGCTGATTTGAAGAGAATAACTTTCTCCCATATCTTTATTACTGGACAATTTGGGATTTATAAATGGCCCTAGTGAAAACAGCCTGCTTTCCGGATTTTCATCATATTCAGAAACAGAAATCAGAAAGCTATGAGAAACTTCATCAGATTCAGGTAAATGAGCAGATCCAGATCCGTTATTCACCCTGAAAATAGTAATCCCCATATTTTTACCCTTAATAAATATTACTGTATCTATTTGAGTCAATAAGGATTTTTGATCAATATATTGAATTTCCTTAATTTGAACTTGTCCATATGAAGTTGAACTCGCCAGAAAAAGACAAAAAAGTATCGATATAGTTTTCATGTTGAAATGCATTTGATGAAATATTACCCTTACTCCATTTTGACCGATTTTGGGTGACTTTCTAATATATTTTAAAAATCGCTTGTTCCTTAAATAAAATCTAGCGTGGCACTGAGCTCTTTGGATAGTCCATTTACATTATTTATTCATCCATTTACCCCTATTCAAATAAGCAATGACATTCAAGATCCATATTAAAAACATTATTGTTGAAAAAACGACAAAAGGTAATTCTAGCAGAAATAGTTTAGGATCCATGATTAGTGCCAATATCATCAGAAATTGAAATAAAGCTAGCAGGGAAGATATTGCCAATAGTGCAAAATATGAATCTGCATCATTCTTAGTTTGGTAAGCCCGCAGTCCATAAATAATTACCAATACCAGTACTATAATAAGTAAGGCAACAAAGGCTAAATCAACAGGGAACTTATCTGAGCCTAACGCACTGTCAATTCCAGAAATAATCTTAATTAAAAGGAATACGCTATTTCCTACAGCAAGTGCCGCTTTTAAAATTTTTTTTTATTCACATTTATTAAAGGCTGGAAGAAAAACATCCATTTTAAATTATTTATTCATCCATTTACCCCTATTCAAATAAACAATAACATTAAAAACCCATAACAAAAGCATTAGGATTGAAAAACCAACGAATGGCAATAAGATTGAAAAATCAATGAATTGAAACTCTGAGGGTACGATTTTTCTGAATCGCAAAAAGTAATATATAATCAGAAAATGCGCAAAATTAACTAAAGCAGATACCGCCAATATTGCAATGTTGGAATCTTTGTCATTGATTTGGTGGTACACCTTTCGACCGTATACAATTAACAAAATCAAAGGTAGACTTAGCAATGCAGAAATGAATAAGGTAGCGGGTAGCTGATCTGAATTTACCCCATATTTTATACAGAAATAAATAGCAATTGTAATATAAAAGCAATTTCCTGTAGCGAGGGCTACTTTATAAAATTTAATATTTTTCATTTTATTGCAATTATTAAGGTTAGCTAAAAAGTATACTATTATAATTTATCCCTTTTCAATAAAGCAATTACATTCAAAACCCATAACAAAAGCATTATTATGGAAAAAACGATCCAATGCGGAATTTTTAAAAAGAGTTTAGGATTAACAACAAAGCCATAGATTATAAATAAATATATTAAATCAAATAAAGTAGAGATTGCTAATATAGCAAGGTATGAACCTTTATCATTCCAATTTTGATAAGCCCGAAGACCATAAATAATTAATAAAACTAATGCAATGCTAAGTAGGACAATAAGGGCCAGATCCACCGGAAACTTATCTGAGCTTATAGCTCTATCAATACTAAAAATGATAAGTATTAAAATAAACAGGCAATTACCTATTGCAAGAGCCGCTTTTAATAATTTAATTTGTGTCATTCTAATTGCATTTATTAACCCATTGTAAAATCTTAGATGTCTCTTGTTCTGCAAGTCTTGCTGCATATTTTCCGGCAAACGTCTCTACCTCATCATCTGCAATGGCACTATGAGTTTCTTCATAATTTACGAAAGGGTTTGGTATTCCAAGTCCTGATAAAGTGTGCGTAATTAAATCAAATGTTCCAGTTTTTAATTCATTCTTTTTTAAAAACTCTTTTAAGCCATCATACTTACCCGAAGTATCATTTAAAACTTCCGAAAAAGGAATGTTATTCTTATCATTACCATAATACCGGATTAGCAAAGCACCATAATTTGAATGTGCATAAAAATCTTGAAATGCATGTATATAATATCCTAGTGCTTGATAATTACTAATTGATTGTTGTTTATTTAAATTACTTGTCATTAAGCTCCAATTCTGCTGAATATTATAATAATCTGACAATGCATCAAAGTGATAAATAGAAGTGCCTCCAATCATTCCAAAAGCAGTATTAATATCGGTCCACACAACCCCCTGTTCTAATAACTCTATTGCTGAAGGGCAAATGCCCAATTTTGCTGCTGCATTTCTCATTATCAATTTGTGAATATAAATTTTATACGCAAGCTCTTTAAGGGTAGGTTCTATATCCTCTATTGGATCCTCTTCCACGCAATTAATCCCGTCAACTGCTTGCATAAGATCTTTAGTTCCGTCTCCTCCGCAACCCACAGGACCCTGATCTGATAATCCATCTCCTATGTAACAGTATTGAAAAAAGATAGTCTCAGTCCAATATACGCAACCCCCATCACATTGTCTGTAGGTTGTAACCTGCTTATAGGTATCACAAATAAGTTCTTTTACCGCAGCGTTAGCATATTTCTTTTTTTCATTGGAGTTGGATGCTTTACCGGAGCTGATATACCCCACAACAATACCATCATAATACCGATAGCCATTGATAAATATACCCTTTGAGCTATGGTACAAAACATCTCCGCTGAAGTCTTTTTCTTTTTTTATAAATGTATTATTCTTCAGCTTTTTGATATCTCCCTGCAGGTAGGCTTCATCCCCAATGATGGTCATCAATACGCCTCGCACCTTTGAATCTGTTTGTATAAAGAGTAAGCTGGTCACATTGCCTGTTTTTGAAAAATCAAAGGCCTTAGCATCTATCTGATTTTTTGAAAAAGCTATATTTCCATTCTTTAGCGGGATTTCTGCAATGGTACTATCACCTCGTGTATAGTTTTTTGCTTCATCCCATACAGGCTCCAGGAGCAATTTAGGCATAGAACTAAGCGATTTTGTCGAATCAATGGTATTACTCAATCCACGAATATTGATCTGATTATTAATAAATCGTTTATTAAACCAGCTTCTGAATTCTACCGGTGTATTTGATAATCCTTCTCTTGGAATCTCCTTCTGAATTTCATCCTTTTCACAGGAACTGAACAATAGAATTACACAGGCTGAAATTTTTAGAAGATCATTTACTTTTTTCATAGATAAGTTTAGATTAAGATTTACTTAAGCTAAACTCGATGATAAATTACCTGAAGCAAATAAAATGAGTAAGAGGTAGGTATTACAGTTTAAACGGTAAAATAAAGCCTGAAATTTGTCCTGAGGTCGGTGTTGTACCACTTTAAACTGCTCGTTTTTAGCACCATACATACTTTTCTTAAAATTTATTATAGAATTTTTATGGATAATAAAATTCAACAGCGCCTACAGACATGTTTTTAAAAAATATTATTCCAACTGTAATGAAAGTTGTACTAGTGGGTGGTACGGACAACACCGACCACAGGGGAAATACAATAAGAGGAGTCAGGAGACTCCAGGTTATTTGGCTATCCGTAGAGCGCTGCGCTGAACTCTATGGATAGTGTGTCAGAATTTTCTTTTATTATTAGCTAAACTAAATTAAAATGAATAGTTTAAACTATTCATTTCACAACAAATAGTTAACAAATAATTAAGCTAAAAAACTCAACAATTAAGCTGATGCAAAAACAAATCAGAATCAAATTATCAATCTTCATGTTTCTTCAATATCTGATCTGGGGATCATGGTATGTTAGTATGGGAAGCTATCTAAGCAAAACCCTTCAGTTTAGCGGGGAACAAATTGGATTAGCCTATGGCGCCTTTGCTATAGGAGCTATGATCGCACCATTCTTTGTTGGTTTGATCGCCGACCGGTATTTTGCATCAGAAAAGATATTGGCTTTCCTAGGTATTTTCGGAGGACTTTTATTATTTCTGCTGCCGGAGATGACCACATTCGGAGCCTTCTACCCTATGCTCATCCTTTATTGCTGTACCTACGTACCTACATTGGCCCTTGGTAATTCAGTCTCGCTGCACCACCTTGAAAACCCAAAACGCGATTTTCCATTGGTAAAAACACTTTCAGCTGTGGGATGGATCGCTGCAGGCTTATTACTCAGCTTCGCCTTTGAAGGGGAGCTTTCTGCTATTCAGTTTTATGTTGCTGGAACAATTTCGATACTATTCGGACTTTTCTGTCTGACTTTGCCGCACACTCCTCCCATGAAAACCGGAAAGGATGTGAGCCTGGGAGAGATACTGGGATTAGATGCTCTCGCCTTATTGAAAAAACCATCATTTGCCATATTTATCGGATGCATGTTCCTGATCTGTATCCCACTTTATTTCTATTTCGTGAATATGAACCTGTTCGTTACTGAACTGGGCTGGACACGTTCGGCAGCGAAAATGTCGCTGGCACAGGTATCAGATATACTTTTCCTTGTTTTATTGCCAATCATACTCAGAACCTTTGGATACAAGAAGACGATCTTCATCGGAATCTTAGCCTGGGCGGTACGCTACTTCTTTCTGGCTGGAAGCGTCGACGCAGGAAGTATGCAAACAACATTTGTATTCACGGCAATCCTGCTTCACGGTGTTTGCTACGACTTCCTGTTCATTGCCGGACAGCTGTATGTAGATGAAGAAGCAAATGAGCGGATAAGAGGTGCCGCACAGGGATTGATCGCATTCATTCTTTGGGGTTTGGGTGCATTTGTAGGTACACATCTGGCGGGTGTTTCGCAGGCTGCCCATACGCTGGAGCAAGCTGGCGGAACGATGGCACATGACTGGCAAGGGATATGGATCTATCCGGCATGGGGATCATTGGCTGTATTGGTTGTTTTCCTGATATTTTTCAGGAATCCGGGGAAGAAGGGTGTAGCTTAAAGGGGAAAGCCAAAAGTGAAAAGCTGAAAGCTAAAAGTTAAATTCTTATAAATTATAAAGAACAAAGCCCTGATACAAATGAATTGTATCAGGGCTTTGTGTCTTATGTTTTTTGCTTTAAGCTTTGTGCTTTTAGCTTTCGGCTCTATTTGCTTAAATCCTTAATCCGGATATTTCTGAACTGCAATTCTGAACCATGACCAAGAAACCCGATATGTCCGCTATCTCTTTGTAATCCGGGGTGTTTCTGGCCGTCGGCAGCACCATTCTTCCTGGCATCTGTAATATCTGCATCAAGAATTACGGTACCATTTAAAATAACCTTGATCTTTGGTCCCTGCACGATCACTTCCTGATAATTCCATTCTCCTACAGGTTTAAGGGAGCCTCTTTTTGCAGGAATTGTACCGTAGATTGACCCATGATACTGATATACTTTCAGATCTTTATAAACTGGGGCATCGTTATCCAGTATTTGTAATTCCATACCCTGATAAGCCGCATCACCAGTTATAGGCGACCTGATACCCAGACCATTATTAGCACCCGGAGTCAGTTGAAACTCAAAACGGAACACAAAATCACTGAATTCTTCCTTAGTAAATAAATTATTTCCCAGGGTACTTTTACCTGGCTTCGGACGAACAGCTAAATTGCCATTTTCTGTGATATAATCTCTGGTATTACCCATCCAGCTGAACATATTTGTACCATCAAAAAGCACTTTGAATCCTTCTTTCTTTTCCTTTTTGCTCAGCTCAAATGGCTTTGCACGAGGCAATTCCTTGATGTAAATATTACGGTAAGAAACCGGTGAACCATGTGCCTGAAGCTCGATCTGCTCTTCCGAAAAGATCGGTAGCTTCCTATCCCAATAATTTTCAAGGATCACATTATCAGTTACCAACTCACCATTCAAATAAACGGTCACACGATCGGCCTTCATAATGATACGGAAGGTATTCCACTCACCCAATTTCTTGTCGGCCACTTTTAATGGTTTACTTTCATGAACCTGGTTGTTATACAATCCGCCGGAACCAACCTGCGCACCAGATTTTACACGGGCATTATCCCAGATCTGCACCTGCGGTGTTCCTCTCAAATAAATACCTGCATCACCCTCCTGCTTTCCGTCGTCGATGATCTTCCAATCAACCATCATCTCAAAGTCGCCATATTTCTTTACCGTAGTAATATTATTACCATGACCCACGAACTGTAATTCTCCATTGACCACTTTCCAGCTGTCACGCATTTCCGCATCAGCTTTTACCTGTGCCTCTGCCAGAGTTTTGGCATCCATTTTTGACCTTTTTATAGGGTCGGCAACCAAACCCTTCCAGCCGGTAAGATCTTTACCATTAAATAAAGCGGTAAAGCCATTCATTTGAGGGTTCTCAATCGCTTGCCCTTCAGTCTTTGCAGATTTAGGATTCTCTGCAAATGTAAAAATTGCAGGAAGGACTAATGCCGCTAGAAGAAAGGGACGAAATTTTTTGGGAGAAAACATATTTTTCCTTTTTAAGATTAATTTATAGAGTTGAATTTAGCTTTTATATCATTAAACAATAGAGTACAAGAAAAATTAATTCAAACATCTATTGATCAAATTCTTATAACATAATTTTTCTTTTTTCTTTTCCTTCAGCAGAAAAGAAACAAAATGCCGCCGCTGCACCTGATGCTATTAAAGTTACTACTAAGGCTTGGTTACTGCAAGCCGCACCAGCTGAGGCGGAAAAGAAGGTGAACGGAGATTTAGTGCTCTGGCCAAAGCCTATCAACAGTCTTTTCATAATAACTCTAAATTTTGCTCTATTAATGTCAGTAGAAGCAGAATGAAACTAACAGTTTCCATATTTAAAATAAATGGGGGCATGCATTTTAGCTTTTACCTAAAAATATATTAAAAAGCGAATAACTGATTTTTTTATAAGTGTTGCTGTAAACTTGAATAGAATGATTTGCATAATCTTAGTTCGATGCCAGAGGAACGATCTCTACTTTCCTGACGAACATTTCTGCTCCTTCAGACTGGATCTGTATCTTTCCTTTGGTAGGAGTAACATGATAAGCTTCATTCACCAAAACTCCATTTAAGTAAGCAGAAACCTTATCACCAATTACAACACATTCTACTTTATTCCACTGACCGACAGGCTTTTCGACATCATTTTTGCCTCTGAATCCAACAACATCCTTCCATTCTGGATCTCTGGCAAACCAATCGATCCGGCCTCCATTGATAGTTAACGGCTGACCACCTGCCAAATATACATTGCCTTTACCCTGCTGTTTAGGAGCCACATTACTGGTTAAGGAAAACTTTTTAGTCCCATCTCCTACCACCAAAAAATCACCTGTACCTCCTTCAATGATCTGACATTCAATAGAATACATCCATGTTCCGGAGTAACCTCCGTCTTCACCAATTGAATGTAAAAGTATACCACTATCTCTTGCTTTATCTACCCTCGGTGAATACGTTTTAGGCCCCCACTTAAATTCAACCGTTAGTTTATAATTACTATACTCCTCATTCGACGTGATACAACCATATTCTTCTCCGGAGATATGGATCAATCCCTTTTCTACACTGAACACATTTTTTGGATCATTATCCCGGCCACGGCCTTTAACAAATTTATACCAGCCATCCAGATTCTGTCCATTGAACAGGGATATGGATTTTGCCTTGCTGCCAGTTGAGGCGCCTTGTTTTGATT
Organism: Daejeonella rubra; assembly: GCF_900103545.1. Classification (GTDB taxonomy): domain Bacteria; phylum Bacteroidota; class Bacteroidia; order Sphingobacteriales; family Sphingobacteriaceae; genus Daejeonella; species Daejeonella rubra. The sequence continues at coordinate 199,870 of NZ_FNHH01000003.1, forward strand.
TGGTGGTACCGCATCCATCCATAATAAAGGATAAGGCAATAAGGGCAAGGGAGAATAGAAATACTTTTTTCATGCTAAGGATCGATAATTATTAATTGATTATTTTCTTTTTACTAAGTTTCCGATTCCATCTGGAAGGGTATTCAGGTAGGCCATCAGGTCTGATAATTCCTGAGGACTTAACTGTTTATCCAGGCCCGGAGGCATCAATGATATGTCGAGTGGTTCAATTCCTGTAATTTCAGATCTCGGAATACGTACCTGTAATCCCGGACCTGTTGAAATAATTATAGCATCAGACAATTGCTCCTTTAATACACCAGTATATGTTGCAGTCTTTGTGGTCACTCTGCTGGTTTCATACTCGCGGGCAAAGCTAGCGCTCGGATATAAAATAGCTTCCAGAATATCATGTCCCGATCGGATCTGTCCGATATTGGTCAGGTCTGGCCCGAAAATGGCTCCTTTGCCAGCAACAGCATGGCAAGAGGAACAAACGCCTTTCCCGAAGAATATTTTTGCTCCTGAAGCTACATCGCCCCTGGTTAAACTCGCTTCTACTTTTGTCAGTTCTGCTAATCTTCCTGCATTTCGCTCAGCCAGCTTTGTCATTAAAGGCTCTGCCGAATTTTTAATTTTCTGAGAATATGCACTTAGCAATCCTTTCAATTCTTCTTCAGAAACATTATCCAGACGATCAGGGCTTACACCTAAAGCAGCAACCAATGCTGAACCAACTGGTTCGCTCTTATTATTTTTAAATGCACTTACCAGGCTCGGCAAAAGGTAAACATCGGTTTTTGCGACCTGCTCATCTGCTAGTTTAACCAATTGATTATCAGTTAATTTTGCATTAGACAATAAGCGGGCAGCCATCTGCCTAACCGGTGATTCATTTTTATTGCCAAGATAAGAGAACACCATAGTGAATTCCGTATCCGACAAGGACGGTACAGAAAGTAATTTGGAACTTAGTGCTTTCAAACGAAAATCAGGACTTGTATTTACATTCTGAACGATCTGACTTAGCTGATCATTCAGCGCTTTAATTCTTCTGGATTCGATCAGCCCTAAAACCTGAGATTTAATTTCAGTGCTTCCGCTGTCAAGCAGTTTAGCTAATGTCTGAACCCAAACTTCAGGAATTTCCTTCACCGAAGCATGAGTGATCACATCTATTAAAAAGATCTTTTTTACATCCGATGCTGATTTACTGTCAAGCTGTTCAGCAAGGAAAGTCTGCAATTGCTTATCGTTACTAAAGGTGATCATCAGATCGCGTATAGCGATAAGATCCGCACCGGCAATTTCAGCAGAATTCAATCGGCCTTTCAGGAAGCCGATCACAATATCCGACCATTCAGGATGATGGGAAGCAACCCATATACCGATCTTTTGCAATTGCGGGGTTTTGCTTGTCAGAAAAGGAGATAGATTTTCCTTCTTAAGTGCCGTCCCTCCAATTTGATCCAGCGCAATCAATGCGGTTCTCTTCACATTTGGAGAAGGATTATTCAAGGCGGCCACCAAAGGAGCAGTATTATTAAGGCCTATCAGGGCATAAATTAGTGCATGTTCCTCAACCCGGTCATTATTTATGGCTGCTGCTTTCAGTAATGCAGGAACGGCCCGTTTATCACCGATCTGACCTAAAGCTGTTGCAGCCTGACGGCGGACAGCAAATCTTTCTTTCTGTACCAATTCCATCAATTTATCGACAGAGGCTTTGTCTTTCGCAAGTCCCAGAGCACGGGCAGCAGCAGTTTTTACCACTGCTGAAGGATCAATCAGACCTGAACGTACTCCGGTCATGGCATTTGGCGTAGCGATACGCGAAAGAGCGAATATTCCCGCTGCACGCATTTCTTCACTAACCGACTTCAGCAATGAATTTTTTATAGGCAGGACTGCTGCTTCGCCTTTGCTGATCAAGAGCTCGATCGCGTTGTCGCGGACTGCCAGACGAGCGTCTTTCGTAGCAGCTATAAGTCCGGGAACAGCCATTGATCTTAAATTCAGTTTAGTGCCCCAGGGATCATTAACTTTTGCAGCACCAGTTTTTCTTATCCTGTAAATTCCTCCCGGAACATCTAGTTTTGCAACCCTGGAAAGTGGGCAGCCCAGGATAAACCAGCCCCCGGTATTGAGTATCAGCATACTGCCATCGGCATCTTCAAGCACATCCGTGAGGTGCATATCCTGAACTCCTGATGTAACAAATGGCTCATCAACAGTTTTATAGGTTGCACCATCGGCAATAACCTTATGACGCATGATACGACCCGTATTGAATTCGGCACTAAAGAGATTACCCTGATATTCTTTACCAATGGTGTTTCCACGATACCGCATTATTCCCGAAGGAGCCACCCTTGCCATTTTATTCATTACCGGCATCAGGTCGCCAGTCAAAATAAATTTATCCTTTTCAATCACAGGATTATATTTTGGGTAAGCTCCGCCTTCCACCCAATGCATGATCGCATCTCGCATACCAGCCTGAGGTTCAATGAAATAGGTCATTGTTCCAACAGTCTCGCCCGATGGCATAAATGCCAGCTCAATCGAATTGTCAAAACCACCACCAGCCATAGATTCCAGCCCTGAGCCATCCGGACGGCATCTCCAGATCCGGGCACTGCTTCCTTTTAAATTTTTACCTTCTTTGGTTGTGATGTCAAATCCACGGCGGGCATCTGTCAGGTATAACCAGCCATCTGGTCCAAGAAATGGCCCTCCCAATAGTGCACCATTAGAATTCAATACCCAACCTGTCAGGACTACCTCACGCTTATCAGCCACACCATCCCCGTCTGTATCGGTCAGGCGTATCAGATCAGGAGAAGAGGTTACATAAAGACTGCCATTATAAAATACACCGCCTTTGGGGAAGGACAGTGAGTCGGCAAATATCTTACTCTTATCAAATTTCCCATCGCCATCAGTATCTTCCAGCAAGCGAATGTGATAGGGAGGTTTCTTCAGCATACCTTCGTTGGTAGGCGAACTACCATCCGATTCGAAGACAAACAACCTTCCATCGCCATCGAAAGAGGCAAACATGGGGTAAGAGATCATGCCGGGATCAACAGCCCGTTCAATGGTAAAACCTTCGGGGACTTTCAGTCCGTCGAGTTCAGGGACTGCTGTTTCTTTCTCTTTATTACCAAGGAAAAATAAGACACTGCCGGAAAGCAGCAAAACTACTGCAAGTTGAAAAGGTAATTTAGAAACTCTTGAAAAATAGTTCATTTGTTTATTGTGAATTTTAAAATAGCATTCTGTTTATATTGGAATTATTTCTTAGGTGGTTTTTATTCCGCACTTGTTTAAAAAGTTGGCAGTGATCTTTTGAACTCGCTCATCTACGCCATGTGAACGACCAAAATGCGAGTTTGGAACAATAATTCCAGGCGGCTGTGATAGTCCGAATGACCAGTAAATGGTCGCGGCATTGAAAACCCAATTGCCTTTACCACCTGGATAAACCGTTGCTGTATAATGAGATTTTGCATTAGTAGTATTGATCGTTTCACCCTCAGCCACCACTTCCAAACCAGGAATATCAGCAGGGTCGCCATGGTGCTCCCATCCTACAAGTCCGGGGATCTTATCGCCCTTTTTCATACCTGTACCTTCAAATATCCAGTGTTCAGGTTTACTCACGATCCAGTCGGCAGATCCATTGAAGGGATACATCGTTCTGGCACCGATCAGTGTATTTTCATTCGGCCAGTCATTTCTGGCGAAAGGGCCCATGATACCCAATGCCTCCTCAACTTTACTGATCCCTCCAAAACGACCTATTCTAAATATCGTGCGGTTCGGATTCTCGTTGGCATCCGGTACAACCTGTATGCGGTCGCCCCCATCTTTAGCCAGACCTGATGCTTTGTTAAGTTTCGCAGGATCCATTTTAACCCCAGGTTTCAGATCGATCACCCACATCAATGAATTCCCTGAAAGAAATGCAGCATTTAATCCACGAGCCACAGCACTTTTCACATTCTCAAACATTGGAAGCGTCCAGTACTCATCATGCCCAATAGAAAGAAAGCATTTCACCCGGTCAAGCCCCTTCGCATCTGCGTGGGTATCAATATTGCTGCAATAGGTTACATCATACCCTTCCTTCTCCAGCCAAAAACAAAGAGGATATTCCCAAAGCAAAAACTCACCAGACCCTTGTGAAAGAGGCTGATCAACTACCTGCGGATATTTCGAAAAAGGGCGGTCAAAGCTCGACCAGGTTCTTCCGCTATGCGGTTGCAGCGGCGGGTCGCTGGTATAAAGTGAGTGGCTGGTGTCGGGCCATTTATTATAAGCCTGCCAGGTGGTATCACTGGTTTGGAACATTAGATCAGCCTTTCTATCATCGCGAACGATGAAAATGATATAACTCTCATACCGGTGCGCGGTGCAGGAGAGCTTACCTACATAAACTCCGCTCAACCAGTCTTCAGGAATTTTAAATGAAGTAGTTCGATCCCAGTCGCATTCGCGCAAACGATGTTCGGCAATTGGAGGAACAACCTGTGGCCGCACAGGGAAAGGTCCCAACTTTTGCATGAAGCGCCCGCCTTTACCTCCATAATAACCCATGCGATAGAAATCAATGCTTACATTCGTTTGGGACGAGGCACTTAAAAAAATATCGATCGACTCGCCGGCACGAATACTCATTTTGGAGCAATAGCCTTCAATTTCTTTCGAACGAAATTCTTCAGATTTTACATACGTAAGCTGCCAATCCGTTGTGCCCTGCTTTTTATTCTCGGCTGCAATCAATCCACCTTTAGGCTTCTGAGTTTCGGCAGTTCCAATCAAGGGTGTCAGAACTCCTAAAAGTCCTGCCTGAGCAGCATTTTTCAGTAATTTGCGACGCGATATATTATTTATATTCTTCTTCATTTGCTCAGGTTAACAGGAGGAATCCTGTTTATTATATTCTATCAGGCTTTCTATATGGGACAATAATTTTTTGAATTATCCCTATTCGCGCTTAAAATTTAAATCTGGTCGAAATCATATCCTTTAATTATTTATCAGGTTCCACCTTTAAGGTAAGCAATTAACTTTGCCATCTCATCCTTTGAAATAGATCGCTCCAGTCCATCAGGCATGAGTGAAAGTCCGGAGTTGCTTAATGTTGCAATATTCTTCCTCAGGATTGGCTCATCCGTTCCAAAGGTTGTACGTAGGGTCAGACTATTTTCAGTTTCCGAAACAAGCCAGCCACTCAGGGAACGGCCATCATTTGTACTGATAGAAATTGACTGATAAGCGGGCAAAACCTCATAATTCGGCACAAGGATATGCAGTAATAAAGCCTCTGCAGGCTGATTTTTTACTCCTGTAAGGTCCGGTCCCACTTTTCCGCCTTCTTTCTGATAAGTATGGCAGGCAGAGCACGACTTCTGAAAAACAGCTTTCCCTAGCTGAACATTTGCTGTAAGCGCCAGGCTCTGGCGGTATTCCTGATAGATCTGCATCCTGTCGCCGCCTTCTAATTCTTTAAATAATAGCTTTGCCTGTTCGCTCAATTTCTGATCCTTGTTTGACATCAGGCGAATGCGATCTGCTGAAGAGATCTCCGCACTTGTAATTATTCCATTTTCTATGGCCCTGAACAATTCAGAAATGAAAACAGGTTTAGAGACCAGTGCAGAAATCACAGCCGATTTCACTCTGGGTGTATAGGCTGACCATGCCTGCTTTCCGGTAAGTAATGCTGCTCCACGGGGATCATTCAAACGAGTGATGGCCGATACCGATTCCAGCAATAATTCTGGTGGAGTACGCAGATCAAGCATTTTTTGAAGCGTCTTTGAAGCACGGTCGAAATCTGTATATCCAAGAAGGGCGGTTGCCAGTACACGTAATTGTGTTCTGCCGTTTTCATTCTCTGCCAGGCTGATTGATCTATTGATAAAATTATCCAGCGACTGAACATTTGCAGACGAGGTATTTGTTCCCTGTAAAGCGTAGACCATTCCTTTTGGAGAAGTTCCAAATTCCTTAATCCTGCCGTTTGTTCCTTCGGCTAATCCAAGTATTGCCGATACTCGCCATTCATCATCGCCGCTTGCAGACAATACTTCCTGCAAGAGAATGCGACAATCAGCAACAGTACCAGCATTTCCAAATAAACGACTCAGATCCTTCATCACAGCGGCATAGGCCATTGGGTCGGCACCCTGCTGTTCCCTCAGAGAAGATAAAAATACGGGCATTCGTTTTTCGATACCACTTAGAACTGCTGCACGCACCCATTGATCTTTACCATCCCGGGAAGCAATTTTTGCCAAAGCCTTCACTACTCCGGGGCCTTCCAATGAACCAAGCACCAGGGCGCTGTTAAATCGAACCCGAATAGCTTCATCACCTGCTGCTGCAACAAGCGATTGAACTAATTCAGGATATTTTTCGGCGTTTGATCCTGCCATTAGTACTGCCTGCTCACGTACTCCGGAAACCTTATCGTGCATGGCTTTTTTAATGATATCCGAATCCAGAGAATTTAATGAATTGAGTAACCATAAAGCACGCGCACGACTTTCAGGAAATGCAGCAGCCAAAGCTATTTTTTTCAGGGAAGGAATCGATGCCCGATCATTCCTCTCCAGTAAAAGCCGGTGTGCTGTGGCGCGTTCCCATTCTTCAGCGGATGCAATGGAAGACATGATCTTTTCGATCGAACTTCTGGAACTAAGTCCTGTGCTACGATCATATTTCTTCTCTTTAAAATCTTTTCTAACGATACGGTAGATGCGACCATCGCTCTTTCCACTTTCCCAGTCTAAACCAGGGCGTGCCTCTTCAGGTATATAAGCCGGATGATCGATCACCTTACGATGCATATCGGCTAGGTAAAGTGCACCTTCGGGACCATGCTGCAGAAATACGGGGCGGAACCATTCATCTGTTGAAGATAAAAACTCACGTCCTTCATAAGGAATTCTGGACCGGAAAGAAACACCATCGGGATTGACAATCTGTCGCTGAACCAGATTTTGCGCCGATTCACAAATAAATATATTACCCTGATGAGCCGGAGTTAAGGCAGTCCCGTTAAAAGCAAGGAGGCCGCTGGCCGCCGTGAACGTACCCGCATGTGAGCGGCCAATTAGTTTCGGGATGAAGTCAGCACTGGTTACTGCATTCGAGATCGGATAGACTACTGCATCAGCCTCAGTTTTAGAAACATTCTGTACACTTTCATTGAAAAGCAGGTTAGGATTCCTCTTCAAATACCAGGGCTCCATGACGGTATGCATCACCGGATGACGGTTTGAAGTACCAAAGCGTCTGCCATAGGGATCGAATGTTAAGCCAAACTGGCTTTTACCTCCGGTAACCTGAAATTCAAAGGTTTCGGGATGAAAGCGTCCATCGGCAGATTTATAGGATACAGCCGGGCGATCAGGGTGTTCAGGAGAAGTAATATTTCCGCCATTCAAACCTCCGGTAACATAAATCCAGCCATCAAGGCCCAGGATCGGGTGACTCGTTCTGATCTGAGCGGTCTGTGTGGCAAAGAAACCAGTAAGAACTACCTTTTTAATATCCGCTACACCATCACCATTGGTATCTTTAAGATAATAAAGATCAGGAGAACAGGTTACAAATACCCCACCTTTCCAGGGCAGGATCCCATTGGGATAGGTCAGTCCGGTTGCGAATTCGGTTCGTTTATCGTATTTCCCATCACCGTTTGTATCCTTTAAAAGTGCGATCCGACCAAGACGAGTTGGAGCTCCCCCTTCCGCAGGGTCGGGATATCCGCGATCCTCAACAACATACATCTGTCTGTCTTCATCAAAAACAAATGCCACAGGATCAATGACCAGAGGTTCAGCTACGATCAGGTCGATACGCATTCCGGGCTCGATCTGAAAGCTATCCAATGCTTTTTTCAGTTCAGTAGAACGTGAATTACTTTGCCAGGCAGCAATAAGTACTACCAGTACCAGCAAAAGCAATCCAGAAAATTTATATTGATTGAAATTATATTTTTTCATATTCAAATTCAGGTAGAATTTAAGGTTTTGTACTATCCAGTTTGCCTAAGAGATCGAATATGGTATTGGTGATCTTAGTCGATGCATCAACTTCCAGATAACTGGATCTGGCCCTCCAGGTTTCATAACCGCCTAATTTATGATGTTCAGGAGTTGGTAAATAGCCATTATAACCATTGGCAAGTGAGACCATGAAGGTTGTTTTAAAGGGACTTTCGGCCTTAACCTTGAGACCAATTTCCACGAAAACCTCGCAAGGTGCAGAAGTAATGGCCAATTCGCCCAAACGGAAAGCCTGCAGGATAACAGAAACCTGTTTAGGATAATCAGCAATCAGAACAGTCTCCCTGGCATAAATTTCTTCCATCGAATTCATGACAGGTCCTTTTGCCTGGGCAATTATCCCTTTTGCACGAACAATTTCATCTTTTGAAGGCAACCGGACACCCAGATTGATCTCTTTCTGTGCGGAACTCAGGGAGATCCAATCCTGATATTTAATATTTTGAACCGTTTTATAAGCTTCCGCAGCTATAATATTTGCTACCTGCTGCATGCGGGTATAAGCCGGAACTGAAGGCGCTGCCGTGCCACCGAAATTAATATTATTGATATTCCCGCTGGTTCCGTTCGACATCATTGCAACAAAGCCAGGGTATTGCCGATCGCCCTGCATCAATTGCTTCATTCTTTCAGCAAAAAAACCGTAATAGTCGGCAGATACTTCTGCAGCACCTGTCCCACCCACATAATGAAGCGAATAATTAGCCATTAATGCGATTGGGCGGCCGGTCAGACTTTGAATGGATATCACTGGAAGCCCCGGATCTGTTGGTCCGGCAGGTTCCAGAAGATCCGGATTAGCTATACCAGGATTCATCTTCACCTGGTCTTCCTTTCCAAAAGGGTTGATGATCGGTTTGCCGGGTTTCATTTTCCAGCGACGGTTAAATACCTGGGAAGGCTCATTTCCAACAGCCCAGCCAATGCGTGCAGGAACCAGATTATTATTGGCTCTAACTACTGCATCTGCAATTCGTTCTCTTAAAAAAATCAAATAATCCTTATCGGGATCACTTTGAAATACAGAACAAGCAGTGCCACCGGAATGGGTATGAGTGGCTGACATCATCATGTTCTCTACAGGAATACCGGTTATCTTATTTGCCCTTAGCTTGGCATCATCCAATACCTCCCTGGAAACCATGCAGAGGTCAGCAACGACAATGGCCAGACGCGTTTGTCCGTCATCCAGAACGATAGCCCGTGCATGTGTCTCATCATGGATCTGCCTGATGGTGATATCTTTCATGCTTCCATTTATGGAAGTTCCGATTTTTGGGGTGATATTACTGGTTGCAGCGCCGGCTTTGAAAATTTTGCCGGATTGCGCGGGACTTTGAGCATTGACTATATGAATGCTTGCAATTGAAAATAATAGACAAAGGCTAAAGATTCCGGGTTTCGTGTTCATTTTGTAGAATTTTGAAATAATTTGTACAGCTCCTAAACAATCACCCATTATATTTGCCTAAACAAAAACTAAGCTGTTGACAATCAATAATTTATAAATTTTGTGGTCAATCTTATTTAAAAAATATCCAGTATGTTTATTAATATTAAAAATTGATCTTTCTGTCTCTTGCGATAATTTTCCAGGTACCTGCTGCTTTTCCATTTTCAATAATTGTCGCATGATCGTATAAGGCAACTGTAGGACAAATATGTATTGGAAGGGCAAAGAGCACATCTCCGATCTTATAAGCATGTCCTTTTCCGACTTCAATGATCATATGTTCCTCATTTTGTCCGATTGGCTTCAATTCAGGGGCATTCAGAAAGTAAGCACGTTTTAGAAGCTCATTCTCAGAGGCAATAGATTTATGTCCCAGGTCGATACAGATCTTGCTTTCATCGGGCAGTGAAATTACTCTTGTAAGCACCAGAGCAGCATAAAGAAAGTTCTGTTCAGGCAAAGCATCATGATAACCCTTATCCCAGAAAATGAATGTACCGGGGCTGCATTCAACATTCCTTCGTGTAGAATGAATAGCAAAAGTTGGAGAACCACCAGCAATCAGCAGCGGGAAATTATGTCCTTCCTGCCCAATCCTGTCACGTAATTCTTCAGCCTCTTTGAAGTCGCGGTCACAATGTGCGGCTCTTTCCACTACATCCATATCCCTGTTATGACCATCGTAGGCATGAAATGCCATAAACTCTAGAGAAGACAAATTCAGAATTTCTTTATAGAGATCATAGGCTTCTTGCGTAGGTTTGATACCGGTTCTGTTCATACCAACATTCAGATCGATGCAAACAGGCATAGTCATTTCTTTATTGGAAGCATAAAAAGATGAACTCCTGAATAAATCGGAGATCATTTGTGCCGTTTGAAGATTATCAACCAGACAAGAGTATTTTGTTTTGGGATATGCCTCCATCAATTTCAGGAGGCGCAGAAATTTTGGTTTTAAAGGCTGGTAAGCCAATAAAACATCCTTTGCCTCACACATACCCAACATTTCAGCTTCAGCGATCGTTGCACATTTAAATTTATTGATGCCCTGACCAATCATCAGCTTTGTGGCTTCAATATTCTTTTGGGTCTTTACATGCGGTCGAAGAAGGTCGACAGAAGAAACAGTTTTTTTCAACCGTTCAATATTCTCCAGCACCCTTTCCGGATAAATGATCAATGCAGGAGAATCTACCTCATCAATGTTCTGAAACTGATACCAGTTATCATGATTTGTCATGTTATCAAGAATAATTGCTGTTTAAATTTCAATCAGGCCCAGGCTTTCCTCAAAAACCTTAACCAGTTTTTATAAAAAATATTTTCAATGTCTGCGCCAGAATAGCCACGTCTGCTCAGGATACCTTTAAGATTCTGAAGGTCAGAAATGTCTTCCAGATCATATGGAGATTGTTCTTTGCCGTAAGCGCCATCAAGATCACTGCCGATAGCAATATGATTGCTGTTACCTGCAATCTGGCAGATGTGATCATAATGATCAACCACCTTCTCCAGATCAATTCCTCTTTCTTTAGGATCATCCACACCACGTACCCAATTATCGGTCAGCATCCAGGTATCGAAAACTCCGCCGATTACCGCATCTCTTTCGATCAGGATTTTGATCTGATCATCGGTTAACTGTCTTTGATGATCTACCAGTGCACGGCAATTATGATGACTTGCCCAAACAGGTCCTTTGAAAATAGATAATGCTTCTTCGAAACCTTTATCCGTTAAATGTGTCACATCCAGGATCATATTCAAATTATCCATTTCCTTCACCAGGTCTTTACCCTGAGCGGTTAATCCGTCGGTCATACCAGTACCTGCTGCGTATCTGCCGGGGCCATAATGCGCCGGACCACAGGCACGCAATCCATAGGCATAGGCTTTTTCCAGGTAGGAAATATTGACGAAGGAATCTGCACCTTCCAGGCTTAAAATATAACCGACCGGTTTATTATAATCAGGGAGTGATTTGTCGAACCAAAGCGCCAGATGTTTTTCCATCTGGTCTAAATTAGTGATCTGCACCATTTCAGCCTGATCTTCCATAGCGCGGTACCATGCAAGCTGAGCCTGAGAAATACCCCATGCGATCTCCGGAGAATTCCATCCCGGCAGGGCGCTTCCCGGTTCTACATAGCGTGCGATCTGGGTAGCTACCACTAGTCCGATATTACCCTTCCTGAGTTCAGGAAGTGCGACTACTCCCTTTGCACGATCAAGTTTATCGGTCATTCCCTCTTCGCGGCTACGGATCTGGTACACAGTTTTTTTCAGGTCCCGGTTCCACTCGATCGCATTCATTGCCAGATCAAGGTGGCAGTCAAAAATAAATACAGATTCTTCAGTCATTCTTTAAGGTATATCAATTATTTATCGCCTTTACGGAATGCGATCGCGTCGATCTCCACTTTTATACCATGGCCTAAACCAGATTGAACGGTGGTACGGGCAGGCTTAACCTTGGTGAAATAGGATGCGTAAACAGCATTATAACGATCAAAATCTTTTATATCACTTAGGTGAACAGTACATTTCACAATATCATCCAGTGTAAATCCAGCAGCTTCGCAGATACGTTTTACATTATGGATGGTTAAATGCGTTTCCTCCTCGATTGTTCCTAAAACAAAAGAACTTGTTGTAAAGTCAACAGCAGCCTGTCCGCTCACGAACAACCAGTCGCCTGCAACCATTACCCCTGCAGAGTATGCTCCTGTACTGAATGTTTTATCTGCTTTATCCGGATGTTGTATTTCTCTCTTTTCCATTTTTTATTTTTTATGATTGATTTATAGGTATTAATTGAATTCTACGGTTCCGAAAAACTCCGGCCGGTGAAAGTCGGGCTCTTCAGTTTGTATAGTATTCCAGGCCAAAAAATGTGGCTCAGGAAGCTCATCTCCGCATTTATAAAAATTAGCCCGGCATTTTTTGCCTTTCATAGATGTTATCTGATGGTATTGAAAAGCAGCAAAAGGTATCGCTACCGTCAGCTCCCATCCAATGTTTGCATCCTTGCTTGTTGCTGGTTTCATAGTGCTTTGAAAAGCGATCGATCTGATGAGCTCCGGAGAGGTCATTTCACGATTGGTACGTTCCTCCCCAAAACTAAGAAGGCAGGTTCCTGCACAATTAAACTCGAAGTTATAATACTCAGGCTCATCCCCAAAAGAGACAAAAAACTCCACGCAGCTATCCTTATAAACCGGTTGATTCGGTTCGGAGCAAACAGCCCTGACATGCTTTTCTTCTACAAAAAACTTAAGGAAGACGCCGCTGTCGCCATGAGCCATGGCAAAGGACACCTCCGGTTTATAGGGGAATGCAGCCCAGGGTGAGTTGTTAATGATCTCCTGATGCACATGATCAAGCTTCCTGGATATCTCAGCAATGACGCTTGTATCATCTATATTAATATATGGAACAGAGAGATGTTTCATTTTTCAGCTTTTTTCACCTTTTTCTTCTTCTTCCTTCATTTTTGCCAGTTTTTGCTTGACAATATCAAAAGGATATTTCATTGCCAGTTTCCTGATATCATAATTAAAATCAGCAAAGGTTTCTTCCCAAAGCTTGGATTCCTCTGGGGTGTATTTGTAGAAACCATGACCATTTGCGACTCCCTTTCCGCCTGCTTTCACGATATCATCTATCAGTTTAGGCATCCCGGTATCATTACAGAGTGTTGGATTCAGGTCTTTCATCACATTATGATAAGCAGGAACTCCGGTAAGGTCCATCCAGCCAAAAACACCTACCAGAGTCATCCAGTAACCTGTATTATTACGGCATGCTCTGTCTACGTCCTCAACGGTTGCGTACCCGTTTTCAACCAGATAAAAAGCTTCACGATACATCGCATACATCAAACGATTGCCGATAAATCCGCGAATATCTTTCCTGACCAGGGTTGCTTCTTTGTTCCAGAAATTTGAAAGTTCATAAAGGTATTCACCCTTTTTAATATCACTCTCATCGCCACAGATCACTTCGAGGAAACGGGTAGTATGAGAAGGTTCTGCCCAGTGCAAACCGAAAAAACGGTCGGGGTGTTTGGTCATCTTTTGCAGAATGCTGATCGGAATAGCAGATGTATTACTGGTCATCAAGGCATCTTCAGCAATTTCGGCTTCGATCTTGGCATAAACCACTTTTTTGATCTCTTCACTTTCAATAGTACATTCAATAGCCAGTTTGCAGGGCTTCAGCTGAGCATAATCTTCTGTAATGATCAGATTCTTAAAATAGAACTCCGGATCTTCAGTAACCATTCCCTCCTCTTTTGCTTTCACAAAATGCTTGCGGATACGCGATTCTGCAGTAGTCATATCGATACTGATCGGTGCAATAGCTACCACAGGATGTCCGGCCATCAGCAGGCAGGTTGTGATGCTGCAGCCCATAAGGCCCAGTCCCACAACACCTACCGGAATTTCACTTGTTTTAATTGACATATAAGTTAACTAAATTTTAAGGGATCATTTATTATTGGTCACTTTATTAAATCAAAGAAACCACCTTGCCGGTCTTCACTGACTCATCGCATGCAAAAGCAATTCGCAGACTGTTCACCGCATCATCTCCATGTGCGGTAAGATCAAGATCTTCAACAATAGACTTCAGGAAATAACGCTGCTCACGGTTACAAAGCTCCTGATGATCAGGCTCATCCTCCAGGTTGATCAGGATATCCTTTTTGGCAAATTTTTCATCTTTGTCGAGGTCAGCATGATGGAAAAGTATTGATTCTGTTTTGGAATGCGATTCGATCGAAGCAGATTTACCTGCACCTCCTGCATCTTTAGCAACGATAGAAACTGAACCCTTCGGCCCAAATACATCTTTCACAAAGTAAGCAGTTTCGCTGATCATTGGTCCCCAGCCAGCTTCATACCACCCCACAGAACCATCTTCAAAACGGATCTGAAGTTGGCCATAATTATAGTTATCAGCAGGGATCTCATCTGTTAATCTTGCACCGATCGCATAAACCTGTACCGGCTTTGAACGTGTCATCTGGCACATTACATCAATATAATGCACTCCGCAATCCACAATTGGGCTCAGAGAACTCATCAGATTACGGTGAAGTGTCCACATCGCACCATCGCTTTGCTGATTCAGGTTCATCCTCATTACCAAAGGCTTACCTAAATGCCCGGTCAGTTCAATGAACTTCTCCCATGATGGATGATGGCGCAAAATATAACCAACCACTAATTTTTTATTTGCTTTTTTTGCAGCCGCAACTACACGCTCAGCACCTTCCACAGAGTCGGCTACCGGTTTTTCAATGAATACATGACAGCCTGCTTCAAAAGCCTGAACGGCATAACGCTCATGTGTGTCAGGATAAGTTGAGATACAAACCGCATCCGGTTTAGTTGCTGCCATGGCAGTATCCATATCTTCAAATAATGGGTAATTAGCATCCATCCTTGCATTCAATACTTCCTTGGATTTTCCTCTTGATACGAGTCCGACAATTTCAAATCCCGGATTGTTATGATAAGCGATGGCGTGAGATGCGCCCATGTTTCCGCAACCTATAACCAGGACGCGTACGGGTTTAACTTGATTCTGCATATTAGATATTGTTCAATATATAATTGTTGATATATAGGTTCTAAAAAAACAGTGTGGATATATGATTAACCACATAGAGGCATAGGTTTTAAATTTTCTGCACCAATACAGAACTATGTTTCTATGTGGTTAAAAAAACTAACCGATTGCTTTAATTAAACCAGATATATTAATTCATTTGTTTATAAATTACCTTTCTTCAGTTCTTTTACCGCATAATCGCAAGCTCTTGCAGTAAAGGCCATATAAGTTAAGGATGGATTCTGACATGCGTTTGAAGTCATGAATGCACCATCGGTAACGAATACATTCTTTACATCATGCATTTGATTCCACTTATTCAGGACCGAAGTTTTAGGGTCATGTCCCATACGGGCGGTACCCATTTCGTGAATTGCCATTCCTGGTACTGCAGGTCTGTCAAAGGATTGAATATTTTTCATTCCGGCAGCTTCCAGGATCTCTGCAGCATCGTTTCTCATATCGATACGCATTTTCCTTTCATTCTCACCAAACTCACAGTCAACTGCAAGCAACGGTTGTCCCCATTTATCCTTTTTAGTATGATCCAGAAAAACACGATTCTTATATTCCGGTAAATGCTCACCAAAAGACCCAAGTCCCATTACCCATGGTCCCGGTTCAGTCATATCCTCTTTAAATTCCTGTCCATATCCCATTTCAGGAATAGCTCTTTGCCAACCGGTTCGGCTGGCGCTACCACCGTAATGGAATCCGCGTAAATAATCACGCTCGGGCTTATCGCCAAGGTTACGGTAACGTGGGATGTAAACACCGATCGGGCGTCTTCCATAATAGTATTTATCATCAAAGCCTTCGGCGGTTCCTGATGCTCCAACCTGGAAGTGGTGGTCCATCAGGTTATGACCTAAATGCCCGCTGCTATTACCCAAACCATCCGGGAAAGTCTCTGATACGGAGTTCAGGAGGATATGTGAAGTTCCCAATGTAGAAGCGTTCATAAAGATCACTTTTGCATAGTACTCGATATGCTCATTCGTTTCTGAGTCGATCACCAATACCCCTTTTGCCCTTTTAGTCTCTTTATCGTATAAAACAGAGTTTACAATAGAATAAGGACGTAAAGTAAGGTTACCTGTTGCAACAGCTGCAGGCAATGTGGCAGATTGAGTACTAAAATAAGCACCGAAGGGACATCCTCTGTTACAAAGATTTCTGTTCATGCAGGTACCTCTTCCATTATGAGGAACGGTCAGATTTGCCATGCGGTATACGGTCATCATCCGCTCACGGTTATAATGACTTTCAATTCTCTTTTTAACCTCCTTTTCCACGCAGTTCATCTCAAATGGAGGAAGAAATATCCCGTCAGGTAATTGTGCAAGCCCTTCGTTCTGTCCGCTGATTCCAGCAAAGCGCTCCACATAATCATACCATGGTGAGATATCTTTATAGCGTACCGGCCAATCCACTCCGTAACCATCTTTGGCATTTGCCGAGAAGTCCATTTCACTCAAACGCAGACAACCGCGTCCCCATGTAATGGATCTTCCACCCACATGATAACCACGGTACCAGTCGAAGCGTTTTACTTCAGTATAGGGACAATCAATATCATCTACCCAGAACTTAGCGTTATGCTCAGAGTACTGACCAGCACGGGTCTGCACCAGATGCCTGCTGCGCTCCTCTGGAGTAATTCTTCCCCTGTGCTTGAATTCCCAGGGTTTTAATAAAGCTGTATCATAATCTTTAACATGTTCCACATTGCGGCCACGCTCAAGCATCAATACCTTTAATCCCTTTTCGGTCAATTCTTTGGCCGCCCAGCCACCACTAATTCCAGAACCAACCACAATAGCATCGTACGTGTTTTGCTTCTCTGCTTTTATATTAATATTCATGTATCTTAAGCTATTCTAAATTCAATTTATCAGGTTGCCCAGGCTTTTTGTCCCGGCTGTAATGGTATGCAAGACTCATATCTTCCCGGTATATGGACATATCTCAATGCTTTGGTTGCACCGATCTCGGAGGTATAATAACCCAGGTAGGTCAGCTCGCACATCAGCTGGAAAAAGTGTGGTGGCGCAACAGCTCCATTCTGAGTAGAGTTATTCTTTTTCTGAGCTTCTGCCTCAGCCTTAAACATCCTGAAGATGCTTTCGCGCTCAGGGAGTGTTAAAGATTTGAACGACTTTTTAAACTGAGATTGAGAAACCTCCTCAATTTTTTTCAGTCCGTTGGCGAAATGCTCCTGCATATCTGAAGTATAACAATCCTGGATCATCATCACGATGAATGGCCCCATACCTGCAGCTTTTGCCCCTGGAACATCCTTAGTATCGGGAATGATCGTATCAGCAATTTCTGCAACCAGATCCTCCTGAGTGTTCAGTGATTTTGCATCAAAGCTTTGCCCGATTGCGGGCATAACTCCTTCGGCAAAGGCACCAAGACTATTGAAAGTAATTGCGCCTCCTAATAAAAATGCAGCTCTTCTAACTGCGTCTCTTCTGTTCATCAATTCTTTAGTATAAAAACATATTTAACAAATTGCCCTTGAAAGGGGAAAAAAGCCCCTATCAGCAGCAAGATTTAGAAAAGCTTAATTTAGATAGATTTTTCAGAAAAATAGTATGTTTAAGCATGAATTTTGATCGCAAAAACCTCGATGATAATACCCTGCTGAAGCTCTACAAGCATTTGCTGAAACCGCGAATGATCGAAGAGAAAATGCTGATCCTTCTCAGACAGGGTAAGATCGGAAAATGGTTCTCCGGTATAGGTCAGGAAGCGATAGCCGTAGGTACTACTTTAGCGATGCATCCGGATGAATATATTTTGCCTATGCACCGCAATCTGGGAGTTTTTACAAGCCGTGGAATACCCCTTTCCAGGCTAATGGCTCAGTGGCAGGGCAAGGAATCAGGATTTACAAAAGGGCGCGACCGTTCCTTTCATTTTGGAACCAAAGAATTTAAGATCGTAGGTATGATCTCCCATCTGGGTCCGCAATTAGCCGTGGCAGATGGAATTGCTCTGGCAGATCTGCTCAACAACAGACAAAAAGCAACTCTAGTTTTTACGGGTGAAGGCGCTACTAGTGAGGGTGATTTTCATGAAGCACTGAATGTTGCAGCGGTATGGGATCTCCCTGTAATCTTCATCATAGAGAATAATGGTTATGGATTATCAACCCCAACCAGCGAACAATACCGTTGTAAGCAATTGGTTGACAGAGCTATAGGCTATGGAATGGAGGGCAGACGTATTGATGGGAACAATGTTCTTGAAGTTTATCATACCATCCATGAACTCGCGGAGGATATCCGGAAAAACCCGAGACCTGTTTTAATTGAATGCACGACCTTCCGGATGCGGGGGCATGAGGAGGCTTCAGGCACCAAATATGTACCCCAGGAGTTGTTCACTGAATGGGAAAAGAAAGATCCGCTAAAAAATTATGAGGGATTTCTTATAAAGGAAGGAATTCTAACGGAATCTGTACAAACCGACCTGCGAGCTGAATATAAACAAGAAATAGATTCTGAGATAGAAAAGGCTTTCGCTATGGCGGAACCCGAAGCGGATACTCTGCTGGAAGTTGCTGATATGTACCAGGCTCATGATCCCGGAGAAATTCTGCCCATAGACCCAACAAAAACTACTGAAAAAAGATACCTGGATGCCATCAGTGATGGATTACGTCAGGGGATGCAGAAATTTTCCGAACTGGTTATCATGGGGCAGGATATTACTGAATATGGGGGTGCCTTTAAAATTACACAGGGATTTGTGGAAGAGTTTGGCAAAGGCAGGGTCAGGAATACACCGATCTGCGAATCGGCCATCGTGGGTGCGGCACTGGGACTTTCAATCAATGGGCAAAAGGCGGTCATGGAAATGCAGTTTGCTGATTTTGTGAGCTGCGGGTTTAACCAGATCATTAATAACCTGGCAAAAACACATTATCGCTGGGGCGAGAAAGCCGATGTGGTTATTCGCATGCCTACAGGTGCAGGATCTGGTGCAGGTCCTTTTCATTCACAGAGTAATGAAGCCTGGTTTACTAAAACTCCGGGATTGAAAGTGGTATATCCTGCATTTGCTTCTGACGCCAAAGGACTGATGCTGGCGGCAATTGAGGATCCGAATCCTGTGATGTATTTTGAACATAAATACCTTTACCGTGCAATGTCAGAGCCTGTTTATGATGATTATTATACCATTGAAATAGGTAAAGCCAGATGTGTGCAGAAAGGCGAACAGTTTAGTATAATTACCTATGGTTTAGGAGTTCATTGGGCAATGGACTATCTGAATACCCATCCTGAGTTGTCGGCAGATCTCATCGATCTGAGAAGCCTGCTTCCCTGGGATCAGGACGCGGTAAAAGCTACTGTAAAGAAAACTGGTCGCGTGCTCATTCTTCATGAAGACACTCTGACAGGTGGAATTGGTGGTGAAATCAGTGCCTGGATCGCGGAACACTGCTTTGAATATCTGGATGCACCGGTCATCCGCTGTGCGAGCCTGGATACAGCGATTCCCATGAATAGGGCGCTGGAGGATAATTTTCTGGCAAAAGCGAGGCTGGATGGGGATATTAAACGATTGTTGGAGTACTAAGAAATCTATTATATTTTTTATTGACAGTCTATTTCTATTAGTTTAAAGAAACTATCAAATTTCAGGGAGTCTATATTTTTAAAATATACTTTATCATTTTGGCTGAAACTTTCTCCATATCCTTCAATAAAGGTGTTTCCTTCTAATCTGAAAGCTACTTGCCTTGTCGATTGAATTCCTTCAGACATAAAGGTATAATCAGCCACTAAAATATTACCATTCATAATACCAAGAATGGTTCCGGTATTTTTATCTTTTTCCTTAAAATCATAGACTAAATACCCTGAAATTGAATCTCCGGCATGAGTAACCTTCAAAGTAACCGTATCAGCTTCGCCCACAAACTCATAACAATTTATTGCTGAAGATTTTTCCTGTTCCGTTTTTTGCGAACTGGTTTTTTCTGTGTCTTTCTCCTGAGAATTACAGGAGGCGAAGAAAGCTGCGAGGATTAATATATTGAATACTTTCATAAGAAAAATGCGGTGTATATTTCTCTTAACATGTATACAATTAAACTGCCAGAATTTACTCTGATGCGGAGGATTGATGCAATAGTTGATTTCAATAAAAATATCCCTTCCTGAAAATGGATTAGTCAGATCAACAGATTAGCAAGATTTGGAGACGAGCAGAAGCCCTGCTATCAGCTTTCACCTTTCGGCTTTTAGCTTTTAACTTTCACCCACAATACTCACCTCCGCCAGCGGCGGAAACAAATAAATCGCCCCTGTCTTGATCTCCACACAACGGTATCGCTTCCTAACCAGAGATTCTTTTCTAAAAACACGTCCGCCCTTTATGGAGAAAAGGGTATTAATTTCAAGCTTTTCAACGCAAATTATCCCTTCGGGCTTCTTATCGTATTGCTTCAGAATCCTGAAAAGGTTAAGGTCGGTGCAGCTGGAAGCAGCCGGGTTTTCGAGATATTTAAGGATAGCATGCCTGATGTCAGGCGGAAAAATGGATTGTTCAAAGAAGGGTCGCATCATCTTCTTGAAATTATCTTTCCATTCCTGTCCGTGGGGTTTTGCTTTTCGCTTATGTTCATTCCAGGTAAGGAGGTGAGCGAACTCATGAACAGTTGTGATCAGGAAGGCGTATGGGTTCAGGTTATAATTAACAGATATCCGATGTCCGGCATCTTTAAAAGGGTGGCGATAGTCGCCATGCTTGGTACTCCTGTTCCTTGAGACCTTGAACTCACATTTGAAATAATCTATCCAGCGCGCGATGACAGGTGCCGCATCCGCTGGCATATAATTACTCAAGACATTGATCTTATCCAATTTTACTTCAGAAGATTGTATACAATAAAGCTTGCAAGATAGGCCAGTACGGTCATGTAAACAAATTGAATTGCAGGCCATTTCCAGCTTTTTGTCTCACGGTAAACCACAGCAATAGTACTCATACATTGCATTGCAAAGGCATAGAACATCATTAATGAGAAGGCTACAGCTGTAGTAAATACGGGTAATCCTGTGTCTGGGTTACGTGCAGATTGCATTTTTTCACGTACAGATTCGACATGAGAATCATCCCCATCCACGCTGTAGATTGTAGCCATGGTACCAACAAATACCTCCCGCGCGGCAAAAGATGTGATGAGGGCAATTCCAATTTTCCAATCAAAACCAATTGGCCTGATCGCTGGCTCAATAGATTTACCCAACATCCCTGCATAAGAGTTTTCCAGTTTTTCTGAAGCTTGAAGACGGTCGATCTCATCCTGAGGATATTGCTTTTTCATAGCTTCAGAACTATACCTGGCTTCAATTTTCTCAAAACGATCAGATGGACCGAAAGACGAAAGCACCCAAAGGATAATTGAAACAGCGATAATCACCTTTCCGGCTTCAAAGACAAAGGCCTTTACGCTGCGGTACATTGTTAGCAATACATTATTCCATCGGGGCATACGGTAAACAGGAAGCTCCATAATGAAGTATCCTCTTTCCCTGGATCTGATCACCAGTTTCATCACCCAGGCCACCAGAATGGCACTAACAATACTGAGCACATACAATGACATCAGGGCAATTCCCTGCATATTGATGATGCCCCATACCTTTTCATCAGGTACAACCAGAGATATTAATAAGGTATAAACAGGCAATCGCGCAGAACAGGCGATCAAAGGAGTGACCATAATGGTGATCATCCTATCCTTCCAGCTCTCAATATTACGGGCACTCATGATTGAAGGCACTGCACAGGCAAAGCCTCCGATCAAAGGCACAATGGATTTTCCGCTCAGCCCAACCTTTCGCATGATCTTATCCATCATGAAAGTAACCCGCGACATATATCCGGTATCTTCCAGTATGGAAATAAAGGCAAAAAGGATCGCTATTTGCGGAATAAAAATAATCACTCCGCTTAATCCGGCAAGAACCCCATCGATCAGGAGGTCAGTTAAAAGTCCGGGTGGCAGAATTTGAGTCCCCATATCCGTCAGCCACATGAATAATTGCTCAATCAGCGACATTGGATATTCAGACCATGCAAAAATGGACTGAAATATCAGGAATAGGATGGCAAAAAATATGATAAATCCGAATATGCGATGGGTCAATATTTTATCGATCCGGTTACTATGGGTTTCCCGCTTGGGATCAGAATGTATTTTAACAGTATCGAACAGTACATCATTGATGAAATTATATCTGGCGATAGTTTCCGAAGCCTGCGATTTCTGAGAATGGAAACCAAATTCCTGATTTAATTCCTGAATTTTCCTCTTTTGCTCAGCGGATAAAAACAGCATGTTTTCATACTGATGAGCCAACTGAAGTGCCACATAGGGGTGTTCAATGTTCAGTTCATCCTGGATTTTTTGAATGAGCTCGGGTGCAATGGCCTCAACTTCAATGGAAGGTAATTGGAGAGGAATAGAAGTACTGTTTAGTATCGCTTCTTTTAGCCGGTCGATCCCCTGCTGCTTACGGGCAGAAATTGGAATAACCTGCACACCAAGCTTTTGAGCCAGTTCGTCAACAGCAATTTCAATTCCTGACTGCCCGGCCAGATCCATCATGTTCAAAGCAATAATGATGGGTATCTGCAGATCCGCAACCTGAGAAAACAAAAGCAGATTTCTTTTCAGATTTGATGCATCTGCAACAAAAATGATCAGTTCGGGATAATCGGGACTGTTTTTATCGGCAAGAGCATCCATAACGATGCGCTCATCCCTGCTCTTGGGATAGATACTATATGTTCCGGGAAGGTCTGTGATTTGTGCGTTACGCTGATCGGAAAGTTTAACAAAACCGATCTTTTTTTCGACTGTAACGCCGGGGAAATTACCGATCTTTTGATTTAATCCGGTAAGAACATTAAAAAGTGTAGATTTTCCGGAGTTGGGGTTACCAACTAATGCAACTTTTAAATCGCCGTCCACCTATAAATTATTGCATTATGATTGTTGAAGCTTCTTTTTTCCTGAGGCTCAATTGATATCCTGAAACGGTAATCGCCATAGGATCTCCAAGGGGAGCTAAACGTTCAACTACGATGGATTCACCTGGTAAACATCCCATTTCCATTAATTTAACAGACATCTCTAAATCAGTAAATTCTTTGATTATACCTGTTTGCCCTGGTAGAAATTGTGAAAGCTTCATATCCCTGTCTAAATCTGAATCAAAAATAAAGCTTATTTGAATTAATTCCAAATAAGAAAATTTTATTTTAGATTAATAAGACAATCTATCTATTAAAAGACTGATTAGCTGGTGATTGAGCTTGTATAAACTTCGGACAATTACAGCCCTTTTTGAATATGCTACAGGAGCTTAGACTAATAAGTACAATAAGCAAAGCAAATTTATATCCGTTTTTCATCGACACGACCTCTATGTAAAAAGATATAACCAAATATTCCCATTCCAACGCCCGTCATATCTGCAAACAGATCCCACCATTCTGCCGAGCGATAGGTAAATATCTCCAGCTGTAAAACTTCTATGGAAGCACCCAGGGCAAAGGTGATCAGCAAAATCTTTAAAATAGTTAAAGTCCGGTAGCTGTAACTTCCCTGTTCCTTGATCTTACCATGGAACAATAATACTGTCAGCACAAAAAAGAAACCAGTATGCGCTAATTTATCAAAGCCTTCAAAAAAAGTAAGACCACTCTTTGAGATATCTGTGGCTGGCATTTCACATACGATCACCACAAAAATGGCCCAAAGAATTGACAGATACTGGTATCTTAAAGTTTTTAGCATTAAACTCCTACCTGAGTTTTATAGTCGCCTGAAGACAATAATTCTTCAACCTGAGCAGCGTCTGAAATCTCGATCTTAACCATCCAGCCGTCTCCGTAAGGATCACTGTTCACCAGCTCAGGATTAGTATCCAGTTTTTTGTTTATTTCAAGAATTTTACCGGTAAGAGGCATAAAAAGATCTGAAACTGTTTTCACTGCTTCAACAGTACCAAATACATCTTCACGGCTTACTTCTTTACCCAGAGTGTTGATATCAACGTAAACTATATCGCCTAATTCATGCTGAGCAAATTCGGTAATTCCAACATAAGCCAGGTTACCTTCAACGCGTATCCATTCGTGATCTTTGGTATATTTTAATTCTGCAGGAAATTTCATTTCGTTCTTTTTTTAGTTTTTCAAAAATACTTTAAGTTGGTCAGACTTCCAATTATTTGTGCTTAGTTGATGCTGTTATCTTGTCTTTAATTGTGCTGGCGCACGCGTGCCGCGTGTGCCATGGAGTTAAATTAAAAGCATGAACACACGCGTGCGCTAGCATGCGATAACAATGCCAAGGAATTATAAATGAAAAGTATTATTAATAAATAGCACATGCGGAACGCGTGCGCCAGCAAGCTATTAAAGGTTAAACCTCAAATTAACTCCAAAATTGCTGAATGAAGTATTGAAGGTTTGGGAAGTATAAGGCTTGGTTATATTGCCATCATAGAACAGGCGCATAGTAAAGCGCTGGTTCAATACATAATCAACCGATGGCCTCACTGTAATATTCTTCGCTCCTGATGAAACTTCCGCATCATCAAGATCTGCACGATAGATAACAAGTTTCCTGTCGCTTAATGCGAAGTCCAGTTTAAAGTTCATATCGTTATCAAGCTTAAGCGATTTAAACAGACCGAAAGGAAAACGAAACTGCGTGGTACGGTATCCCATTCCGAAGACGGCTCCATCTTCCTTCTGCTGGGCCAGCTGACCATTGGACAGACTGAAACTCAAAGCCCTTGATTTACGGTATTCCACATTCAGGGTCATATTATTCTTAAGTCTCACATCAACACCAAGAAGTGGCAGGAACTGTTCAAATAAAGTGATCTGTGAAAACTGATAAAAAGGAAGGAAGTTGCCGTTGGCATCTTTTACATTAACCCCTCCATTTGCTTCCTGATAACGAACTAAGGAGTTGAATCCATTAACTGTATAGGTTGACCGGTAAGCATGATTGATATCCACGGAAGTGAAAATATCATTAAATAAACTAAATTTCGTTAAACCATTATAGCTAAGTCGCCAGTTCGGAATTGGCATTTTAGGGAAACGGTTAAGAGAAACTGTATTCGCATCCTTGCCGGTATATGCCGCCAGGAATGAGGCAATCAAAACATCCTGCGAGTTCTTGTTATATCCGTCTGCAAAGCCTGCTGTTGAACCTGCAGAGTTTGGATTTTTCGCTCCTAACCTTTGCGAAATGATCGACCTGTTTTCCTGGAACTGCCTGAACAGTGCAGATGAATTATTTGTTTTGTTCTCTTTACTGAAGGCTGTACGCAATGAAAAATAGGAGATGGTATAATCACCGGTAGTTACGGGACTTAAATTCTCAAAGCTATTGCTCGAAGGAAGAAACTTAAAATTGGTTGAATAGTTATAGCTCTGACTTTTTAGAGCCGTTAATTCAATACGCAGATCACGGATCGGCTCAACCAAACCCCTGAAATTGAGATCTTCTTTGGACGTATTTATATATAACTGGTTTAACAAGGAGTCTCTGGTAATCCAGCCGCTTCCAAGTGCACGGCCTCTGATATCACTCTGACCGCCAAACAGGAAATCATATCCGGGAGCTCTTGAATTCATATCCTGACCAATAAAACCGGTCTGAGGTAAATAACCCGGAAGGAAAGTACCCTGTGTTTTGGTATAGGCTCCGCTAACATTTTTCAAGCTGGTGAGCATATTGACGAAAAAAGCCGCCGTCGGATTCTTGTCGGCGCCATTCATGCTTCGTATAAAACCGAATTTGTTATAGAGCGCAACCAAACTTAAGGTTGGATTGAGCTGTATTGTACGTGAGTTCTGAATGGTATTTCCTATGTTAATATTTGGATCATTCAGTGTGAGTAAAGGCTCTGTTTGCCAGTTAAAGCCTGCACCATAACGCGTTGCAAGGGTTATCCAGTCGAATCCCGGAATTTTGTTAATCGGAACATTATAGGTAAGGTTCATGGTATGCCCATAATCCGTGGTCCTTCCAAGTTTCTTCAGGTTTTCCCAAAGCGTATCACGTTTCAGTCCGTTTATGCGACCTTCAGGCTCATCAATGATCGAGTAATTGGTTGCATTAAAATCGATCTGCATAGATCGGGTAAGGTTCCAGCTGATCCCATAGATACGAGACATCTGAAAATTCTTATTAAAATTAGTATTTATAGGTAAGAAATTATTCGGATCATTATTCCTTAGTGTGTTCTCTGAATATAATCGATTGACATCGATGCTGAAATTGAGGATGGAAGGTAAAAGACTGAAGTTGAAGTCACGCACCAGGCCAAGGCTTTTCGATTTGATCAGTTTCTCAAATGGAGTGATCGACTTTGCCTGTTTTGAATAATTGTACTGTAAACCGGCGCGGTAGGTCTTCTGTATGTTGTTCTCATTGATGAAATCTCTGTGATTGAACTCATTGAAAGCATAAGTAGCACTCAGGTTTTCAATATCCCATAAGCGGGTTTTACTGTCGGGATTAGTTTTGATCTTACGGACATTCGTAAAATTGATACTTTTCCGGGAGGTAAAATCTTCGGTAATAAATTTAAGGGAATCTCTCTCCTGTTTACTGGAATTTTCCAGTGTAGTTTTAAATTCGGTATCCTGATTTCGCGGATCATACTGCGGAGATCCTATCTGCGAAGAGAAATTCACAAACATGGGTACCTTTATTCCGGATCGCTCCGAAAAGAATTTTCCAAGTTCAACATTACCTGAAACATCGAACAGAACATCATCCTCACGGTTACGCTCACTTACCCTTCGGTCAATGGAACCAAATCCAATAGTACTTTTACTTCCGGAGATCGTAATATCAGCAAAGTCTGCAAGCTTTGCATTCATCCGGGCTGTTGCTCCCCATCCACCGCCTTCATCAAAGTCGGTCAACCTCAACTCATTGTACCAGATCTGCGCTGACTTATCAAGTCCGTCATCAAGCCCCGGATTTGCCGTGTTTCTCAAGGGATTTCGAACTCCGAGCATATACACACGAACCTTACTCAGGTCAGGCTGTCCCTTCACCGTAATAACATTTACACCATCCTGATAGATGAACGGGCGGTTAATTGGCCATGGCTGACCGTTAAACACAGCCTTGTTCCGGGCAGCTTTAGCTTCAAGAAATAACCTGAGTTCCACATCCAGCTTATTCTGTTCAGGCCATATCAGTCCGGGATCATTTGTGCCCGGATTAGTTACTTTCAATGGAATATCGTAATCATAATAATTATCCTGATTGTCAGTACCCACCCGAAGGAATGCACGCAGGTCATTGTCTCTTAACTGATCGCCTTCAGCATGGATAAACATTTCCATACGCCTGTATGAACGGAAATCATTGGAGGTTGTGCGGAAGGTAGCACGGCCGTAACCATCCCGAAGATTCTTGACACTTAAAGAAAGTGACTGCTCATTCTGACGGGACTCACCACGGAAATTTGTAAAATCGATCTCACGGGTAATTCCAGGAGGAAGAACATACGGGATGGGTGTGCGCTTTCCATTTTCTTCGATATTGACTGTACTTACATCGATCACTGAATTGTCGAGCCCAGGATTGATCAGGGAAGGATCGGTAATTACCTTTGTAGGATTATTTTCCGAATTATACCTTCTCCACTCACCTCTAACCAATTGCAATTTAGCCATACGCATAACAGTGGTATCAGCAAAATCGGTCGTGAACATTCTGATAAATCTGATCGATTTAAAATCTTCAATATTACCTACCGATTGAATATAATCAGCGATCGGTATTTTGAATTGTATCCATCTCACGGTTTCCTGCTTACCATTCGCAAGTTTTACCGAGGCAGAAACAATATCAGAAATATAGTTGTTCCCTACAGTTTGCAGGTCCTGAGGACGTATGGATAACTTGTACTGATAATATTCATCTGCCTGAGTAGAATTATTGTCACGGTTTATATCTTCCCCATCAGGGAAAGATGTGGCCGCTGTATTTTCAATTCCGGTTTGGTCTAAAGACTGCTGGGAGGTTTTTGAGTTTCCTTCCGGATTATTATACTTTTCATACCTTTTCAGGATACCAGCATTTGCCTGATCAAGGTTAGATCCCCGGTAGTACTGATAATCATCCGAAGCCGGGTCACCATCCAGAATAGAGGCAGCCTGCGGGTTGACGCTGGCTTTTACCTGATTCAAAAACGAGCTGAATTGCTGGCGTTCATCCACAGAACTCAAACCATCGATTCCCACATCCTGAAATTGTCTGGCTGTAGGGTTATTATCAAAGGCCTGGATAACCGGCTGAAGTTTTGGAACCCTTCCCCAGTTTGTGGGATCTGTTTTTGCTGTGCTTCCATCTGCGGGCAAACCATTTTCCAGACTTTTTCTTCCATCCTTCAAAATATCCTCGGTAATATTTCCAAGGTTGAAATAAAGGTCACCACCCTGACTGGTTTTGTTGTAAATAAAAGGGTCGAGCATCCATAATTCAATGAATTCAATGTTCAGGGCTTCAAAATCATTCGTTTCCAGTTTCCTGAAAATTCCTCCCCACCTGCTTCTTGGATTAGCCAGATTTCCATTCTGGGTTAAGCCAGTTGTTGTAAAATTATACGGCCCCCGTTGAGTGGGATAATAGGCAAGATCGAATGTTGGCAATATGATCGCCTGACCTGTGTTTGATTCCTTAAAAGGAAAAACTTCCCGTTCAAAGACTTGCCGTACATAATGATTTGACAACTCATTTTTATCTCTGCGGATATTATCAGGAGTAAGTGAATTACCCGTTATAAAAAATATGGGGTCAATATTGTAAAATGCCAGTCTAGCCCTATTATAGCCATAAGCCAGGTCATTATTAAGGCGCGATTCCGGAAAGAGCTGCGGTGTTCCTGATATCTGCCAGGAAATGGCACTTTTAATATCAATTAAGGATCTGCTGGCCTCAAAATCATCCAGATAACTTGCTCCGTTCCTGCTACCTGCAAAGTTCAACGCTCTTGGATGTCCGGGAACAAGCTGGGCAAATTCACCCGAAAAGGTGATGCTCGATGCTTCCTTTGTATTGATGAATGGGATCTTATCGACCATTCGGGTAAGCCAGCGGGAAGGGGAGCTATAATTTACATCAAGGCCCCAAATGGTATTTGAAATGGCTTCCTCTCCGATATTGACCTTTTGTGTAAGCGGCTTTTCTGTGAGGTTCATAAAAGTACCTCCCAGATTAAGCTTATTATTTACCCTGTAATCAAACCTTGAACCGGTGAGGGAACGCTGCTGCAGGCCAAAAAGTTCGTTATTCTCCATTTTGATCCTAATCTGCTGACCGGAGTTCAATAAAGCCTGGTTTAAGATCCTGACTAAACCAATATTGTAATCAACTGTAAAATCTACGCCTTCCTGTAATGGTAAAGTACCTGCGATAACCTGTACAGATCCTGGCGGGATATTGATGGCATTCAGCTGAAATTCAGAACCTCCCTGCGACTGATACGTACCTTTGATCTGGTACCTGTTCAGCCTTGCAAATAATTGCTGGGCAATTACTTTGGTAGAATCGTACAGAGGCTGATAAACATATTTGTTGATCAGATTTTGCTCAGTAACCGGATTAAATCGTTTGGCGAGGTCTGCACCGAAAGGTTCTACCAGTGGGAAAGTAATACGGCCATTGAGCGGATCAATGGTTATCCCTTCCAGAAAATCAAAATAACCATCAGGCTTTCTATCATTCTGCTGGTTCAGATTATCCAGATTGGTCATCTGGATCCATAATTTGCCATTTGTATTCTGCCCTTCGGTCATCTGAGGTTTTTCAATCCCGGTTTCCTCATCAAGCCTGAAAATGTTCAGTCTGAAATCGTTACGGCTTACCTGATAGGCACCTAATGTATAAATGTTCTTCATCATCAGATCCCAGGTCGGTAAGCTGGTTTTGAGTGTTTCATTCTTCAAAAGCTTCACGAACAGAACCTCTGGGGTAGAGTTATTGACCGGAACATCAGTGGAAAACTCCCCTACCTGATATTCTACACCATTAATGGTATATCGGAAAGCAACGGCCAGAACTTCATCGGCATTCAGGGCCGTATTCAGGGAAATATAGCCCAGGCGGGGATTCAATATATATTCCTTATCAGTAAGATTACGGGCAAAAGTCAGTTTGGCAAAATTGTCAGTCCCCCCTCCCCCCGGCTGAAAAAAGGCATTCGCATCATTGGAGTTGGAGAGCCTTACTCCCGGAGGCAAAACCTGCAGTAAATTATTGGATTGCTGGGCAAAACCCGGACCTGCAAAGCCTGCAGGATAAACTGAGAAGCCTGCCCCTCCCTGAACCTGGTTAGTATTATAAACCTTATTTTCTCCAAGATCGAGCAAAGCCAGGACATCTCTTGAGTTGGCCGTAGTATTAGCCCGGTTGGTAACCCAAACTTCGAGTTTGGTAATATTAACATTCGAGCTGTTCAGCGGAATATTCTCCAGTGCCTTGCTGTAATTATTTCTGAAATATTGGGCCAGGAAATAATGCTTATTGGTTTCATAATTATCAGCAGAGATAGTGAATTCATTTTGCTGAGAACCGTTTGTGATTGTTATTTCACGCTGCTGTGATTTCTGCTGAGAAAAAATACTGGTTACATTTAAGCGGCCAAACTGCAGCTGTGTCTTCAATCCAAATAATGCCTGGCTACCTGTTATCAGCGAAGAACTTAGAGGAAGACTTACATTTCCGGCCTCTATTTTTCTGATGATCTCATCATCTTTGCCAGTATAATCCAGCTTAACCTGATTTTCAAAATCAAACTGAGCTTCGGTATTGTAGTTAGTTGTGATCTTCATCTTCTCGCCAATCTGACCAACAACATTCATCTGGATCCGCTGATCAAAGTCAAAATTACCCTGCTTGCGCTGACGTTCATTGAATAATGGATTCTCATTGCGGCTTAGCCGGCCTGAAAAGGTAAGATCGGCTGAACCTTGCGGACGGATCTCAATGGTATTTCCACCAAATAAGCGTTCAAAAGATTTACTGTTTATTTTTACCGGAGGGATAAAACCCGGCTCACGAGCCTCAGAAAGCGGCAGATCCGCCAGTTCACGCCAATAGTTACGTTTGATAAGCTCATTCTCGTACTTCTGATATTCTTCGATACTGAGGTATTGCGGAGCTCTGTACAAACGATCGCCTATCTTCTCCCGAATGATATATCGTTTCGATATCGGATCAAATTCTACGCTACGCTGAATATTGGATGGATTAGGAAGAAATATCCCCGCCTGCTTTTTTAATTGCAGGGTTTTGGAATCCTGAAAAGGATAGACAAGCTTAGATGTGTCCTTAATTGCAACGACATTTTGAGCAAAAGCCGGCCCTGCAAAAAGTACAATGAAGACACATATAAAACTCTTCAGGCAAAAAGTAGCTGCACTCTTCAATTTCCAGACAATATTGATTTAATTATAAACTTTTAAGTGCACTTTTTATTAAAGCCTCTACTGATAAATTTTCAGACCCAGTCTTTATAGCTGCATCCAATGTCTTTTCAGCAACACTTTTTGTAAATCCTAACATCACCAGGGCCGACAATGCCTCTTCCTTAGCAGTATTATGACTAGGCATTGTAATCAACGAATCCGGGCCCTCCTTCTTCAGCTTATCCTGCAATTCAAGTATCATTCGCTGAGCAGATTTAGGCCCGATTCCCTTTATTCTTTGTATCAATGGAACATCTCCTTTAACAATAGCAGTTTGTATCTCTGCAGGTGTTATGGAAGATAAGATCATCCTTCCGGTATTCGGACCAATGCCGGATACTGATATAAGATGCAGAAATAAACGCCGTTCGCCCTCCTCATAAAACCCATACAAGGTATGACCATCTTCTTTTACATGAAGCCAGGTATATAATTTACATCGCTCAGTATCCTGAATAGCTCCATAAGTATTCAAAGAAATATTTATATGAAAGCCTATTCCACCCGCATCAATAACAACGTATGTTGGACACTTAAATGCTAATTTACCATCTATATACGCATACATCTTTTTAAACGGATAAAATTAATTTCAATTATCTTCAATGATGAAGATCTTATTTCACTTTCAATGTTCTTTTGAAAATACCTTTTGCACGTTTTACAAT
Source organism: Daejeonella rubra (assembly GCF_900103545.1). Classification (GTDB taxonomy): domain Bacteria; phylum Bacteroidota; class Bacteroidia; order Sphingobacteriales; family Sphingobacteriaceae; genus Daejeonella; species Daejeonella rubra. The sequence continues at coordinate 232,239 of NZ_FNHH01000003.1, forward strand.
TGGTGAATTCTGCTCTTCTTTCGTTTGAGCATCAACAACAGCAATGGTAACCATATTCACTATTTCGCGCACCGAACTACCTAACTGCAAGATATGCACCGGCTTATTCAGTCCTAAAAGGATTGGACCTACTGCCTCTGCGCCACCCAATTCCTGTAATAACTTATAGGCGATATTACCTGATTCCAGGTTTGGAAAAATTAAAACATTAGCAGGTGCTCCAACCAAACTGCTGAACGGATAATTATCCTTCAACAGGTCGGGGTTCATAGCAAAATTGGCTTGCATTTCGCCATCCACAATTATTTCCTTGTGCTTTTCATGAAGTATTTTTACCGCCTGTCGAACCTTTTGAGGCACTATTCCGTCGTTTGACCCAAAATTTGAATAAGACAGCATCGCTACTCTTGGCTGTACATTAAATTTCTTTACTGAATGATCAAGCAAGGTGGTGATATCAACCAGTTCATCAACTGTTGGATTTTCATTTACTGTTGTATCTCCAAAAAATACAGGCCCTTTTTTAGTAAGCATCATATACATACCGGCAACCCGGTTTACACCTTCTTCAATACCAATTACCTGAAGAGCAGGCTTTATAGTTGAACCGTAATCCTTTGTAAGTCCGGAGATCAATGCATCTGCTTCACCGAACTGCACCATTGCAGCTCCAAAATAATTACGGTCTCTCATCAGCTTTTTAGCCTCAAACAGTGTTACACCGCGCCGTTGACGTTTTTTATATAAAAACTCCGCGTATTTATTACAGGTATTTAAATCTTCAAGAGGATTAATGATCATTACTCCCTCAAGCTCCAGCTCATGTTCAAGCATAATATGGCTGATCTTTTCTTTGTCGCCGAGCAGAATTGGAATAGCAATACCTTCATCACGCACGATCTGTGCAGCCTTCAATATTTTATAGTTATCTGCCTCAGCAAAAACAACACGTTTAGGCGAGGACTTTGCCTTATTGGTAATTGCACGTAACAATTTATCATCTAGGCCAAGTCTTGTTTTTAACTCCTCATTATAGGCTTCCCAATCAGTAATATGCTTGCGGGCAACACCTGATTCCATTGCGGCTTTCGCCACTGCCGGTGATACGGAGGTAATCAGGCGAAGGTCTATTGGCTTAGGAATGATATAATCTTTTCCGAATTTCAGGTTCTTGGAGTTATATGCCAGATTAACAGCCTCAGGAACGGTCTTTTTTGCAAGTTCAGCAATAGCAATTACTGCGGCCTTTTTCATTTCTTCATTAATGCCGGTAGCCCTCACATCAAGCGCTCCTCTGAAGATATACGGAAACCCAAGAACGTTATTCACCTGATTTGGATAATCAGAACGTCCTGTTGCCATAATAATATCTTTTCTGGTCTTGATCGCAAGCTCATAGGCAATCTCCGGATTCGGATTAGCCATTGCAAAAACAATCGGATTTTTGGCCATTGTTTTAAGCATTTCAGCAGTTAATACATCGGGGGATGATAAGCCGATGAAAACATCTGAATCTTTTACAGCTTCAGCAAGCGTATTGATCTTACGGGTAGTTGCAAATTCTGCCTTTGTGCCTTCCAGTTTATCGCGGTCACTCCGGATAACTCCTGAGCGGTCAACCATGACAATATTTTCTTTTTTAGCACCAAGACTCACATAAAGCCTTGTACATGATATTGCTGCGGCACCCGCACCATTTACAACGATCTTAACTTTGTCAAGCTTTTTCTTTTGAATCTCACAAGCATTAATCAGGGCAGCAGCAGAAATAATTGCTGTACCATGCTGATCGTCATGCATCACAGGGATCGACATGCACTCTTTTAGCCGGCGTTCAATTTCAAAACATTCTGGCGCTTTAATATCCTCCAGATTTATTCCACCGAATGTTGGCTCCAGAGCCTTCACAATCATGACAAATTCATCGATGTTCTGGGTATCCAGCTCAAGGTCAAAGACGTCTATGTCGGCAAATATTTTGAACAATAAGCCTTTACCTTCCATGACAGGCTTGCCAGCCTCAGGGCCTATATCACCCAGACCCAAAACCGCCGAGCCGTTGCTTATTACTGCAACAAGGTTGCCTTTAGCGGTATATTTATAAACATCTTCTTTATTTTCTGCGATTCGCAGACAAGGCTCAGCCACTCCTGGAGAATAGGCCAGTGATAGATCACGCTGAGAATTTGTTGGTTTTGTTGGTACAACCTGTATTTTTCCGGGACGGCCCTGGGAATGATAATCCAGCGCATCTTGTTTACGATTAGTCTTGCTCATTAAATTGGAAATTGATCAGTGGGGCAAAATTACAATTCTTTTCGTTACGGCTGTTATAAACAAGTGACTCTATAGCATGAATCTTTCCGAAATTAGCTTTTGTTTATTTTAAGGCGCATTCCAGGACTTATAGCAGAATTACTTAAACCATTCAAAGCTTTTATTTTTGAAACTGTTAATCCCTTGAATTTTTCAGCAATTCCTGAAAGGGTGTCACCCACTTTTACGATATAATGAACATAGGAACTCTCTTTTTTAACAGTTTCCGATTTTTTTGATGGGCTTAGGCGAAGAGTTTGTCCCGGAACAATAGAAGTGTTTTTCAGATTATTCCACACTTTCAGATCCTGAACTTCTACGCCATATAAATCAGCGATACTATTCAGATTTTGCCCTGTCTTAACTTTATGTACAATTGCCCGGGTAGCAGGCTCCTTCAATCCAGATAAAACCGGAACCGGCGTTACTTCATCGGCTTTACCATTAAAAAGATCGTATAAAGATGAATAAGCTGCATTTGTGACTGATGGGATGACCAGAGGCATTGGAACAAGGTTAGTTCCATTAATTATCTGCTTTTTATATGAAGGATTAAGGATCAGCAACTCATTGATATCCAATTCTGCAGCCTTCGCAATACTGCTTATCGATATCCTTCTATTTACCGGAACAATATCCGTGAGGGTATTGAACCCGGCAGGTTTAACCGCAATTTCATGAATCTTATGATAATTCATCGCATAGACAGTGGCAATGAAAGCTGGCACGTAGTTTTGAGTCTGAACAGGCAAAAAAGGCCTCACCTTCCAAAAATCTGCTACTCCGCCTGATTTGGCAATAGCTCTGGTCACAGCTCCTGTTCCGCAGTTGAAGGCAGCGATCGCCAATAGCCAGTCGCCAATACTTTTATACGCATCATTCAGGTAATGAGCAGCTGCAAGGCTTGCTTTTTGAGGATCCTTACGCTCATCGGTATACGTATCCATGGTCAGTCCGTAGCCCTTTGCTGTTGTGTACATAAACTGCCAGGGGCCAACTGCACCCGATCTGGAAACAGCATTTGGATTGAGAGAAGATTCAATAACAGTAATATATTTCAGCTCATCGGGGAGCCCGATTTCTTTTAGTGCTTTCTCGAAAATAGGAAAATAGTATTCTGACAGTCCGAGCATTTTACCGATGTGCTCCTTTCTGTTTATGTAAGTATCAATATACTTTTGAACATGTGCATTATAAGAGAGATCAACATCCTTTCTTATTGAATCCAACCTGTTCTTATAGATACCATTCTGAAAGGATACCAGTGAATTGTCCACGAAAATGACCTTGGGAAGAGTATCCTGCGATGTTTTGAAATAATTAGGCCCGATGTGACCGATGAGTATTGAATTGGCAGCTCTTTTGTCCGATGCTTGGGCAAAAGTGCATTGGATAAATACAAGAAAAATAAAAGAGGCTATCGATTTAATCATATTTATGAATTAAGGTGCAGTATTGAACACCTGATTATAGAATATTGATTTTACCTTAATCCGAATCAGCTGATTCCATAAGGGAGCAGTATATTTTTGAAAAATTCAACAGATCACCCTCACCGAAACGCTTACCTAAAAACTGTATCCCTAACGGTAATCCACTTTTGTTATTGCCTGCCGGTAAAGAAATCGCAGGAATTCCTGCAAGAGAGGCCTGAACCGTAAAGATATCTGCTAAATAATTAACTACCGGATCATCACTTTCTTCACCAATTGTAAATGCCGGTGTTGGGGCAGTTGGCAACATAATAAAATCATATTCCTTTAAAATATCATTGGTTTTATCTCGTATAAGTCTGCGTACTTTCTGAGCTTTCGCGTAATAAGCATCATAATAACCTGCGCTAAGTACAAAAGTACCCAATATGATCCTGCGTTTAACCTCAGGTCCAAATCCTTCTGATCGGGAGGTTTTATATGTTGATTCAAGATCTGAAGATCGTCCGCTTCTGTATCCAAAATGTACCCCATCGTAGCGGGCAAGATTAGAAGATGCCTCTGCCATTGTTAAGATATAATAGGTTGGAACAACATACTCCAGTAATTCAAAAGAAACCGGCTCAACAACATGACCTGCTTCCCGCAGTACCGCGATACTTTTTTCAAAAGCCTTTTTGATCTCAGGATCGAGACCTTCTGAATGTAAAGCCTCTGATAAGTAGGCTATTTTCAATCTTTTGTCCGGTATAGCATCTAAAGAATAGGAAGGAACTGACTTGGAAGAAGCTGTACTATCATACTGATCCGGACCGGCAATGACCTCAAGTAAAATGGCCGCATCCTCTACACAGTTGGTAATAGGGCCAACCTGATCAAATGAGGAGGCATAGGAAATGATCCCATGGCGTGAAACCCTGCCATAAGTTGGTTTAAGTCCGATAACCCCGCAAAATGCCGCTGGCTGTCGAACAGATCCTCCTGTATCGGTACCTAAAGCAGCAAGGCAAAGCCCCGCCTGAACGGCTACAGCCGCCCCACCGGATGATCCTCCGGAAACCTTGGTTTGATCGGCATTGTTCTTTACTGGACCATAATAAGATGATTCATTGGAAGCCCCCATAGCAAATTCATCACAATTCAGCCGTCCAATGATAATGGCATCCTCAGCAAGAAGTCGCTCAACTACAGTAGCAGAAAAAGGAGAAACATAATTTTCAAGGATCCTGGAACATGCAGAAACTTTATGGTCTTTAAAACAGATATTGTCTTTGATACCAATGACCATTCCTGCCAGTTTACCTGCTGTACCTGCATTTATCTTTGACTGTACCTGAAGTGCCTGGTTACGTGCTTCATCAGCAAATACCTCCACAAAAGCATTCAGCTCCTGCTTTTCAGAAATGCGGTTTAAGTAATATTCAACCAGAACAGGTAATGTAAATTTCTGGTCCTGCTTTGTTAATGCAGACTGAATGTTGGAAAGAGAAGAAATACCTTCCATGCCTTGAATGATGTAAAATTAGAAATTTAACAGTTTATGAAGACCGTTACTTATTGTTAATAAGATCTTATAATTGTCTGCCAGCCAGGGTTGGCTCTATCGTCTCTAAAGATTCCCAAAAGGCAAAAATAAAAAAAATGATCTTCATGCCTGCCAATGTGATTGACAGAACAAAAAGATCATTTTAAATATGAAATTATTTAACGTCCTGATCTTTTGTAGTAGCTGAAGGTGCATCACCTTCGCCATTTTGAGCAGTCTTAAATTCCTTGATACCTTTGCCCAATCCGCGCATAAGTTCCGGAATTTTTTTACCACCAAACATTAAAAGGACAACCACTACGATTAAGATCACTTCCGTAGCTCCAAGTCCTGCAAACAATAAAATTGAGTTTAACATGATAATTTATTTAATGTGCGATTTTTGTGTTCTCAAACCCAGCTTCATCAGGATTTACATACCCTGAGGAAACCTCCTCGTTTGAATTAGTATCTGTAGCTGTATTATTCGTTTCAGCAAGTGGTGCATCCATATCAGGATAAGTACCGTCTGCATGAGCAGAATATTCATTTTGAGTATCCGAATAATTATTGTCCGTATTTTGATAATTATTTTCCGGCTTTGCAGCAGCTGACTTTTCCAGGTCGGCGGCTTCTGTTACCGTATTAATATTATTGTGGATCTCCCTCTTGATACCATCAGAGGCATCCTTGAATTCCCTCAAACCCTTTCCAAGGCCACGCGCAAGTTCCGGAAGTTTCTTACCTCCAAATAAAAGTAAAACTACAACGAATATCAGGATCATCTCAGGCCCGCCGATATTCATAAATAACAATATTGAATTATTCATATAACAAAGATCAATATACAAATATAGGCATTTTAAACACCTTTAAATTAAAAATTAATTTGCAAGCCAGCTTGAAGGATTCATAGGAGTTGCACCTTTACGTACTTCAAAGTGCACTTCCGTTGTTCCGTCAATAGGATCAGTTATCACTACCCCTATGTTTTGCTTTAACGAAACTTTCTGCCCTCTTGATACACTGGCACTCTTTAAATTTGAATAAACCGTGAAATATTCACCATGTCTTATCAAGATCGCATAAGAACCCGAGATATTCTGAACTGCCGCAACCTCTCCTCCAAATACTGCTCGAACCTGCGATCCGGGTGCAGTTTTAATATCCACACCATTATTTTCCGTAGTTACATTCCGTCCAATAGTATGATTTCCGAAATCTTCAATGACCATTCCATTTGTTACGGGCCATGGCAAACTCCCCCTGCTTCCCAGAAAATCGGAAGATAATTTTGCCGACTCAGGAGTGGCCGCTAAAATACTTGAACCACTTGCCACAGGCTTTGCATCGGGTGCCTCCCTGTTCTCTGCCTTCGCCTTTGCAATAGCTGCTCTGGCCTCTGCTTCAGCTCTTTTTCTGGCTTCCTCTATCTCCCTGTTAATTGCATTCTGAATGGCTCTGTTTAACGTTGCCGACTCCCTTTGCTTCTGGGTGAGTTCCTGCTTTAACTTCTTTTCCTGACTTGTCAGACTACTAAGAACCTTGGATTTACTATTTTTCTGGATACCTAAGGTCCGCCTCTCCTTTTGCTGATCTGTGAGAAGATTACTTTTTTCCTGTTTATTACGATCCAGCTCTACAATTTTTACGTTCAGTTCTTTTTGAGTTCCTTCAATATAACTTGCCTGTTTTTTACGGTACTCGCTAAACTGCTGCAAATATTTTAAACGCTTATAGGATTGATTAAAATTTTCGGCTGCAAAAATAAACATGAGCTTACTGTAAGAGCTCTGGTTACGGAAAGCGAATAAAACCATCGCTGCATATTCCTTTTTCAGCTTATTCAGTTGCGATTGCAGTGACCTTACGGTATTGGTATTATCAGAGATCTGATTATCAAGCAATTTCACTTCCGAGTTGATCACATTGATTTTTTTCTCACGCAGGCGTATCTGAGCGTTCAATGCCCTGATCTCCTTTAGTGATAAATTCTTATTATTAGCCGTTTGATTCAGACTGCGATTAAGCGATTCTATTTCCCGGGTCAAAGCTTCTTTCTGCCTTCTGAGATCAGAACTACTCTGACCAAAAGCTTCAGAAGCCAGGCAAAAAACAAACAGGAAAAAGATGCATTTCAATATCTTCATTCAAACAAATGTATTTAATTTTTAATCAAAAACCGCTCTGGAACTCTAAAGGGAAGATCAACATTACCATCCATATCAATTTTCAAATAGTTAAGATCAAGGCTGATAGCTTTGTTCTTTGCCTTTGAATTCATGATCACTGAATGAGGGATCAACTGCTGATTGATGGATATGAAATTGGTATAATTAACAAGCAGCTCCTGCCCTGCAGAAGAGTCATTTAATTGAGTAAATAATACTTTATTCTGTTGGTCAACAGTAAAATTATAGTTCATAGATGCAAGAACTGTTTTAAGGAGAGCATTTTCGCCTTCATTATTCAGTTCAGTAGATTCGCTTATAAATTCTGTCATAGCATTTCCTACCAGCACTGACTGCAGCGTCTGGAATGTTATCCGCTCATTAGTGAATTCATAAATATAGCTGAATGGTTTTTTAAGATATATATTATCCAAACGGTTCAATACCTTAACGCTGTCAGCAGTGATCAGAGCACGCGCCACTTCCAAACCCGCAAGCGCAGTTACGGATACCCAGATGGCTTCATTGTTCCTGATCCGGATATTCATATTCACATCATTGCTCTTGTTATTAATGTTCAGATCAGCTTTTGCTTTGATCGATAAGGTTTTGAAAACCGTGTTCATTTCCATTACCGCATCCAGTTTATTCTTTTTTGTCAGATCAGGCGCTGGCTCCGGAACCATCACTTTTGGAACCTCTGAAGCTGGCAATAGCTCCTTCTTAGCCCTGCAGCCTGCAAGCACGATCATAAATGCAAGCGCAAAAATTATTTTAGTCAATATATTTTTTCTCATTTATCTTTTTATCCAGTTTCTCTGATCCTGAACCCTGAGCCTTAGCTTTTTGCCACTGCTCCAGTGCCTTTTCCTTTTCTCCAAGGAAATATAAAATATCTCCGTAATGCTCTTGCTGAGTGGCATTATTTGCCGGCTTCCCCTGCAGTGATTTTTCAATCCACATTTTTGCATCTGCATACCTCTTTAGCCTGAAAAGTATCCAGGCATAAGTATCTTCAGATGATGCATTATCCGGATCGATCTCCAATGACCTCTTCGACATTTTTTCCGCTTCTTCAAGATTCTCTCCTCTTAACGATAAATAGTATGCATAATTATTCAGCACATACGAATTACGGGAATCTAACTCAAGTGCTTTATTATAAGCCTGATCAGATTCCTTAAATCTTTTCAAGGCATTGTAAGAATCACCCAGCGTGGAATATATCTGCAGAAGCACTTCCTTATCCTCAGATTCAAGATCAAGAGCGCTTTTCAAGATTGATGCCGCTTTTTCATGGTTTCTGGTCTGAGCATATCCAATACCTGTATAAAGGTATAATGCCGCCTGGTTCGGAAATATGTTCAATGCCTTATTCCCATCGGCAATAGCCTGCTGAAATTCTCCGCGGCTAACCTCAATACGCAATAACTGCTCCCAGATCTGATACACCTGATCATTAATAGCTAATGCCTTTTTGTAAGATTCCTGAGCCTGTTCATATTTACGTTCCTGAAAAAGTACATCTCCCTGAACAGCAAAAGCTTTGGCTTCATCAGGATGAACCTTAACCATGATCGAAGCTAGTTCATTGGCATATGCTCTTGCCTTCATTTCAGCAAACATTGGAAAAAATGAAAGCACGATCCTTACCTTTTCATCAATATCCAGATTGGGATCTGCAAAAGCCACCTTCAGTTCTATGAAGGTATTTTCATATTGTTTCAATGCCTTATAATGATCAGCCAGGGCCAGGCGAACCATTGCGTTGGAAGGCGAGACCGATTTGGCCTTTATCAGGACCTCAATGGCCTTTTCGCGGTCTCCGGATTTTGTAAGTACCTCACTCAGATAAATATAATTTCGTAACTCTTCAGGTTTGGAGGCGATCTGATCTCTAAGTTCTTCTTCAAGCCTTTCCGATTTTCCCTGCTGCATTAAGATACGCTGCCTGGCAGAAGTCAGATCATCTGAAGGGCCAAATTTCTTCTCGATTTCGTTGTATGCTGAAGCTGCATCATCAACCTTGCGGAGAATTAGAAATGCATTCGCTTTATCATAATAATAGGCTTCTTTTTCGGGAGCGATCTTTGAAAGTTCCTCTAAAACGGGGACAAGCTGAGCTATCTTATTGGTCTTTTTATAGATGTCGGAAAGCAATACCCAATACCATTCATTGTCGGGATTCACCGTTACCGCATTCCGGATCAGGCCCTCCGCTTCGGCTGTATTATTCTGGTCAAATTTTATATTTGCCAGCTCGTACATGGCAGCATCATTCGTCGGATCTACATCAAGAACCTTCTCAAAGTTTAGGGCTGCTTCAAAATAGTTCATCACGATCTTCTCATGAAGGCCTTCGAAGAAAAGATCCTTAACCTGAAGACTGTCTCTCTGATTCAGCACCTTCCCAACCACAATAACAGCCCCATCCTTATTCTGCTTGTTTTTTTGCGCAAGTAAAGTTGATGCGCAAATAGTGAAGATGAAGATGAATGCTGCCTTTTTCATGATCTTTATAATCCAGTATGACCATAACCGCCAGCACCGCGAACAGTTTCTGAAAGTATTTCAACTTCTTCCCAGTTCACTTGCTCATGCCTGGAAATGATCATTTGAGCAATACGGTCGCCATTATTAATTTCAAAATCGGTATCAGAAAAATTAATAAGCAGGATCTTTATCTCACCTCTGTAATCCGCATCTATCGTACCGGGGGAATTTAAAATACTGATACCATGCTTCAATGCAAGTCCGCTTCTGGGCCTGATCTGGGCTTCAAAACCGACAGGAAGCTCCATAAATAAACCGGTAGGAATCAGCTTCCTTTCCATTGGTTTTAAAACCTGCAATTCGGTCAGATTTGCTCTGAGATCCATTCCTGCAGAAGCAAAAGTTTCATATGCCGGAAGCGGATGGGATGATCTGTTTATTATCCTGATATTCATTTTATGGCAAAAATTGCTTTTAATTCCTTCCGTTCAACAAAAATTATTATAAACGTAAATATAAGAAAGAGGGCATTTCCAATTAGCAGATTACGGTCAAATACTACAAATGCTACAAAAACGATACAAACCGACGATAAAAGGTAGATGATATTCTTTTTGATTTTATATGGGATAGGGTAATTTCGCTGACCCCATAAATAGGAAAGAACCATCATTACCGTATAGGCAGTAAGAGAGATCCAGGCAGAAGCCATATAACTGTATTCAGGGATGAAGATGATATTGAGAATGATCGTTAAAATTGCTCCGATTCCGGAGATATATAATCCATAGCGCGTCTGGTCTGATAATTTATACCAGATCGATAAATTGATATAGATCCCAAGACTAACATAACCAAACAATAAGATGGGAACAACCCTCAAGCCCGACCAGTAAAGGGCCTGTTCTGCGGCATTCTTACCTGTAACAAAATATTTCAGCATCTCGATATTCGCTACCAATAATACAAAGATCAGGGAAACGGCGATCACAAAGAAATTCATGATCCGGGCATAGGTTTCTGTAGCGTTCTTATTCTTTGCATGACTGAAGAAGAAAGGCTCTGCTCCCAGGCGAAAAGCATTAATGAAGATGCTCAGAAATACTGCGATCTTGTAGCAGGCTGCATAGATTCCAACCTCCTGATCAGCTATTGCGGGAGGCAAAAGCTGTCCCAAAAATATCTTGTCGATATTTTCATTGATAATGAAGGAAATATTGGCGATCAGAACCGGCAGACTGTAAATGAACATTTCCTTCACCAATGTGACATCATAGGTAAATGTCAATTTCAACAGCTCTGGCACCAGAAGCAAGAGTGTGATCAGGCTTGCGATCAGGTTGGAAATGAACACATAACCTACCCAGCCTTCCCTGTACCAGCCAATTAAATACTCAGCTCCAAACCAGCCTTCTTTAATGATCAGAGGGAATACAAATATGAAGAGCAGGTTTAAACCGATAAAGGTTAAAATATTGACGAATTTGATAATGCTATAGCGTATGGGACGGCCATCCGCCCTAACCTTTGCAAAGGGGATAACTGCCAGAGCATCAGCTACAAGGATATAAATAAAATACTTGATGTAGCGGGCATAATCAGGATCGTAAACTTTACCCATTTGCATCCAGGCAGCAATATCATCTACAAAAAGAAAAGTGAAAAGCAGAAACATCAATGCCATCAACGAGACCGTGAAAAAAGTATTATTATATACTTTCTGCTTGTCGTTTTCATATTTATTCAGGTACCTGAAATAGGTGGTTTCCATTCCGAAAGCCAGTAAAGCATTAAGCATAGACGCCCAGCTGTACATCACTGAAAAAATACCGTAAACTTTGGGGGAGTAAAGCCCCACATAAACAGGAGTAAGGAAAAAGTTTAAAAAGCGGGTAATAACAGAACTAAACCCGTAAATCGCAGTCTGACCGGCAAATTTCTTAATTGCTGACAATGAGAGAATGGATTAGCATGAATAAAATTACTTTTTAACTATCTCAAAATTACGATAGTTTTTCAATTCACCTTCGCTGGTCTTTACATTTTCGACTACTGCCCTGTCTGAGCCCTTATTGCAAAATTCAAGAAACAGTTCCAGGGAAAAATCATCACCCTCCGCTTCAATGAAAACAGTTCCATCCAGCTGGTTACGGGCAGTGCCTTTTATGCCCAACTGATCTGCTACTGCCTTACTCATTGCTCTGTAAAAAACGCCCTGCACTTTCCCTGTAATAACAATATCAAGATGTTTCATAATACTATTTTAAAATTTTAACTTACTGATCCGCTCTTTCTCAAGTATAAATTCCTGCCACATTTCAGTGAGGATCTGAGCTGCTGGTTTAATATCGTGGACATAAGAAGCTACCTGACCAATTTCAAGTTCACCTTCAGTAAGATCACCTTCGAACATACCCTTTTTTGCCCTGCCTTTGCCTAAAAGTATTATTAATTCCGCCCGGCTTGCACCTTCGGCCTCAGCCTTAGCAACCTGCAGATAAAAATCATTTTTCAACAAGCGAACGGGCATGAGAGATTTCATACTCAGCTTTGTATCGCCCTCAGCAGCCTGAACTATCGCTTGCTTAAATTCAGGATGGGCAGATGATTCTATCGAAGCTGCAAATAATGAACCTGCCTGAACTCCTTCAGCACCTAAAGCAAAGGCAGCAAGCATGGCTTTTCCGCTTCCAATTCCGCCTGCTGCAATAACCGGGATCGATACCGCATCACAAATTTCGGGCACCAGGCAAAGGGTGGTTGTCTCTTCGCGACCATTATGTCCGCCAGCTTCAAATCCTTCTGCAACAATAGCGTCCACCCCACTTTGTTCTGCTTTTTCGGCAAACTTCCTGTTTGCGATCACATGAACCACGGAGATATTATTTTCTTTCAGAAAAGGTGTCCATAATGCCGGGTTACCCGCAGAGCTGAATACGATCTCAACCTTTTCCTCCACGATTATCTCCATGATCTTTTCTATGTCAGGATATAACAGAGGCACATTCACACCAAAAGGCTTAGATGTTGCAATTCTGCATTTTTGAATATGCTCCCTCAAAACTTCAGGATACATAGACCCTGCACCAATGAGTCCGAGTCCGCCGGCATTGGAAACAGCTGATGCCAAACGCCATCCGCTGCACCATACCATGCCACCCTGAATGATCGGGACTTCAATATTGAACAGTTTTTTGATGGAATTCATTTCTGTAAAAATGATTTTTTAAGATCAGACCAGCAAATTAGGCTAAATAAGTCTCTGAATCTGCGATAAATGGGTGATTTCTGTGCCATTTACATGAGATATCAGGTTTAATCCGGGTGTTTTCCCCTTTTCTATCGAACCGAACTTGTTTTCTATCCCCAAAAATTCAGCGCCATTTAGTGTCGCCCAGCGAATGATCTGACTTGAAGGCAATTCTGAGAAATGCTCTTTTATTGTTTTTAACTCTGATAAAATGCATAGCTTATCATTAGAGGCCAGGCTATCCGTACCGATTGTGATGTTAAATCCGGAATTGAGAAACAAATCGATATCCGGTAATCGCTGTTCTATATAAAGGTTCGCATTGGGACAGAAACACCAGTTAATATTCTTTTTTGAATGGTTTGCTGCTGATATATCTTCTGAATTGGTAAATGTATTATGTACCAGCATAATCTTTTGATTAACAGGCATTAATGGTAATAAGGTCTGAAGGGAAGTCTGCGACCTTGCTTCAAAAAAGCTCAGGTCAAGGTTCAGCATTTTATAAAAATCAATAAAAGCACCAGTTTTGTGCAGGAAAAGCTCATTCTCGGGCTCACTTTCCTGATTATGCATGCTGAACAAATTATCATGCCCTTGAGAATACTTTTTTAGAAGTGAAAAAAGCTCAACTGAAACCGAATACGGCGCATGCGGGGCAATAGATGCCTGTAAGGGGGCGAAATCAGCTTTAAGGTCAAGTGCTTTTTGAAATACTATTTCGGCCTTTTTCGGGTCAAAACCAAGCAGTTCTACAAAGGTATGGTAATAAATCTGGCTGTTTTGTTTAACTGATTTCGACAAATGATTATTTGAAATATCCCCAACAGCTACAATTCCATTATCGAACATCAGTTGATCATATGTTTTCATGGCTGCTAACACCTGATCTTCCTCTGCTGCCCTTTGGGATATTACTGCGCTGATAAAGGAGACAAGTCCTGTTCCCTTTGGTATTTTACCATGCAAATGCGAAAGCTCCAGGTGACAGTGTGAATTTACGAAGCCAGGAACGATGATACCCTGATAATGCTCAATGGTGCCGGAGATCTCCGAACTCTGAATTGGATCAAGAAGATCGATGATCTCCCCTGAGTCATTGATCACTACTACTCCATCCTTAACAGGTTCAGAACTGGCCGGAAAAATATAGTCTGCGCTGAGGTATCTGGGCATTGGGTAAAGGTAGAGGTTTTGACGAGATTTAGCGGCCTTGCTTATTTTGAAAAGACGGATTTAAAACCAGAAACTGACAATTAATTGCCGTCATTTCCTTTGGTCAATGAAAGAATATTTATTAGCTATTACTATTGTTGAAATGGGGGGTCCGGGGGGTGTTAATAAACTAAAATCTTTGTGAATAACGTTTAAATAAAAGGCAGGGTGAACTTTCGTCATTTCTAGTTTTCCAAGACTT
>NZ_FNHH01000001.1 GCF_900103545.1 Daejeonella rubra
GTTTAATTACAGATGCCTATTCACATAAAATAGTGGGATATCATTTAGCCCAGACCCTGGAAAGTGTGGAAACTATAAAAGCTTTACATATGGCAATGAATCAACTGCCAAATCAATTACAGGCAACACTTATCCATCATTCAGATAGAGGTGTGCAATACTGCAGTGAAAACTACATAAAACAATTACAGAACAGAGGTATTAAAATCAGCATGACTGAAAATGGAGATCCATTGGAAAATGCTATTGCTGAACGGATCAACGGCATACTCAAGTCTGAATATCTCAAACATTATCAGACTAAAACAATTCAAGAGGCTACCGAGCTACTTGACTTAGCAGTAAAACTATACAATCAAGATAGACCGCACTTCAGTATTGGATTACTTACACCAGAAAAAGTTCATTCAGAAGAACTTCTTGTGGAAAAATTATGGAAAAACTATTATAACAAAAATGCTAAAATTGTAAACCCAATTCAGGACAACAAAAAACCTGTAAACATATTTCAGGATTAAATCAAAACCTGTAAACTTTTTTTAGGACGATACAGATCAATTAAAACTGAAATCATCCCGCTCCTGCCGCGGGAGAGGGCACTTACTTTTCCCTTCAGCTGGAAAAGTAAGCAAAAGAGCCGCGGCTTCCCGGTATTTCTTGTAAATCCACGCTTTATCCTATCGGTGTAATCCAAGCCGTGTTTATGGTTTGAAATATATGAATGGATCTGCAACACTTCTCCGGATTACTTGAAGGCAGTTATTTATGATCGTTAATGCAAGGATAAAGCGCGCCTTTACTGCCAAATCCCAGGAGGCCGATCTCTGCATTCAGCAATACCGGTAATTTATGAACGGTTGTTACCCATCGCAAGTCCCAGCTACCATTCATATTAGATAAACGGTTCCGAAGGACGATTCTCCCGGTGTAAAACCGGGACAAGGTGCCAGCAAAATCAAAAAACAGATGCAGTTTCTTTCAAATAGTACTTTCGAGCATTTGATTTTGGGATCATACCCGGATGGCTTTCATATTTTGGTATCCCCCAAAAGCAGTCCAGCACTTGCGGGATTTTTTTGATGTGTGGTGGTCTTGTAGCAAAGGGCACCTAGGGATTGAGGTCCCGATTGCCATCGGGATTGGGTACTTTTGGCCTTCAAACCTGAGCCGCCCTTTAGCGGCGAAAGCATGAACACCTTTAAAAAACAATAAAAAAAATAAAAAATCCGCTACTTGTAGGTAGCGGATCTTCTATAAATAAAGTTCTGATTAGTGTTTTACTGAATCAGTTTTAGCTTCAGCAGTAGAGTCAACAGTATCGATTTGTGCTTCTAAAGAATCAGTAGTCATTTCTGCTACAGAATCAATAGTGTCAGTAGTAGCTTCTTCAGTTTTGTTTGAGTTACAAGCAGCAACTGATAAAGTGATAGCTAAAGCTAAGAAACCGAATTTGAATAAGTTTTTCATGTTTAATTATTTAAGTATATACGGTGTTAATACTCGAATTTTAAAAAAGTAACCCATTTTTTAAAAAAAATAATTAATTATTAATTGCATTTATATTAAATTATTTTGTCAGTTACCTGATAATCAATGCCACATAAAAATTAAAAGCAGCTGAAAGATATTTGATAGATATCATTTATTTTTAATTATGGGAGTCTGGAGACTCCTCCTTTTAGAAATCACTGGAACGCTGCGCTCTACAGTTGGGGATGTCTGGAGAGTGCTCAATATTTCGTTTTCTGTCTTTCGTTTAGCATCTCTGCTTTTTGCGGGACAAAGGTAATTTGACATTACAGAGATTAGAAGCTCAATGCTGTTTGGTTTTACAAACAAAATCCACAGGATCATTCAATTTGTTATCTTCACCTATGGATTATCATGATTTTTTAAACAAATTCCATCAAATCTCTAAAAGGGATTATGAATTAATTGCAGATAGTTTAACCAATTGCCATGCAAAACGAAACGAACTGATTGTAGCTGAAGGGGATATTACCAGGGATCTGTATTTTGTTTATGAAGGAACACAGATCTCTTGTTATAATCATGATGGAACAGAGCGTGTGATGTCATTTCACTACCCGCAATCCTTAATGGGTCTTCCGGATAGTTTTTATAATCAGCAACCCACTCAATATTATATCCGTGCGCTTACTGACAGCAGCTATGGGGCTATTTCATTTCGGCGCCTGGAGGAATTATTTGATGAGTCGCAGGCTATTGAAAGGCTATTCCGTAAAATGACAGAGGCTAAATTCTGCGGACTGGTAACCAGGCACAGAGAATTTCATACCTGTACAATTGAAGAACGCGTTAAAAATTTCGTAGCACGGAGCCCTCATATTTTGCACATGGTTCCGCATAAGTACATCGCCAGTTACCTGAATATTGATGCCACCAATTTCAGCAAGATTTATAACTCCATCCGGATTTAATTGTTGGTTTATACCAATAAATAACTTCAGTTAAGTCGGGAAATTTGCAGGCACACAGATTTTTTATGCAAACCTACAGCACATGCTATTTTAAGGATCCGGTACCTGATCATCAATTTATTAAACAATGGGTATCTAAACTCGAAGAGCTCAACAACAGGCAATATGAAAGGAACAATGTTCCAAATCACCTGGGCAATACTGTCGTTTGGAGCCTCAATAGTGATCGTACAACACTCCCTTTCCTTTTTATCTTTCCCGGCTTCAGAACCAGCAGCCTGTTTTGGGACCTCGATAATGGTTTACAGCTGATTGAAGACCGTTACAGGATCTATCTGGTAGAAACCAATGGACAGCCGACGCTAAGCGATGGAAATACCCCGGATATAAAAACTTTGGATTATGGGCATTGGGCGGCTGAGGTTATCACACATTTTACCCCGGATAGGGTAAATGTTGCAGGCTCATCTTTCGGCGGATTGGTTTGCCTGAAGCTTGCTATTGCCGCCCCCGATAAGGTAGACCAAATATTCCTGCTTAATCCAGGCTGTTTTCAAGCATTTTCATTGTCGCTGAAAAATCTGTTTTACAATCTGTTACCCATTGTGCAACCTTCCGTAAAAAATGTTAAACGTTTTCTGGATAAAGCGGTATTCTATCCGCCTGCGCATTATTTACCTGAGGAGAGAATGCAAATGATCATAGATTATGAGGTTTTTGCACTTACCCGTCATGTGGATAAGGCTCAAAAACCTTATGCAATGAAAAAGGAAGAACTACAAAGGGTTGAAGCAGCTGTTCACCTGATTGTGGGTGAAAGGGATTTATTATTTCCCTACTTGCTGACTATAAAAGCAGCTGAACAGGGTTTGAAGAATTTGAAACGTGTGAATGTTCTGCCTGATACTGGCCATGGGATTGAAACTTTGAGGGAAGCACTTTTGAAGATATAAGCTTAAAGCTTAAAGTTTATAACTGGGCAACTACCAACATTAAAGAAGGAGTAAATTTTATTAATTCATATTCAATTTTGGATACTTGTTTATTTTAAATTTCGCTCTTTTAAAAGATTTGCTAATTCCTGATTATTATAGTTCGACTTATTAATCAATTTATATGCAAGAAACAAAGGGATTAGTGTCAAAAATCCTATACTGTTTTTCACAACACTGTAAAATACAATCCCTACAAGAAATCCAATTAATACAGCATTAGTTATGGAAGTTGATTTCATTTTTTTTACTTCCTGTAACAATTCTTCGTCTGTTAATTCAGAGAGGTTTCTTTGTGTCATTTTCTTTGTTTGAGATATTATTTAGTCGGTATAGTCTTTTCATAAAGCTTTCTGCTTTCCACTTTACGCTTTCAGCTTTAGCTTTCTGCTTTCAGCTTTCCACTTTCAGCTTTCCGCTTTTTCGTAGTGAAGTGCAATTACTCCACAAGAAAATGTTTTCGTTTCTATAAGATTCAGCTTAGTTGTTTCGGTTATACCTTTAAATAAGGGAATGCCCTGTCCAAGTAAAACTGGATTGACAAATAACCAAAACTCGTCGATTAGACCTAGACTTAGTAATGAATGTGAAGCACTCGGACTTCCAAAAATCAATATATTTTTCCCCTCTTGTTTTTTTATTTTATTTATGTTGTCTGCAAGTTGATCGCTAATAACTGTGGTGTTTTCAAGCCCTTTTTCACTAATTGTCCGTGATAAAACAACTTTTGAAACTTTTTTGTACCAGGCCGAATGTTCTTTGTCGTGTTTTGATGCGTTTGGCTGTTCAGCAGCAGTTGGCCAATAGCTCTGCATCATTTCATAAGTTACTCGTCCATAAAGTGCAGTATCGGCTTTGTCGGTTATAGTGGCAACAAAGTCAAAAATCTCATCGTCTAATTTTGCCCAGTTCAATTCTCCCTTTGGTCCTGCTACAAAACCGTCAAGTGAAGTATGCATAAAAAAAATTAAACTTCTCATTTTGTTATTTTTTTATTGTTTGTACTATTTTTCCGCTCGTTTTATTGTCGGTCGTTTAAGGATTGTAATTCGTCTTAGGGTTACTGCTAATTTATATATACTATTGATAAAAAACCACAAGCCCCCAAATCCAGTGGTATTGTGGCATATTTATTATCTTTTATTAAATATCCTCATTATCAGCAAAATAAACCTTTAAGCCTTCTGCTTTCAGCTTTCTGCTTTGAGCTTTCCGCTTTCTCCTTTAACCTTTCTGCTTTAGGCTTTTAGCTTTAATCTCCCTCCTCCCTCATCATCTTCCTCGACCCCAGCAAAGCCAGCAGCGTTAGTCCCGCAGCGATGGTCAGATAATAGCCCACATAGGCAAGTCCGTAATTCTGCGCCAGGGTGGTGGCTAAATAGGGGGTGAGGGATGCGCCCAAAATCCCGGCAAGGGTAAAGGCCAGTGAAGCGCCGGTATAACGTACGGGTGCCGGAAAGATGCCTGCCAGCGCGGTACCTATTGGTCCGTAGCTAAGACCCATCAGGAACATGCCCAGCGACAGGAATACTCCTGTAAGGAACGTATTGCCGGCTATAAATATGAAGGCGAAGAAAAGTCCGAATAACATGATCCCGATAGTGGCTGCAACAAGCATTCTATTGCGTCCGTATTTATCTGCCAGCAGGGCAGATAGGGGGATTCCCAATCCAAAGAAAAGCATAGAGATCATTTGCAGGATCAGGAAATCGCTTTTAGTGTAATTGAGTGTTGTTGTACCCCAGCTCAAGGTAAATACGGTCATTAAATAAAACAGCAGGAAGGTGGTGATCGTAGCCAGCGTACCAAGGGTAATGGCTTTAGTATGTTTTGTAAACACATCCTTTACCGGCATTTTTGATTGCTGCTTATTGTCGACGATCTTCATGAAATCAGGCGTTTCGGTAATTTTTAATCGCACATACAGTCCCACAAATACGAGCAGGGCACTGGCTATGAAAGGTATCCGCCAGCCGTAGTTGATAAAGTCGCTTTCACTCATGGTTCTGCTCAGTATAAAAAATGAGCCTGTAGATAAAAGGAAGCCTATAGGCGCGCCTAATTGCGGAAACATACCATACCAGGCTTTTTTGTGAGGTGGGGCATTTTCTGTTGCCAGTAATACCGCCCCTCCCCATTCGCCGCCCAGGCCTAATCCCTGTCCGAAACGAAATACGGCCAGCAATATCGGCGCAGCAATGCCAATAGAGGCATAGCCCGGCAAGAGTCCGATGGCGACAGTTGATGGCCCCATCGTCATAAGTGCTGCAACAAGCGTTGCCTTACGTCCCTTACGGTCACCGAAATGCCCGAATAGCGCAGCACCCAATGGTCGTGCAAAAAAGGCCAGTGCAAAAGTAGCGAGCGACTCGAGTGTAGCCATAGCCGGATCTGAAGCCGAGAAAAATAATTTGGGAAATACCAGCACCGCGGCAGTGGCATAAATGTAAAAATCAAAAAACTCAATGGTGGTGCCGATGAGGCTCGCTGCTAG
Source organism: Daejeonella rubra (assembly GCF_900103545.1). Lineage (GTDB taxonomy): Bacteria > Bacteroidota > Bacteroidia > Sphingobacteriales > Sphingobacteriaceae > Daejeonella > Daejeonella rubra. The sequence goes on from NZ_FNHH01000001.1 coordinate 5,928, forward strand.
TATACGGCGCACCGGATTTACGGGGATAGCTTGTTGGGTCATAGACCCAAACATAGGAAATTTGAGTTTATTTTTATCTGCACTCTACATGCGACAGGGTAATATTTTTTTTGGGTTAATTCAGGTTTTTTAAATCAGTTCAGGCAGGATTACCAACTTAGACTGTATAATCAGTTTAGGAATTATTAACCAATCTGTATAGCTATTTCAGGACGAGACAAACACCATACCTTCAAGGTACCAAGTTCGTACCATGTTCGTACCTTCTTTGTACAATAGTGCTCTCCAGTAGCCTTAAATGGGGTGTTCTACGAACAAGGTACGAAGGAGGTACAAACAAAACCTAATATTGGTCTATTTTAACAGGTTAAAGCAACCAAACAGATCATTCTGGTCAGAATTTTGCCGGGCTTTGATTTTTCTAATGTATGAGCCTTTACTCCACACCTTATAAATAACAAACCACTTATCACTTACAACTTATCACTTACAACTTAAAACCCCACCTTCTTCTTTTTCAACAAACTTGCTGTCAGCTGCCTTATTTTCCTACTTTCGTCAAGTCCAAATTCAAAACCATGAAAGTGATCATTGCCGAAAAGCCGTCTGTTGCCAGGGAAATAGCCAAAGTATTTGGGGCTACAACCAAAAAAGACGGTTATATGGAAGGCAAAGGTTTTACGTTTACCTGGGCTTTCGGTCATTTGCTGCAGCTGGCTCCGCCACAGGAATATGGCTTTTATGGCTGGAATGTGCATAATTTACCCATGCTGCCGGCGAAGTTTAAGCTATCAATACGTAAGGTTAAGACGAAGGATGGTCTGGTAGAAGACCCCGGTGTCAGGAAACAGCTCAACATCATTCAGGCTTTATTTGATGAGGCAACTGATATCATTGTTGCAACGGATGCCGGAAGGGAAGGGGAACTGATCTTTCGGTATATATATTATTATCTGAAATGTAAAAAGCCTTTCAAACGGCTATGGATATCATCTCAAACGGATGAAGCTATCAAAGAAGGCTTCCGGAACCTGAAACCAGGTTCTGACTATGATACTCTATTCAATTCTGCTCATTGCCGCTCGCAATCCGACTGGCTGGTGGGGATGAATGCCACGCAGGCACTGAGTATATCTTCCGGCACAAGATCTGTTCTCTCACTTGGTAGGGTACAAACGCCCACTCTGGCCATGATCTGCTCCCGTTACCTCGAGAATAAGAGTTTTGTGCCTCAGCTTTTTTATCAGGTCAGTATTCAGGTAGATAAGGAGGGACAAGTTTTTCGTGCGGTTTCAACCGAGAATTTTAAGTCAAAGGAAGAGGCTCAGGTTTTAATAGATCAGGTAGAGGATGTGGCTTCGGGTTTTCCGCTTGGAGGGCATATACTTGCTGTTGAAGCCAAACCACGAAAGGAACCGCCTCCATTATTGCATGATCTGAGCAGTCTGCAGCAGGAGGCTAATAAAAAAAATGGCTTTACCGCTGATCAGACCCTAAACCTGCTTCAAAATCTGTATGAAAGTAAGCTGGTCACCTATCCGCGTACAGGCAGCAGGTATATCGGGGACGATGTTTTTGCCGGAATACCTGCATTGCTGGAAAAGTTTAAAGATCATGAAACTTTTGGGAAGCAGGCATTATTTCTTACAGGTGTCAAGTTGAATAAGCGAAGTGTGAATGTCAAAAAAGTGACCGATCACCATGCTGTTTTGCCTACCGGAGAAAAACCTTACAATCTTTCGGCAGATAAGCAAGCCATTTTTGACCTGGTTTTGGGCCGTACACTGGAGGCTTTTCATCAGGAATGTATCAAGGAGATCACTAAAATTACGGTTCAATCAGGCGCTAAATATATCGCCAGTGGAACCGTGATCAGTTCTGCAGGTTGGCGGGCTGTGTTCAACGAGCCTGATGAGGAGAAAAAGGATGAAGATAATGCTTCGTTACCAAAAGTAAAGGAAGGGGAGAATCTGCCGGTAGTTGATAAAGCCTTACTTGAAAAACAAACCAAACCCAAACCACTGTATAATGAGGCCAGCTTATTAAAGGCCCTCGAAACAGCGGGTAAGGAGATCGATGATGAAGAGTTGCGTTATGCAATGAAAGACAGCGGGCTGGGGACTCCTGCTACCCGTGCGGCCATCATTGAAACTCTTCTGAAGAGGGATTATATTTTGCGCGAGAAAAAGAATCTGGTCCCAACCCAGACAGGCCTCGCGGTTTATGAGGTGGTAAAAGATCATAAGATAGCTCAGGCAGAACTTACCGGAAACTGGGAAAAGCGACTTGAAGAGATCCGTTCAGGGGCTTCTGTAACAGATTTTCAGGAAGAGATCAAAACTTATACACGCAGCATTACCCAGGAATTACTAAAAGCAGGAGCAGGCTTAAAGCTTAAACCTGTTTAGGTGGTTAAGTAAATTCCTAGCCACCCAGTGTCCACCGCTTGCGGGGGAATTAAAGGGGGTGGTTCTTTTCTAATAGCACATGCTGCGCAAGCGCTGATATTTCTTTCTTTTGAAGGCCAAAAGAAACAAAAGCCTAATTTTTCTCACTCTTAATGAGTCCTTTGGACAAGGCAGCCGGCGCAAACCTACCGCACACAAAAAGCAAAACACGGGCTGCGTTTTACTGAAGGGTAAAACAATGCCCCTCCCTTACGCGCAAATGGCCAATTTTTGCTTTTTGTTTTACAGCTGCTGGGGGAAAAGGCATGACGCCTAAAATCGTGCTTCAATTGAAGGAAGGATTAAAAGAAAAGGTATTTGATCATCCCAACCCCAATTATTTCACCACGATCTGATCACAATAAATAGAAATATCCTGTCCTGATCGGATATGCCATGATGGGGTTTTCAATAAGCTTTCCGCATGGACTTTGATGTAGCGGGCTTTGGTTCCGGGATTCATAGTCGCTTGAAATGGTAGGATTGAAATTTTGATGATCCCCGGGTTTTCAAGCGGGTTCGGATTGTTAGGGTTATTGATTAATACAGGTTCACTGTAATTATTTCCATCCTCAGATATTGAATAGCTGACATGTTTAGGCAAGGCAAATAAATGCCAGTCGGGCTGTGCCTGAGGGTTAAGGAAATCCATATTTACCGAACTTACAGGCATTACTGCACCCAGATCGAGAATAAAATCCATGTGCTGTCCGGTGTAATAAACCCAGTTTTGATCAGCCTCCTGCCATGACTCGTAGGAAGCAAAAATACCGTCTGTAAGGCTCTCTAAACCTTTCGATTTAGGATTCGGACTGGTGATTGGAATGATCTTTTTACGGAATGATTTAACCTTGATCATACCTTCCATATTGCTGAAGATGCGGTTGTAGGATGCCCGGTAATGCTCCGGAGTTCCGGCCCGTTCCCGTACCAGTTTTACCTTATTCAGTTTACATCCATCAGCAAAACGGTTAACCAGCGCTTTCATCTCAGGTTTAGGAAGTATATAGGCATTGCTTCCCTTACGGAACATGCTTCTGGCTGTATCGATCTCCGTGCGGCCGATCTGAATCTCTGCATACATGATTGGCAGTCGCGCTGTTCTTACACGCTGGACTAATTTAGGGTCAGCGCTCACAGCCTTTTCTGCTTTATCGAAGAGCTGCTTATACTGCTGCATCATTTCTGCAGATAAATAGGAGTTTTTTGCGTGGATAGGATCCCCAAAAATGCTTAGCACCATGCCGCTTTTTACCAGAGATTCCTGCATACTTTCGATGTACTGACTGATAAATGGAGCTGCAGCACCAAAATAACCGGTAAGGAATTCATTGATAATGGCTTTGTCATCTGCATCGGGATTCCACATGAGTTTGCAGATCAGGTAGGATCGAAGCAAGGCCATTTCAGCCGCCGCTTCATCATTTGCCTGCATGAATAAGCCTTTAACCTGATTATCTGTATAAAATTTGATGTTCGGCTTTAAGGTATACAGATTTGGGAAAGGGGAGATATAATTTGTGAACTGAATATTATAATCCCAGATAAGGATGTCCTTTGACAGTGCTCCCCAGTCTCTCAGATCATTGGAAAATGCAGGATCGGTTACGAACACAGGTGCTTGCCTTGTACTTTCAATGTTGCAGAGCATAATATTTACATTAGACTCAATTTCAATGTTTTTAGGTGCTTTCCGGGTGTACCAGTAGGCAAGGGTAGAAATGATCTTATCCGGAAATTCTTTGGCAACCTTATTCACAAAGTAAATAATGGATCCACTGGGAACCTTACCGTATTTTTCATTTAATGCTGCACAGCCATCACATTGACAATATCTATCGTTATCATCCTGGCTAACAGACCAATAGGTGGGAGTCGGTTTTTCCTGAATCTTATTTTTCAGGCTTTCAACCAATACTTTTAAAACTTCCGGATTCGACAGACATAGCTGGGTTCCCGGTTGTCTTTTTCCATCGATCAGTGAATAATATTCAGGATGGGTTTTAGCATATACCTGTTGCGGGACAAGCGTGTTAAAAGTATGAACAAATAATCCCCAGTCATCCCTGGAAGAAAGCTTATGCCAGTCTGAATATTCCTGATCAGCCATTTGGCTGTAGGAAGTTGTTCTGTATTTTACCAGAGGTTCGTAGGTTTTTGTTCCCTGACCAGGATCGAACGTTTTAGTTTTCGGACCTGCAGCATCTTCAGTAGAATATTTCCTGAATCCTAAACCTTCCAGTAGATCGTAAACACCAAAAAGTAATCCCTTTTTTGAACCGCCTGCAATGATGAAATTATCACCTACAGTTTTATGAATAAAACCGGCTTCCGGGAGCTGATTGAAATTGATCTGATTTGTTTTGGCATATTCCGTTTCACCCAGGTAAATTCCGTTAATAACCGTTGTCTTACCCTCTTCTGCAATTGGAATAGTCTTTACAGATAATTTGGATAGATATTTCTGGAGCTGCTGGGCTGCCTGTTTTTCTATGGAACTGACCAGAGTTGGGATAATGATCTGATAGTCTATAATATTTCCGGCAGCTAAGCCTGAGCTTAACAAGCTATCTCTTAGCTTTGAACTAACCAAACCGGGCAGAAAAGTTAATCCTGCTGCTATAATGCTGGTGTTTTTTAAAAAATTAAGTCTTGAGATATCCCTGTTTTTCCCTTTGTTATTTTTCATTTTGAAAATATTTCCTGTTGATTAAATCAAAACAAGGTAAAAAAATATAGGATCAAAAATGAAAAAATAGCAATGGAAATAGTCCGCACAATCGGGTTTTTCAAATCTTTATTTAAAGGATCTAGTGTAATAGTCCGCTTGCCCTTAATATTCCCACAATTCCCACCAGAATCCAGAATAGATTTAATACAGTATATGCTTTGTCTTTTTTAAGGATGGCGCACCAGGATAACAAGATTGCATCTAGGGTATTAAATATCCAGACAAAAAGAAACGGACTTTCAGGGCCAAGCCAGCTTACCAGTGTGAAACTTACGATCCGCATGATCACACCGATCATTTCGAAGGTTTTTATGTATTTTATTATGAAATCATTCATGGTACAATAATGGCAAGTATTTGCCGGAATTTGAATCTAAATTTTAAAAAATCCCCCTGGCCAAAGGATAGCTGTATATGACTGATGGGCTATTGTTGATCATTATCAAGGACAAGCATAATTCTTGTCATATAGTATTTAATGAGCCTTCTTTAATTTTGCTGTATCAAACAGGAAAAGACCGTTTCAGTTTTTTAATAAGAAACTATTTTTGATTAAACACAAAAGAATATTTTGTGTTGATTTCATTTTGCCATTTGTTGTTATCGGCATTGGACACGGTTCATCCGCAAAATCAATGATAAACCCATAAAAATTAAAGTCATGTTACAGGATACAATAAAGAAAACCAATGTGGTACTGGAGAAGGTCCTCCTGGAACCATTTAATGTTTTATTGATTAGAGAAACCACAGGGTTATCCGCATTAAGTATGATATTCGAAGCTGATTATGGAGAAATCTTTAGTTTTATTAAGAAAAATGACCTGAAAGCAGGCAGGGTCATGGCTTTTTACCTTGATTATGAAGACCCTGTGACTTTGGAAGCAGGAGTGGAGGTGGATAGGATTCCCGGGTATTTGAACGGCAGAATTGAATCTAAATTTGTTGCCGGGGGTGAAGCGGTACTTGCACATTATACTGGCCCGTATGAAGAAATGGAAACGCCCTACAATGAAATTAAAAAGTGGTTAAAAGAGAATAATAGAGAAGCCCGCGAATTACCTTTTGAGGTCTATTTAAATGACCCTTCTCAGGTTAAGGATAAACATGAGCTTAAAACTGATATATATCAGTTTCTTAAATAGCTTGAACGGCATTCAATATGCCTTAAAAATATTAACCTTAAATTGAAAGCAAATGTCCCGGAACCTGTCCTTCAGCAGGTGAGGGAAATCGCTAAACGAGGTGTATTTGTACTTTAAAAGTTGCGATTTTGAAAAAGCACACTCGGCACGCGTGCGCAAGAACTTGCTAGTAATTGTCTGTATATCATTTATTTAAATCAATACATATTGACATTGCGAACGCACCAGCGTATCATAATTTTTCTATTGCTGTTATTTTTATTTTGAATTCAGGATTGTCGAATACATTTTTGGAAAATTTATAATCGCTGTAGTTGTCTATATCAATAAAGCCTTTCTTTTCAATGAAGATTCCGCTGATCTTTACCTGATCTCCAGCTTTGATTCCTTCAATTATTGCCTTATCGGACTGATCCATTAGAGAGCTTAACACGATCGATTTTTGCGCCGATCTATTTGCCTGATCCAAAGTTATACCAAAGTTAACTTCCACGGTTGCCTGCTTATCAATGATCTCCAGAACTTTAGCCTGCCAGAAATTGAACTTCAAATGCAAGCTGTCTTTTACATAAATTTTGGTTGATGATATACCATTATCAAGAAGAACACTTCGCAGATCCTTGTTTTGTTCGGATGTATTCACTGTATCTCTGAGTGCTTTTATATATTTTACAAAGCTAAGCTGCTCGTTTGGTCCCGGGTCATCACCTCCCTTTTGCCCACAGGAAGTTAGAATGAATAACATACATGTAATAATGATTATTTTCATGTTCTGGTATTGAAATTTGTTTATAAAACTTAAATCTAAGTTACATATTTTCTATATCTCATTGCCTTCGCAAGCTTGCGGTTCCTGTCTTGAAAAACAATGAGGTGTCTGAAAATGTCTTTATTGCCTTTTGAAATAGGGGTCATTGATGCTAAGTGCAATTTTTCTTTAGTGATTTTCTCTTCAGATCGAGTCCGATCTAACTCCGGCAAGAAATGACCGATCGGATAATTTATAAATTACTATATTGATTTATGAATGAGTTCGATAAGAATAACAATGATCTATGGAAATGGGGGGTGTTTTATATCAACCCAAATGATCCATCCATCTGGGTTGACAAGCGTTATGGCCTGGGCTGGACTTTGAATTTTGCACATGCAATATCCTATTTTTATGTGGCCTTAATTTTAGTCATTCCTATTATATTCATCGTTTATTTATAAAATTTATCTGCTAATTCACAAGAGATGAAAATTTTCAATATATTGATAATCAATAGTTTGCTGATTTGTTTGTTTTTATTTAACTCAATTGTAAACAGTCTGGCTTCAACCCCGGCAGGATATGGAAATCAATTCAATTTTGTCGTTGCCAAATGGACTCCTTTTCAGTTATTAGTTGATAGCATCCCCGGTATCAGCAAAGAAAAAGACATCCTCATCTATAAAAATCCTGATTTCTATGTTGCATTTCCTTCGATCATTAAGCGACCGAATGGGGAGTTTCTGCTTGCATTCAGATCTGCACCCGACCGGAAAATATTTGGCGAAAAGTCAAGCAGTCACGTAGATCCGAACAGTTATCTGGTGTCTTTACGTTCGAAAGATGGTGAAAACTGGACCAAGGAGCCGGATTTGCTTTATGCACATCCTTTTGGTGGTTCACAAGATCCTTGTCTGCTGCAGTTGCGCAATGGAACCATATTGTGTGCCAGTTATGGCTGGGCTTTTCTCCGTCCTGAAGGTATGAAAAATCTTAAAACCCCTCATTTTATTGCCGGAGAGGCTGTTTTTCTTGGTGGTTATCTGGTACGATCAAGGGATGGGGGCAGGAAATGGGAAGGCCCGCATTATCCATTGCATATTGAGCCTGAAATTAACATCAATCCTATGGGAAAGCCTGTCCCTGCCTATAATCGGGGAGCGCTTGTTGAGGGTAAAAGCGGACGGATTTTCTGGGCGGCAGCAGCAAGCGATGCTCCGGGAAAGACCTCTGTACACTTGATCAGCTCAGATGATAAGGGACTGACCTGGAATTATTCCAGTCCGGTTGCAGTTGACGAGAAGATCTCTTTTAATGAGACTTCCGTTTATGAAACACCCAAAGGCGACCTGGTAGCATTTTTAAGAACTGCAGGTTTTGGTGATCAGGCATGTATAGCCCGTTCAACAGATGGAGGAAAAACTTTTTCTAAGTGGGAGAGTATGGGCTTTAAAGGACATCCTATGAATGCACTTCGACTGCCGGATAATCGTGTTTTGATCACCTATGGTTACAGACATAAGCCTTATGGCATACGTGCAAGGATACTGAATGCAGAGTGTACCGATTTTGCCACTGCTCCGGAAGTGATACTTCGGGAAGATGGCGGGAATGGCGATATCGGCTATACCTGGCCGGTACAATTGGATAAGAAAAGGGTATTGGTTGTTTATTATTTTAATACCGATAATGGTACCAGATCAATTGAAGGTACTATATTGAATATCAAATAGATAGTTGGGATTTATCATGGCCCTTCACCGGGTACAGGTGCTGCATCTTCTGGTGATTCAAACGGATCTTCAAATGGGATGATCTCCGGATTCGTTTCCGCAGGGTTTAATTCCTCAGGACTTTTTGTTTTATCAATTTCTTCGAATGCTAAATTCTGCAGTTTGCCTTTTTTGACCGGTACATTCATAGGTGTATGATTTTAAGCTCCTTAAACCCCAAAAGGATAGGTTTCCGGCGTCTTTTGTCCGTCGGGTTGAACATGCAGCGGATGCAATGCCTTTGTTTTATTTAAATAAATGAAAGCATCATAGCGACGGGATAATAATGTTGGGACATAATTTCCTCTCGATTCATGTGCCGGATGGTAGACCACTCCAATTGCTCGGTGTCCTCTGGGTGTTTTCATATAGGCTTCATTTTCGTCTATATCATTCATTATCAATAATTTATTATCATGTCCTGATAAATGGAAGAGCTGCTCCCAGCTACCTTTTTGAGCAGCAGGTACAGGCATTGTTTGCATAGGTGCTCCCCAATAATCGCCGGCAATTACGGTTCCATCATTGGATCCAAATCCAACCAATACCACATTTTCTTTTCCTTTATGCAATCTTCCCAACTGACCGATATTGTACATGCCGTCTGAAGCCATGTTGGTAGCTCTCGCATCGCCGATATGAGTATTATGTGCCCAAACAATAGCTTTTGCCTTCGGGCCATGTAAGGCCAGCAGCCTGTTCAGCGTACCAGCCATATGCCTGTCCCTTATATTCCAGCTTTCCGGTCCCCCTTTTACCATGGCACGGTAGTATTTTTCTGCATGTACTGCCACGAATGCATTTTGTTCTGCACTGAAAACATTTTCATGATCCATGTTATACACAGGTAATTTATTTTGTATTTCTCTCAGCATACCAATCACTTCATCCTGGCATAATTCAGGAACCAGCCTTCCTGCCCAACCATAAGAACGGCCTTCATCCTTCCGGTATGGTTCAAAGCATTGAAAAGCTTTTTCAGCGATCTTCAATGCGGCAGGGTCTTTTTGTTTGAGATAGCCCATGATACTTTCCATGCTTTCCCATAAACTATATACATCCAGACCATAGAATCCCACTTTTTGATTGGACGCTAAGCCTTTATTATGCTGAAACATCCATTCTGCCAATGCAGATATTTCCCAGTTGGCCCACATCCAGGTAGGCCAGCGATTAAACTTCTGCAAGACATCAAAAGCACTTGTGTCTTCGGGCTCATAACCTTTGATAAACCTGTTCAGTCTGTAACAATCGGGCCAGTCGCCTTCCACAGCAATAAAATTAAAGCCCATTTCTTCGATCAGTTTTTTTGAGATCAGGGCCCGCCAGGTATAGTATTCATGTGTGCCATGGCTGGCCTCGCCAAGCATGACTATTTGAGCATCACCTATGCGGTTATAAAGTGGCTTCAGGTCGGCAGGGTTATTCAATGAATAGGATGACAGCCGGATAGCATCAACAAGATCGCTTTCCTGTAATGTTTTGCTTGAATGAACATTCATATTGCCTGGTACATTTTAAAGAGATGTGTTAAAACATTGATGCTTTTTGCCTGTTTATTTCCTTGTTTGAAGTAAAGATTTATATGGCAGAAAAGTATTGATCATTATCAGAACCTTCACTGATGAAAATCAATAGCGCAGTGTCAATGACTGATTAGATTTGAACCTGCCGGGATTTGATTTATGCCAGAAATCGGCTGGATTGTTTTTCTGGTTCAGCTCGGAATTGCATTTAAAAAGGCTTTGTTGATCCCTTCAAATGGGCTTGTAATTAATTTGAATGTTTAATTAGAAATTATTGTTTTATGGAAATGCGGTATAATAATGAGGTAAGTATACCAGTTGGCGAAATAAGGCTTAAAGGTGTATTATGTATTCCTGAAGAATGTATGGGGATTGTTATTTTCTCACACGGGAGCGGAAGCAGTAGGTTAAGTAAACGGAATCAATATGTTGCAGGTTATCTTCAGAAAAATGGCTTTGGAACTTTACTTTTTGATCTTCTAACCCCGGAAGAGGATCTGTATTATATCAACCGATTTGAAATTGAAATGCTGCATGAAAGGTTAGTTGCCGCAACAAAATGGCTGCAAAAACATCCTTCAGCGAGAGATCTGAGTATTGGTTATTTTGGAGCCAGTACCGGTGCAGCATCGGCCTTAAAGGCTGCAGCTAAACTGCCTGATATTTTTGCAGTAGTAAGCAGAGGCGGAAGGCCAGATCTGGCTATGGAAGATCTGCAGGAAATAAAAGTAGCATGCCTGTTTATTGTAGGAAGCCTTGACAGTGAGGTACTTAGTCTTAACCAGAAAGCGTATGAGAAGCTTAATTGTGAAAAGCGGATTGAAATAGTTGATGGTGCCAGCCATTTGTTTGAAGAGGAGGGAAAACTGGAGCAGGTAGCGGAGCTCGCTTCATCCTGGTTCAAAAGCCATATACCTGCTGTTATGGTTTGATATGCAATGAATTAACAATTGAATATGATGTTTAAGGATAGAACAGAGGCTGGTATTTTGCTTGCAGCCCAGCTCAGCAAATACAAATCGGATCCGGGAGTAGTGCTTGCCGTTCCAAAGGGGGGAGTTCCGCTTGCTTATGTTGTGGCAAAGGAACTAGGATTCCCAATGGAAATAGTCCTGACAAAAAAGATCGGACACCCTTCAAATAAGGAATATGCGATCGGCGCTGCCAGCCTGCACGATTACTTTGTAATTCCACATCATGATGTTTCGAATGAATATATTGAAGAAGAATTGAAGCTGGTCAGGGGCAAGCTTCAGCATATGCATGATAAATTTATGGGTGAACGCGAGCCTGAAAACCTGGATGGAAAGACGGTGATTGTGATTGATGATGGAATGGCGACAGGCAACACCCTGTTAAGCACCGTAAGTTTAATTAAAAAGAGTAAGCCTGCTAAAATAATCATTGCAGTTCCGGTAGCATCCCAAAGTGCGGTAAAAACTGTTGCAAAGGAGGTTGATGAAGTTATTGTACTGATGACCCCTCCTGATTTTTCCGGAGTTGGCGCTTATTATGAAAATTTCAATGATGTCAGCGAAACAGAAGTGCTTCTTTATATTGAGAAATTACGCGAACTTAAAATGCTTTCTTGAATTTTATCAGGAGCTATCTGTAGAATAGCTCCTGATAAAATCATTTATTGATCTTATTTAAAACTATCTACGTCTCTGTAGGCTTTTATTAAGGCAAGCTCCCCGCTTTTTCCAGGAATGGAATTGCCATGCTCCATACCCAAAACACCTTTGTAGCCTTTGCTATCAATGTATTTAAACAAATTTCGGTAATTGATCTCGCCGGTGGTAGGTTCTTTTCTGCCCGGGTTATCTCCAATTTGTATGTAGGCTATTTCATCCCAGCATTTTTCCATGGTTGGGATCAGATTACCCTCATTTTTCTGCATATGATAAATATCATAGAGGATCTTACAGGAAGGACTGTTTACACCTTTACATATCAAATGAGTTTGATCAGTATTACGCAGGAAAAGGTTAGGGGTATCACTCAATGGCTCAAGCACCATGATCAGTCGATGCGGTTCGAGAATTTCTGCTCCGCGTCTTAATGCTTCAATTACATTTCCGGTTTGAATACCTATCGGCAGATTCCGTTCAAAATCTCCGGGAACCACAGTGACCCATTTTGCATTGACGCGTTTTGCTGCTTCAACCGCCTGACGGCAGCCATTTAAGAAAATATCAATGTATTCCTGTTTACCTGCTGCCAGTGTATTGGCTCCATTGCCTCCCTTGTCGACTACAAATACACCCATGGTCATACCCAGGCTTGCCAGGGTCTTACCAATTTCCTCCTGTAAAGCGATCGGCCGTTTCACCAGGCCATTATCTTCAATACTTCTGAAACCCTGATCATGCATGAACTTGATCTGATCAATGAAATTATCTCCGGCATGAGCTGCGAACATCCCGGCATGCGGGGCGTAGTCTAAATTAAACGTTTTTTCAGCCCTGCCTGATCCGCTCCTGCCGGATGCCAGTACCGAACTTCCCCCAGTGAGGGAAAGCCCAAACAAGGCAGAGCTTTTTATGAATTCACTTCGTTTCATGGTCGTTTTTCTTATGAATGAATAGCTGCAGAGGATTAAATAATCTTGGTTACACCCGGAATTGCAAATGGGTAATTTCCGTTCGCATCAGGTAATACTTTTGGCATAGCATCCCATGCTAAACGCTCCGGCATCAGGCTGATCGGCGAGTTCAGAGCATCTTCCCATTTGATAATATCGCCTGAATATGTTGCATAACGGCCCATAATTGCGGTCATGGTGCTTTTTGCAGCATTTTCTGCATCAGCGAACTTATACTGGTTGGCAGTAACTGCCGCAAATAATTCATCATGCTCAGTCTGATACGGGTTTGCATCATTTTTTCCTTCATAATCTACCAGCACCTTGCCTTTGTGATCCCAGATCTTTCCCTTGTTGTTGGAGTCAAAATAGACCTTTCCTTTGGTCCCCTGGAAAGATTCATCCACTCTGTTTGCTCCACCGGTAAAGTGTCGGCACTGACTTGATATGATTGTTCCGTCGTCGTAAACGAATTCAACGGAATGGTTATCATAGATCTCACCGTACTCTTTTCCATTGCGAAGGAAACGTCCGCCTGCACCGTAAGCTGAAACCGGATATTTATTTTTTGCCCAATTGGCAACATCGATATTATGGACATGCTGCTCTACGATATGATCACCACAAAGCCAGTTAAAATAGTACCAGTTTCTCATTTGATGTTCCATTTCAGTTTGATTAGGCTGGCGTGGATTTACCCAAACACCGCCGCTATTCCAGTAAACCTGACCGGAGATCACATCGCCGATTTCTCCCTGATGTACACGGTCCATTAATTCCCGGTAGTTTTTTTGATAATGGCGTTGCAGACCTACAACCACGTTTAATTTCTTGCGTTTAGCTTCCTCGGCTGTTGCAAGCACACTCCGGATGCCTGGTGAATCAGTTGCAACTGGTTTTTCCATGAAGATCTGCTTATTCTGTTTTACGGCTTCAGCAAAATGCTCGGGTCTGAATCCCGGAGGAGTGGCCAGTAAAACAACGTCAGCTTCAGCTATGGCGTGCTTATATCCTTCGAAACCAACGAATTTTTTATCATCAGGAACGCTAACTTTTTCAGCGCCATATTTTGCAATTAAGGCTTTATAGCATTTGTCGAGCTTGTCGGGAAATGCATCAGCCATGGCTACCAGTTTTAAATTATACTTAGTGCTCAGAGCCTGAAAGGCAGCGCCGGTTCCGCGGCCTCCACAACCTACCAGTGCAATTTTAATGGTGTCTGATCCGGCTGCATAGGCACCGGCAAGAGGCAGACTTCCAAGTAAAGCGCCACCTGTAAGGATAGCCGAGGTTTTTAAAAAATCCCTCCTGTCGTTAGTTCCAGAAATTTCGTTCTTCATTTTATGAATAATTTGAATTAATAATCAGCTATAGGTTCACGATTGTAGTATGCATCGATTTCTTCTTTGGTAGGGGGTACAAGAGGCCGTACAAGCCGAATGCCTACAAATGTACCTCCTGTTAACCACCAGTTGCTTTTTGGTATCTGGGGATCTATTTTCTTCCATTCCGGATCTGATCCTCTGCGGCTTGCAGAACGAAGATCATTGGCTGAATCTTCATAAGATCCGCCACGCACAGAATGCGGGTATAATGTTTCTGCCGGGACAAGCGGATCCAGGGCAGTGGTATTTTTAAATTTGCTGTAGGTATCTGCCTTGTACTGGTCAATGGTCCATTCTGTTGCATTACCATGCATATCAAAAAGTCCCCATGCATTTGGCTTTTTACTGCCTACAGGATGTGTTTTTTTATCGCTATTGTCATTGTACCAGGCATATTCATCCAGCTTTGATCCTGCAGGGAAGGAGTAAGGGCCTTTAGTTTGAGCACGGCAGGCATATTCCCATTCCGCTTCTGTTGGTAGCCTGTAAAATATGCCTGTTCTGGTATAAAGCCATTTGCAGAATTGAACAGCAGAGTAATGTGTCATCCCAATGGCTGGAAAGCCTTCCTTGCCCATACCCCAGGTCATATCCACATAGGGCCTTGTCGGCCGGGTTAGGGCATCAACCTCTTGGGTTAAGGGTATTGTACTGCGACGAACTTCCTGGTTTTTATATACGAAGGGTTCAAAAAGATCCCATGTAACTTCATGTTTACCGATCCAAAAAGGACTTATTTTGACCGGATGCTGAGGGCCTTCATCAGGGCGCCGGCCAGATTCATTTTCAGGGCTGCCCATCATAAATTCGCCAGCAGGAATAGCTACCATATCAAATTTCAGGTCAGTCCCGCTCAGATCCTGAGTATAAGGACTAAAATTTTTAACCTGTGAAAATAGTACAAGCGGAAAAATAAGGAAAGTAAATAGACTTGATAATTTGGGAAGGTATGATCTCATTCTGCTGGTCCGAATCAGCGTTTAGCTTTTTCGTTATTTGTTTATTAAACTAATATCTAATTAAAGAATTAAATATCATCAATTTTGCCAAGAAATTTGATAGCTAAACCCTGGATGCGGGCATAAAAAAACAGGGACCGATATAAAACCGATCCCTGTTCGTGAAAATGATTGTTTTAGCTAAATAAAATAGCTCTTGTTTCTTTATTTTCCAAGTCTGTATAATCTTCCTTCATCGGTAATGGCATAGAGTGCACCATCCTTACCTTCAATCACTGATCTGAAACGTTGTTTTTCATCGGCGAGAAGTCTTTCTTCGCCAACAACTTTATTGTTCTTAATGACCAGTCTGAGTACATGCATTCCACTCAGGCTTCCAATGAAAAGGTTATTCTTCCATTCAGGAATGGTATTACTGCTATAGAAAGACATTCCGCTTGGAGAGATTGATGGATCCCAGTAGTAAACTGGCTGCTCCATACCTTCTTTTTGCTGAATTCCCTCACCAACTTTTACGCCGCTGTATTCAATACCATACGTGATTGTTGGCCATCCGTAGTTTTTGCCCGGTTTGATCAGGTTTAACTCATCACCACCTCTGGGACCAAATTCAGCGGTCCAGATATCACCTGTTACCGGATGAAATGCCAGGTTTTGAACGTTCCGGTGACCATAAGTATAGATCTCAGGTCTTGCCTCAGAATTATTCAGAAATGGATTGCCCGGTGCTGGTTTACCATCTTTAGTGATACGGATTACTTTTCCATTCGCTGATGTCAGAAACTGAGCCTGAGGTCTGGTTTCCAGGGAAGAACGTTCTCCGGTTGTTATCAGTAAATTACCGGTTTTATCAACCAGGATTCTTCCTCCATAATGACCGGTGCTTGGGTGTGCCGGATTTGCGCGGTAAATCACAGTGGCATTTTCGATCCTTTTTTCATCCGCAGAAAGGGTTCCTTTGGCAATAGCCGTCAGATTCCCTGCAGCTGATTTTTCAGAAAATGACCAGTAAACCATCCTGTTTTTTGTAAAATCAGGATCAATTGTAAGTCCCAGTAAGCCTCCCTGGCCAGTTGGATTAACTTCCGGCAGACCGGTGATCGGTTCACTTACAGTTCCTGAAGTAGTAACAATTTTCATGACTCCAGCTTTTTCAGTGATCAAAAGCCTTCCATCTGGTAAAACTGTCATTCCCCATGGTCTTTTAAGTCCGTTTACAAGAATTTTTGTTTGAATTGCTGTTTTGGTTTTTACACCGGCAATTCTTGTCTGTCCTGTGAAGGCAGGTTTGTAAGCGCTATTGGGAGCAAGTTTTTCTACCGGATCTTTGCTGCTATCCTGTGAGTAGGCTCCATTGCTGTAAGCGGTGAAGATTACCGCTATGGCACTTATTAAAACTGGCAATTTTTTAGTCATGATAGATGTTTTGGAATTTAATTCTAAAATTAATTAATGGATTATTTGTGTTTAAATATAAATCATTTCAATTTAATGATTTCATATCGATTACAAAACGATAATGTACATCTCCGGCAAGAGTTCTTTCATAAGCTTCATTGATCTGATCCATATTAATTAGTTCAATATCTGAACTGATGTTATGTTCTGCACAATAGTCGAGCATTTCCTGTGTTTCTTTAATACCTCCAACCAAGGAGCCAACAAGACTTCTGCGGCCACCGATAAGCTGAAATGCTGAAACCTCTGAAGGGCTTGGCGGAGCACCTAACAGCACCATAACACCATTCGTTCTCAAGAGAGCAAGATATTGATTGTAATCATGTTCTGCTGAAACGGTGTCAATTATAAAATCAAAACTTCCGGCCATATTTTTCATATTTTCAGGATCAGAAGTTATCTTGAAATGGCTTGCACCTAATCTTTCTGCATCTTTTTCTTTGCCTTTTGATCGGCTAAGAACCGTTACTTCAGCGCCCATAGATGAAGCGATCTTAACAGCCATGTGGCCTAATCCGCCTAAGCCCAATACCGCCAATTTATCTCCCTTTTTAACATTCCAGTGTTTCAAAGGAGAGTAGGTGGTGATGCCTGCACATAAAAGAGGCGCAACATTTGCCAATGGTAATTTGTCGGAAACATTTAACACAAAATGCTGTGTCACAACTATATGGCTCGAGTATCCGCCATAGGTGATAGTTTTGCGATCCTGTGAGTAAGAGTTATACGTTTGAGTATGTCCATTTTCGCAATATTGTTCCTGATCATCCTTGCAGTTACTGCAATGTCTGCAAGAGTCAACGAAACAACCAACTCCAACGGTATCACCTATTTTAAAGCGGCTGACAGAATCACCCACACGGGTTACTTTACCAACGATCTCATGTCCCGGAACAACAGGGTAAACAGTTCCACGCCATTCATTCCTCGCTGTATGTATATCTGAGTGGCATACCCCGCTAAACAGGATCTCGATCTCTACATCATCTGAACCTGGTTCGCGACGATCGATCTGCCATGGTTCCAGGGGTTTTTTCGCACTAAGGGCGGCGTATGCTTTAACTGCTTTCATCTTTGCTTGATAGGTTATATTTTATTCCCAAATTTAATTAAGTTTTCAAAGGAATAGGGCATACCTTTTTACGTTTATGATAATTTCCTGTAAGATTGATACTTACTCTATTAATTTAACTGTGAAGGCTGGAAATTGTTTGCGATTTCATTGATAGCTTTTCAATAATTCGAAAGTCTATAGCAATCATTATAGGATTATTTATTTATCATTTGTAAATTGTGTACGTAAACGATACTATGAAAACTAATAAGCCAATTTCACGCCGTTATTTTATTGCAGGTACAGGAATTTTTCTGGCCGGATATGCATTAAATCTCAAGGGATCAGTAGTAAATGCTGATGAGCCGATCATTGACATTCATCAGCATACAGATTATGCAGGGAGGAGTCAGGATAAAATGCTTGCACATCAGCGGATGATGGGTGTGACCACAACTATACTTTTACCTGCCGGAAGGTCATTGAACTATGGTTCGACTCATTACGGACTAAGTAATGGTTTGCAGGTGAAGGCTGGAGGCAATGAGATCTGTTATCAGTATGCCCGTGATCATGCACCTGAAATGCTTTTTGGAGCTTGCGAGGTTCCTGATTTTCCCGGTGCAATTCCGGAGATTGAAAAGTATCTGAAACTGGGTGCCAAGATGATCGGGGAATTAAAATTCAATGTAGATTGTGATTCAGCAGAGATGCAGAAGATCTACCAGCTTGCACAGGAATATGATGTGCCCGTACTGATGCACTGGCAGTATAATATGTATAACCGTGGTTTTGAGCGCTTTCATAAGATGCTTGAAAAGTACCCGAAAGTCAATTTCTTAGGTCATTCACAAACATTCTGGGCTAATATTGATAAGGATCATCCGGATCAGAATGTTTTGTACCCCAGGGGGAAAGTGAATCCCGGAGGCTTAACCGATCGTTTGATGAGTGATTATCCTAATATGTTTGGGGATATCTCGGGAGGGTCAGGATTAAGTTCACTGACAAGAGATGAAGATCATGCCCGTGCCTTTTTAACTAAGCATCAGGATAAATTGCTTTACGGAAGTGATTGTGATGATGCAGCAGGTCACGGTCCTGCCTGCCAGGGTGCCGGAACCATTGCCGCCATTAAAAAGCTTTCAGCAAGTAAGGAAATTGAACGTAAGATCTTGTATTTTAATGCAAAGAAGATGTTCCGCCTATAAAACTCAGCGGCTCTTCTTCTTAATTATTTTTATGATCTTTTCAGCAATCAGTTTATGACCTGTATCCATTGGATGCGTACCATCCGGCAGTAAACCTTCCATTCCCTCCGGGCTCTTTTTAGCAAAGTGATGAAATAGTTTCCAGGAATTGATCAGTTCTACATTTTCAGATCTGGCGAGTTTGATCACGGCATCTTTGTAAAGCTTTAAACGTTCATGACGAAATTGATCAAGTTTTGAACTAAGCGGATTAGGGGTTAGCAGGATGATCTTTCCATCGATCTTTTTGATCTCCGTTATGAAATATGTCAGATTTGCAATGTATTTTTCAATTGGAATACGTGATGCGGTTCCAATCCCATTATCCTGATAGGCATCATTTAATCCGAAGTTCATGGTTACCCAATCCGGATGATGCTGTAGCACAGCTTTTTCAAACCGGTCCATACCATGTTCGATCTTAGAATCTTTGTAATCTTTTCCATATCCGGTATGACTGCCGCCAATTCCTGAGTTGATCACCTTATTTGTAATTCCTGCCTCGGTGAGCCCTTCATGAATTCGAACGGCATATACTTTTTCAATTCCTTTCCGGGGAGCAGTTGTAGAGTTACCGAAAGTAACAATGGTCAGTTCTTTTTTCGACTGAGCGAAAGAAAATGTACTTAATAGAACGATTAACAGTGCTGTTAAGACACTAAACAGGGAACGTATATTTATAATTTTCATATGCTGTACTTTGTGAAAAATGAATTTAGTAAATATTTGATCATCCGGCTGTCAAAGGAATGAAAAAGCTCTTCCTGTTAGGCGGAAGAGCTTTCTTTTTAATTGTAATATGCAAATCAGGAGACCTTTCCGTCGGCATAGAGATTATTTGTTGTGTATGTTTTTTCTTCAGCTCTGACTGCTGCTGCAGCATCTTTATGAGTTGGCATCCAGTTATGATGCACATCACATTTGTCCTGCGGAACTCCGCGGATCACAACGGCCCTTTGTGGCCCCAAAAAGGTATTGTTGTACATTTCCATGGTGGTTCCGGCAATATTGGTATTGTCTTTACGATCACGGCCGCCGTGCATATCAAAGTTATGGCTTAAGGAGATTCCCAATTCCACATTATGCCGGGCAATATACCCACAACCCGGTCTGCCGGTACCGGCTAATGAATGCCTGTTTTCATTGAACTGATTGAATTCAATAATTGAACTTGCCTGATCATGGCTTACTCCGTATCCAAGACCATTGTACTGGCATCTGTGGATCAGGTTATGATGTATGTGATGCCCTGTGCCGGCCTGCAGACTGATGCCAGCTCCTGAGAATGCGGTAATGATACAATTATCTACTTCAAGATCAGGGAATTTACAAAGGATTCCTTTGGAGGTAGGGAATTTATAATAATAAGTATGACCTGGTCCGCCCGGTCCGAATGAACGTTTATGATGGTCTAAATATCGTTTTGGATTCGGACCTTCTAAGCGGATCCCGCTTATCCTGACATTGGCTCCATTGATCAGGATCATGCCGGGAGTATCTATTCCGTCACTTGTGATCTGGGCGCCTTCTGATCCGTTATGTCCTCTATCGCTTGCCAGGGTAACTCCTTCCGGAATCTTCAGCATGATCTTATCGATGTAGATAAAGGTTGTCATGTCTATAAGCTTATCCCCGGGGATGAACACTACCTGCCCGGCTTTAGCTTTTGCCAATGCATCTATGAGTGATTCCAGACTATCCACGGTGTAATCACCTGAAGTAATTATATTTTTATATCCTTTACCGCCGCCGATAGGTCCGGTTTCATCAGCTTTAGCACCATAAATGGCATTGCCAACCTTTTTCCAGGTAGGTTTTTCCTTTTTGCCGGAATCAAATTCTGAGTTAATTTCAGATCCTAAAACCGGAGTTCCAATGCTTAATGCGGCAAGGGAGCTTAGTGATGCTGCCGCTACAAATTGCCTTCTGTTAAAATTTTTTGTCGACATGTCTTTATGTTTTATTTTTTAGATGACCATTCGGTATGTGATGGAATAGAGAAAGAATCACCTTCCTCAAATTCATAGATATAGTTGGCGTACGGATCTTTTGAATTTTGCACAGCAGGATTCTTCAACCCGATGGCAAAAGTTATCGGACCACATTCGATTCTGCTGTATTTTCCCTCACGTTTGATGCTTTTGATAGTATAGGTTGCATCTCTTTCTCCTTTATTGGAAATAATTAGCTGTTCCCCGTTCAGACTTCCATTTTCAGGAAGGATCTGATCGACAAGTACCCATCCGCTGCCTGAAGGATTCTTATTCATCTTAACAATTTTGCCTTTGATCTGTCCATCTGATTTCAGATTCATATTTCCATGGCTCAGTGAACTCCCATTAATGATCAAAGATTTTACTGCCTGGCCATTCTGCTTTCTCAGGTAGCCTATATTTCCAGACATGCTGATGTTATTTGGCAGCTTCATTAATTTTTCAGATTCCGGGTTGTACAAAACATAATCAATACTTCCATTGGTATGTTCAATTTCAAGTGCTATCTGCGACTCATCTCCATTATCAATACGTTTGACAGATTTAATAAATGGTTTTTCTTTGTAAGGTTCAAAGACAGAAACGAAAGTGCTGTTGAGGTTTTCGCCTTTGCGGTGCATCAGCACATAACCCAGTTTTTTAGGATTGCCCGGTTTATTTTGTGGAGGGTCTCCGTCAGCTATGGCAATGTCATTCGATTGTGTAAGGGAATGCATCCTAAGATGTATATTTTCATTTGCTTTTAATCCCCTGTAACCCGTTTCAACTTTCCAATCCAGCATGATTTGTGCAGGTGGATTTAAGTCCCTTTTGACATTATAAAAGAACGAATAACCTTGAGGAAATCCATTTGCTGCAATACCTTTTTCTATATTCTCACCGGCATAGGTTCCTGTTTTTTGTTCGGTCAACCGAAGTCCTGAATTGCTGATCTCTCCCGGCGGCCCATGGAAACTATATAAATGGTCTTGTCCTCCGGAAACTTTAAATATGTCGATTGCATAAGCATTACTGTCTGCACCTGCATCGATCAGAAACATGGTTCTTTTGTACTCTTTGAGGTCAGGGTAAGCCTTTTTGCCGTCAATTTCAAATACCCCGAATCCCTTTACTTGCTTAAATAGTTTGGTATGCCCTCCCCAGACTTCTTTTTGAGGCTTTTCATTTACAAATACCAGATTGTGGGAAACAGTACTGCCGGTCCAATCTCTGTTGCTTGGGATATTAGTGGCAAATTCAGGATATCCATGATCCGGTGCGAGCCACTTACCAAAAGCAAGAAGGTCAAAATTCATCAGATCAGGGTGTGCATGCATGATCGTTCGTCCATAATTATTTGCTATGGCTACTCCGCTGTTTCCACGGCCGTTTTCAAGTAATGCAAGTCCGAAGCCGCTCATCAGATACCCACCTTCAGCTCTTATTCCTGATCTTTCACCGATCTTTTGTATTTCTTTGCTGATCGCATCCGGGTCAGCAGAAAACAGGTCTCTGCCTAGCTTATCTGCCGAATTATTATTGGCATTATATGCAGCTTTTGCAAATTCAGGGTCTCTGGTAAAGACATATCCCTTTGCAATAAATTTAGGATCTGCATAGCCATTGCTGACAGTTCCTGTTGAACCACTATCGCCCATATTGGGAATGGCTAATCCTAAGGCTGCCATTCGGTAGGCGACAAGAAATGTGGTGTTAAACTGAGGGAATTCCTTAATGATATTATGTTTTGTATATGCCGAATAACCCTGTAAACGTTCAGCAACCTGGGTTACTAAGCGGCCCCACATCAGTGCATAACCGGGTGCACCTTCATTGGAGGTCCCATCCCTGTCGAAGGTTGTGATCATTAAACCCGGTATATTTCCCCCATCTGCTGCGAATACCCAATCGAGCCATAGATTAGTTTCCGGCTGTGAGTCCAGAGCCAGTGCGCAGGTTGCCATTGTCAGCTGCTGCATTCCCTGGTTTCCCCTGATCTGTTTTGATAAAATTGCCTTGTATGCAGTTCTCAGGAGTCCATCATCCACGTTTTTAATGAATAAGGCCCGGCTGCCTTTTTCTCCGATCCTGTATTCCTGACTTTGCTTTTTCAGGAAACTGTAAAGCTCTGAATTGTCAACAGTGCCGCTTAATATCTTGTCATATGAATCAGCAAATGCAGTGACAATACTTGTTTCCCAAATGGAACCATGGATCTTTCCCATGTAGATACCACCGTCAGAATGGTACCATCCCTTGTCACCATAAGGTTTCCAGTCCATTTCCGGATAAACATCTGCGATACGGTCTAAAAGTATCGCTGCTTTGCGGGCATATTTTTTATCGCCGCTATATAAGTAGGCATCAGCTAACATACTTAATCCGGAACTGATATAATCCCATTTTTTCCAGACATAATAGCCTATAAATCTATGCGAACGTCCGTTTTGGTCAATAAATCCAAAACCGTCATCTACACCATATTTATGCATCGGGTCTTTTGGGTCGGGGTGTGCTTCATTGAATAACAGGCTTTTATCACCTTTGGATGCATCAAATTGTCCGCGTTCATCAATTGCACTGGCGTAAAATTTGCCAAAATCATTGGTAGGGAACACACTTTTGCAAGAAGGGCAGGTGAGCTTCCATGGTTTATCTTCAAATTCAGGTTCATACGGATAATTGCCATATTTAAGTACATCCATCCCACATTTCAGGCATCCCAGTATTTTCGGACCTTTAGCAATACGGTCAAGGGTAACATCGATACAACGTGGAGTATTTTGTCCGGGAACCATTGCCCATAAGTCCTCATCGCTTTTGGAAACCCAAGGTTCAGCTTTTTTGATCGTACCCGCCCTTAATTCGCGTGCCCAGTCATATTTCTGGGTGTTGTTTTGAAGATTGTTGATTTTTTCACGGGTATAAAAACCTCCATACTGTCTTTGGGCAAAGGTTTTGAATGAAACCGCAGAGAAAAGCAGAATGGTTAGTGATACGTATAGTACTCGTTGCATAAATATTTGAATTTAATCAAGGGATTGTTTAAATAGGTTTATTTCAGTTTATAGCTCATGAGATGAGATCCGCTAACGAAGAAAATTCTTCCATCTGCATAGTCACCACCAGCTTTGATCGGGGCAGGGGCTGTTGCTATTAATTTCATTTCATAACTATTGGGTATGACTTGCACGATTGCTCCTTTGGCGAAGAGAATATATAATTCTCCTGCTGGTCCGTTAACAAAGATCCTCGGACTTTGCTCTGCGGTCGTAGGGCCGAATTCAGCAGCTATGTCCTTCGTATAGATAACTTGCCTGGATTTTGGGTCGAAAACGAAAAATGTTTTTTTGTCGGCAATGCCATAAACAAAACCTCCAGGCACCAAACGCATTTCACTGTATTCCTGGGCACCCGGGAACGCTGCATGCTGCCACTCAATTTTTTTACTGGCGATGTCCATGATATATAATAAGGCTTCTTTTGCTTTCTTTTCACCTCCTGTTCCCGGTGATGTGGTTGTCCCACCTAAAAGTTTACCATTTGCTAATGGTACCAGACTCATACTGCTTTGGTTGAGTATTACAGCGGTATCTGTTAAGAGAACTCTGGTTTTAGCTTCATTATCATAAAATAATAAGCCTCCACCGGTAGCACCATATTGCGGAGTACCTCCCATGATGATCGTTTTCTCATCAGAATGTGAAATGATACGGTAGGGGCGGATAATTGTGGGTGATACTGTAGTCAGATGGATTGGATTCGAAGTTTTATTATTAAGACTGGTAGCTATCCATGGTTTGTAAGGATCCCATTCGATCAGGTGGCCACCGGAATAAACTCCGAAATACACTTTATTGTTCTGATTGACCAGTGCATTGAACTGTCCCAAGGCTGCGCGGTTCACCCATCGGTCATTTTTAAGATCGTAATTGAAAAAGCGCATTGGGAATGCTGTTCCTCCAACAATGGTTCCATCAGGGGCAGTTCCAATGCCCATTACAATTGCTCCGTCACTGGTATAGTTGAAATTGACTTCCTTTAAAGCTTTAGTCTTTGGATTTTCGGTGATAAGAATCCTGTTGACAAGATCCAGGTCTTTTAAAATAGTGCCATCCGGAAAGTTCCTGTAAAACAGTCCCTGCGGTCCGCTGATATATTTTTTCGGCATTTGTGCCTTATGTATGCCTATTTTTTTTGCTTCACCTTTATATAATTCATACCACTCATTTTCGGTAGATTCTAAAGTTCTTCCATAGACCTTACCATTCATGTCCCTATATACGGATGCAGTACCAAGCTTTCGTTCATTTTGTGGCAGTATTCCTTTTGCTTTTCCATTTTGAGGGTTAAAAGCAAGGATCTGACTGGAGGCATTACCCAGACCGAAATAGATCCAGCCTGCATCATCTGCTGCAATGGAGCGCTGGTATTGTCTCCAGTTTTCACTGTGCACGTACCCGTAATCTTTCAATACTTTAGTTTTCGGGTCAAAAGAAACAATACCGCTGTTTGGATAAGTTACTGACCATATTTTACCCTCATCATCTTCCGTCATGGACATCGCCATTTGCGACATCGTTTCTCCTGTAAAAGTAAAGGCTCTTTTTACAGGGTCGAATTCAACAAAATGGTCTTTGAACAGGGTGTAAAATTTATTATCCTGAGATAGTATGGAAGCATAAGGGGTATCCTGTTTGGGATCAAAAGTTATTGGGAACTCCTCACTTTTTCCGCTTTCCGCATCGATCATCAATAAAGAATATCCACCGCGATGATCAAAAAGCCAGACGAGTACAACATTCCTGCCATCCCCATCAACTGTTGAGACCACACCACGGTGATTGCTTATCGGAGAGGCAACGCCATGATCAAAAAATCCATTGCCCAGATCTCTGGTAGAGGTTTTAACCGTAAATCCGCTTTTATCAGACAGTGGAATCACCTCTACTGATTTTTGGGAGTAAGCATTAAAAAATACAAGCGTAATTAATGCCAGGAAGAAAATGCTTTTTATTCTCATAGGTTGAATGTGTACGTACCCATAAATATAAAGTAATTTAATCCATATCAAAAAATGATAGTAATTATTTATCCATTTATCAATCTATGGATATTATGATCATTCTCGAATAAAAACTTGTTTTCCAAGAAAAATATTTTCTGATTACGACAATTATTTAAAACTATTTTTCTATAATTGAGCTCAAATACTGTAAAACAACCGGTATTGAAATCTAAAAAATCTATTATGAAGAAACTGCTTTATCTAAGTTTTTCCCTCCTGTTATTTTTCTCCGCATGCCAGAAGGCAGATACTGATCTCACCTTTGAAGCAAATAAAGAGATGAGTAAAGGGCCAGTAGGAAAAGTGACTATCTGCCACTCTGCAGGCGATGGCAAAGTGATTGTCATTCAAGTTAATCAAAATGCGCTCGCTGCTCATCTAGCCCATGGCGATGTAGTGCCCGACAGTGATGGCGATGGCTATACTGCAATCGGAGCCTGTACCGGCTCGGCTGATGATTGTAATGACAATGATGCAACAATAAACCCTGGAGCTGAAG
Organism: Daejeonella rubra; assembly: GCF_900103545.1. GTDB lineage: Bacteria > Bacteroidota > Bacteroidia > Sphingobacteriales > Sphingobacteriaceae > Daejeonella > Daejeonella rubra. The sequence continues at coordinate 32,532 of NZ_FNHH01000001.1, forward strand.
AAATTTGTGGTGATGGAACTGATAATAACTGCAATGGAATTATTGATGAAAATTGCGGTCCGAATTTCAAAACATTCAATATTAGAAACGCTAACGGTTCAATATTTGCTCCTTGGGATGCGGATATTATTCTGAGTGAAAACGCTGCAGGCGACGGATTTACATTTGCAACTCCGAGAGGAGGGCAGAAAGTAGGTTATGGAACTGAGTTTTTTACCGGTTACAGAGTGAATACACTTGAATCTGTTAACTGGAACTGGCTTTCAGTACCTGCCGATAGAGGCATAATACCCTATCTGAACATCTGGGTTACCGATGGACAGGGTAATTTGGCAGTTCTTTCTTCTGAGAATAATTACAGGGGAACTGATTTTGGAACCAGAAGAGAGTGGAAGATCTTTGAATATGGTGCATCCCAAACTGATTTCAGCTGGCTGTTTGATGGTCGTCCTGCAAGCAGAGATGCTGCTCAATACCTGGTGCTTAACGGGCGAAGGATTACCCTGTCTGAAATTAGTGATCGTATCCTGATTAATGATCCAAGATGGTATCCTACAGCTTATGTTGGTTCTGGTGCCCCGCGTGGTGGTTATGGTATAAATTTGATATGGGGAGATACCCAGAAGAATTTTGTTGCTCCAAATGGTCTTCAAATCGGCGGGCTGACTGTAAAACTTGCCGGTGTCAATTATTCTGCCATAAATTAATTTTAATTAGTTCATACTCATCAATTTAACCGGCAAGGATTTTTTCTTGCCGGTTTTTCTTTTTATAGTAATTTCCTGATTAATCTATTTTCCTGTCAGATTAAGATCAGGAGGAATGATTTTTATCTTACTTTTATTTTTCAAAAATTTATAAATAGATAATGGAATTTAAAAAGATCATTAGTTTTTGTGCCTTATTATTAGTTGCACCAGCTTTATTTGCACAAAGTGAGAAGTACCATATGTTAGTTGGAACTTATACGTCTCCCGGAAAAAGTGAAGGGATCTATGTCTATGAGTTTGATAGTCAGAATGGTGAAATTAGCTATAAGTCGAAAGTAATCCTTGAAAGCCCCTCTTATTTTGCGGTTTCCCCTGACCGAAAATTTGTTTATTCGGTGACTGAAGGAAAGGAAAGCAAGATCAATGCACTGGCATTTGATCCCCAAAGCGGTGATCTCAAATTATTAAATAGCCAGCCTTCCGGAAGTAACGGTCCTACTCATATCTCTGTTGACGCCAAAAGAAAATATGTGTTTGCATCTAATTATGGTGGTGGCTCTATTACAGCTTTGCCTATTGATGCAAATGGTACTTTGGGACCAGATATTCAGGATATCAAGCATCAAGGTAGCAGCATTGCAAGGAAAAAGCCTTTTGTACATTCAGCTGTTGTTTCGCCTGATAATAAATATGTTTTAACAGCTGATTTGGGTACTGACAAAATCAACATATACCGGTTCAATGCAAAAAAAAGGCCTCTGGCTTTGTCTGCAGCAGCTCAGCCTTTTTTAACTCTTGATCCTGGTGCCGGTCCCCGACACAGTACTTTTCACCCTAACAAGAAATTTTTCTATGCAGTAACTGAAATTAATTCTAGAGTTTATGCCTTTAACTATAAAAAAGGTCATCTGACTCAAATTCAGTCTGTTTCTATGATACCTGAAGGATTTACCGGACCAGGCCATGGATCAGATATTCATATTTCTGCAGATGGCAAATTCCTTTATGCCAGTACAAGAAGTACTGTAAATGAAATTGGGATCTATTCCATTGATCAAAAAACAGGAATGCTAAGCCTGGTTGCAAAGCAGCCTTCTTTTGGCAAAAGCTCCCGTACATTTGAAATTGACCCAAGCGGAAATTGGCTGCTCTCAACAAGTCAGGTTACAAACGAGATCATTGTATTTAAACGAGATAAGGAAAGCGGCAAATTAACGCCAACAGGACAGAAACTACAAATTGATAAACCTTCTTTGGTGAAATTTGTCAAAATGGATTAGGAGAACTCCCCCCAAATATAACAGAGTTCTGAATAGGTCTTTAATTAGTTTGATATCTGAATTAATATTTGTCTAACATCATGATCAATTGTTTACGTAGTTTTAGAGATAGTTTTATTCAGATTCAAAGAACAATAAATTAAAAAATAATTTTGAAGCACCTTTCAGGGATATTAATAGTAATTCTTGGCCTGATTTTCGGCCTTACTTCTTTTGTATCCGCACAGACAGCATCCAATAAGGGGACTGACTTTTGGCTTGCATATGGAAATCATGTGGCAGGCTATACCGCTACAATAGGTCAGGACATGGTTGTTTACATTACCTCTGATGTGAGTACTTCAGGAGTAATGGAGGTAGGGGGAACAAGTATCCCTTTTCAGGTTACTGCGAACGCAATTACCAATGTAACAGTGCCTCAAACTGCTTATATTGGTAATATTGAAGGAAAAGTAAGTAATAAAGGTATCCACATAACATCCCTATTACCAATTGTTGTTTATGCTCATATTTATGATCAGGCAGTTTCCGGAGCAACTTTAGTCTTACCAACCAATACTTTGGGCAAAGACTATTATTCACTAAATTATCAGCAAATATCTAATAGCCCCAATTCACATTCCTTCTTTTTTGTTGTTGCTACAGAAGACAATACAGAAATAATCATTACACCTTCTGTTGATACTAAAGGAGGTTTAAAAGCCGGAATAGCTTCTGCCCCTATAAGATTAGATAAAGGAGAGATCTATCAGGTATTTGGAATACAGACATCAGCTATTGGTTCTACCACACAAGGAACTGACCTCACTGGTACCAGAATTCAATCGGTTTCAACTACCTCAGAACCCTGCAAGAAAATTGCCGTGTTTTCAGGAAGCGGTAAAATTGCAATTGGTTGTTTAAATGCTGCCGGACTTGCCGGTTCGGCAGATAACTTATTCCAGCAGGCATATCCTACGGCGAGTTGGGGGAAAACATTTATTACTGTGCCTTCAAAGGATAGAAATTATGATGTCTATCGTATTTTTAAAAGTGATCCGAATGCTGTTGTGAAGCTAAACGGAACTATTATTCCTTCCACAAGTTTTGTAAATAATTTTTATCACGAGTTTTCAGGTCAGACTGTTAATAATATTGAGTCTGATAAAGCTATTCAGGTTGTACTTTATGCAGTAACTCAGGGTAAATCAATTAACTGTACGAATGTAGCAGGTGATCTTGGGGATCCCGAAATGATCTATTTGAATTCATTGGAGCAGACTCTTTCGCAGATCACTATGTATTCTACTCAGCTTCATATGATCGTTAAGCATTTTATCAATGTTGTGATTCCTCAGACCGGGGTTTCTAGTTTTACAATTGATGGTGTTTCGCAGGCTTCTTTTTTCCAGCCAGTTACAGGTAAACCAGAATATGCATACGCACAAATACCTGTCTCAGCGGGAACACATAATTTGCAGGCAAATGCTGGCTTTAATGCTATTGCATACGGATTTGGGAATGCAGAATCTTATGGTTATGCCGCAGGTGCCAACGTCAAAGGGCTTGGTGTTGAAATCAGGAAGGTAACTAATAATAAGCAGGTTAGTAGTGTTTGTGTTAAAGAAGAGTTGAATTTAAGTGTGAAATTTAATTCCACAGTGAGCAGAATAGTATGGGATTTAGGAGACGGCTCTACTCCTTTAGAATTTCTGAACCCGGTTCCGGTCGATGCAAACCCAGTTGATGGATTATATGAGTATAAATTTCCCAATAAGGTTATCTATGCTGAGCTAAAAGACTATAAAGTAATTGTAACTGCAAATAAAACATCATCAGATGGTTGTGGAAGTATAGAGATAACGGAATTGCAATTTTCTGCAGTTAATCCTCCAAGCTCTGTGATTACCGCTGTTGGGCAGACTTGTGTCAATGCCTCAATAACTTTCACTGATGCCAGCCTTGGAAATGGTAAAAATATAACGAAATGGCTTTGGGATTTTGGGGATGGAGGAGTCTCTACAGACCAGAATCCGGTACATTCATATGCTGCGAGCGGCGATTATATAGTTAAGCTGATGGTTGAGGGTGAAACCGGATGTCAATCAGATGTAATTACCCAAACTATTCATGTTATTGCCTTGCCGCTTGTAAACTTCAATACAAGTCTGCCTGCCTGCGAAAGTAAAGATGTTACGTTCACAGATATATCTTCAACTGCAGAAGGTGTGATAGTCAAATGGATATGGGATTTTGGTGATGGTAGTACGATAGAAGAAAAGGATGCAGCAACACCCTTTACTCATAAATATTTGGCAGTTGGCACTTATAAGGTTATACTAAAAGTTGTGACAGATAAAGGCTGTGAGAGTGTAGCATTTGAAAAAAATGTACTGATCAATCCAATGCCGATCGTGAAATTTGGAGTGCCTGAAATTTGTATAGCAGACTCCTTTGCACAATTTACCGATTCATCAAGTATAGCAGATGGTACAGATCTAACATATTTATGGGACTTTGGTAATCCATCTTCCGGGGTCTTAAATAGCTCAACACTGAAGAACCCAACTCACCGTTATACAGTTGCCGGTGATTATTTGATAACACTTACTGTTACATCAAAATCTGGTTGTATAACCAGACTGGTGAAATCATTTAAGGTAAGTGGAGCAATTCCAACAGCAAAATTTATTGTTTTAAATCCGAATGACCTTTGCAGTAACCGTGAAGTAGTTTTTCGTAATACCTCATTTGTTGATTTTGGGAATATTGGTAAAATAGAATGGTATTTCGATTACGGAGGAGATCTGAGTTTTAAGTTGGTGGATGAGAATCCGGTGCCGGATAAGGAATACAGAATTTTGTATCCAATGTTTAGCTCTCCGGCAAGCAAGCCATTTACAGTCAGAATGGTAGCTTATTCAGGGGGTGTATGTTCAGATGAAGAAATTCAAACGATCATTCTTAAAGCAGTGCCTGAAGTTGTTTTTACCGCTATTCCAGATGTGTGTCAGGAAGTTCTTCCATTCAAACTTACCCAGGCAACGGAAAAGAATTCTCAAGCTGGAATAGGTATTTATTCAGGAAATGGGGTTTCAGCAAGTGGAATATTTAACCCTGCTCAGGCAGGCCTGGGCAAACATACCATTAAGTATGTGTTTACCGCAAGTAATGGTTGTGCAGATTCACTTTCCAGGGATATCCTGGTGATGCCAACCCCAACCTTATTCGCCGGACGGGATACTATTATTCTGGAAGGCGGTGAGGTTAAACTAAATGCAATTGCTTCAGGAAGTAATCTGACCTATAAATGGGCTCCTTCTTTAGGCTTAAGCAGAGATGATATTCCTGATCCTGTGGCAAGTCCTTCAGATGATATAACCTATACATTAACTGTTACATCTGATCAGGGCTGTATTTCTGTCGATGCCATATTTGTAAAAGTGTTGAAAGCACCTGAAGTGCCGAATGCATTTACCCCTAACGGAGATGGGATAAATGACAACTGGAATATAAAATATCTTGAAAGTTATGTAAATGCATCTGTACAGGTGTTTAGCCGGTATGGATCCATTGTATATTATAGTGTAAAGGGTTACGCCCAGCCATGGAAAGGGCAAATGAACGGAACCGATCTTCCAATCGGAACTTATTATTATATCATTGATCCCAAAACAAAAGGGCGTAAAATTATTTCCGGAGCGGTAACGATTTTGAGATAGAAATAAATTCTGCCCTTAGGTTTACAGCTAAATGGAAAAAGCTTCTTTAACAGATGTGATGTTATTAGGAATATGACTAAGGTCAATTAATGAATTGTAGGATTTTTTTTCAGAGTTTATTGGGATATTCAGAGCTATGAATAAATAAACGCTGAACCTTATATTGGAATTGTCGTGTAATTTGGTAGGGAAACCCGGGATGTAATTTTTTCATCCCTCTATTGTTAAACAGAAAAAATAAAGCACTGCCTGATTAATTTGCAGTGCTTTATCCTTTTTTATTTTTTCAGTGTTTTAATATAGTTGACGATTGCCCAACGATCATCTTCATCTGCAATTTTCTTTTTAAAGGCAGGCATGTCGTCACGGCCTATTGTTGTTTTAAAAAACAAAGAGCCATCTGTTTGGGTTTGTACTATTGGTAATGTGAAATCTCCAGGTTCTGTATCTAGCTGTGCAGCCTTGCTTCCATCGCCTAATCCCTTAGCTCCATGGCATGATTTACAATGGGTATTCCATAATGATTTACCCGTAGCCAAAGTTTGTGCATCAGATTTTACAGGATTCTTTTTGTTTTTAGAAACATCTGGTACTGGCCAGGGTTTTTTAGGGTCATTTGTTTTAAAGGTAAAACTGCTCCCAATCAACACACACATTAAAACTGATAAAATTATTTTCGCATTCATCTTTATAATTATTTAAACTTAATTCAAACTATTCAATGCTTCCACATTTAATTTTTAAGAAAATCAGGTAGAAACTCTTTTATCTGCTGATTAAAAGGTTTCAAAACCGATCAACGATATATTGTAGTACTTATGATTTAGAGGTGGTATGTAGATAAGACAATCGGCATGAGAATTTGTTTGCCTTCTTAAGAAATAATATAATTCAGTTTTCTTTGAATATGATTCTTCTGATTGTTATTCAGTCGTTTTTTTACGGCTTATGATCATGACTAATGTACCTGATAAAAGAATCATAGCAGCCCCAAGAAGCATTTCATTGATGTAGGGTATTGCTTTATAGCTCAGTGCAGCAACTCCTTGTATCATCAATAATAATTCGTTTATAATAATTCCTGAAACAAATATAATGGTCCCGCTAATTAATAATTTGTTTACTTTAATTAATTTAAAAGAAATAATATATCCAATTATGAAAATACTGGTTACCCCTAACAATACAAGATGCAGGTAGCCAATAATGATGGGTCTGAATCCATAGGATAACTGACTGAGAGCAGGATGAATTGAGCCGGATTGAAGTAATAGCTTAATGGTAAAGGCAATGGCCGATAGAATCAGAAGTGTCTTGCCTTGCGGACTGAGTTGTTTACTGATCTGTATTTTATTTTTAAATAAAATATTCAACATGATAGCCCAGGCAATAAGTTGTGCAATAACAGCTGCGATCAGTAAAAAGTATATACTTCCAGAGAATGGAATCCATAGAATGGATAAAAAGTAGGCAGGAATGCAGGCAAAACAGAATAGGAAGAATACGTAGTATAGCTTTTTTCGTTCATGAATTAGAAAATCCAACTTGTCTGATAAAAGCCCCATGCCGGCAAATAAGAACCATCCATTATACTGAAAATGCAAAAAGAAATAGATCGAAGCCAGGTACCAGTTTTGATCAGATATTTTGTTGGCCATTAAATAGGAAAGGCTGAATGCCCCTAATGACGAAACTATACCGAATGCCAAAGCAGCTTTAAACCATAAAATGCTGGAGGCTTTTTTCTTTATCTGGTTAAGGTCTTTCCAGAAGTAAATTGTAAAAGCAACTGATACAAGTATTGAAAGGGTTGAAAAACTGATTGAAAATAAACCATAGCCCTGAATGATAAAACTGATTAGCATTCCATAGGAGCAGACCAGATTTGCATAAAGCAGCAAACGGTATTTTTCTAAAACATGTTCTCCGATTTTTAAACTGAGGTAATAGACCAGCAATACCATCAGACTTTGGGTGATCCAGCCTGAAAATGCAAAGTGGGAATGACTGTGCAGAATATATTTCTGATTGGACAGAGGTAGGTAATAGGCGATCTTATATCTCAGAATGAAACCCAGAAAAGCGACAAGAAATAGATTCAGAAACGAAATGCTAAGCCATTTTGATAAAAAAGTGTTCATTCTTTTTTTTTCAAAAATAGCTTTGGATGTGTTAGGTCATTATGATTTCAGTCATATCCTTGCAAAAGACTTTACCTCTTGAAATTATTATATCACCTTTTTCATGCATTTGACGCATGGTTCGGATGACTGTCTCGACCCTAAGCCCTGTCATATCCGCAATCTGCTGTCTGGTCAATTTTAACTGATCACATTCAGAGCAATAATTTTTACTTTCTGCCTTCAGGTTTTTAATAAGATTAATGATTCTTGTCTCCGGACAATTTGAACCAAAGGACTTAATTACAGAATATTTAAATCTTAATCTTTTTGTAAGTAAGCGGGTAAATTGAAATAGAAGCTTATTGTTTTCCTTTAATAAATCCAGAAATACCGGTTTGTATAGCCTGATTAGTATTGAATCTGTATTCGCTATGGCTGATGCTGCATAAGGCCCGTCATCAAAAAGAGGAAATTCTCCAAAGGATTCACCTGCTTCTGCAATATAGTGGATACATTCTCTGCCAGCCTCATCTATATTCAGCCATCTGACAGTACCGCTAACTAATTGATAATAATAAGTGCATTGCTGCCCCTCAGTGAAGATTGTTTCATTGACGCCAACCTTTTTATAGGTTGCACCCCAAGCTAATAATAAGTTTATATCAATCATATCTTGAGATGTAATAAAATGATAAACAAAAATAAGTTGGGTATGTTTTCTAAAGAGTGACCATGCTTATCTAAATATATGACTTTTATCATTTATGATTGAACGCATAAAAAGATTTTCAGGTCTTGCCTAAACTTGCATAACAAATTTATTCTAATATCTAAAACCGGTTATATGAAAAAACTTCTTGCACTAAGTATGGTTTCATTCCTGATAATTGCAATTGCTTCCTGCGGAGGAGGTAACAATTCAGAGGAAACCACTGATGAATCTACTGAAACTGCCGCAGCTGAAACAGAAAGCGGAAATCCATCCTATGATCCCCATAGAGGTGAGGGCAAATTTACCAATGTTGAACTGGGAGCCACAGTTGATCCTGCCAAAGCAGAATTAGGAGAGAAGGTTGCTCAGGTCAAATGTACCAGTTGTCATAAAACTACTGATGAGAAACTTGTGGGACCAGGTTGGGCAGGAGTAACTCAGCGTCGTAAGCCTGAATGGATCATGAATTTCATTACCAATACTGATGTGATGATCGACAAGGATCCGGAGGTACAGGCACAGCTTGAACTTTGTCTGGTTCGTATGCCAAATCAAAATCTTTCTGATGAAGACGCTAGAAATCTGCTTGAATTTATGCGTAAAAATGACGGTGTGAAATAGGAGAATACTTCGGCGAAGCTGAGATAAAATCCAATTACGAAATGTCTGAAAAATATTAATTTTTAATGTTAAGGGGGCTTTTATGCCATTTTTTTAAAACTAAACTAATACTTACCATATAAATAAACTAATGAAGATAAACTCAAAATATGCACAGGGAATGGCTGCCCTTGCATTATTAGTAAGCATGAATGCTTGTAAGCCAAAGGATGCCGGCTCTGTAGTAAGTGGAGATGCGGCCTCAAAGGTATATGTTGCACCAGGGAAGTATGATGAATATTACAACTTCGTTTCAGGAGGATTTAGTGGTCAGCTTTCAGTTTATGGCCTTCCCAGTGGAAGGTTGCTTCGTGTGATTCCTGTTTTTTCGGTTGATCCGGAAAAGGGCTGGGGTTACTCCGAAGAAACCAAACCAATGTTGAACACCTCTCATGGTAATGTTCCATGGGATGATCTTCACCACGTTTCCATGTCACAGACCAATGGCGAAATTGATGGCCGCTGGGTATTTGCCAATGGAAATAATACGCCTCGTGTTGCACGGATTGACCTTGGAACATTCAGAACCGCAGAGATACTGGAACTTCCAAACAGTGGTGGTAATCACTCATCACCATTCATCACTGAAAACTCTGAATATATAGTTGCAGGAACAAGGTTTAGTATCCCGCCTGATGATAAAAATGGAGATGTTCCTATCAATACCTACAAAGAAAATTTTAAAGGAACGATCAGCTTTGTTAGTGTTGATAAAGACAATGGCAATATGGATGTTGCCTTCCAGCTTCAAGGCCCCGGAGTAAACTTCGATCTAAGTCATGCTGGAAAAGGTAAATCTAATGGATGGTTTTTCTTCAGTACCTACAATACCGAGCAAGCGAATACATTACTTGAAGTAAACGCTTCTAAACGTGATAAAGACTTTATCATGGCTGTTAACTGGAAGTTGGCCGAAAAGCTGATCAAAGAAGGCAAAGGTCGCAAGCAAAAAACTAAATATGCAAGCAATCGTTTTGATGAAAGTACTCATACTGCAACTTCAACTATTAAAACTGAAGTTACTGTCCTTGATATGAAAGATCATCCAGGATTGGTTTACATGATACCATGTCCTAAGTCTCCGCATGGTTGTGATGTTGATCCAACAGGTGAATACATCGTTGGTAGTGGTAAATTAGCTGCTTTGATCCCTGTATTTAGTTTTGATAAAATCCAAAAAGCTATTGCTGATAAAGCATTTGACGGTGAGTACGATGGTATTCCGGTTATCAAGTACGAAGCAGCATTATATGGAGAAGTTAAAAAACCAGGTTTAGGCCCATTGCATACTGAATTTGACGATAAAGGGAATGCTTATACTTCTATGTTCGTATCAAGTGAGGTTGTAAAATGGAATGTTAAGGACCTTAAAGTATTAGACAGAGTTCCTACTTATTATTCTGTTGGCCACCTGATGATCCCTGGTGGAGATTCTAAAAAACCAACCGGAAAATACCTTGTTGCTTATAATAAAATCACTAAAGACCGTTATTTACCAACCGGACCGGAGTTATCTCAAAGCGCCCAGCTGTATGATATTAGTGGTGATAAAATGCAGTTACTTTTAGATTTTCCAACTATCGGAGAACCTCATTATGCTCAGGGAGTTGCTGCAAGTGTGATCAAAGACAGATCAGTTAAATTCTTTAAGATCGAAGAAAATAAACATCCTTACGTAGCGAAGGGAGAGAAAGAGTCGAAAGTATTCCGTGAGGGAAATAAAGTACATGTGAACCTGACAATGATGCGCTCACATTTAACTCCTGATAATATTGAAGGAATAAAAGTTGGAGATGAAGTTTATTTCCATACTACAAACCTCGAGCAGGATTGGGATGTTCCACACGGATTTGCTATTAAAGGAGCCTTAAACTCCGAGCTGCTGGTTATGCCTGGTGAAACTACTACTTTGAAGTGGGTTCCATTAAAAGCCGGTATGTACCCAATGTATTGTACCGACTTCTGTAGTGCACTGCACCAGGAAATGTCTGGTTACGTCAGGGTATCACCTGCAGGCAGCAATGTGCCAATAAGTTTCAGTACAGGAACGAATATGCCTAAATCTGACGCTGCAGTACCAGGTACTAAGAAATAAAACTCACCTACAGAAGAGAGATATGAGATCTGCTTTCAGCGTTCTTATATCTCTCTTTCTTTAACAATTTATTATGAACAATAATAAAATTGCCAATTCCAGCAGAATAGCTCTTCTTATCGCTGGATTATCGTTGGTAGCGGTATTGTTTACTCCTATCTGGAGAATTGAACTGACCGCACCGCAGTATCCGGAAGGTTTGACACTATTGATCCACGCTAATAAGTTGTCTGGAAGTGTTGACATAATTAACGGATTGAATCATTATATCGGAATGAAGACCCTTCATGCAGACGATTTTGTAGAATTTAAAGTGCTGCCCGGAATTATTTTATTTTTTGCCGCTCTTTTTATTCTTTCGGCCATTCTTGCAGGTAGAAAGCTAATGTATACCCTATTTGGCTTGTTCATAACATTTGGAGTATTAGCCATGGTTGATTTTTGGAGGTGGGAATATGACTATGGGCATAATCTTGATCCAAATGCAGCAATCATTGTTCCGGGTATGGCCTATCAGCCGCCATTGATCGGTTTCAAGCAATTATTGAATTTTGGAGCATATTCTATACCTGATACGGGTGGCTGGATATTTATAGGTGCCGGACTGATATTATTAGTTTGTGTTGTTTTAGAATGGAAGAAAGCTAAAGCTGGTTTGCAAAAGAAAACCGCTCTAAATCTGATGGTCATTATGCTATCGGCAGCACTGCTTAGTTCATGCAGTACAGAACCCGTTCCGATCCGCATTGGAAAAGATAATTGCGATTTCTGTAAAATGACGATCAGTGATAAAAGATTTGGCGCAGAAATAGTAACTAAAAAAAGTAAGATCTATAAGTTTGATGATCAGCATTGTATAGTCCAGTTTTTAAAAGAGGGTAAAGTTGCCTCTGAGGATATTGCCGGAGTATATTTTGTTGATTTCTCTAGTCCGGATAAACTGATTGATGCCAAAAAAGCATACTTCCTCCAAAGTCCGGATTTTAAAAGTCCGATGAATGGAAATATAGCCGCTTTTAGTCATGAAGATAGTTTGGCAAAGGCTTTGCCTAAATTTTATGGCAATGCCATATCCTGGGAGGACATGCAGAAGTGAGATATTTCTTCTTTATATTTTTCTGTATTTTTTATACTGATGCTTCTGCTGAAAATATTTATGCAGGAGCAAAGCGTATACATAAAAATATACGTTCAGCCATCAAGGCAGCAGCTAATGGAGATACTGTATTTGTTGATGCCGGATTTTATAAAGAAAAGAATTTATCTGTAGACAAGAGCATTGTACTGAAGGGTATAGGCTACCCTGTTCTGGATGGTGAAAGGAGGTATGAGATTATTTCTGTCAAAGCTAATGATGTTGTTGTTGACGGATTTAGGCTGATTCACAGCGGTATTTCAAGTCTGGAAGATCTGAGTGGAATAAAGGTTTATGATAGTCAGAATGTGGTGATAAGGAATAATATCCTTGAAGATACTTTTTTTGGGATTTATATCCAGAATGGTCTGAATTGCACCATTGAAAATAATACCCTGAAAGCTATCAGCATAGAGGAGCAGCAAAGCGGTAATGGTATACATTGCTGGAAAGGGGATAGTTTAAGAGTTATTGGTAATAAAATTTCAGGACATCGGGATGGAATATACTTTGAATTCGTAAAAAACTCCGTGATCTGGAGGAATATATCCAAAAATAATCTCCGCTATGGATTGCACTTTATGTTTTCCAATGATGATATGTATGTGAACAATGTTTTTAGAAATAACGGTTCAGGGGTATCAGTGATGTATTCCAATAGAATAAAGATGTTCAGTAATTACTTTGAAGAAAATTGGGGAGATGCGGCGCATGGTATTCTGCTCAAAGAAATATCAGATGGATATATGGAGGGTAATTATTTCACTAAAAATACCAGTGCCATTTATATGGAGGGTGCCAACCGGATCCACATGAAAAGAAATGTATTTGAAAACAACGGATGGGCCTTAAAGATTCAGGCCAGCTGCATGGATGTTGTTCTGGAGTATAACAATTTCATAGGAAATACATTTGATGTTGGGACAAATGGCTCACTTGTACTGAATAGGTTTACAAATAACTATTGGGATAAATACGAGGGTTATGATCTCAACAAAGATAAGATTGGAGATATTCCATACAGACCGGTAAGTATGTACTCAATGATCGTTGAGAAATATCCTCCCGCAATGATTTTATTCAGGAGTTTTATAACCACTCTGCTTGATAAAACAGAAAAAATATTGCCAAGTCTTACTCCCGAAAATCTTAAAGACAGTGCACCAATGATGAATAAAGCATTTTAGAAAGGGCTCTTGCCTGATTCAGGAATGCTGTGATGATACTTAGCAAAGAAATATGATTACTTTAAAAAATATAAGTAAACAGTTTGGAAAATTAAAAGTTCTCGACAATGTATCCACATCCTGTGATAAATCAGAATGTATTGCATTGATTGGTCCGAATGGCAGTGGTAAAACCACACTGATCAAATCTATTTTGGGTATGGTCATTCCTGATAGCGGGACTATCACATTCAATGGGAAAGATATTTCTAATAATTATCAGTACAGAGATGAAATAGGATATATGCCTCAGATTGGGCGATACCCTGATAATATGACCATCGGGCAGGTATTGGGAATGATGAAAGATATACGTGGTAAATCAGGGGAACTGGACGAAGATCTTATCAAAGCTTTTTCGGTAAATAACCTCTTGAATAAGAGAATGAGAACCTTGTCAGGAGGAACCATTCAAAAAGTAAGTGCAGCCCTTGCATTTCTATTTAAACCTTCTGTACTGATCCTCGATGAGCCAACTGCTGGTCTTGATCCGGTTGCTTCAGAATTATTCAAGGAAAAAATTATTGCTGAAAAGGATAAGGGTAAACTTGTTCTCATTACTTCACATATTTTGAGTGACCTCGATGATCTGGTAACAAGGATAATTTATATGCAGGATGGGAAGCTTGTTTTCCATAAAAGTATTGAAGAATTGCGGAAGGATACAGGGGAAGAAAGACTCGTAAAATCAATCGCACAAGTTATGGTCAGCAACTATGAATAAGATAATAAAATACGTCATTACAGATATCCTGAGGAATAAGATCGTGGTGATCTATACAGTTTTTCTGCTTGCAGCATCATTCAGCGTGTTTAGTCTGGAAGATAATAGCAGTAAGGGACGGCTAAGCCTTTTGAATATTATCCTGATCGTGGTGCCGCTTGTGAGCATTATTTTTTCCACGATCTACATGTATAATTCTGTTGAATTTATTGAACTGCTGGTGAGTCAGCCACTTAAACGAAGGTCGATCTGGCTCAGTTTGTTTGCGGGCCTTGCATCCTCTCTTTCCATAGCTTTTTTTATTGGTGCAGGTATTCCGGTTCTTATCTATCAGGCAAATATGATAGGCTTTACCATGATCCTGACCGGGATAATTCTAAGTGTTATTTTTGCTGCCATTGCTTTTCTCGCTACAGTGAAAATGCGGGATAAAGCGAAAGGAATAGGAGCAGCTATTATGCTGTGGTTATATTTTTCATTGTTATTCGATGGATTGGTATTATTCCTTTTGTTTCAGTTTGCAGACTATCCCATGGAAAAACCGATGATCGGATTAAGTGCTTTAAATCCTATTGACCTAAGCCGGATCCTGATCTTGCTTCAGCTTGATGTATCAGCAATGATGGGATATACTGGAGCAGTTTTTAAAGACTTCTTTGGAACCTCCACTGGGCTTGTGTTTTCTTTTTTTGTATTGTTATCGTGGATCGTAATACCAGTATGGTATTCTACCAGAAAATTTAATACTAAAGACCTCTGATATGAAAAGACACCCTGCTTTGATTCCTGTTTCGAGAGAGCATCATGACTCATTGATACTTGCCAGATTACTTCAAAAGGATGCTCCTCCATACAAAGGTCTTCCTGTTGAAATTGATGGAAAGGCTGCGTATGCGCTGGAATTTTATAAAAATAAATTGATTGCACACTTTATTGCTGAAGAGAAAATTTTACCCCTGGTAAAAGGATTGAATTCTGAGATAGATGTTTTGATTACGGAAATTTTGGAGGAACACGATCGTTTTCATATCAGTTTTAATTCAATAAATACTCAGGATAACCTGGCGGACCATCTGGACAAACTTGGTAAAGATCTGGAATTACATGTCCGCAAGGAAGAGAGGCAACTATTTCCTTTAA
Source organism: Daejeonella rubra (assembly GCF_900103545.1). Lineage (GTDB taxonomy): Bacteria > Bacteroidota > Bacteroidia > Sphingobacteriales > Sphingobacteriaceae > Daejeonella > Daejeonella rubra. Next base: position 48,038 of record NZ_FNHH01000001.1, read on the forward strand.
TTCAGGAGAACTGCAGTGAACAAGTATTGAATACCATTGAAATGATATTATCTGATTAGCTAATTGAAAAAGGATATAGAAAACCGGGCGGATATTGAACTATTGGTTAATACTTTCTATAGAAAAGTAATAGCCGATAAAAAGCTGGGCTATATTTTTAATGATGTGGCGCTTGTGAACTGGTCAACGCATTTTATGGTCATGTACAATTTCTGGGAAAATGTAATTCTATTCACCGGTTCTTATGAAGGAAACCCGGTAAATCTTCACAAACACCTTCATCATATTCAACCTCTGGATAAAACTCATTTCAATCGTTGGAATAAGTTGTTTGTAGACACGGTTAATGAATTATTTGAAGGAGCAAAAGCAGATCTTGCCAAAGAACGTGCTTTAAGTATTTCAGGAATAATCAGAGAGAAAGTTCTGGAGTACCGAAATGGATTAAAGAATTCAAAAAAATAAAAATTAATTAAAGGCTTTAATAGAAAAGAGGATCCCCAAATGGGGATCCTCTTTTCTATAGGTAGATATTTGTTTTTCGTAGATTTTTGTTTTTAAAAGGTTGTGGGTTTGATTATTAATTAGCAGCAGGGGGCAGAAGAACACCATCAATAATATGGATAATTCCATTTGATGCCGGCACAGATGCAACAATAATTGCTGATTCATTGATCATCACCTTACCGTCTGATATACTTATTTTAATGTCATTTCCGTTTACCTGACCAATAATCTGACCATCAGTAAAACTCTCAGCTTTAAATACACCAAGTGAAACATGGTATTGCAGTATATTAGCAAGGTCATCTTTGCTTTCCGGTTTTAATAAATTATCGACTGTTCCAGCAGGCAATTTATCAAAAGCAGCATTGGTTGGAGCAAATACCGTAAAAGGACCAGCATTACTCAATGCATCTACCAGTTCAGCAGCTTGTATTGCTGTTACCAATGTACTATGGTCTTTGCTTCCAATAGCAACCTGAACAACATTTTTTTGTGACAGGTCATCCTGAACTCCTGATTGTCCGGTTGCAACAGCTTCTGTGCCCGTTTCTGTTTCGGCAGCCTGTTTTGTACTGTTTTCACAGCTCATCAACATTGTAATACAGATCATTGATGTAGCTAAAAAGATCTTTCTCATAATTTTTAATTTAGTTTTATTATCATACAAATTATCTATTAAATTCTTTTTAATGTATGATTTGAATCATATAATGAGAGTTTTTTTCGAATTATTATAAAATATTTTTTGGCAATAAATAGTTATAAATCAGGATTATACGATTTTTTAGACATGAAAAAGCCGGATATCAAACCCGGCTTTTCATGTTGCTTATTTCTGCTATACTTCCTGCTTCACAGCGGGATTTAAATGCTGTAATTGCTCTTCAATTTCCTGAAGTTCATTCATCATTTTCTTTCTGTAAACTTCTGTCTGGTCTGTGATCTTTGGAACTAATTGTTTGTAATAATCGATCCCAACCTGCAGCTGCTCTTTAAATTTTGATATGTATTTCGCTTTTTTATCACTCATTTCCTGTAAATGCTTGCTTATATCTTTTTTTAGGTATTCCACATACAGATTCAGTTCATTTACGAATAAATTTGGACGTTCTGTATCATTCAGAAGGTTTAATTTCCCATAAATATGACTAACCATTTCATCAAGTGAGAATTTTCCGCTGAAATAGGCAATATTCGGACCCGGACATATTGCTACAGCTCTGCTTTCCTTCGGTTTTAAAATGCCATTCTTTAAGTAGGCAGGTGCTGCAAGTCCTTCGCAAAGGCATATTTTTTCAGTGATCTCATTAAATTTTGTCTGAAAATCCTCTGGCTGTAAACCTTCTGCTTCCAGCTGTTTGATCTTGAGATTTTGATATTCTCTTGAGGCTGTACAGATCGGCAGTTCAGTAAACTCCGTATTTGTGGATAGGAATTTTTTTACACATGGGCTGCCGGGCCTTCCTTTAGCAATTCGTTCAAGTCTTTGTTTTTCTGAAGTACTTTTTCTGAAATTATTAAATGGAATTCCTAGCGGTGAAGAATTGCTGATATAAAAGTCATCCTTACTAGCAGTTGAAAGTAGTTCTAATGTTTCCTCATCTACGTTTGTTGCTTCCGGTACAAGTAAGAAGGGGCTACCCCAGCCGGTAGCATCCAGCTGATAATGTTCCATCAGGAAATTATTTTCATTTGCAGTTCCAATACCTCCCTGAACACTTATTTTCATTAGTGGTGCCTGACTTAGCTGTATCCCTTTTTCAAGTATTGCCTTGCTGTACATTTCATGGAGCTCGCTGATCATTTCCTGCTTTTTAAGCTTAAACTCTTCCAGGATCGGACCCAAAAGGTAGCCTTCTGTGGCAAATGCATGACCACCGCAATTAAGTCCCGATTCAATTCTGAATTCAGATACCCAAAGACCTTTCTTTGCAAGAAATTTAGCCTGTATAAGTGCCGAGCGGAAATCGCTGACCTTTAAAATGATGCTTTTTTTAAACTGACCCGACAGATCAGGAAGGAAATCTGCAAAGTTTTCCAGGTAGCTGTAAAGGCGTGGATTCATTCCTGCCGATAATACTACAGCTGAGTTTATATTACTTTCAGCAAATCCTTTCAGCGCTGTAAGTGAGTCTGAAAGCTGCTCACCATTGGTATCCGGATTCATCCGGTCAACCTTGGCCATTATATTAACCTGAATTTCGCCTTTTTGCATTTCATTGCGTAATTCCTGCTGTAATGCTGAAACCACAATACTGTCCTGTCTGAAGAGCATCTCCTTATATTTACTTTTCAGTGGGGATGTATCAGGTAATAATTCAAAATATCTGGTGACGTCAGTCCCTTCATTAAAAGCTTGTTTCCTGAGATCTTCAAATTGCTCATCCACTATCTTTTTTATGAGATTGAGGTAGGCAGTGATCCGTTTGCTTCTAAAATCGATCTCTTTAGGATCAATAGGTACAAAGGTCTCATTACGTTTTTCAGTGTATAGCTTACGCATACGTTCAATTAACATATCATCTACAATAGAGACAACTGAACTGATACCATAACGGGCAACTTTTACCGGGGTATCTACTGAGTAGGCTAGCCCAAGAACAGGAATATGAAATGTATGACTCATGAAAAATTAAAACTTAGGTTAAAATCACGAGTGCAAATAAGGGTATTTCAGAGCTCTTAAAATATGACAGAAGTCACTTATAGAGAATATGACAGAAGAATTATTCGATTTCAAGCTTTCTGATCATTTCTGCACTCTGTGCTCTGCCATGTTCTAGCCTGCCTGCAAAAAATGTTTTTACTTGTTCAAAATGCTGTTTATATCCTTCCATGTCGCCATATCCGATAATTGATGACCATTCGCGTACCGCTGAGTGGAATTCCAAATCATCTCCACGAATCGTTTTGTCGAATAATGCAGTTTCAATCGATTCTTCAAGAAGATCTTCATTTTTGAAGAGATATTCAGCAATTCCTAATCTCAGTCGGAATGGGGGAGTCTGGCAGATCAGATTGTCATAGGGGTTAATTCCAAGATGATACCAGGCATCTACCATGCTTAGAAGGCTCAGATGTGAATTTGGTTTACGGTTCTCAGATCCTACTGAAAGTGAGAATTCCTGCATTACTTTTTCATCAAGCATTAATGGTTTATGGTTTTGCCCGAAAATAAAATCTCTTGCCTTGTAAAGGCGCTTTCTGAAAGTATCAGCTTCTTCTTTGATCATCAGCTTGAAAAGCTCAGATTCAGATTCAGCATAGCGTTTGATCTGGTGCCTGGCATAGGGGTTCAGAATGGCTAATCCGCCATAAATATGTGCCTTATAGCTGAAAATTCTAAGTGTGATCAGGATCTTTACATTATCGATGCCTCCTAGATAAGATGCATTCTCCCATGGGAAGAAACCGGCTTCTTTCCATGCTGTGCCCATGCTTTCAAATCCCATATGTGTTACTGCCTGTGTGTCAGCAACAATTTTATCATGTTCGTGGTAATCAGGTATTTCATTTAATATCGAACCAAGTGATGAAAGTATGTCTGTCATTCGCTGATAGGCTTCCTTTGTTGTTCGGTGAGGGATCACGATCATCTTTTGTCCTTTGGGATCGAAGCCCGGACCATGAAGTGAATGGCAGGTAATAATATGTGAATCCTTAGGAAGGTATTTTTCAAATGCCTCAATTTCCGGATGCTTTACAGAGGTTTGTCCCGCAACTATTGCACCGTATTTGGTATGCGGACCATATTGGCTCAGAACTTCTGCGATTCGTTCAGCTTCAACAGAATAAAATATCACATCAGAAATGCGGGAAACTTCTTTGCCGTCTTCCAGAATTTCAATACCGAAGGGGCCAAGCTCTGCTTCTAATGTCTCTCTGCGATGTGGCAGATCACAACCATATACCCTATAACCTGCCTTCACGAAAGATTTAGCATAGATACAGCCCATGTCGCCAAGGCCGATAATTCCTATATTCATTATAAATAATTTTATTCCTGGAATGATATTATCAATTAAACGATTGTTACGGTTACTCCCAGGCTTTGAAGCTGTTTAACCACATGCTCTGAAATCCCACTATCTGTAATAATATGATCGATCTCATCAATATTACAAATTTTTCCAAAACCTCTCTTTCCAAATTTTGTAGAATCGGTTAGAACAATTGTTTTCTGAGATACACTGATCATTTGTCTGTTGAGGTGTGCCTCCATCATATTAGTTGTAGTTAATCCAAATTCAAGATCAATTCCATCAACACCGAGGAAGAGTTTACTGCAAAAGAAATCCTTTAGAATCGATTCAGAATATGGCCCCATGACGGAAGAGGAACTTTTCCGTAGCATTCCACCTAGTTGCATAACCTCGGTATAAGGGTGATGAGATAATTCCAGCGCAACATTTAATGCAGAGGTGATCACTGTAAGTGGCAGATTTAAAGGAATACTTTTTGCAAATGCTAATACTGAAGTACCGGATGCGATTATGATAGAATCATTTTCATTAACAAGTGCAGCTGCAGCCTGTCCAATACTTAATTTTTCATTAGATTGTAACTGCTCTTTTTCATTAACCGAACGATCCACAGTATATGGATTGGTTAAGGTTGCCCCTCCATGGATTTTGAAAAGTAAATTTTTGTCTTCTAAAAGTTTTAAATCCTTTCGAATTGTTACAGATGAAACCTTCAATTCACTGCATAGATCTACCACATTAATGTATTGCTCTTTTTGCAGCTTTTTAATAATATACTGATGTCTCTCGGCTAAACTGCTCATTTAATGGGTGTTTTAAGGTATATGCAAAATAGTGAAAATATCTTAAAAATTAGTCAGATTAACAGATCGATTCAGGTTGAATATTTTTTAATTATGATAGAAAGGTTTCAATATGATTACTTATAATTGCGTATTATTTCGTATTATTACTTTTATGCAATATTGTAAACAAGATCGCAGTGTTTTAGAGTCAGAATCTGAATGGGATTTCATAATAATAGGGGGTGGAGCTACAGGCCTGGGAACAGCACTCGATTCAGCCTCACGTGGATTTAAAACTCTTTTGCTGGAGCAGTCAGATTTCGCCAAAGGAACATCAAGCAGAAGTACCAAGCTGGTACATGGAGGTGTCAGATATTTGGCACAGGGTGACATTTCTCTGGTTTATCAGGCTTTAAAGGAAAGGGGGCGTTTGCAGGTCAATGCCGCACATCTTGTTTCTAAGGAGGAGTTTATAATTCCATGTTACGACTGGTTCTCTGTAGCTAAATACCTTACCGGTTTGAAGATGTATGACTGGCTTGCCGGCCGATATAGTTTTGGGAGGTCCAGATTTTTGTCGCGTAAAGAGGTTCAGAAAAAATTACCGGGGCTGGCTGACGAATCTCTCGTAGGAGCCATAAGTTATTACGATGGTAAATTTGATGATGCCCGTCTTGCAGTCAATATTGCTCAAACTTGTATTGAAAAGGGCGGCAGCGTATTGAACTATGTGAAGGTTACGGGCCTTCTTAAAAATGAACAAGGTAAGGTCACCGGTGTAAAGGCAATGGATATCCTAAACAATACTACTTACCTGCTGCGGGCCAAAGCTATTATTAACGCTACAGGAGTTTTTGTGGATGATATTCTATTGATGAATACCCCTGATGCAGAAAAACTGGTCAGACCAAGTCAGGGTGTTCATTTGGTGATCGACAGTTCATTTCTTGACAGTGATTCTGCATTAATGATCCCGAAAACATCTGATAATCGGGTGCTCTTTGCTGTGCCCTGGCATTCTAAATTGCTTGTTGGAACAACTGATACTCCAATTGAAACTCATAGTCTTGAGCCCAGAGCGCTTAAAGAAGAAGTAGATTTCATTCTTGATACAGCATCAAAGTATTTTAAAAAGAAAGTAGATAAAAGAGATGTGTTAAGTGTTTTTGCAGGATTGCGTCCATTGGCAGCACCGGAAAAGAACGATACTAATACTACAAGAGAGATTTCGAGAGATCATAAATTAATGGTTTCAAAATCCGGCTTAATAACCATTACAGGGGGGAAATGGACAACTTATAGAAAAATGTCTGAAGAGACTGTTGATACTGCCATTCAAACGAGTAATTTAGAAAATAAAACATGTGTAACTAAAGATTTAAAAATTCATTCCTCTACAACTCTTCATTCATCAAGCCATCTTTCTATATACGGAACCGATATGCCTCTTATTGAAAAACTGGCACTGAAGATTCCGGCAGGGGGAGATAAGTTGCATCCATCTTATCCAAATATAAAGGCTGAGGTTATATGGGCTGTGCGTAATGAAATGGCCTATACTGTGGAAGATGTGCTGGCCAGAAGAATGAGAATGTTATTCATTGATGCAAAGGCTGCTATTGAAATGTGTCGTACAGTTGCCGAACTTATGGCTCAGGAAATGCATAGGAGTCAATTGTGGGTTGAGGAACAAATACTTGAATTTACACAAACTGCAAGTGAATACTTATTAGAGCCCCTGGAAAAGGAGCAAGAAACAATACTTATATAATCAGACAAAATGGGAAATTATATTTTATCTCTAGACCAGGGTACTACCAGCTCCAGAGCTATTGTATTTAACCGTGAAGGCAGTATTGTTGCTGTTTCACAAAAAGAATTCGAGCAGATCTATCCTAAACCAGGATGGGTTGAACATAATCCACTGGAAATCTGGGCTACTCAGGTATCTGTTGCAACTGAAGCCATTGCCAAGGCAGGACTTAATTCTATTGATATCCATGCAATAGGTATAACCAATCAGAGGGAAACAACTGTAGTTTGGGATAAGGAAACCGGGCTTCCGGTTTATAATGCGATTGTATGGCAGGATCGCCGTACCTCTGATTATTGTGATTCTATCAGAAAGGAACATGGGGAAATGATCCGTCAGAAGACCGGTCTGATCATTGATTCTTATTTTTCTGCAACAAAGGTCCGTTGGATCCTTGAAAATGTTCCGGGCGCCCGTCAAAAGGCAATGGAAGGAAAACTGCTTTTCGGAACGGTAGATAGCTGGTTGATATGGAAGCTTTCCGGAGGAACTACCCATGTTACTGATGTAAGTAATGCATCTCGTACCATGCTGTTTGATATCAATACCCTTGAATGGGATAAAACTTTACTTGAGATATTTGATATTCCGGTTAGTATGCTTCCTGAGGTTAGATCCTCCAGTGAGGTTTTCTGTCATACTGCAGGTAATATCCTGGCGACTAAAATTCCGATTGCAGGAATTGCGGGAGATCAGCAGGCGGCTCTTTTCGGACAGATGTGTACGAAAGTTGGGATGGTGAAAAATACCTATGGTACCGGATGCTTTATGCTGATGAACATTGGTAAGAAACCAGCCATGTCAGCAAATAATCTGCTTACAACCATTGCATGGAAGATTAATGGAGAAGTAACCTATGCCTTAGAGGGAGGGATCTTTATTGGTGGTGCCGTAGTACAATGGTTAAGAGATGAACTGGGCCTGATAAAATCTTCAGCTGAAGTTGAAGAGCTGGCAGCAAAGGTGAAAGACAATGGTGGAGTTTACGTAGTTCCTGCATTTGCAGGTCTTGGTGCTCCTCATTGGGATCAGCATGCCAGAGGAACCATTACAGGAATAACCCGTGGAACAAATTCCGGACATTTCGCGAGGGCAGCGCTGGAAAGTATTGCCTATCAAACAATGGATGTATTAAAATCAATGGAAGCTGATGCAGGAACTCCGATAAGTGAGCTGAGGGTAGATGGCGGTGCAACTGCAAATAATATTTTAATGCAGTTTCAGGCAGATATTATGAAATGCAAAGTGATTCGTCCACAGGTAACTGAGGTTACTGCTTTGGGTGCTGCTTATCTCGCCGGTTTAGCAACTGGTTTTTGGAGAGACGTAGAAGAGATCTCTGCACAGTGGAAAGTTGAAAGGAATTTTGAGCCTGCAGAACTTGAAAATTATGATGAATTGGTAAATGGATGGGAGCGTGCAATTAAGGCAGCAAAAGCTAATGTAAGTTTATAAAAAATTAATATCTTCAGGCATGACACCATTTTTAGCAGAATTCATAGGAACAGCACTCCTGATCTTATTAGGCAACGGAGTAGTTGCAAACGTGGTTCTAACAGGAACAAAGGGCAATGGAGGTGGCTGGATAGTGATCACCACAGCATGGGCACTGGCAGTATTTGTCGGTGTGGTCGTCTCAGCTCCATATAGTGGGGCACACCTGAACCCGGCTGTGACCATTGCCCTGGCTATCTCGGGTAAATTTGAATGGGCTCAGGTTCCTGCCTATATGCTGGCACAAATGCTTGGAGCAATGCTTGGAGCTTTTTTCGTTTGGCTTAAATATAAAGATCATTTTACCGCAACAGAAGACAAAGGCCTGAAGCTGGCGGCATTTTGTACCGGACCTGCAATAAGAAATACTTTTTCAAATCTTACCAGTGAGATCATCGGATCATTTGTATTGCTTTTTGTGATCTTCTATTTTACAAATGCAGAAATTGTGGATACTAAAACACCCGTTGGTTTGGGCTCATTAGGTGCAATACCCGTAATGTTCCTGGTTTGGGCGATCGGACTATCACTTGGTGGAACTACAGGATATGCCATTAACCCGGTACGTGATCTGGGACCCAGATTAATGCATTTTATTCTCCCGGTTGCCGGCAAAGGATCTTGTGACTGGTCTTATTCCTGGATTCCTGTGATAGGCCCAATGATTGGCGCAAGCCTTGCAGCTTTGTTATATCTTGCAATAAGTGGCTAATCTGTTAAATCCTGTAGGAATGAGTAGTATGACTATTTGTACTGACAGGCTTTGACAAACTTCTGCTCTTATATCTGTCATTTCTCTAATGTTCTAAACCCTTCTTATCTAAGGGCAAAGCTCTTATGCTTAGTGTCAGTCATTCGACTAATAGTCTTAAACTGGAATAAATGTTTTGCATTTAATAAAGTATATTGAAACGATAAAGGATACCTTTTGGGGTATCCTTTATCGTTTATATCATTATATCATCAATTATTTTTCCCACCAAACTTTAGTGTTGATATCATCTCCACCCATGCTTGCCACAGCTTTTGTGTAATTTGCATTATTGTTTGTTACTACTGTTGTAGGGTACCGGAACCTTACCGGCATTATTTTATTGTTCAGAAGTCCAGCACCCTTAGGTAATATAGGGAAACCGGTTCTGCGATACTCAAACCATTGCTGATAATCATTAAAGAACAATGCATAATATTTTTGAAGCATAATTCTTTCTAATGTTCCATCGTAGGCAGCCTTGGCATTTGTAAAATAGTTTGCAGGTAATACTGCTCCCCATTGTTCAATAGAAGCTTTTACGCCATTCTGATAGAAGGTCGCTGCAGATCCAGTGATCTTTCCTTTTTGAGCAAGTTCAGCTTTGATTAGCTCAACTTCAGCATAGGTCATGATCACGGAGGTCATAGGAGCTGTAGCAAGTATCACGTTAAAATTGGATGGCAGATAATTAAACTGAGACTCAGGGCCATCATATCCACTCGGTATACCTTTATAACCGATAGTTGTTTTTCCGTCTGCTGTTCTTGCAAGTGAATTCCATTTTGCAAGACGCGGATCAACAAAATCATTCAGATTATCAATGAAGAAACCACCTGTTGCTCTGAATGTTGTAAAATCAATAGCGCGTCCCCATGGTGACATATTTGGTACTACTCCGGTTATCTTTAATATAGCAGCCTCTGTATTATTTGTAAATACAGGGTGAATTGTAGGATTATTAACAATTTCAGCCATTTTTCCGAAAGCATCGATCTCAGTTCTTTTTGAAACACGAAGAAGAAGACGCAAACGAAGAGAATTGGTAAATTTTTTCCAGTAGCTGATATTGTTACTGTAAAGGATGTCAGTACCGTAAATCATAGGTTTAGCGGTATTATAGAGTGTATTTGCCTTTTCAAGATCGGCAATCAGCGTGGTATAAATTAGCTGCTGCGTATCAAAAACAGGTGTATAGATTCCCTGATCACCTTGTACAGCCTCTTTCATTGGAACATCGCCGAAAGAATCACTTAATAAAGAATATAACCAGGCATTCAATGTCAGAGAGATTGCCTCATAATTAGGATCCTGAGCCGCTACTGCTGCAGCACGCATTTCCTTCACATTATTTATCCAGCGGTAATAGGTATTCCATGTTGAGTTACCGGCTGATTCTGTTACATCATATCTGTGAACTCCACCTGCAACACTTGGAAATGGTAATGCAACCTGCATGATATCAAACGTGAATGCGTCAGCGCGGAGAGTATTGAAACTACTTACCTCATATAAAATCGGGTTTAGTAATGTTCCAGGACTTATTTTCTCAATCTTGTTTGGATCGGTGTTGATTTCCTGAAAGTCTTTGGTACATGCAAAGCTTAATGAAGCCAGCAGTAGTACAGTAAATATATTTTTAAAACGATTCATCTTTTTTTAGTTAGCAGTTTTTTATCCTGCGGTATAACAAATTCTATTCTTAAAACTTCACAGTTAAATTCATTCCAAAGGTGCGTGTTGATGGCATTTGTCCCATTTCAACTCCAGGGAGAATAGTTGAGCCATTTAAAGCTGCAGTCTCCGGATCGAACATAGGGAAATCTGAAATGATCGCCAGGTCTCTGCCATAAAGTGCAAGAGATGCCTGATTCAACTTTAGCTTTTTGATAAACTTAGCCGGAATACCGTACTCAAGTCTAACTTCACGTAATTTGATAAATGAAGCATCAAAACTGTTTGATTCAACATTGGCACGTCTATAGTAATCGCCATAGAATGCTGCCGGTGCAACCTGCTTGGTATTGGCAGTATAAAGACCTCCTGCACCTGCAACAACACCTTCACCTACAATAAATCCTTCTTCACGTCCTTTTAAGGTGCTGCTTAACTTACCTTGCTCTGCCATTTTATGATGTGTCTGAGAATAGATCATTCCTCCATATTGACCATCAAATAAGAAACTGAATCTGTAGTTTTTATATTGGAACTCATTACTCAATCCACCTCTCCAGTCAGCATAGGCTTTTCCAATATACTGGATCTGTCCCGGGCGGGCCGGAAGTCCGGTTGTATTGTAAACAATCTGACCGTCTGGTGCTCTTACAAATCCAAAACCATAAATATCTCCTGTCGTACCGCCAACACGTGCCTGAATGGTAGCATTACCTCCATAACCAATATCCTGCTTGTCTGTAAGTCCCTCAGCCAGTTCAAGTACTTCATTGTCATTTTTTGACCAGTTTACAGTGCTTGTCCAGCTGAAGTTTTTAGTTTTTACAGGTTTTCCTCCTACCAAAAGTTCAATACCCTTATTACGAACAACTCCTGCATTTAGTACTGCTCTTGAATATCCGGTTGTAGGATCGAGAGGCACATCAAGGATCTGGTTTTTTGTGGTATTGCTGTAGAAAGTAAGGTCCATCGTAAAGCGTGATTTGAATAGGTTATATTCTAAACCTGCCTCATAACTTGTAGTTATCTCTGGTTTGAAAGTTGCATTATGTAAGGTAGTTGGTACAGATGCTGATGCTGGAAAATCACTTATACCATAGTATTTGCTTGTTTTATAAGGGTCAGTATCATTACCTACCTGAGCTGCCGACAAACGAAGTTTTGCATAGGTAACCGCTGTTGGAAGCTGGAATAATTCATTTAAAATAAAACTAGAGCTAACAGAAGGGTAGAAGAATGAATTGTTCTGAATTGGAAGTGTACTGGACCAGTCATTACGTCCGGTTACATCCAAAAATATTCTGTCTTTCCATGAGAATGAGGCAAAACCATAAATACTTTGAACTTTCTTATTTAAATAGTTCGTATTCATAAGCGGATTGCTTTGTCCGTTGCTTAGCTTATAAACCGCTGGGATAATAAGACCCTCTACAGTGCCATTTACGCCTGTATAGCGTCTGTTAAGAGCATTGGCTCCTCCTGAAAAACTTGCTTCAAAATCTTTATTCAGCCTTGTTTTATAGGTTAATAATACATCCGTATTGATTTCAAAATTGAAAATATTTTGTTGTCTCAAATATCCTTTTTGAAAATTAGCAGTACTGAATGGTCTGCGCTGATCACGGTCTTCATTAAGCATATCAAAACCGGAGCGAACCATCAGACTCAATTTTTTCGTAAAATCATACGTAGCAGACATGTTTGCTACAGTCTTGTAATTATTTACCGCATTGGTCATTTCATAAGCAATCAGAAAAGGATTGTCGATGAAGCTGCTAAATGGATGTATCTGATCAATTTGTTCTAATCCTGGTTTCCAGATTGGTCTGTACCAATCAAGATCAACATTAGGATTTTGGAAGATCATGAAATAAGAAAGTGATTGATTGTTATATCCTGTAGCAGGAAGATTATCACTGGTCTTATTTGTGAAATTTACTTTAGAGTTAATTCTAAGTTTTGGAGATAGCTTGAAATTTAAACTCAATGCAGCTGTTAATCTTTCATAACCTGTATTAGGCATTATCCATTCGTTTTTTGAATGAGTGATCGATGCTCTTGCAGATGCATTTTCGCTACCGCCGTCAAAGGAAACACTATTAGTTAATGTAGAACCTGTACGAAAGAAATCTGACCTGTTATTGGTATAAGGCACCCATGGCAGACGGGTTGCAGATTGTCCGCCTGTAACAGGATCGTACTGAAAGTATGATTGTCCATTAAATCTGGGACCATAGGCGCTACTTGTTCCGGAGGTGCTTGCACCATCTGCAGATGCTCCATATGAATAATATAACTGGCTGTTTGGTCTGATCGTTGTTCCGGTTCCCTGACCATATTCATATTGCATGTCTGGCCATCTCAGGATGTCATTGTAGCTATAGTTGGAATTTAAACTGACTCCAATTCCTTTATTTTTTTTCACGCCAGATTTGGTTGTGATAATTAAGGCTCCATTCGCTGCACGGCTTCCGTAAAGGGCTGCGGCACTTGCCCCTTTAAGTACTGTAACACTTTCGATATCATCCGGGTTGATGTCAGAAATTCCATTTCCGAAATCTACCGGAACATCATTCCCTGAACCTGCGCCATAAGCATTCCCAACACCTGAAGACGTTAATCCGCCTCCAACTGGTACACCATCCAGCACGATCAATGCTCCGTTATTATCGGAATTCATAGATGTTTCTCCCCTCAAAATGATCTTTGAAGAGTTTACTGGTCCTGAACCAGGTGTAACAATGTTTAAACCGGCAACTTTTCCTGATAATGCACCTACCCAGTTGTTGGATCTTGCATCATTTAGCGCATTCTCCTTTAATGTTTGTGTTGCAAAACCCAGTGCTTTTTGCTCTCTTTTAATACCAAGAGCAGTAACCACTACTTCATTTAAAGCACTGGTTGATTGTTCTAATTGGATATTGATATTACTCTCACCTGCATTATAGATCTTTGAAAAAGTAGTATATCCAATCATTGAAAAACTTACGGATGTGCCTTTTGGGATATTAAGAGTAAAACTTCCATCCATTCCCGTCACTCCCAAAGACCTTCTGCCTGCATCTGTAATGCTTATTCCTGCCAGGCCTTCACCGTCTTTACTATCAACTACTACGCCTTTCAATACAATGTTGTTTTGCTGTGCAAAGGCTGGTTTAACATCAAATATGTTAAGAATAAATAATAACAGCATTAGCTTTACTGCTACAAGTTTTAGATCGTTTATCCCCCTTTTAGGGTTTAAATGCACGAAAAAATTCCTGAGAACTAGTGCAGGGGTTTGCCAAAACTTACCGAAATGATCAGTAAAAATTTTCTTCATAATTAAATGTTTAAGGTTGGTTCAGAGGTTTTAATTTATTTCGTTTTATTTCAAATAAGACATTATGATCTGTTTTATTCTTTTTTAATATTACGAATGGTAATTAATTTATAATAAAACGAAACTATAAACAAATATTCAGAATATAAAAAAAACTTTTAATTATAATGTTCTCTTAACTTATTGCTAATAAATGCGCTTTTTAAGAACTATAACTTAATAATTTAATAATGTTAATGTTTCAAAAAAGAAATATTAGGAAGTTTTGAGATTTCAGCGTTAAATGTTTTGATAAATTCCTTATCTTTTGGCAAAGCATAATTGACTGATTTTTATTATCAAAAGAGTATTTTTGCCTCATGACTGAAAAGAGCGCTTTATTGTTTGCAATTATAGAAAACGCAATTGATGGTATCATTACCATAGATGAGCGTGGATTAATTGAGTCAATAAATCCAGCTGCCTGTGCCCTGTTTGGATATTCGATCGAGGAAGTAATTGGAAGGAATGTTTCAATGCTTATGCCCAGACCGGATAAAGATCAGCATGACGAATATATAGCACGTTATCAGAGAACTGGAAGCCCTCATATTATAGGTACAGGCCGCGATGTGAATGGACAAAAAAAAGATGGCACCTTGTTTCCTTTCCGTTTGGGGGTGAATGAAGTAAAGTATTCCGGAAGAACCATTTATGCAGGATTTATACATGATCTTTCAAGAGAAAAGGAAGCAGAAGCAAAGATCCTTCATTATGCGTCTCAACTTGAAAAACTTGTTGAAGAGCGTACCGTATCACTACAAAAATCGGTAACTGAACTGCAGGCTGCAAAAGAGACTGTCAGCAAATCTCTCGAAAAAGAAAAGGAGCTCAATCAGCTTAAAAGCAGGTTTGTATCCATGGCTTCTCATGAATTTCGCACACCACTCAGTTCCATCACTTTATCTGCCTCACTGATAGAAAGGTATAAACTTCAATCAGACGATACAAATGTTAGCAAACATGTCAGTAAGATCAAAAATTCGGTGGGTAACCTGACTACGATTCTGGATGACTTCCTTTCATTGGAGCGTCTGGAGGCCGGAAAAATCGAAACTAATTTTACTAAATTCGATGTTGTTAAACTTTCTGAAGAGATCACAGAAGAAATGCAGTTAATGGCCAAAAAGGATCAGAATATTATTTACCAGCATACAGGCTTGCATAGTACGGTTTTGCTTGATCAGAATTTGCTTCGTAATTGTATCGTTAATCTAATATCCAACGCCATAAAATATTCTGGTGAAAATACATTCATTGAATTTAATACTGAGCTGACCAGTACTGAATGTATAGTAACAGTTAGAGACAATGGTATAGGTATTCCAGAAACTGACCATAAACATCTTTTTGAGCCATTTTTCAGAGCAAATAATACCGGGAATATTCCTGGTACCGGATTAGGACTGAATATAATTTTAAGATATGTTAACCTGATGGGTGGTAAAGTAAACTTTAGCAGCCTGGTTAATCAGAAAACTGTTTTTACACTAAATTTCCCACAGTAAATTTCTATGAAGAAGAAAATTCTAATCATTGAGGATAACGAAGACATCAGAGAAAGTTCAATGGAAATTCTGGAACTTGCAGGTTATGATGTATTGCAAGCTGAGAATGGAAAAATAGGGGTAGAACTGGCCCAGCAGAATCTCCCGGATATGATCCTTTGTGATATTATGATGCCAGAGCTTGATGGTTATGGGGTTTTATATCTTCTTTCGAAAAATAAAAACACTGAAAATATTCCATTTATATTTCTTACAGCCAAGGCTGAGCGATCAGATATGAGAAAAGGCATGGAAATGGGAGCTGATGATTATTTAACGAAGCCATTTGATGATATGGAATTGCTTAATACCATAGAATCACGATTTCATAAAAAGCAAAAACTCGAAGCTTTCTATAGCCAGTCATTCGAAAGCCTTAAACTTCTTGCTAACCAGAATCAAGGTCTGGACGAGCTGAAAAAAATAGTATCTGACCGTAAAGTGAAACAAGTCAGAAAGAAGCAGATAGTTTATTATGAGGGAGATACGATATCAGGTATATATTTAATTCTAAGCGGAAGGGTAAAGGCTATCAAGTTAAATGAAGATGGCAGGGAGCTTGTTACAGGAATGTATGGACCTGAAGAATATCTCGGAATTCAGGCAATGTTATCAGGTGATCATTATAATGAAACGGTCGAAGCAATTGAAGATACAACTATTTGCCTCCTTCCCAGAGATATTGTCAATCAGTTACTCGATAATTATACAGATATAGGTCAGAAGTTTATTAAAGTATTGTCAAGTAACCTTATTGAAAAGGAAGAACAATTATTGCAGCTTGCTTATCATTCTGTAAGGAAACGTATGGCTGAGATCCTGATCCGTTTGGCTAAAAATCATAATGAATCTGAACAAGTAACGCAGATCCGGATTTCAAGGGAAGACCTGGCATCAATGGCAGGAATGGCAACTGAGACAGTAAGCCGTACTTTGAGTGACTTTAAGGATGAAGGAATTATCGAAAAGAAGGGAAGTGTGATCCAAATTCTTGATCAATCAAAACTCCTGAAGATGAAAAACTGATAAAGATCATTTTTCTACATGACTTCACTCATTAGAAATAGCCATCCCAAAACCTAATTTTGGAGAATAGCTATGAAATAATGAAAGTTGTTGCTTACAGTATAAAAGAATTTGAAAAGGAATTTTTGGCTCGTGCTAATAAAAAGCAACATGATATTACCTTAATTTCTAATCCGCTTAGTCTTGAAACTGCTATGTATGCGGAAGGAAAAGAAGCAGTAATTGTTTTTACAAATGATGATGTTTCTGAAGCCGTTATTAATAAACTGGCAGACCTTGGAATAAAATATATTGCTACCCGCTCTCTGGAAACAGACCATATAGATAGGAAAGCTGCTGGTTTAAGGAAAATAAAACTGGCAAATGTTCCATCTTTTTCACCTCAGTCAATTGCTGAATATGCTGTTATGCTCGCCTTATCGCTGAGTCGAAAAATTGTTCCGACAGTAAATAGCAGCAGGGAATTTGATTTCAGAATTGATCAGCATATAGGCTTTAGTTTTTTCGGAAAAACAGTAGGAATTATTGGACTAGGGCATGTGGGACAGGCTACAGCAGCCATTTATAAGGGTTTGGGCTGTAAGGTGATCAGCTATGATATAAAATACCCCGAATTTCTGAATGATATAGAAACAAGAGATCTTGATCAACTCCTTAATGAATCAGATATCATTTCCCTGCATGTTCCATTAAAATCCGATACAAGGCACCTCATCAATAATCAAAGCCTCAGTAAAATGAAGGATGGTGTTATGCTGATCAATACTTGCAGTGGTGAATTGATAAAGACAAGTGAATTGCTCAAGGCACTTAAAAGTAGAAAAATTGCCTATCTGGGTTTAGATGGGTATGAATTTGAAAAAAGCCTGTTTTTCACTGATCACAGAAAAGACGAAAATAAAGATGCTATTCTGGAGGAGTTGATATCCTATCCCAATGTAATAATTTCTCCACACCAGGCCTTTTTAACCAAGGAAGCCTTACAGGAAATAGCAAATCTAACCATAAAGAATCTGGATAATTGGCATGCAGGTAAATGTTCAGGAAAGGCCTGTGTCTGCTATGATGGCTGTAAAAAAGCCTTGACCAACCTCTGATTCTGTCTTTAATAATTTAATTATGACCACACAGCAACTCATTAATAAATATCATGTGGCAGCCCCACGTTATACCAGTTATCCTACTGTTCCTTATTGGGATACAGCAGCTCCGGATCTTAATAAATGGAAAGAATCTGTTGAATTTTCATTTAAACAGAGTAATGCTGACAATGGTATAAGTTTATATGTTCATTTGCCATTTTGTGAAAGTCTGTGTACTTATTGTGGTTGTAATACCAGAATTACAAAGAATCACCAGGTTGAAGATCCTTATATTCATGCAGTTTTAAAAGAATGGAAACTTTACCGTGAGATTTTAGGCGAGAAACCGCTGATCAGAGAAATTCATCTGGGTGGGGGTACACCGACCTTTTTTGCTGCTGAAAATCTGTATTTATTGATCAATGGAATTATGAATGGCTCAGATCTGCATCCTGATGCCGAGTTTAGCTTTGAAGCTCATCCTAATAATACAACCGAAGCACACCTCAGGACATTATATGATCTTGGTTTTCGCCGATTAAGTCTTGGTATCCAGGATTTTGATCCAAAGGTTCAGAAGATCATCAATCGTATGCAAAGCTTTGAACAAGTTGAGAAAGTTACCGCTCAGGCGAGAGAAATCGGATACACTTCAATAAATTTTGATCTTATCTACGGCCTCCCGCTTCAAACGTATGAAGGTCTGGGAGATACCGTCCTGCAGGTAGAAAAGCTGATGCCCGATCGGATTGCTTTTTACAGTTATGCTCATGTGCCCTGGATAAAACCCGGACAGAGAAGTTTTACTGAGGATGATCTGCCATCTGTTACTGAAAAGCAAAGATTGTATGAATTGGGTCGTCAGATGTTTATCTCAATGGGTTATGAGGAGATTGGCATGGACCACTTCGCATTAAGTACTGATAGTCTGTATAAGGCAGAACGTTCAGGGAAACTGCACCGCAATTTTATGGGATATACTCACCAGTACACCCAGCTAATGATTGGCCTGGGAGTTTCATCAATCAGTGATAGCTGGTTCGCATTTGCCCAGAATGTCAAAAAAGTAGAAGATTATTACGATCTGATTAACAAAGGTCAGCTTCCTGTGTTTAAAGGACACCATTTAACAGAGGAAGATCTGCTTATAAGAAAGCATATTTTAAATCTGATGTGTAAAGGAAAAACAGAGTGGGATAATTCTTTGCCACTTAACCAGGCACTTTCAGCCGGACTTGAAAGAGCAAAATTGCTTGAAGAGGATGGTTTAGTAGAAATAGGTGAAAATAGCCTTACAGTAACTAATCAAGGTAAGCGATTCCTTAGAAATATTTGTATGGCTCTTGACGCTCGCCTTTGGGCTGAACAGCCTGAAGCGCAATTGTTTAGTATGGCGGGTTAGGGCCAAGCCGGATCAAGTCCGGCCTGACAATGGATCAAGTCCGGCTTGACAACGGATCAAGTCCGGCCTGACGATATTGGTATATCGAGTGATATTAAACTTTAGTCATTCCGGACCCGATCCGGAAATTAAGCACAATTTGGTCATTCCGGACTTGATCCGGAACGGAACCACTAACTAACTTTTTTCACCTTTCTTTTCCAAAACGCATATTTTCAGTTATGCGTCAATACTTTGTATATATTTTAAGTACTCCGGATAATACGATCGTTTATATTGGTGTTACCAATGACCTGATAAGAAGAGTCAGGGAGCATAAGGAAAAACTGAACAAGTGCTTTACTTCTCAATTCAATTGTAATAAACTTGTTTGGTTTGAAGTGTTTAGAGATATCCGTGTTGCCATTCGAAGGGAAAAACAATTGAAGAACTGGCATAGAAGCTGGAAAAATGATCTGATTGAAAAAGAAAACCCGGAATGGATGGAGTTAACCCCTAATGCCCAGTGAGGGGATCAAGTCCGGCCTGACAACGGATCAAGTCCAGCCTGACATAGTAGCTCTTAAGCAAATTTTGTCATTCCGGCCCCGAGCCGGAAATTAAACAAATTTTGTCATTCCGGACTTGATCCGGAAGGAGCCGGAAACAAACCTCAACTCCATCATTAACTTTTTGAGGACTTAAATAAGGGATATCCAGGGTTAGTCCTCTTAAAACGAACCATACACCTAATCCCAGCATAACAAACGGAATTGCCTTATTTATGCGCCTGCGAAAGACAGGGCCAGCGAGTCCGGTACTGACCATCGCCGCCAGCATTAGCGGAAGTGTACCTAGTCCGAAAAAAAACATGTATTGAGCGGAGTCCATGACACTTCCTGTATTTAATGCTCCTGCCATCGCCAGATAGACAAATCCACAGGGTAAAAAACCATTAAGAATGCCGGTTATTAGATGACCCGCTTTATTCTTCATGGCATAGGATAATAGTTTATTAAAAGGCTGTACTATTTTCGATACCCACTTTCCATTGCCATAAGAAATTTTTAAGATTCGCGAAGTTGCTGCGAGAATAATGAAAACACCTGTTAAAATACTGACTGCTTGCTGTACTCCGGCTAACCATAACTGCTGACCTATTAATCCGATAAGTAAACCCAGAAGGGTATATGTCAGTGTCCGCCCCAGATTGTATACCAGTTTATCAAAAATGATGAGCCATCGCTTTTCATGAAAACTTGGAACTGCAAATGCCAGCGGACCACACATCCCAACGCAGTGGATACTGCCGAATAAACCGGTAAAGAATGCGAGTTCGTTATAATTCATTTTACTATATGATTTTATGATCTCATTGAACTGGAGTTGTCAATTAATCAATAGTGATGTTTTTTTCGAACATGTATTCTTTTCCTTCACTTTTCCATTCAATAATAAGCTTCCAGTGCCCATTAGCTATATCTGTCAATGGTAATACAATTTCATTGGCTGTCCCTGAGTTCAGGCTAACTGTACGGTCATTCTTATTATCTGAAGGATGAAGAAATCGAACACTTCCAGTCGCAGGTTTTTTGAAAATGATTCTTAGGCTATCTCCAATGCTGATTTCAGGTTCAGCCTGATCTTTCTGCATCTGACTCTTGCGGGCATAATCCTTATCATATTCTATGCCTTTTTGATAATAGTCCTGGTCTACCAGATCATCTGAATCACTTCTGATCATCAATACTGCAAGAGTAATAATGAATGCCATAAATAAACCCATTCCTATTACCAGTTTTGTTCCCCAGTTCATCTTCATTAATTTGGTGGTGCTATAAAATTTGTTTTTATCTCGTCTATCTTCTTACCATTTGAAAATATCTCAAGTTCTATCTCCGATTTATATTTCTCAATATCTTTCTGAGGTCTGATTACAAAGAAAGTCACTTTTATAACACTTCCCTTTTTTATCTGGCTCTCTTTGCGGATAAACTGAATTTTTATATCATCGTCTTCTGCTTTCAACTCAAAATTAACATTATCAGAAGTTTTATTAACTAATTCTGCATTGTAAAGATTGCTGACAGTTCCATTATCTCTTAATTGATATAATGTACCACCGGCACGTAATACTGTAGTTTCAATATCACTTCTGCTAATCAGAAGATAGCTTAAAACTGTTACCAAAATAAGAAGTACCACAGAGTACGCATATACTTTCTTGCTCAATTTGAATGCCGTTTTCGATTTGATCTGATCTTCCGACATAAAGCCGATAAGCCTGGTAGGACGATGAACCTTTTCCATCACCATATCGCAAGCATCTATACAGGCAGTGCAATTGATACATTCAAGCTGAGTGCCATTTCGAATATCTATTCCGGTAGGACAAACATGAACGCAAAGTTTACAATCTATACAATCTCCAAGATGCTGATCTGTGTTTTTTAATATTTTACCTCTGGGCTCTCCCCGTTCATAATCATATGCTACAATTATGCTCTGATTGTCAAGAAGTACTCCCTGAAGTCTGCCGTACGGACAAATAACTGTACAAACAAGCTCTCTGATATATGAAAATACTATATAGAACACAAAAGTGAATATCCAGATCGATATAAATCCTGAAGTATGTTCTCCGACAGGGTCGGTCATTATTTTAATCAGTTCGTCTGAACCAATTATATATGCCAGAAAAATATTGGAGATAAAGAATGAGATCAGGATGAATATAAAATGTTTGGCTCCTTTCTTCAGAACTTTTTCCCAGCTTAAAGGTGCTGCATTAAGTTTTTGCTGATGAATATAGTCCCCTTCGATCCAGTTTTCTACTTTTCTGAAAACCATCTCCATAAATATGGTTTGCGGACATGCCCAGCCACACCAAACCCTACCGAAAATGGCAGTAAACATAACAATAAAGACCGTGAATGTTAAAATTGCCAGTACGAAGAGGTAAAAATCCTGTGGCCAAAAAATAACTCCGAAAAACACGAATTTCCTTTCAATTACATTGAGAAGGATCAGTTGTTCTCCATTTATTTTTATGAATGGTCCGCCGAAAAGGAGTAAAAGAAGAAAATAGCTAACCTTATCACGGTATTGGTACAATTTTCCCTTAATGATTTGTGGATACATCCATTTTCTTTTATTCTCGGTATCATTAATAGAAGGAAGATGATCCCTGAAATTCGGTGCTTCAGCCATATTACTTTACAATCCTTTTAGAATTTTGAAAAACCTGCTTTTTCAGGCTTGAAATGACATATTTTAAAATTTTTACTGTAATTTTAATGTGATGTAAAAGTTGACATTTAAATGCTTTTATAGTATGATGTATATCATTTTAATTGATAACAGGTATCATTAATATCATAGGATATTCATTGCACTTTCGTATAGGAGGAATACCGTTTTTTAAATTTAGATAGATCCAATCAAAGAAGCCTGATACATAAGCAAAGATAATTTTAAGATTATGAAGGATTATGTTTTAAGACTAAAAAATATCTCAGTTTCTGACACTTCAGAAGTAGGAGCTAAAAATGCCTTTTTAGGCGAGATATTTACCCAGCCTGTACTTCACGAGATCAGAGTACCAGACGGTTTTGCGGTTACGGCAAGTGCATATCAGAGATTTATTGAATATAATAAGCTTGATGGTGTTCATGACAAATTGCTTACATCTTTAGATAGAGAAAACTTATCAGATGTTGCTAAAACAGGGCAGAAGGCCAGGGCTCTGATCCTTGGTGCAAGGATGCCGGGAGATATTGATGATACTATAACTGCAGCCTACCATGAACTATGTGCAGGTTCTGCAGTTGAGGTGGCTGTTCGAAGCAGTGCAATAAGTTCGAATCAAATTAATTCAGACATTAAAGATGTACATGATTCTTTTCTTAATGTCAAAGGAGAAAGAGAATTAGTTGAAACGGTTAAAAAATGTTTTGCATCTCTATATTCAGAGAAGGCTATAATTGAAAATACATCCAATTTGAATAAGTCTATAGCTGTTTGTGTACAGAAAATGGTCAGATCTGATGGGTCATGTTCTGGGGTAGCTTATACATCTGACCCTGAAAGTGGGTTTGCCGATGTAATTCATATTTCCGGAGTTTGGGGACTTGGAGGGAAAAAACTTAATGAAGGTGTAATTCCCGATGAATTTATTATTTATAAACCAACTATATCTGAGGGACTGAAGTCAATTATTCAGAAAAAGCTGGGAAGTAAAAACCGGATGATGATCTATCAGGAAGATTCAGATATTCATGTGGTGAATACACCGGACGATATACGTGATCAATTTGTTTTAATTGAAGAGGAACTACTTTCAATTGCTAACTGGGGAATAACACTGGAAAATTATTATGGCAGTCCTGTCAGTATGGAATGGGCAAAAGATGGTGAGTCGGAGGATCTTTATTTGCTTCAGGCGAAGCCTGAAAACTTTAAGAAATTTAAAAAATCACTATAAACTATGACAAAATCTGAAATAAAGTTCCTAAGCGGACCGCAATCACGTTATAAGGATTTCCATTTTACAATAAATATTTTAGTACAATTTATCAGAGGTTTCAGGGCTCTGCATTTTATAGGCCCCTGTATTACTATTTTCGGCTCAGCACGATTTAAAGAAGATCATGAATATTATAAATTGACAAGGAAGGCTGCCGGAGAGTTTGCCAAACTTGGTTTTACCATTTTGACAGGAGGAGGTCCCGGAATTATGGAAGCTGCAAACCGTGGAGCCAAAGATGTAGGCGGACGTTCGGTTGGTTGTAATATTCAACTTCCAAAAGAACAGGCGCCTAATCCATATCTTGATAAATGGGTGGAAATAAAATATTTCTTTGTAAGAAAGGTACTTCTGGTAAAATATTCTTTCGCTTTTGTAGTCATGCCCGGGGGATTTGGAACGCTGGATGAATATTTTGAAGCAATAACTCTGATCCAGACAAATAAGATCGGTGATTTTCCGGTAATTATTTTTTGTAAAGACTTTCATCAAAAATTAATTGAACATACTCACATAATGAAAGAACAAGGAACTATATCCGAAGCCGATTTGAGCCTTTTTCTGGTAACAGATTCTATTGAAGAGGCGGTTGCATTGATCAAGGAAGAGAGTATAAAACGTCATGGACTAAAGATTGAAGATAGGATCAAACCTTTTGGCTGGCTCTTTGAATCCAGATTAAAATTTTAGTTCGCATTTTGTAAAAGGTTTTGATAAGGTGTTTTGGCTACTTTTTAGCATTTATTAATATTTTAAATTCCATGGAATGAAAATAATACTCAATTCAATTGCATTCAAATTAAGGTATATCACTTTGAGTATGTTTCTTATATTGTCCGCTGGACTTGTTTTCGGACAGCAGCAACTCTACACGTATCATTCGGGAGTAATAGAGGTAAGTGGTTTTACCAATAATTATAATTGGAAAATGAAGACCGATAGTGTGGATTGCAGGGCTCAGTTGACCATGATCAACAGGCAGTTAAAAGCGATTAACTCTTTGAGTTTTACAGTGCCTGTTAAGAAGCTAAGCAGTCCTAATACTTACATGGATCGAATTGCTCATAGAACCCTTAAATCCTATCCCTTTGATAAAATATATTTCCATTATGTAAAATCCGAAATTTCTCCATGGGATGATAAGGATCAGTATTTAATCAAGGCAAGCGGCAATCTAACAGTGGCAGGAGTAACTCATTCAATAAAGATGGATCTTATCGCTACTGTTATTAATGATGGTACAATTACTTTTGCAGGTACTCATAAACTTAAGCTTAGTACGTATCAGGTTACACCTAAAAAGTCATTAATGGGAACTTTAAAGACAAGTGATGACGTTACGGTGAACTTTGTTGTTGGCGTCAAACCCCTCATGTTATCAGCAACCTCGAAGAGATAATGATCAGGAAGGAATGATCGGATTGAATAAATTTTTAATACAAAATCAAAATGAATTTCAGGTTTTCTGCTTTTATTATTGTTTCATTTTTTATGATTTTATTGCCATTTCAGGGATGTGGCCAGAAGAAGCAGGATGCTGGCAAAGTATCGGCAGATTCTTTAATTGACAGAGATCAGAACGTGTGGAACAGAAGTATCCCCGGAAGTTTCAGTTCGCAGACAAAATCAAGGTTCGATAGCCTTGAGATCAGAGATTTTATAAGGCAATATCCTAAGTTCAGTAAGTTTGAAGAAAGTATCATGACATTTTACTCTCACCGAAATATGGCTTTTGCCTGGTTTGATGCTGAGGGTTTGATCGAACATGCAGATAATTTAACCGACAGGATAAGAAATCTGAAGAGTGAAGGAGTTAATAAAGAACTTCCTTACTTTCAATCACTTGATTCTTTAATATACAGCAGTGACTCTGATCAGTTTTCTCATTTTCAAAAAATTAAGCTCGAACTGATACTAACTGCCCAGTATTTTGCTTTCGCGGAATCAGTTTGGGGAGGTATTGATGCTAAGTTTTTGAAAGAGATTGACTGGAATCTTCCTCGAAAAAAGGTTTCATTCGAAGAATATTTAGACAGTATATTAGAGAGTCCGCCGGGGAATTTTAAGGAAGTAAAAGCTCCTGTTAACAGGCAGCATGATTTGCTAAAGAATTTTCTGAATCAATACAGAGTTCAGGCAGCAAAAGGTCATTGGTTGGAGATTAAGGCTGGAAGTAAATCATTCGAATTAGGGGATAGCTCCGAAGTGATCAAACAGGTAAAGTTGCGTTTGTTTGAGTTAGGTGATCTCAAGGATTCCAAAACCGATCAGATCTTTGATCTGGATCTTCAAAATGCCGTAAAACAGTTCCAGACCAGACATGGCCTAAAAGATGACGGAGTTATTGGAAAAGGGACTATTTCGGAGTTAAATGTTCCTTATGAGCAGAGGATTAAGCAATTGCTGGTTAATATGGAACGTAGCCGCTGGATCCCGGTAAGTGTAAGTACTGATTATTTGGTAGTGAATATTCCTGAATTCAGGCTGCATGTCTACAGTGCTGATCAATTAGTATGGAGTTGCAATGTGGTTGTTGGTAAGGCCATTCATAAGACCGTGATCTTTAGTGGGGATTTGAAATATATTGCTTTTAGTCCCTACTGGAATGTGCCTCAAAGTATAGTAAAGAATGAGCTGTTAAAAGATATGCGAAGAGATAAAAATTATTTGCAAAAACATAATATGGAGATTACAGGTTACCGGGATGGATTGCCTGAAATAAGACAAAAACCTGGTCCTTCAAACTCATTAGGACTGGTTAAATTTCTCTTCCCGAATAGTTATAATATTTATCTTCATGATACTCCTTCCAAGTCTTTATTCAACGAGTCTGCCAGAGCTTTCAGTCATGGATGTATCCGAATCAGTGAGCCTTTCAAGCTTGCGCAATTCTTGCTGAGGAATGATCCGTCCTGGGATGACACTTCAATTAATGCCGCAATGAATGCAGGTGTCGAAAGGATAATTAGTCTGAAAGAGAAAACACCAGTATTTATCGTGTATTTTACTGCTTTTGTTGATAAGGATGGCCTGATCAATTTCCGTAAGGATATCTATGATCGGGATGAAAGGCTGGCGGATATGATAATGAACTTTCAACCCTGACGTAGGTTAGGTTTTATCTTTGATTATAATTGATTTATTTTATTTTTAGATTTATTAAATACTAAAAATAAATAATGTCAAAAAGTTTTCATTACAGAATACGAAAAATCCATCGCTATCTCGGTCTTTTATTGGGAATACAGTTTATATTCTGGACAGTTGGAGGGATCTATTTCAGCTGGAGTAATATGGATGAAATACATGGCGACCTGAACAGGAACCCTTCTCCCTTAATATACGCTGGTTCCGGTTTTATTTCTCCTTCAGTGGCCTTGGGAAAAATGAAAAGTAGCGGTCATTATGTGGATTCAATTCATGACATCAAACTCATTCAATTATCCGGGAAGCCCTATTATCAGTTTTTGATCAATGATCATTCGGTTTCAACTCATGCTAATCATACCAGTAAGCCGAAATACAAAGTTCAATTGGCCAACGCCATAACAGGGGAGCTTCGTGGCCCCTTAGTAGAATCTGAGGCAATTTCAATAGCTAAAGATGGCTTCAAAGGCAGTTCAGCGATTAGAGAGGTTAAACTTCTTACTGAAACTTCATCCCACCATGAATATCGTTCAGGACCATTGCCGGCATATGCTGTTAGTTTTGAGCATCCTGGTAATGCAACGGTTTTTGTTTCAACAGAGCTGGGTACGATTCAAAAGATCAGGATTGAGAAGTGGCGTATTTTTGATTTTCTATGGATGATGCATACAATGGATTACCAGGGACGGGATAATTTCGGAAATATATTACTGAGAGGCTTTTCTATTTTTGGCCTGTTTACCATTTTTTCAGGATTTATTTTATTCTATGTAAGTTCCGGGAAGCGTAAAAATAGAATACGGCAAAAATAAAGTTCTAATAAAAAAACCCGGCTTCATTTTCATGCGCCGGGTTTCTATGGAATTAATGGTCGTTTACATTTTAGTTCCTTGTGCTTCTTTAGGATTAGCAGGTTTTGTTCCTTTTAATGACAGGATAAAATTCGATACATCCGAAGTTTGTTTTGCTGTCAGAGTTTTTTCCCAGGCGATCATACCCTTTTCAGGTACACCATATTTAATGGTCTTAAAAATGTTATTGACCGTTCCACCGTGAATCCAGAATTCATCAGTTAAATTTGGACCTACAGTTCCTCCACCATCTGGTGCATGACAGGCTACGCAATTTTGCATATACACTGCTTTGCCAGCTGCCAGTACTCCAGCATCACTGTCTGCTTTTACACTGTTCTCATCGATCAGGTTTCCTGCTTTAGCTAAGAATGCGCTCTTTGATACCTCGGCCTCTTTCATTTCAATGGCGTATTCTTCAGTTTGTAATGGACTCCACTCAAATACATGATAATTGAGCAGATAAACAATGGCAAACAAAATTGAGCCATAGAACATTGCGTTGAACCATACCGGAGTAGGGTTGTCAAGTTCAGTAATGCCATCAAAATCATGTTCAAGCATCATGTCCTTTTCTTCCGAAATTGGTCTAAGTCCAAGCAGTTTATTCCATGTACTTTGTTTAGTACTTTGTTCTGATTTCTCTGCAGCTTCCCATTCTCCGTATTCCAGCATTCTAGCCGGTTCTGCGGCAGGTAAAAGAACTGGTGATTTGATCTCATCGGCCATTACCCGCACTGTTTTAAGTAAAACCAGTGCAACGATCAGTAAAAGGAGGGCTACAAGAAATAAGACAATGAGTATTTCTGAATATATATTGCCTGCAGTTCCACCTGTTGGAGCTTCAGCAGCCCAAATAGAATTGCTTGCAAAAAGTAGTGTGAATATAAAAATCAAACGTTTCATAATTCTATGCTTTATCGTCAGTTAATGGAAGCTCACTCATATAGCTTACGTGTTTTTTATTCATGGTGAACAGCAGTGCCGTTACTATTAGGAAAAACACTAAAAATATTCCAAGTGAAGTTATCAGGTAGACATCTGCGCCTGTGGATTTATCTATAAATTGTCTGAACA
Source organism: Daejeonella rubra (assembly GCF_900103545.1). Classification (GTDB taxonomy): domain Bacteria; phylum Bacteroidota; class Bacteroidia; order Sphingobacteriales; family Sphingobacteriaceae; genus Daejeonella; species Daejeonella rubra. The sequence continues at coordinate 77,042 of NZ_FNHH01000001.1, forward strand.
TGTCCTTTATTATTAAATAATTGTTTTCTGTTTGTTAGTTTGAAGGTTGCATACTTACATTGCCAACTTTGATATCAGTACCCAGGCGCTGCAGATAGGCAATAATCGCAATGATCTCTTTATCACTGCTAACTTTTATGTTATCCTTAGCCAGATTAGCTGTGATCTCTTCGGCCTGTTTTTGAAGGTCAGCATTTGCTTTCTGTTCATATAAAGGAGCATATGGTACACCCAGAGTCCTCATGGCGTTGATCTTTGCTACAGTTGTAGTGGTGTCCAGTGTTTGCTCGCCCAACCAGTCGTACGGAGGCATGATACTTCCGGGAGACATTGTAGTTGGATCCATCAGGTGATTGTATTGCCATGCATTGGAATACTTTCCGCCCTCGCGATGAAGATCCGGTCCGGTACGTTTTGATCCCCACAAAAATGGATGGTCATAAACAAATTCTCCGGCTTTACTGTACTCGCCATACCGTTCAGTCTCTGAGCGGAATGGTCTAACCATTTGAGAGTGACAATTCACACAACCTTCACGGATATAAAGGTCGCGGCCCTGTAATTCAAGTGGAGAATATGGTTTTACACTTGCTATAGTTGGGATGTTTGATGAAATCATAAATGTTGGCATCATTTCCACCATTCCTCCGATCAGAATTACAATCAGTGAAAGAACAAGGAAGTACATTGGTTTACGTTCCAAAGCACGATGCCAGGTTTTTTCAGATGAACTTGGAGCAAAGGCTGGTTCTAATGCCATAGCTTCTGCCGGCTCATCTGCAAGCAGTGCACCACTTTTGGCAGTCTTGATCAGGTTATAGGTCATTACAATTACACCAGTCAGGTATAATGTTCCACCAATTGCCCTGAAAATATGCATTGGTAAAAGTTGAAGGGTTGTTTCCAGGAAGTTTGGATATTTTAACATTCCTTCAGGAGTAAACTCTTTCCACATTAAGCCTTGTAAAAATCCTGACAGATACATCGGGATTGCATAGAAAAGAATTCCAAGGGTGCCGATCCAAAAGTGGAAGGCAACAAGTTTCTTGGAGAAGATCTCTGTGCGGTAAATTCTAGGTATCAACCAGTACAAAATTGCGAAGGTCAGGAAACCATTCCATCCAAGTGCTCCAACGTGAACGTGAGCTACTATCCAGTCAGTAAAGTGAGCAATTGCATTCACTTGTTTTAAGGATAAAAGCGGTCCTTCGAAAGTAGACATGCCATAAGCTGTGATACCAACAACCATGAATTTCAGAATGGTGTCTTCACGAACTTTATCCCAAGCTCCCCTTAAGGTTAATAATCCATTGATCATACCTCCCCAACTTGGTGCAATCAGCATGATTGAGAAGGCTACACCTAATGATTGAGCCCAATCCGGTAAGGAAGAATATAATAAGTGGTGTGGTCCTGCCCAGATATAGATGAATATCAATGACCAGAAGTGCAGAATACTTAGTTTGTAAGAATATACGGGGCGTTGTGCCATTTTAGGAAGGAAGTAATACATCATTCCCAGATAAGGAGTGGTCAGGAAGAATGCTACCGCATTGTGTCCGTACCACCATTGTACAAGAGCATCCTGTACACCGGCATATATATAATAACTCTTAAATGCTGAAATTGGTAATTGGAATGAATTAACAATATGCAATACAGCAACGGTAACGAAGGTTGCAATGTAGAACCATATGGCTACATACATATGTCGCTCACGGCGCTTAATGATCGTACCGAACATGTTGATTCCGAATACCACCCAGATCAGAGTGATCGCAATATCGATCGGCCATTCTAATTCTGCATATTCATGCGATGTAGTTAATCCCAATGGTAAGGTCAGAGCCGCAGAAACAATGATAAGCTGCCAACCCCAGAAGTGAATACTACTGAGCATATCGCTGAACATTCGGGCCTTTAAAAGCCGCTGCAGCGAGTAATAAACACCCATGAATATTCCATTTCCTACGAATGCGAAGATTACTGCATTGGTGTGTAAGGGACGGATACGGCCAAAAGTAGTGTACTGGTTTCCCAGGTTCATCTCTGGTTTAAAGAGTTGCATGGCAACCAACAGGCCTACAAGCATTCCGACAAGGCCCCATATTACGGTGGCAATTGCGAAATTCCTTACAATTTTGTTGTCATAGTTGAATTTTTCAAGCATACTGTGCGATTTTTATTTGTGGTGTAAAGCTAATTGTATGGTGTGACAATGATGTGACATAACTTATGAAAAAAAATTGATTCTCGTCACTTTTTATTTTCATTTGGTATCTCATCATCGAATAATATTCTAACTGAGGGTGTATACGTATCATCGTTCTGCCCATTTTTCATAGCCCAGAAAAATGCCAGCAGAAATATGAGTGCTAAAAACACACTGCAACCGATCAGAAAGTATAAGATATTCATGTCAATTTGTTTTTACGTGCAAACATATGAGTTGCGATACTGGTAAATGAAATAATGGTAACGGTACTCAATGGCATTAAAATAGCAGCATAAAGTGGTGATAATAAGCCTTGTACTGCAAAGAATAATCCCACTGCATTATATATTGTTGAAATACCAAAGCTTATATGGATGACCTTTACGGCATCTTTAGCCTGCTGAATAAAGTTAGGTAGCTTTACAAAACCTGCTCCGTCAAGTATAGCATCACAACCTGGCGAGAAGTTATTGATATTATCGGTAACAGCTATACCCAGATCACTTTGTTTGAGTGCTCCGGCATCATTTAATCCATCTCCAAGCATCATTACTTTATTGTTTTTTTGCTGGAGTGCACTGATGTAGTTTAGTTTGTCCTGGGGACTTTGTTTAAAATGCATTTGATCTTCCCAGGGGAATGATGGAAGCAGAAAATCACGCTCAGAATCCTGATCTCCTGATAATAAATGCATGTTCAGTTTGCTTCCTAATTGAGTAAAGAGTTCTTTTAAACCCGGACGCCAGCGTTGTCTGAAGCTGAAATACCCTGCATAATGCTCTCCAATCTGAATATAAACTGTACCTGTGTCTTTTTTCTCTGTTTTTATATTAATAAATGATGCGCTGCCGATTCGTACCATTTTATTATTCACCAAACCTTCGATGCCCTTTCCGGGGATCTCCTGATATGAACTGACTGTAAAGTATTCATTGATCTTCATCCACTTGACCAGTTCCCGGCTTAGCGGATGTCCTGAATTTCTGGCCAGTGAACTGATCATACATTGTTCTTCATGGCTAAGATCGCCTTCAAAGCTGATGCGAAAACCTTCCGGAGCAGTAATGGTTCCGGTTTTATCGAAAACCAGGGTATTGATCCTTGCTATCTGCTCAACAACAGCTGTATTTTTCAGATAGAATTTATTCTTATCAAAAATGCTAAGAACCGCCGATAAGGTAAAAGGTGAGCTGAGCGCCAAAGCGCATGGGCAGGCAATTATCAGGACTGCAGTGAACGATTGCCATGCTTTGGCACTATCTTCAAACATCCAGAAAGCCGCCGATCCAAAAGCTACGAGTAAGAGCGCAACACTGAAATATCTGCTGATTGTATCACTGAAGGTATCAATTTTCTTTTTCTTCCCTTCGAATGCCTCATTATTCCAGAGGCTGGTTAAATAACTTTGTGAAACGGGTTTGATCACTTCAAGTTCAATGGCTTCATTGATCTGACGACCACCGGCATAAACCATTTCGCCCAATACTTTTTGTACGGGTGCAGATTCGCCAGTTACAAAACTAAAATCAATAACTGCATCTCCCTTCATCAGTATGGTATCGGCAGGTATGATCTCATTATTACGGATCAGGATCCGGTCTCCAACCTTTAGCTCATCCATCGGGATCGGTTTCTCTATTCCTTCACTGATCAATGTCACAGCCACAGGGAAGTATGAGCGATAATCCCGCTCAAAAGATAGGTGATGATAGGTACGCTGCTGCACCCATTTGCCGATAAGCAGAAAGAAAACAAGTCCGCAAAGAGTATCCACAAACCCGGCACCTGTGCCGCTAAGTATCTCATAGATCGAGCGGATGAACATCACCGCAATTCCAAGTGCAAGGGGGAAATCGAGATTCAGAACCTTGTTCCTCAGATTTTTCCATGCGGAAATAAAATAGTCGCGACCACTATAAAATACTACAGGAATAGCGAAAACAAGGTTGAGCCAGCCAAAAAATGTTTTAAACTGATGCTCAAAGGCTGCCATTCCGAAATATTCGGGAAAGCTTAAGAGCATCACATTTCCGAAACAGAAACCGGCCACCGCAATTTTTTTAATGATATCTCTGTCGGATACCTTATTCTGCTCCTTCACCACATCCTGTAAACTGATCACCGGTTCATAACCGATAGCACCCAGCATACCGATAAGTTCACGCAAAGAGAATTCCTTGTGTTTGAACGTGATCACTACCTGTTTTTTCAGAAAATCGATACGAGAGTTGACAATTGACGGGTTGATCTTATACAGATGCTCGAGTAACCATAAGCATGAACTGCAATGAATCGCCGGAATATACAGCGTAATGATGCTTACATTTTCATCTGAGAAGTCGAGTAAGGACGCAGCGATCTTTGGTTCATCTAAATAATCGTAATGGGCCGCCTTACTATCCTGCGTTTTGCCCGGATTAGTATTATATGAGTAATAATTACAGAGTTGATTTTCAGAAAGAATAGTGTAAACACTCTGACAGCCAATGCAACAGAAATCTTTTTCATCATAATGATAATGTTCATCAAGGCAGTCATTACCACAGTGAAAGCATTGGGTTAATGTTTCAGTTTGGTCCTGAGTATTCAAATTATCCATGCTTCCAAAAATCAGTTCTATTTGGTTCTGTCGAAATGACTCTGATTATTAAAACTTGTGATCTCAATCACATAATCAGAAATTATTTTAAACACTTTGTATTCGTCTTTTGATAAATTTAAATATTTCTACCCACATTACACCTGTAAATGCTGCGAACAGGCAATAGGAAAGTTCAGTTAATGGAAGTGGTACAAACTCAAAAATATTCCGGATAGGACTGTAATAGATTGAAAGCAATAAAATAAGCAGAGAAACGCCTAATATCAGAGGAATTAGTGGGTTTTTGTACCGGATGGTTGTGAATACAGAATAGTAAAATGATCTGTTGGTAAGCGTCAGGAAAATATTGCTGAAAATCAGAGTGCTGTAAATGATCGTGCGAACTTCAGCTATACTGTATTCATTTGCCATATAGTAATAGCCCATCCCCAGGCAGGAAGCAGTAATGATGATTCCCTGGATGATGCTGATCGACAACTCATTAAAGGCGAAAAATGTGCTGCTCAGTTTCCTTGGAGGCTTGTTCATAGAATTGGCTTCTATTGGCTCATTTTCAAAAATGATGGAACAGGTTGGCCCCATAATTAATTCCAGAAAGATCACATGTACAGGCGAGAAAATATTGGTGTACTTCCAGAAAAGGAGCAGGGGTATGGTAACGATCAGGATGATAGGTATGTGAATTGAAATGATATACTGAATAGCTTTTTTCAGGTTTTCATATATTCTTCTGCCTATGGCGATGGCCTCAACCATATGTGAAAGATCATCATCGATCAGTATGAGTGAGGCAGCCTGCCTTGCTACCTCCGAGCCTCTTTTTCCCATGGCTATACCGATATGGGATGATTTTAATGCCAGACTATCATTTACTCCATCCCCTGTCATTGCTACCACATGGCCCTTTTGTTTCAATATGTTGATGATCCTGAGCTTTGCCTCCGGGAACATACGGGTATAGATATTTACTTCGTCTGCCAGGCGGAGAAGTTCTTTATCGCTCATTTCTATTAGTTCTTTTCCATCCAGAGTCTTTTCTGCTGCTTTAAAACCGCATTGTTTGGCGATGGCTGAGGTTGTTAGGGCATTGTCGCCGGTTATGATTTTTACCGCAATTCCTGCATTATAGAATTGGTCAAATACCTTAGCGATATTTTCCTTCGGAGGGTCATAAAATGCGAGCAATCCAAGAAAGGTAAAGGAAAAGTCCTGTTGTTTTTCCGGAAATGAATTTCCTTTTAAACTAGTTTTGCCAACTCCAAGTACTCTGAATCCCTGAGAAGCTAAATCTTTAATTTTCGAATTAATCAACTTCTTTTCAGATACATCAAGATCCGAAACATTCATGATAGCTTCCGGCGCTCCTTTTGTTGCAAGGTGACGTTCGCCATCCTTATTCTCAAAGATATGAGTCATCATTGGCGGCTGCCCATCGAGCGGATATTCATGGATCATTTTGAAATCGGCCCTTGCATCCCGAAGCGTCAGTTTTTTATAAAGATCATGCAGGGCTATTTCCATCGGGTCGAAAGGAACGGGTTCGCTAGCCCACATCCCATATTCGGTAACCTCATTCAAAGTTTTCTGCTCTTTAATTTGTTTTGCATTAAAGATCTCTTTTGTCTGGTGATTGTAAATGGAAGCCAGTTCCATTTTATTTTCTGTAATGGTTCCTGTTTTATCAATGCAGATCACTGTGGCAGCACCCAGCGTTTCAACTGTATTAAGACCTTTGACAAGGATCCCTGTTTTTGATAGCTTCCATGCTCCAAGAGCCATGAATGTGGTGAATGCAACAGGGATCTCTTCCGGCAGGATAGACATAGCCAATGTCAGGGCCATCAATAAGCTGTCAAGAAATTTTTGAGTCTGGAAATAGTAGAAGCCAAGGACGAGTAAAAAACATACCATCCCAATGATGGTCATTGACTTAACAAAACTAAGGATCTGCTTATATAGCGGAGGTTTTTCAGTTTTAATTTCTTTTGCAAGCTTAGCCAGTTGGGCCGCTCTGCTGTCTGCGCCTGTTGCAGTTACCTCATAAACAGCCAGACCAGAAACAGCCAGAGTTCCCTGAAAAACGATATTATTATCCTTCGCTGTACTTTTACTTACTGAAAAAGACTCACCGGTAAGTACAGATTCATTTACAGCAAAATCATTGCAATGTACAATCAGTCCGTCGGCTGCCACAACTGAACCCTCCTCAGATATCAGGAAATCGCCCGGAACAATTTCTTCAGAGAATATTTCAAGCACCTCTCCATCGCGTATCACTTTGGTTTTTGAAGCGGTTAATACCTCAAGCAATGAAAGGGCTTTGCGGGTGCGAAACGTTTGGAAAAAAGAAATGGTCGAGACCAATATAACTGCAGAAAGCAGAAAAATGGCTTCAGAAAATTCCCCAAGCAGAAGATAAACAACTGCCGAAGCGATCAAAAGAATAAAAATCGGTTCAAAGACCGTTTCCTTTAGTATAATAATGAACTCACTTTGCTGCTTACCGGGAAGAACAAGATCCTTTTGTCGCTTTTTTGCTTCGGCACTGCTTAAGCCTGTGAATGGAAAAGGGTTTTTTGACACAAATGAATGATTTGAATATGGGATTTATTAAAGTGTTAATTTAATAAATTTCATCTTATCAGATTCATTTGATCGTTATTATTGACGAAGATCATATTACCGGGAAATCAAAATCGTAACTTAGTAAAAGAGTTAAATTATTACGGATAGATTATAAAAATAATTTAAAATTTTCTTTCTGATTATGTATTTATCATTATAGTTAATGTATTATTAATATTTATTAAGACAACTATTTCTTATGACAAAGATCCTCGTTACTACTGATTTTTCTGCAAACTCAAAGGCAGGTATTCGTTTTGCAATTCAGTTATCTTTACAACGTCCATGTGAATTGACATTTTTTCATTCATATCATGTTGTAAAACCTTCTAATATGAATGAAACTAAATTCACTAGCTTCCAGAATACTGAGGCAGTTAGTCTCAAGAAGAAATTAGAGGCCTTTGTTAATGCTATTTATAAGCAATTAGATATTGATCCTGCAAATGTTCATTATGTAGTCAGCAGTTCTTTTATTACGGATAGTAATATTATGAAATATGCAACTGACCATAATTTTGAGTTTATATGTATAAGCAGAAGAGGTAGCGGAAAGGTGAATAAGATCTTTGGGACTAATACTTCAAATCTGATTCTTCACTCAAAAGTGCCGGTAATTGCGGTTCCTAATACCTATCGGATCTCAAAGATCAAATCAGTGCTTTATGCTTCTGATCTGGCAAATCTCGAAAATGAGATAGGTATCGTAGTAGATTTTGCGAAACCACTTAATGCAGAAATTGAGCTTCTGCACCTTAATTATCCTTCAGACGTTTCTAATAATGTTAAAGTCGTAGAGGAGGCAATTTTGAAGTTTCCAAAAGCTGATATTAAATATCATCTGGAGAATATAAATCTGATCTATAACCTGGTCACAAATATTCAAACTGTGATAAAAAAAGCTAAGCCTTCTGTTTTGGTCATGTTTACTGATCAGGATCTGAATTTTTTCGAAAAACTTTTTCTTTCAAGCAGTACCGCAGAGTATTCATTGAATGCTTCCGTTCCTTTGCTTGTCTTTAAGAAGAACTAATAAACTATTTAGAAGGGTATTTTTCCCCTACATAGGTTTTGCCCTGATTCCATTTAATAAGAACTCATCAAATTTGTTTTGGATGCCTGATCATGAAATCTTTTTTATAATTTAAAACCATAAAAGCATTCAGGCCTTATGAAAAAGCCCCTCATTAGTTTTGTCGTTCTTTTGGGCATGAGCCTGATATTTCTAAGTTTTAAGGGATATTTTGCCGGGGATCAGGACTGGCCTGAATATCTGGGTGGAGCCGACAGGAATCATTATTCAAGCCTTACACAAATAAATACCGGGAATGTTACAGCTCTGGAGCCTGTATGGGAATATCATACCGGGGATTCAGGGCAGGTTCAATGTAATCCGATCATTGTTGGAGGCCGGATGTTTGCCATAACAGCTTCCAACCATCTGTTTGCTCTTGACGCTGCCAGTGGCAGAGAACTTTGGCGTTTTGCTCCGGAAAAGAAAGGTCCCTCAAACGTGAACAGGGGGATTGCCTATTGGGAAAAGGGTAAAGACAAGCGAATTCTCTTTGCTCACCTTACCTGGCTTTATGCCATAAACCCATCTACAGGCAAGCCGATACCTTCATTTGGTGAAGGGGGTAGGGTTAGTCTGAAAAGCGGATTAGGCGAAGATGCCGCTTCTGAATTTGTTTCATCAACTACGCCCGGAACCATTTATGGTGATCTTATTGTAATGCCTATGCGTTTAGGTGAGGGAACTGGTTCTGCTCCGGGATATATTCAGGCATTCAATATCCGAACCGGCAAAATAGCCTGGGTGTTTAAAACCATTCCGCTTCCGGGTGAAAGGGGATATGAGACATGGCCAGCTGATGCCTATAAAAATCCTGCTATTGGTGCGGCCAACAATTGGGCAGGAATGGCGGTTGATCGTAAACGGGGTATCATTTATATTCCTACAGGATCAGCTTCTTTTGACTTTTACGGCGGGAACCGGAAGGGAGAAAATTTATACGCCAATTCCCTCCTTGCCTTAAATGCAAAGACAGGCGAGTATATCTGGCATTTTCAAACGGTACATCATGATATCTGGGATCGTGACCTTCCGGCTCCTCCAAATCTGATCACCATTAAAAAGGATGGTAAAAGCATAGATGCGGTTGCTCAGGTAACCAAGTCAGGTCATGTTTTTGTATTTGACCGCGTGAATGGAACACCTTTGTTTCCGATCGATGAATTACCATTCCCGCAATCAACTCTTCCCGGCGAGGAGGCCTGGCCTACCCAGCCTGTTCCGCGCTTACCAAAACCATTTGCAAGACAAACGATAACAGAAAATGATATTACCCGTTTTTCTGCTAAAAGAGATTCTTTGCTGACCATTTACAGGAATGCTAATAAAGGAGCATTTCATCCCCTCGACTTTAAACAAACCATTATCTTTCCCGGTCCCGATGGTGCTGCAGAGTGGGGCGGAGCTGCAGTTGACAAAGATGGGATTATGTATGTTAATTCAAATGAAATGGCCTGGCTCTTCAGCCTCAGTAAAAAAAGCATCCCGTCCGCTGTTGCAAGCACAGGCAAGTCATTATACCTGAATAATTGCCAGTCATGTCATAAATCTGATTTTTCCGGAAATCCACAGAGCGGTTACCCCGCATTAGTGGGAATAAGAGAACGTCTTGGTCGCACAGTAACCAGCAATCTGATTAAAAGTGGAAAGGGTATGATGCCGGGATTCAGCCAGATCTCTGATCAGGAAAGGCAGGCCATCATATCCTATATATTTGGTGAAGAAAAAGATGAAATACTTCCTGTAGCAAAAGATGAGTATCCTGACGTTCCTTATCAGTTTAACGGGTATAATAAATTTCTGGATGAAAAGGGCTATCCGGCAATTACACCGCCATGGGGAACTCTAACCGCTATCAATCTGAATACCGGTCAGCATCTTTGGCAGATTCCTCTGGGAGAGCTCAAAGAATTAAGTAAAAAGGGTATTCCGGTTACCGGAACAGAAAATTATGGTGGTCCTCTGGTTACCGCCGGGGGACTTTTATTCATTGCCGCAACCAAGGATAATACCTTCCGTGCAATTGATAAAAAAACCGGAAAAATACTTTGGGAACACCCCTTACCTGCATCCGGTTTTGCCACACCTTCAACCTATCAATTGAATGGTAAACAATATATTGTTATAGCCTGTGGAGGAACCAAACTGGGAATGTCAAAAGGAGATAGTTATGTTGCCTTTGCGCTGGGGAATTTATAATTGGATTTTGTGCTGAATATCGACTCTTAATCTAAACCTGCAACATATTTACATCTCTCAAATGATAGCTAATTCAGGAACGAAGCAGCTTTCTTTTCAGGTAATAAAAACGGTATCGGATATTGTCATAGATCAAGGCAACGATCAGAAATCCGGAAGCAATAAGTAATGACTTGATGCCGAATGAATTATAGGAAAATCCTCCCAGAATACATCCTGAAAAGAAAAATATGATGATGATCATCCTCAATTTGATACTTCGGTAAAGCTTTTTAAGGTCTTCTGCCTGTCGGTAAAAAAATAATTGAGACAGCTCAATTCCTAAATCGGTAAATAAACCCGTCAGGTGAGTTGTTCTGACTATTGAATTTGACACATTGGTAACCAGTGCATTTTGTAGACCCATAGCAAATAATAACAAAAAGGCTATAAATTCGTGATTCAAACCTGCATCAAGCCAATGAAAACCCCAGATCCCAACAAAGCCAAGAATTATGATCTCCAAACCCATTGGCACCGTATGGGCTATTAATGGATTTTTTTTTGAACCAAGTTCGATCAGAAGACTAGAAATGAACGCTCCGGATAAAAATGCCAGAATATAGAATAAAAAGGCTGTGGCATTCAGGTACCGGTTATTGACTATTTCCTCTGCAAAAAATGCAAAGTGACCGGTAACATTTGTAGTTAGTGTTTGTATTGAAAGCACACCGATGATATTAACTATACCAGCAGTCAATGAAAGTATAGCAGCTAAACGGCGATTATGAATGAAGGTTCTCCCTTTGCCTTTATGGCGGAACATATCTGTTTTTTCCTAAAATTACGATATTTTGATGGTTTACGTATAGGAAATGCCCTTCAAATCATTTTTTCATTTAAGTTTTAAGCTTTATCTTTGTATAAATAACCCATTCCCGCAAATGAGTCTGTTTAGATCTGATTATTTTCATAGTATTAAATGCCTTGCTATAAGTATGCAGCTTGCATTTCTATGCTCCAATAACAGATGCCGGATTGATTCATCCATTGGGTATTCTTTCCAGTCAAATAGTAAGGACTTTATTAATTAAGCCCCTCCTTTAAATAACAGGTTGGGGCCTTCCGGTCGAACATTTTCTATTTCTTTCTATTTAATCTCAATTATTCAGATCTCCTGCATTAGTTAAGCTTGTGAATTTCAGCGCAAGTTCATTTCTAAAAAGGGATCAGTTTGGTTTGTCAGATTAACTCATTCATCAATAAATTATTCAAAAAATCATGAAAATCGCACAATTAATCTTGTCAAAAACAGATTTTGAACTGTTAAAAAGCCATCTTAAACTAAGTACCAACCTCTCTGAGTTTAATAAGAAGAAACTAATTCTTGAACTAAAAACAGCCCGGGTGCTGAACTCTGCAGAAATGCCTGATGATGTAGTTTCCGAAAATTCAAAGGTGCAGATCAAGGATGTAGCAAGTGGACAAACATTCGATTTTATATTGGTAGCGCATCAGAAAGCAGATCCAAAAATGAATAAGATCTCAGTCCTTGCACCAATTGGTATTGCTTTGCTCGGTTATCGCCCCGGCATTGAGGTCGATTGGGAGATGCCGAATGGGCTTAGGACTTTCAGAATAGTATCAGTAGAAAGAATGCCGGTAAATCATTGAGTTAATGGTGATCAGTTTCATCTCATCTCATGTTAATTGCCTGATGTCTGAGGTGAATGCGCTATTTCAACTACATATTGGCTAAAATTCTATCTTTAACTATTATTTGAATCTATAAATACAAATGGAGATAGGAACTTCACAGTTTTCTGATTTTAACTTAGACCACCTCATCGGACTGGCAACCAGCATTGGTATTGGCTTTCTGATTGGGATGGAGCGGCAGTTTTCAAAAGAAGCTGTAGAACATCAGGAGCAGTTTGCAGGTATCCGCACGTTTACCATGGTGTCTATGTTCGGATTTATATCAGCGCTGCTATCTACATTGATGGGCGAATGGGTATTCGGATTAACACTGGTCTGCGTTTTTGCATTTGTAATTGTGTCCTATTTGCATTTATCAAAAACCCCGGGAAATAAGGGGGCAACTTCTGAGTTTGCCCTCATAATCACGTTCACATTGGGGGCGATGGTTTTCATGAAGCTCATACTCTTTGCCTTGATTATCATGGTGGTTATGTTAATGCTTCTTGCATTCAAACCAACGCTGCACCTTTTCGTGGAGAAATTAAAACGTCAGGAATTATTGGCGATCATTCTTTTTGTGGTGATGTCAGCATTGGTGATCCCATTTCTTCCGAATGATAATTTCGGTCCCTATGACCTTTGGAATCTGAAAGAGATCTGGCAAATGGTTGTTCTGGTTTCCGGAACAAGTTTGGTTGGCTATATGATCGCAAAATTTATGGGGCAAAAGGGAACAATGCTTGCAGGGATTGTCGGAGGACTGGTTTCCAGTACTTCCGTGGCACTTGCCTTCTCCCGAAAAAGTATGGAGACCAAGTCAATAGCTGCTTCTTTTTTTTATGCGATTGGTGTGATCAGCGCTTGTACCATCATGTTTCCACGGATTCTTTTTGAGGTTTATGTGGTCAATGCTGAACTAGCCAAACAACTATGGATTCCGGTTCTATTGATCTCCGCTGCCGGTTTTGGTTCAGCTGCCCTGATCTACAGATTCAAAAAGGGAAAACCCGGATCAAATGGTATAATTTTAAAGAACCCATTGGACTTTTCTACCGCTATCAAATTCGCATTCCTGTATGCTGCTGTGCAATGGCTGGTAAAATATAGCAGTGTGCATTTTGGGGATAGCGGTACCTATATTGCAGGAGCTATTTCGGGAATTACCGATGTAGATGCGATCACCTTATCAATGGCGAAGATTTCCAAAGCCGGTGGTGATGCAAACCTGGCCATAAATACCATCTTAATCGCTGCTTTGTCCAATACCCTGGTGAAATTTATGATCATATCTGCTTTGGGAAGTATTGAACTACGCAAAACCGCATTTTTTGGATTTCTTGCCATGTTCCTAACTGGCTTAGCCTATTTTTTGATCAGTTCTGTTTTTTAGCTGATATTCTCAAGTGAGCTTTTCTACGCATAAATATTTTTAAGTCTATCTTGATTTGATTATTATTAATTTGACTATAATTTTTTTACTGCCTTTAATAATAAAGCAATGGTCTAACCTAATCACAAAGGACTGATAATAAGCTTTGGCCTCAGCACTAAACCTCCGTTAACTTTTTTTCCTCCGCCCAAGGCGGATGGTGCGGAATGCACTAACCTAGCCCTAGCTTTAACTTTAAAAGCATCAGGTGCAGCGGCGGCATTTTGTTTCTTTTCTGCTGCAGGAAAAGAAAAAAGAAAATATTGAGAATTATGAATGTAGTAAGTGAAGCTTATTATTTAATTTCCCCGGACACTATTGATTTACCACTCATATTTATTAATTTGCTTACCATAAAATCAATCTAATTACCATGAAAAAAATTGTTCTGACACTCGTATTTCTCAGCGGTTTTGTGTTCCTCGCATTAGCACAAATCCCTCCAATGACACTCTCCACAACAGCATTTGCTGATGGAACCATTATACCCATAAAATTTAGTCAGGCAGCACCCGGTGCCGCTCCCGGAGAAGGAACTTCTCCGGCCTTAACCTGGACCAATGCACCTGAAGGAACCAAGAGCTTTTTACTTCATATGCATGATCTGGATTTTGTGCGTAATAAAACGACAGATGATCAGGTACACTGGTTGGTATGGAATATCCCGGCAAATGCTACAGGCCTTCCTGAGGGACTCTCAAGAGGACCCAGATTGCCTGATGGAAGCTACCAGATCAGCGTAACCGGACCGGTTTACCGTGGTCCCGGTGCTGCTGCAAATGGTCCCCTGCATCATTATATGTTTGAGATCTTAGCCCTGGATATCACATTGGATTTTCCGGCAGTTAATAATGATCCCTTTGAAACAAGAGCCAAAGTAATGCAGACTATTCAGGGGCATATCCTTGGGAAAGCAGTTTATGGCGGTTTGTTCAAAAGACCTCAGTAAACACCCTGCTTTACAATCTTGATGCAGATCAATGCTTTTTTTTATCCTGCATCATTTTTATCCGCTTTCTGGGGAGGTACCTTTGTGTAAACTAAATACAGAGGAGGATATCATGACAGGGTTAAGCGGATTTAAACAATTCTCACAGGAATTAAAGGATGATGGTTACCTGATGCCCGTACTTTTTGTGGGCCATGGCTCACCCATGAATGGTATTGAGGACAATGAATTCTCGCGTCGCTGGTCACAGATCGCAAAGGAAATTCCTGAACCTAAGGCCGTGATCGTGGTCTCTGCCCATTGGCTTAGTAATGGGACAAAGATCACTGCCATGGATTTTCCGAAAACGATCCATGATTTTGGCGGTTTCCCACAGGCATTGTTTGATGTTAAATACCCCGCACCGGGAAGTCAGATGGTGGCAAATGAAACAGCATCCCTCTTACATTCTGTTCATGCAGAGCTCGATCATGACTGGGGATTAGACCATGGAGCATGGACCGTCGTAAGGCACATGTATCCAAAAGCGAATATTCCGGTCCTGCAATTAAGTATCGATTATAATAAAGGCCCGCAATTTCATTATGACCTGGCCAAAGAACTCTATTCTCTTCGTAAAAAGGGCGTTTTAATTTTGGGAAGCGGTAATATGGTCCATAATTTAAGAATGGTGGCATGGGACCGTCTCAGTGAGCCTGAATACGGCTTCGACTGGGCACATGAATTAAACCTTAAGTTTAAGAAACTGATTGAAAACGGCGACCATCAGGCCCTGATCAATTACCATCAGATCAGTCCTGATATTGCCTTAGCCATACCAACCGCAGAGCACTATTTGCCCCTGATCTACAGCCTGGGACTTCAGTCAAAAAATGAAGAGATCTCATTCTTTAATGATAAGGCTGTAGGAGGTTCATTGACGATGACCTCGGTGAAGTTTGGATAAAGGCATTATAATTTAATTAGGAAAGTACCACCCCCTTTTATTCCCCAGCGGTGGATACTGGGTGGCTAAGAAAATTTTGTTATAAACTAACATCTCAGCATTAAACTGCAATTTCCTTATCCGTCATGCTGTCCACCGCTGGGTAGAGGGGTGGTTTTTGACATTTAAATAATCCCAAACTGACTCATGGATCAAAATAGGAATAGCCGTGCAATTTCATATAGAAATCTGTAAGAATTACTCCTTAAATCAGATATCTTTGCTCATTAAAATCTCTTTTAAATAAAACATTCTGAATTAGTATTATTGTAAGGTAATCCTCAAACCATTTTAGTTTTTTTCTGCTTTTAAGGATTAAAACAGGAGGGGGAGGACTTTATAAGAAATTTGCTATTTCAGGATCATATGGCCAAAAATAAGTACTTTTTCCCTTTCATCATGGTCACCTCCCTATTTTTTATGTGGGGATTCGTGCATAACCTTGATCCTATTCTGATCCCTCACCTAAAAAGGTCATTCAGTTTAAATAATCTGCAATCTTCACTGGTTGATTCTTCTGTATTTATTGCCTACCTGCTGATGGCTATCCCGGCAGGTATTCTGGTGAAGAATTATGGATATAAATCAGGAATTATTACGGGTTTATTATTATTTGCTTTGGGCTCATTTTTGTTTATTCCGGCTGCTGATACCGGGCAATATCTATTCTTTTTAGGTGCTTTGTTCATCATTGCCTGTGGGTTGACCATTTTGGAAACCGTAGCGAATCCCTATGTTTCACTTTTGGGAGATCCGGCAACTGCAACCAGGCGATTAAACTTTGCTCAGTCCTTCAACGGACTAGCAGCTACCATGGCGCCTATCATTGGAGCCAGAATTATTCTGACAGAAGGTTCTACGGATGAAGAGCTGAGTGCAATGACAGAAAGTGCCAGACAACTTTCTCTTGCAGCGGAAGCATCCAGTGTGAAAACTCCCTACCTTATCCTTGGCAGCCTGATCCTGGCCATAGCTATCATTTTCTATATTATTCGTCTGCCTGAAATTGAGCAGAATGAAGAAGAAGGAGAAAGTAAGAATGTGTTTCATGCCTTACGCCACAAGCATCTCAGCTGGGCTGTAGCAGCCCAGTTTTTTTATGTAGGAGCTCAGGTCTGTATCTTCAGTTTCTTTATTTTGTACGCTGTGGAGGTTGCTCAGATCGATAAAGTTGTTGCCGCAGATTATTTAGGATGGGGATGCGGATTAGCCTTCATGATAGGCAGGTTTATCGGTGTATTTTTCATGAGATTCATTCAATCTGAACGCCTGCTGGCAATTTATTCGGTTTTATGCATACTTTTATGTCTCCCGGCTATCTTTATGCAGGGACACATAGCCATTTATTCGGTTATTGGGATCGCATTTTTTATGTCGATCATGTTCCCAACCATCTTTTCACTGGGTATTAAAGGCCTTGGAAAGGATACTGAATATGGCAGCAGTTTAATTGTGATGGCCATAGTTGGCGGAGCTGTTTTGCCATTAATTTTCGGATACATTGCTGATCTGACCGGTAGTCTGCAATTTGGCCATATTGTTAGTTTGATTTGCTTTGTTGTGATCCTTGCATTTGCATTAAAAGGCCATAAAATAGTGAAAAACGAAATTTTCAATGGATAGATATTGCTTAACCTTAGACCTTAAGGATGATCCTGCACTGATCGCAGAATACGAGACCCTGCATCAGGAAGTTTGGTCAGAGATCATTGAGAGTATCCGTAGCTCAGGAATAGAAAATATGCAGATCTATCGTTTTTCAAACAGGCTTTTTATGATCATGGAGGTCAATGAAGAATTTAGTTTTGATAAAAAAGGAGCAGCTGATGCCGGAAATGCAAAGGTTCAGGAATGGGAAGAACTGATGTGGAAATATCAGCAGGCCATTCCCGGAGTAAAAGCGGGTGAAAAGTGGGTATTGATGAATAAAATATTTGAATTATAAATTACAATGAATAAGAATTTCGAAGAGGGGAAAAAGCATCGGTTTTTACAGATCCACCCCCTGGACAATGTGTTGGTTGCTTTGCAGGATCTAAGCAAGGGAGATGAAATTGCATTTTCTGGTCAAACCTTTCAGCTTAGTACAGATGTAGCCTCAAAGCATAAATTCGCTCTGGTACCATTTAATGAAGAGGATAAGATCTTCATGTATGGAGTTTTGGTTGGCCGGGCCAGCAAGCCAATTGCACTGGGCGAAGCAATTACAACTCAGAATATGTACCATGCCTCCAGTGATTTTGTGCTGGGCGATAGGAAATTAGACTGGCAAAAGCCGGATGTGTCGGAGTTTGCTGGTAAAACCTTCAATGGATTTCACCGTGCCGATGGTTCCGTTGGTACCTCAAATTATTGGCTGGTCATTCCCCTTGTATTTTGTGAAAACCGAAATGTGAATGTGCTGAAAGAAGCACTGGATGAAAAACTGGGCTATAAAAAGGCTAAAAGTTATGAAAATGAGGTAGAAAGCCTTATTTCCTTATATAAAACCGGCAAATCAACGGAAGAAATCCTGAATGCAGACCTGAAGTCAACCCCTGAAGGAGCAGATAAGACCAGGTTATTCCCTAATATTGACGGAATTAAATTTCTTACACATGATATGGGATGCGGGGGTACCAAGCAGGATTCAGATACCTTATGTGGTCTGATCGCCGGTTATATAACCCATCCAAATGTGGCTGGTGCGACTATCTTAAGTCTGGGATGCCAGCATTCACAGATCAGTACATTGCAAAATGAGATCAGCAAGCGGGATAGTTCATTCAGCAAACCACTCGCAATTCTGGAGCAGCAGGATCTGGGGACTGAAACAAACCTGATGCAGGAGGCACTGAAACGCACTTTTGTCGGACTAGTAGAGGCAAATAAGACAGTACGGCAGCCTGCACCGCTTTCAAAACTATGTATCGGACTCGAATGTGGTGGTTCAGATGGTTTTTCCGGGATCTCGGCCAATCCGGCACTGGGTTATCTCTCGGATATCATAGTTTCATTGGGTGGTTCTGTTGTTTTATCTGAATTTCCTGAATTATGCGGGGTTGAGCAGGAGCTTAGCGATCGTTGTGTGGATGTTGATACCGCCAACCGGTTTATGCATTTAATGCGAACCTATAATGCAAGGGCTGAAGCCGATGGCTCAGGTTTCTATGCGAACCCATCACCAGGGAATATACGTGACGGATTGATCACGGATGCGATGAAATCTGCCGGAGCTGCTAAAAAAGGTGGTTCTTCTCCGGTAACCGCTGTTCTTGATTATCCTGAGAAAGTAACAAAAATGGGATTGAACCTGCTTTGCACTCCGGGTAGTGATGTGGAAAGTACTACAGCAGAAGTGGCTTCAGGAACCAATATTGTTCTGTTTACAACGGGCTTAGGTACTCCAACAGGAAATCCGGTTGCTCCCGTTATCAAGCTGAGTACCAACACAAAAACATTTTTAAAAATGCCTGATATTATCGATATTAACTGCGGAACGATCATCGATGGTTCAGAAACGATAAAAGAGAACGCGCATCGCATTCTCGATTTTGTGATAAGTGTGGCCAATGGTGAAGTTCAGCCCAAAGCTGTTCAACTGGGTCAGGATGATTTTATCCCATGGAAACGTGGAGTATCACTTTAATAACAGACTTTAATTGATAGATATATGTTTAGTTTAAAAGGAAAAACCGCCGTAATTACTGGTGGTGGAAGTGGTATCGGAAGAGGTATCGCGAAGGTGTTTGCAGCTCAGGGAGCCGATGTTAAAATTGTAGAGCTTAACCAGGATGCTGGTCTCGCAGTTTGCAAAGAGATCATCGAAGCAGGAGGCTCAGCATCCGTTCATGGATGTGATGTGTCAAAGCAGGCAGATGTTGTTTCATTGTTCAACAGTATCGCTAAGATCGATATTCTGGTTAATAATGCAGGTATAGCTCATGTGGGCAGAGCCGATACAACATCAGAAGCAGATATGGATAGAATTTACAATGTCAATGTAAAGGGTGCATATAACTGTCTTTTTGCTGCTATTCCTTTGATGAAGAAAAATGGCGGAGGTGTCATCCTGAACCTCGCATCCATTGTCGCGATCGTAGGTGTTGCTGATCGTTTTGCTTATTCTATGAGTAAAGGTGCCATTTACGCAATGACCCTTTCTGTAGCGAAGGATTACCTGGCGGACAATATTCGTTGTAACAGCATATCTCCTGCACGTGTTCATACGCCTTTTGTGGATGGATTTATTGCCAAGAACTATCCGGGTCAGGAAAAGGAAATGTTTGAGAAACTTTCTAAAACCCAGCCGGTGGGCAGAATGGCAACTCCTGAAGATATTGCTGCAATTGCCTTGTATCTATGTGCTGATGAGTCCAGCTTTGTAACCGGAAACGATTATCCGATCGACGGAGGATTCATCAAGCTGAATAGTTAATAGCTGTACTATGCAAATTAAGGGGTATTTGATCCCATTTAAACGATTGTCAAACTATAAAATATAAAAATACAATGAAATTAATCAGGTGGGGAAATCCCGGACAGGAAAAAACAGGAGTGATCATCAATGAGGTAAAATACGATACTTCAGCTTTTGGTGAGGACTATAATGAAGCTTTTTTTGAAAATGACGGTCTAAATCGTCTTGCATCATTTTTAAAAGCAAATGAAGGTAAACTTCAGCCTGTCGGCGATAGCGAGCGTCTGGGTTCACCGGTTGCACGCCCCTCAAAAATTCTGTGTATCGGCTTGAACTATGCCAAGCATGCTGCAGAAGCGAAAATGGCAATACCGGCAGAACCAATTCTGTTCATGAAATCGACCACTTCTTTATCGGGACCTTTCGATCCGATCATCATTCCTAAGGATTCTGTAAAATCGGATTGGGAGGTTGAACTGGCATTTGTGATCGGTAAAAAGGCAAGTTATGTATCTGAAGAAGATGCTCTGGATTATGTTGCCGGGTACGTACTTCATAATGATGTTTCTGAGCGAGAATGGCAATTGGAGCGTGGCGGAACCTGGGATAAAGGAAAAGGCTGTGATACTTTTGCTCCGCTTGGTCCCTTTTTGGCTACCAGTGATGAAATAGCTGACCCTCATAAATTGAGATTATGGCTTAAGCTAAACGGTAAAATTTTACAGGACAGTAATACAGACGATCTGATCTTCAATGTTCCTTTCCTGATCTCCTATGTTAGTAAATTCATGACCTTATTACCCGGAGATGTCGTGTCGACAGGGACTCCTGCAGGTGTAGGAATGGGCTTTAACCCTTCAATTTTCCTGAAATCAGGAGATGTTGTTGAGTTGGGTATCGATGGTTTGGGAGTTTCCAGACAGGAAGTAAAAGCCTATGGAGAAAGTTGATGCACATCAGCACTTTTGGAAATTTGATCCTGTAAAGGATAGTTGGATCACAGAGGAAATGGAAGTCATCAGGCATGACTTTCTTCCTCATGATCTGAAACCATTGCTTGATGCCAATGGGATAAATTCCTGCATCGCCGTTCAGGCTGATCAGTCAGAAAAAGAAACAGATTTCCTGCTCAGCCTTGCTGCTGAAAATGACTTTATCAAAGGGGTTGTTGGCTGGACCGACCTATGCGCTGAAAATATTCATGAGCGTCTGGACTATTATTCCCAATTCCCTTTACTCAAAGGCTTCCGGCATATTCTGCAAGCAGAACCGGTAGAATTTTTTCTCAAACCTGAATTTCAGAGGGGATTAGCTGCCCTGAAATTTTACGGATTTACCTACGATATATTGGTCTACCCGCACCAATTACCCGTCACCCTGAACTTGATCCATGGTGTCATCCCGGACTTGATCCGGGAACAGCCATTTGCTATTGACCACCTAGCCAAACCAGACATTAAAAACGGCGCTTTTAACGGTT
This sequence comes from Daejeonella rubra, assembly GCF_900103545.1. Taxonomy (GTDB): domain Bacteria; phylum Bacteroidota; class Bacteroidia; order Sphingobacteriales; family Sphingobacteriaceae; genus Daejeonella; species Daejeonella rubra. The sequence goes on from NZ_FNHH01000001.1 coordinate 98,677, forward strand.
GGGAAGCTAATATTAAAGAACTGGCAGCCCATGAGAATGTTTATTGTAAACTTTCCGGAATGGTAACCGAAGCTGATCTCAACAATTGGAAAAAAGAAGATATTTATCCCTTTATGGATAAGGTATTGCAGTATTTTGGTCCCGAACGCCTTATGTTCGGCTCAGACTGGCCCGTTTGTCAGCTTGCAGCAGATTATTCGATGGTTTGCGGACTGGTAAAGGAATATCTCAATAAACTTTCGGTCAGAGAACAGGAAATGATCTGGGGCAGAAACGCGGCTTTATTTTACAATTTGTAATAAAAATTCCCAGGGTTTTAATCTGGTCATATTTCTTGACAGATAATTATTGTAGCTTTAATTTATGGATCTACATCTAACAGATAAGGTAATTATTGTTACTGGCGGTGCCAAGGGCATTGGAGCAGGAATCGTTAAAGTTCTGGCTGCAGAAGGGGCAATTCCTGTAGTCGTGGGAAGAAATGAAGCAGATAATCTAAAAGTGATCGCCGAAATTGAAGCTCATGGTGGTCGCGGTTTTCAGATAGTTGCAGAACTTACACAGCCCACAGAATGTGAAAAGGTGGTCAGGATCACCCTTAAAAAGTGGGGCAAAATAGATGCCTTAGTGAATAATGCCGGTGTGAATGATAGTGTGGGACTTGAAAATGGTAATTATCAGCGATTTGTAGATAGTCTCCATAAAAATGTGATCCATTATTATCTGATGGCACATCATGCCTTACCCGCGCTAAAAGCTTCAAAAGGATCGATCGTAAATATCGGATCTAAAGTGTCTGAGACAGGGCAGGGTGGAACCTCAGCCTATGCAGCATCAAATGGTGCCCGCAATGCCTTAACCCGTGAATGGGCGGTTGAATTATTGAATGACGGCATCCGGGTTAATTCGGTGATTGTAGCTGAATGTTTTACTCCTTTATATGAAACCTGGCTGCAAACACTTCCTAACCCAAAAGAAACCCTGCAGCAGATCATCAAAAAGATCCCATTGGGAAAAAGAATGACAACCGCCAAAGAAATTGCTGATACCGTTGCCTTCCTGATCTCCGAAAGATCATCACATACCACCGGCCAGCTGATCCATGTGGATGGGGGATATGTGCATTTGGATAGAGCGATTGGTTGAAAGCCGAAAGCAGAAAGCCAAAAGGGAAAGGCTGAAAGCAGAAAGCCAAAAGCGAAAGGCTGAAAGTTGAAAGCTGAAAGCCAAAAGCAGAAAGCGAAAGGCAGAAAGTGAAATTAGCTTAGTTGTTTGATGTTTTTTACTCGTCATGGAGGCTTTATTCTGTCATTGCGATGGAGTCTTTTTGCTTTGTCATTGCGATGGAGGCACGACAGAAGCAATCTCATACTATCAAAGTTTACCCTCCAAATGAAAAGATTACTGAATATTGAACAAATCAGGCTTGGGTTTTCAGTTTAGGTACTTTAGCCAGACAACAGACAACAGACAACAGACAACAGACAACAGATAACGGACAACAGATAACAGACACTAATGAAAAACCTCCTCCTCCTCCTCTTCACAATTTCCCTGCTATCTTTCCAATCCAATACCCCTGCAGATCCCGCCACATACCTCAATGATCTGAAAAAAGAATTGAAGATCGAATGGCCAAAGAACAGAACCATTAATTTAGTCTTTCATGGGCATTCGGTCCCCGCCGGATATTTCAAAACACCGGTGGTTAATACGCTGGAGGCTTATCCTTACCAGGCTTTGAGAGAACTGAAAGCGGAATACCCATTCGCTGTGGTCAACATTATCAATACGTCCATTGGCGGTGAAAATTCAGTGAGCGGCGCTAAACGCTTTGAATCTGAGGTATTGATCCACCGACCGGATGTGCTTTTTATTGATTATGCCTTGAATGATCGGTCTGTCGGACTAGACAAAGCCCGTGAAGCATGGGAAATGATGATCCAAATGGCCCTGAAAAAAGGTATTAAAGTCATTCTCCTGACCCCATCTCCGGATCAGCGCGTGAATATCCTCGAACCCAATAACGAGCTGGAACAACATAGCAGACAAATCAAGGCTTTATCTGAAAAATATGGCCTCGGACTGGTCGATAGCTATGATCTGTTCCGCCAAAAAGTAGTTTCTGGTGAAAGCATTGTTAACTACATGTCTCAGGTCAATCATCCAAATGAAAAAGGGCATGCATTGATTGCAGGAGGTTTGATGCGGTATTTCAAATAAGGTATAATGTAGTATATCTCGTCATTTCGAAGGAGGAACGACGAGAAATCTGTTGAGTGGAAAGATAATTCCGATTGAAAATATTTCCCTTAGTGATGAGATTTCTCCACGCATCAACGTATGTTTAACTGTAATTATTTGCATCGCGCGTTCGAAATGACGTAAATCACCCGTCATTTCGTTGGAGGCACGACGAGAAATCTGTTGAGTGGAAAGATAATTCCGATTGGAAACATTTCCCTTAGTGATGAGATTTCTCTACGCATCAACGTATGTTTAACTGTAATTATTGGCATTGTGCGTTCGAAATGACGTAAATCACCCGTCCTTTCGAAGGAGGCACGACGAGAAATCTGTTGAGTGGAAAGATAATTCCGATTGAAAACATTTCCCTTAGTGATGAGATTTCTCCACGCATCAACGTATGTTTAACTGTAATTATTGGCATTGTGCGTTCGAAATGACGTAAATTACCCGTCATTTCGAAGGAGGCACGACGAGAAATCTGTTGAAGAGAAAGAAAATTTTGATTGAAAATATTTCCTCAAGTGGTAAAACCACCCCCTCGCACCTCCTCCCCATAAAACCCTCAAAACATAAATCTTCTTCTAATTGTACCCTGTTGTTTATAAAAACAAGGTTTTGGGAAATATCTTTCCTGTTAATTAAATGATTTTCGATAGATTACAGGTTAGTAAAGCCAGTTAAAAATTTATTAAAAGATTATGAATTGCCGCAAGCCATCAAGATTTGTAAGGATTGTGGTGGTTTTGTCACCCTTATATACAAGTTAGCGGTCAGCTTAAAAGACGACCGTGCAAACATAAACGACAGACAAAATGGACTTTATAACATTAGACTTTGAAACAGCGACTTCACAACGGGACAGCCCTTGCGAAATTGGTTTGACGTTTGTTAGTGGCGGACAAATTGTAGATACCAAATCTTGGTTAATCAAACCAATGTATGACGAGTTTGACTATTTCAACATTTTAATTCACGGCATCAGACCCGAACACGTTGCAGACAAACCAGAATTTAACGAACTATGGACAGAAATTAAACCACTAGTAGAAAACAAGTTTCTAATTGCCCACAACGCAGGTTTTGACATTGGTGTTTTACGCAGGACACTTGAAGCATACAAACTTCCATTTCCGACATTGAACTATTCTTGCAGTTACATTTTTTCTAAAATAATTTGGCAAGGACTTCCAGCTTACGACCTAAAAACACTTTGTAAAGTAAACAACATTGACCTTAAACATCACAGAGCTGGACCAGACAGCAAAGCGACTGCAGAACTAACTTTAATAGCGTTTGAACTTGCAGGTGTTTCTTCACTTGACGACTTTCCTGAAAAACTAAAAACATCAGTTGGACAACTTTATGACGGTGGTTACAGACCCTCTGAAACAAAACGAATTTATAAAGCCAAAGACCTAACAAAAATTGTTGGCGACCCAACAAAACATATTCCCGACAGTATTTTTTACGGCAGGACAGCTGTGTTTACAGGAGCATTATCTTCAATGGTTAGAGCGGAAGCACAACAAACAATTGCTGACATTGGCGGTGTAATTGGCAACGGTGTAACAAAGGACACGGACTTTTTAGTAGTTGGACAACAAGACTATCGTGTAGTTGGAGATGACGGAATGAGCAGTAAACAAGAGAAGGCGGTTAAACTAATTGAGAAAGGTTCGACACTTGAAATTTTATCAGAGGACGACTTTTTGAAAAATCTATAATGACATTGGAAGACAGAAAAGAAAGCCGAACTGTTAATAAGGGGTTTGCGATAGTGGGGGTTCCGTGCTTCTCAGACACATTTGTGCAAGGTGGAAGTTCAGTTCTCCAAGTGAAGTTTAGTGCTAAAACTCCCCGCCATCGCAAACCCCCGAAACCGTTGTAAGCTCCCCCAAAAACAGTACAATTTTTCACATCTTTCCATACTGCTTATATCCATTAATTTTGAGCTTTTTTTTGAACGGTCTCCAGACGAACACTAAACGAACACTAAACGAACCTAAGACGAACCTTTTTTCGTCCTGAAATTGCTAAAATACCCTTATGTTTTGTCCTGAAGATTTAGACAATGGGGGCGATAAAATCAGGGTGATTTTTTCCAGGTATTAATACCCGTATTGATCATATGAAACACAGTTTTTTACTTGAATTCTTATCAGACCAATAAGGGAAAATTTAAGACTATCCTCACCTAAAAAACCCAACACTCGCTGTATCCCTCACCACTCCATCTCCATCCCTGTAAATAAAATAAGCATCTAATTCCTTATGCTTTTTAAGGAAGGCAAATGCTCTTTCAATACCCATTCCGATCAGCACATTATCATAACCATCAGCACTCATGGCATTGTGGCTCCGTACGGTTACGCTGATCATCTCATTGTCGATCGGGCGGCCAGTTTTAGGATCCATGAGGTGGGATAGTTTCTTTGATCCATTCTGGATGAATTTCCTGTAATTGCCTGAAGTCGTTATTGCTCCTCCACGCAGCTCAATGACTTTCTGGATAACAGGCTCATCATTACCCTTTTCTGCAGGCTGTTCGATCCCGATTCGCATGACCTGATTTCCAGGTTGTTTACGTCCTTTGACGCGGATCTCGCCGCCAATCTCGATGAGGTAATTTTTAATGGCCTTGCTTTCTAAATAGGAGGCGATCACATCCACACTATAACCCTGGGCAATGCCATTCACATCAATTTTCAGGCATGGCTGCGTTTTAACAAGTATTTTGCCTTCTATGCGGAGCTTGTCGGAACCGGAACAGGAGAGTGCCCTGGCAATTTCGTCATCAGTCGGGTTATTGCTGTGTTTCTTCGCCCCAAAACCCCATGCCTCGACAATAGGAAGAATGCTGATGTCAAATACCCCATTGCTTTCTTTCCATATTTTGAGGGAACGCTGAACTACCTTGAAAAGATGTTCATCCATGAGTATCCCATTCTCTGAATTATTGAATTGATTAATCAGGGAATAGGGTTTGTAAATAGAAAGAGAGCTGTCCAGTTCACTAAAAATTTGATCGATGGAATTAGAACTTATGACCGCTCGTTCAGCATAATAAGTGATCTGATAACTGGTCCCCTGAGCAAAGCCTTCAATTTTGTAGGCTGATGATTTTGAGTTTTTTATGGTCGAACAGGAGCCTATGATCGTAAATGTAAAAAAGATGGAAAGGATCCGGGTAAACCGAATGAATGAAATTTTGCCCCAGTTATTAAACATGCTAGTCCCTTTTAATATTCCTGATCGCTCCGGTAGTGGTATAATATTTCGCGATTAAATTAGGAACTTCCCAGGCAGGCATTTTATTATCCAGGATGTACGAAATCGCAATCTCAGCTGAATTGGTAGCTTTATATGTTCCCGGTTTTACAATATATTCATTCCCCTTTTTGATCAGGTCGAAACCCGGGTATTTCTGCTGAAACTTCAGTTTTACCTGATCGATCGTTTTGCTGAAATCTTCTGAGCCGATACCTGCAGCAGCTTTGATGTACAAGGTCGCTTTATGTTGTTCCTCAGCACCTTGTCGTAGCTCCAGATCAGCTTTAGTCCCTCTCATAAGTGCATAATGAGTATCACCGGAACCAACCGGTTCTCTGTATTTCCAAAGCACAGATACTCGGGAATGAATTCCTTTGATCGTATAATTGATCTCACCATTTGCATAGACCGACAAAATACTGTCCTTCAGGTATTTCTTCAGATAATCCGGATAACCTACCCGGGTAATCAGTTTAAATTCTGAAGGTGTAAGGTCCGTTGTCCATTCCTTTGAACTCAGTATTTTAATATCTTTTTTGGCGTTCAGGATCTGATCCGGGAAGGCTGCCCATTGCGTCATGTCAACCAGGTGCGTGCTTACGTCAGTAATTCCATGTCCCTGCTGTTCGATATCGAAGAACCATGCCGGTCGCCTGGCTGGTTCTGTCCCGGAGAACTTTAGAAAATGATGAAGGTTTGCCTGAATCAGGGATGGATCATCAATACTTCCTTTTTTCAGGGTGCCAAATAGTTCTTTTGTCGCGGCCAGTTCTCTTTGCAGGATATTGCTGATATCATAGCGAAGGTCCATTGGGTCGAAGAGCAGCACATTCTTTTTTGCAGCCAGATCGAACGATTCTTTCAGCTTCTCGAAATCCTCCGGTGTAACTGCCAATGGTTTATCGGCAAGAACATGTAAACCTGCTTCAATAGAACGGCGAATATAGTTTGCTTTTTTACTGTTGTTTCCCGAAATGATCACTGCATTACCCTTTTTCTCGGCAAGCATTTTTTCCAGGTAATCAGTTCCTGTATAAAGAACGATCTTCCATTTAGTGGGGTTGGTTGAACGGCTGTTACTCCTGTTGATGCTGTTCAGATAGGTCTCAACATCCGGCCCCGCCGGTGCATAAACATGAACCTCAGGATCAAGGCCATCGTACATTCTTCCCTGCATATAGGTCGCGTGCCCATGCCCCGGATCAAGGATGATGAGTTTGATTGGTGCTTTTTGCGCCAGTGCTATTATCGTGCTGCTTGTTAAAATCAGCAGTGTGAGTGTTATTTTAATTAATTTATTTAATCTCATATTAAAATATTTTCTTTCAGTATTATTTATCCTTTGCTATATCGATTGCTTGTTCAAATCTTGTCTTAAACCTAATCGACCTTAGGAAAATCTTAGTGCTAAGACCTTGTTCCTGTCTTCTCAAATATAAGAGAAATGATGATTTTTGTTGCCTGTCTTATTTAATTCGGCAACAAAACAAAATTTCTTGCCGATACCTCTAATAAGAGCACACGCGTGTGCTAGCAGACTAATCTAAACGCATTATTTACACTAATAATGTCATTTAATCGCCTGCTTTTCATAACTTAAACCAATCATTTTTTATACCTTAACTCATTCAAACCATCAAACATGAAATTAAGCCCTTCATTCTCCCGAATCATTCTAACCACATTCTTAACCGCAAGCATATTCATAAATTCAAACGCACAGGAAAAGAAGAAATTCATTGTCAACGGTTATGTTGGGGGTTATCGGGGACAAGTAAATGTTGCTGAGATCGATGCCAAAAAACTTAGCCATATCAACTATGCTTTCGTGAATGTGAAGGATAGTGCCGCATTTTTAACCAATTTAAAAACCGACTCGACCAACTTTCGTAAGCTGAATGAGCTGAAGAAGATCAATCCTGATCTTAAGATCATGATCTCCATTGGCGGATGGTCATGGAGTGAAAATTTTTCGGATGCGGTGCTTACCCCAAGTTCAAGAAAGCTGTTTGCAAAGAGCAGTGTCGATATTATCAGGCAATATGATCTGGATGGGGTAGATATCGACTGGGAATATCCAGCCATGAGAGGGGAGGAGGGTAATATCTATCGCCCCGAAGACAAACAGAATTTCACTTTGATGTTTAAGGATATTCGTGCTGAGCTGGATAAATTGGAAGCTGAAAAGGGCAGAAAATACCTTCTGACAGCAGCAGTTGGCGGTTCCAAATCATTTGTGAATAATACGGAGATGGCCGAGGTAGCAAAGATCCTTGATTATATCCTGATCATGACCTATGACTATGGAGGAAAAACCGTAAATCATCACACCAATCTTTATCCATCACGGGGTATGGAAACCGGAAGTTCGGCACATAAGTCTGTAATGGATTTCATGGAAGCCGGTGTGCCTGCAAGCAAACTGGGACTGGGAGCTGCATTCTATGGGAAGAGCAGGGAAGCTGAAAGCAATACAAATAATGGTTTAAATCAGCCACAGATCAGCGGATCGAAAGCTGTCGCGGGTCAGGGTGGTGGATATGGCAAAATGAAGAACGAGTTTATCAATAAAAACGGGTACAAACGTCATTGGGACAGACATGCTAAAGCGCCTTATCTCTTTAACTCCGAAACCAAGGTGTTTATCACCTATGATGATGAGCGTTCAATAAAAAAGAAAGCCCAATACATCAAAAAACATAAACTAGCCGGCATCTTTTTCTGGGAATATTTCAATGATCCGGAAGAGAATTTATTGAATGCGATTGATAAAACGCTTAATTGAATCTTTCAAAAGTACCAGTAGCTAATGGGCTGAGGTATGAGGTATGTTGACAGTTATCGGTTGTCTGTTATCAGAACAAAGGCTGCCAATTTTGAATTAGTACTTTATCATCCTGGTTCATTTATCTGAGGTATGAGGTATGAGGTCAGAAGAAATACTGCTGATTTCAAATTAGCACTTCCTCGTCTTGATTCTTGGCTCCTGGTTCCTGGCTCACCTGGTCTGGATTCTGTTGTCAGTTGTCTGTTGTCAGAACAAAGGCTGCCAATTTTGAATTAGTACTTCATCATCCTGGTTCATTTATCTGAGGTATGAGGTCTGAGGTCAGAAGAAATACTGCTGATTTCAAATTAGCACTTCCTCGTCTTGATTCTTGGCTCCTGGTTCTTGGCTCACCTGGTCTGGATTCTGTTGTCAGTTATCTGTTGTATGTTGTCAGAAAAAAGGCTGTTAATTTTAAATTAGTACTTCATTATCCTACTTCCTACCTCATGCTTCCTGCCTCCTACATCATCCCAAACGAAGACCTCACCATCCGGGTCCTGCTTCTGGTTTGTGCATCAAAATAATTAAAGATCATCCGGGATACCTTAGCCATCGACTTAACTGCTGCCTGATCATCCGTGAGTTCTTTGGATAGAAAAACCAATACATACTTCCTGCCATCCGGAAGGAAAACAATCCCTGCATCGTGATTTACACCGGTTATCCAACCTGTTTTATGGGCCACCTTTACATCTTTCGGCAGCTTCGCCGGAATCTTATCATTAAATTTCTGATCAAGCAGGATATTGATCATCGCATCTGAGGACTCCTGGTTAACAATTTTCCCATCCGCCATTTCCGAAAAGATCAGCATCTGATCATAAGCCGTGGTTGTATTATTAAGTCCTTTGCGAAAGGCCTTGGTATCTTCCACACCGCGCAGCACCTGAATATCATTGGCTCCCATTTCACGCATGGTATTATTGGCATTCTTCGCCCCAACCAGGTCGATGATCAGATTGGTAGCCAGATTACTGCTTTTTATGATCATGAGATAAAGGAGATCATAGATCTTAACCTGAGTGCCGGTTTTGGTATATAATTCTGAATCACTATCGTCTTTTTGGTCGAGAGAAAAGGGACTTCCATCAACAATGCTTTTAAATTCATTTTTGATGGTCAGAGGGTCTTCTATTGAGAATTTTCCTGCTGCTGCCTGTTTATAAGCTTCGATCAGCACCGGGGTTTTCATAGTGCTGGCTGCATGGAAATGAATCTTTTCATTGATCAGAATTTCTTCTCCGGTAGATAGATTCTTAAAGGCCATCGCAAATATGCCTTTGTTTTTGGCAAACTCTGCATTGATCTTTTTCTTCAGACCTTCAGGATCCCTGGATGTATGAAATCCTGATGGTATCATGGACAGCATAATTGAAATGAGTAATGTAAACATCTTAATACTTCTGAATAATAACAGAGCCTTTGCGAATATAGGAATAGTATAATTTGTATTTTTAGCTGTTTAACATTTCAAATTTATGAGTTCGAAACATATATTTTTTACAGGTTTACTTTTCATTATTGTACAAATTGCTGTCGCACAGGACTCTGTAAAAGTTAAAAAAGAGGTGGATAGGGTATGGGATAATTATGAATTGTACCATGAAGCCAGTATTAAAAACCGCTTTATTAAACACAGTGATGTCATTCAGTTGATTCAGAAAAATATCAATTCCGGATTGTTTAGTTCTGAGGAGATCGGCAGATCAATTAAAGGCCGCAGTATCAATCATCTGACTTATGGCAGGGGCAGGACAAAAGTTTTACTCTGGTCGCAGATGCATGGAGATGAGTCTACAGCAACTATGGCTTTGTTCGATTTGTTTAATTTCATGTCCGGAAATGATGAGTTTGATCCTCTGCGAAGGATAATCAGGGATAACCTTGAACTGCATTTCGTGCCGATGCTCAATCCTGATGGTGCTCAGGAATGGAAGAGAAGAAATGATCTGGAAATTGATATTAACCGCGATGCCCGTTTACTTGTCACTCCCGAGGGAAGAGCATTAATGGAAATTGCCAAAAAGATTCAACCTGAAATTGCTTTCAATCTGCATGATCAGAGTACTCTTTATGCAGCCGGACGTACCGATAAATCTGCAACGATCTCATTTCTTGCTCCGGCTTATAATTATCCGAAAGATATGAATGAGAGCAGGAAAAGAGCTACCCAGCTAATTCTGACTATGAACGATGCCCTGCAGACCAAAGTCCCTGGAAATATTGCCAAATATGATGATGCTTTTGATCCGCGCTGTTTTGGAGATACATTTCAGGCAATGGGATTCTCAACGATCCTGATAGAATCCGGTGGTTTTAAGGGTGATCCTGAGAAGCAATACATCAGAAAGCTGAATTTCTATGCACTTCTGACTGCCCTGGAGTCAATCGCTAAAAAGTCTTATGCAAGTCAGAGTCTTGCAAAATATGATTCCATTCCTGAAAACAGCAGGTCATTGTATGACCTTGTTGTGAGGAATGTGAGCATTAACAAGGAAGGAATTTCTTTCAGGACCAATCTGGGGATCAACCTTTCACAGATCAAAGGACCAAATTATGCTAGTATGTCATACAACGGCCGTATTGAGGAGCTTGGAGATATGGAACTTAACTATGGTCATAATGAAATTGAGGCTTCCCAATTAAGCCTGGTTCCCGGTAAAGTAAAACTTTTGCTGAAAAGCGAATGGGATAAATTAACCCAGGAAGAAGAGTTTCAATTGGTAAAAGAAGGGTATCTGTACGTAAAATGGACTGATACAAAATCACCCACCGGGCCTATGAGCGCCAGACTTTTAAACCTGACAAACGCTGAAACCGGTGCCATCAAAGCAGCCGGAATTGGCCAGCAGGCTCAATTTATCCTTGCGAAAGAAGGTAAACCTGAGTTTGCTGTCATTAATGGATTTGTGCTTGATCTGAATACAGAAATGAAGCAGGTGCCGAATGTATTTGGCTACTAATCCCGGCTCAAGGCCGGGATGACCAAATCCTGGTCTTGAGCTACTATTGTCATAGCGGCGTAAAGCCATGATGACTAAAACCTAGTCCTGAGCCAATTTAGTCATCCCGGCCTTGAGCCGGGAAATCAATTTCAGCAAAGACAGTTCACCTTCGGCATCTCCTAAAATTTGCCAGATCATAATTCCGGAGGCATTTTCTTTTGCAAGGAGTGTTTTCTTGCTGATCGTCGCTTCACCGTTGTAATACATGATCTTTCCATCGGGCATTACAACCTGGTCAGATTTTTCTGCACCCGGAAAAGTTTTTACAATTTGTCCGTAATTCATGCTTGAAGCTTTGGATGTTAATTCAGGTCCAAAACCATATCCATAAAACCCCACGCCAAGTACTATTTTTTCTTTGGGGATGTTCCGGGTTGTTCTAAAGTAATCCAGGTCAGCAACTGCATGCTCATAAGTTGAATGAGGTCCCGGATTGCCTGGTTTCCATGGGCCTGTATGATCGTAGCTCATGAGAGTCATAAAATCATATTGAGCCAGAGCCTTATCGCTCAGCTGATCTTTATAGAAGATAGCAATGGCCGAAGTGATCAGCTTTTTATGAGGTTTCAATACTCTGGCAAGTCCGACTACAAAGTTTTCATAATTCTCATCAATATCACTGCCTTCAATATCAACATCGATACCATCGAAATTATATTTCAGGCTTATCAGAAGCAGATCATTGATAAACCTTGCCCTGTTCTCGTCCTTTAAAAGCTTATGATAATACTCATGTTTACCACCCCCGGCAATAGAAGGCAGCACCTTAACATTGTGATCATGGGCAGCTTTAATAAAAGGTGCCAATGCCGAAAGATCCTGATTGAAATTGCCAAGTGTATCTGGATTCAGAAAGGACAGGTTGATATGGGTAAGCTTGTCAAAAGGGACGGTTTTTAGATCTGCAGTCATTGCCGCTTTTAAGGAATAATAGCCCACAACCCTGAAATCAGATCCCTTTTTATTTTGTCCCTGAACCTGAATATTCAGGATAAGAAGAAAAGAAAATACACTTAAAATTTTAGTCATACTTATTTGAATTAAACTAATTTTCCCTGCGTTAAGGTAATTTTGTACTAGCGACTGCCCTGAGCGACTATCATCCCTGCCCTGAGGCCTGGAAAGCAAATTTCGTCATCCCGGCCCTGAGCCGGGAAAAAACTCACTCACCCTCTTCTCTTCCTGCACCGCCTCATCCGGTTTGCCAAGTTTATGCAATAACTCTGCTCGGTATTTATGGCATTTTGCAGCAACATAGGAGTCAGGGAAAGATCTTGCTGATTGTGTGAATAGATCATAGGCCTTTTGAAGGGTTTCCTTATCCTTACTTTTCATCAGTCCTTTTGCTTCGGTATAGTCCTGATACCAGCGTTTTGCAAGCGGGCTCATACGTTCTGCTTCCTGAAGTGTGGCAAATTGCGGAGGGAAGTCGGATGCTATTTTTGGGCGTATTGGAGGAATTGTACCCTTGAAAAACTTCTCAATAGCCAATGCAAAAGCCAATGCTTCGTTATAATTATGTTCCTTTTCTTTTAATCGTGCTTCTTCCTGAGGATTTGTGAAGAATGAAGCCTCCACCAATACACCCGGAATTCCGTATGTTCCACGCAGTACTGAAGATCCGGCTCCTGAAAAGATGGTGAAGTCAGAAACTACACTTGCCGGAGTTTTTGATTTATACATGTATTTAGCAAGATTTTTAGCCAATTGTTTGCCAAAGCTTACTCCCGCCTTGTTTGATGAGGATAATCCATGAAAATAAATGATCGGAAAATTTACTGATGGGTCTGCCGTTGCATTATGGTGTATTGAAACGAAGAAATCAGCTTTGTTATCAATGGCCATTTTTGAGCGGTCGGCCAGAGGAAATGTAACGTCTGCACTTCGGGTCATTAAAACTTTTGCACCCTTTTTTTCCAGTATTTCCTTAAGTAATAATCCTACTCTGAGGTCGATCCATTCTTCACGTTCTCCTGTCGGACCCTGACGGTAGCTGTCTGTTGCAGCAGAACCACCATGACCGGGGTCAATTACAATGACTCTCCCATTTACCGGCGAGATTTTTTGCGCAAAAGCAATGTTAAAGGATAAAAATAGGGTCAGAGCTAATGAAAGAAAGAGTTTAGGGCTTTGCATGTTTTTGATAGATGAGATTGAATTATTTGTATTTAGTATTTATTGTGAAAATCAGTAATTATTCTGACCATTTCATTGCGAATATCAGCAGTCGGGATCAGGAAGTTATTATTCATAAATGAATACATGTACTTTTTTCCTTTTCGTGTGATGAAATAACCTCCCTGTAAATGGACATTAGATAAAGTACCTGTCTTGGCCCACACAAATGGAACACCATTGTCTGTTTTGTAGGCTGTACGAATGGTGCCGCTAACTCCACCTGCCGGAAACAGGTTCAGAAGTCGCTCTTCACTTCCAACCTTTTCTTTTATTTTGATGAGGGTCTTTATTATAGAACGGGGACTGAATAAATTATTTCTTGATAATCCCGAACCATCTCTCCATTGAAATTTGTCAGGAAGATCATTTAAGAAATTTCTTGAACTGTAGGCAATTGCCGAATCAACACTTAGTTTTCCAGGCAGTAAGGAGGAACAAACATATAAAATTTGCTCTGCCAGATAATTGTCGCTGGGTAACATCATTCTTCTATAAAGTGTATCTGATGGGACACTGTACATTGTTTTTGCATTCTCCGGCAATCTCATATTGATGATATTAACCGTCTTTTTAAGCGTGTCGGCAAGAACTGAACTGGTGAGCTGAGCTCCCGGAACGAGATACAGAGTTTGCCTGAAATTTGCCGGTACCGGCATATCAGGATAGGTAAATGTATTGGTTTTATCATCTCTCCGCACGGTAAATGATCTTGGATGATAAGAAGTGTCAATTTTAAGAGATTCCTTTAAAAAAGCAGGACTTAACTGCAATTTTCCTTCTTTGTCTGAATAGGCCTTTGCCGTGTTTTCTATTACAGGCATTGAAACCATTGCGATCTGATAGATTGCAGATCCTGCAAAGTCTGTACTGCTGTTACTATGGGAATAGAATAATTTTTTGTCTGTATTTTTGAGAAAGTCATAGATCTTCCTTGATTTAAGATCCGGATGAAGGAAAGATGGGTCTCCGGTACCCCAGAATATTAAGGAATCACCTTTGGTAATATATCGTAGTCCCGGAATGGAATCTCCCAGCATGTTTAAAGCAGTATAAAGCGTAAAAAGCTTAGTGTTTGAAGCAGGAATAGCAGGTTTATTGGCATCCAGTTCATAGATTGGCTTATTTGTTACATTATCATAAAGAGCGAAGCCGGTATAGTGATTATTTACTATCTCTGAATTTTTAAAGACTTTCGCAACCTTCCTCTTCGTTAATTTTTGCGCAAAAGCAGGGCTGCAGAAGAGGATGATCATGAACAGACAAACTAGTCCGGTCAGCTTTTTCATAATTGGTTTTGAGAATTCAGATATCATTGGCTTTTTTGCTATTTTTTTGGAAAATCCTGAGTCATTTGGTGTTATCTGTCAGATATATTTCAGGATTAATTTCATGCAAGATAACTTTCTGGGCTTAATTATGAAAGTAACAAAAACGAAGACCGGCACATAAATTATCGATAAATTTTGAAAGACTAACAGATCTCTCCTGATCCTGATAAACAGATATTCTAATCTATCCTGCAGATTTTTGCTTAATATTGTATGTATGCAAAAACTGGTTTTTGTACTGCTATTTTGCAGTATTTCAAATTTTTTACTGGCACAGGATTCTAAACGTGCACGGGATATAGGATTACAAATCGGTGTCCTGCAGGCAGGTAAATTCAATGCAATTACAGATGTGGCGGGAGTTAAAGTCGGACATACGACACTCGTTTCAGGAGAAAATATACGCACTGGAGTAACAGCAATTATTCCGCATGCTGGCAATTTATTTCAGTTTAAAGTGCCTGCAGCAGTATTTGTCGGGAATGGATTTGGAAAACTAAGCGGCAGCACTCAAATAGCCGAATTGGGTACCCTTGAAAGTCCTGTTATTCTGACAAACACCCTGAATGTCGCAGAAGGTATTCAGGGTATTGTAGAATATACTCTTTCACAACAAGGGAATGAAAAGGTTCAATCAGTGAATGCAGTGGTGGGTGAAACCAACGACGGCAATTTAAATGATATACGCGGTCGCCATGTCACAAAGCAAAATGTGCTCAGTGCTATTCAGTCGGCAAAGAGCGGACCCATTGAGGAAGGATCTGTCGGAGCAGGAACAGGGACGGTTTGTTTTGGTTATAAAGGCGGGATTGGCACATCTTCACGTAAATTACCTCAAAGTCTTGGCGGATATACTGTGGGTGTAATTGTTCAGACTAATTTTGGCGGAGTATTGCAGATTGATGGTGTCCCGGTAGGTGAGGAGCTTGGAAAATTTTCATTCAGCGATAAGCTTCTTAATAATGTTGATGGTTCCTGCATGATCATAGTGGCAACAGATGCACCGCTTGATGCAAGAAACCTTGAACGTCTGGCTAAACGGGCATTCATGGGTATGGGGAAAACAGGGGGAATTGCATCAAATGGAAGCGGTGATTATGTGATCGCTTTTTCAACAGCAGAATCTCTTCGTGTTCCTCATCAGCCTGTTCAGCCTGTAATTGAAGCCGGATATCTGCATAATGATTTTACATCTCAACTTTTTATGGCTGCCATCGAGGCGACTGAAGAGGCGGTGATCAATTCTTTATTTGCAGCAAAAACAATGACCGGTAGCAATGGCAGAAAGATCGAGGCCCTTCCTCTTGAAAAAGTAATTCCAATTCTTAAAAAATATAAGCGACTATAAAATGAGCAAACTATATGTTTGGGTCAATGATTCCTTAATCTCTGCGGATGAAGCCCAGTTGAATATTACAGACCTTGCTGTTCAAAGAGGATACGGGATCTTTGATTTTTTTAAAACAATAGATGGTAAACCGGTATTCCTTGAAGATCATCTCGACCGTTTCTTTCGATCTGCAGTGCTGATGAGGCTTCATATCAGTCAAACCCGCGATGAAATAAGAGGCAAGATCATACAGCTAATTGAAAAGAACAATATAAGTGATTCAGGTGTGAAGACCATACTGACAGGTGGTTTTTCTCCGGATGGATTCAATATTGCAGAGCCTAATCTGGTCATTACCCAACAGGGTTTTCAGATTCCAAGAACAATGTCTGAACATGGGGTCAGCGTGATCACTCATGAATATCAGCGTCAGTTCTCCAATGCCAAAACTCTGGATTATCTTCAGGCCATCTGGCTGCAGCCAGTTCTGAAAGAGAAAAAAGCAGACGATGTTTTGTATAATAGCAATGGCTTAATTCGGGAATGCCCAAGGGCAAATTTTTTTATCGTTACAAAGGATGATCAGGTGCTTACGCCAGAATCTGATATGCTCAAAGGGGTAAGCAGGAAGCAGGTATTAGAAATTTCTGCAGGCATGTACGATACAGAAGCAAGGGATGTAACTATGGAAGAACTCAGAAATGCTAAAGAGGCCTTTATTACCAGTACAACCAAAAATATATTGCCGGTAGTTCAGGTAGACGGAAGAGTTTTTGGGGATGGAAAGCCTGGAAAAGTGACCAGGGCACTGGCTGAAAAATACAACCGAATGATTTATGGATCCTGATAAAATCAGGGGCAAATAAAAAGGGATACTCCTGATCTAAATCGGGGTATCCCTTTTTTATTGAAATAATTTCCTGATCAGATCTTTACTTTGACAATTAATTTCTTGATCACATGGTCTCCGATCATTGGAGCATGAACATCTTCAGGGAAGAATATGGCAAATTGATTATCAGATAATTCAAAAAACATATCAGGGGCATCATTATAAAATAATACATCCTTTTCTGTATTATATTCTCCCTTAGGAGAGTTGCATGATTGACGAGGTTTCCAACCCATTTGTTCCTTTCCGCTGATGCAAAGCTGGATATCAATATTTTGGTTGTGACATTCAAATTTTGCTACGGATTCTTCTTGCTTCATTCCCTCTTTTTCAGCAACAATGATCTTTAAACCATCGCTAAGGTCTGTTTTTCCAATCTCAGCATTTTTCAGATCGAGTGATTTAATGTACTCGAATGCCTGAGCAAAAAGCGGATGAATGCTGGTATATCTTCCTGCATTCTCTAAACTATCTATGATCATATTGTTTATTTAATAAGGGTAATAAAAAAAATCCGCCTGAACTCAGGCGGATTATAAATCTTGCTGTTCTTACCTTTGAACGCGTCCTGAACCATCTCCACCTACCAGGTCTTTAACCTCAGCTAATGTGGCATGATTTAAGTCGCCTGGAATTGTATGTTTAATGGCAGATGCGGCAACACCAAACTCAGCAGCATCACTCATTTTCATGTCTGTAACCAAACCGTAAATGAATCCGCTTGCAAATGAGTCACCACTTCCTACACGGTCAACAATTCTAACTTCATATGACTTGGTATGATAAAATTCGGTTCCATCATAAACTAATGCAGACCAACCATTATCAGAAGCACTATGACTTTCTCTTAAAGTTGAAGCAATATATTTGAAGCCAAATTTTGCTTTCATCTGCTGGAATACATCTTTGTAGCCATCAAGATTAAGTTCTCCTTTAGTTACATCAGTACCTTTACTTGTAAAACCAAGAGTGGTATCTGCATCTTCTTCATTACCAATACAAACATCCACATACTGGCAAAGTCTGGTCATAACCTCTCTTGCTTTTTCCTTGCTCCATAATTTTTTACGGTAGTTAAGGTCAATACTGGTTGTAATTCCTTTTGCTTTCGCAGCTTTCAGAGCTGCTTCCGTTAATGCAGCTGCTTTATCACTCAATGCAGGAGTAATTCCTGTTGTGTGGAACCAGTCTGCTCCATCAAAAATCTTATCAAAATCAAATTCAGATGCATCAACATCTGATATGGAAGCATCGGCACGGTCATATACAACCTGAGAAGCTCTCATCGATGCACCAGTTTCCAGAAAGTAGATTCCTAATCTGTTTCCGCCTCTTGCAACATACTGAGTGTCAACACCATATCGGCGTAAATGATTGATTGCTGATTGTCCTAGAGGATTGTTTGGAACTTTGGAAACGAAGGTTCCATTTAGTCCGTAGTTACATAATGCAGCTGCAACGTTTGCCTCACCGCCACCATAGGTAACATCAAAACTATCACTTTGTACAAATCTCTTGAAATCAGGAGTGGATAACCTCATCATTATCTCTCCAAGTGTTACGACTTTTTTAGCCATGGTTTATTTTGTAATTTATTTGAAAGAAGGTTGTTAAAAATCCCAAATTAGGATAAACAAAAATACATTAATGACCGATAATTAAAAGCTTTATCCCTGTTTAATCCATTTTTTAATGTAAAATGTTACGTAACCAGATAAATACCTTGAATTTCGATTAGAATGTCTTAGTTATTCATTAAATATCTAAATTAGTGGCTCAGTTTTAATCTAATATATATAACAATGAGTAAAAAAGCCGAACTTCTGAAATTAATACCTGAGCAGGGTATATTGCCATTATACTTCAATAAAGATGAAGAAACCAGTGTTGAGTTGTTGAGATCACTATATTCAGCTGGTATCCGTGCGGTGGAGTACACTAATCGTGGAGAAGCAGCATTGAATAATTTTAAGGCAATGCGCAAAGTTGTGGACTCGGAGTTAGAAGGCATGTACCTCGGAATTGGTACCATCAAAGATGGAAAAATGGCGCAGACATTCATTGATGCTGGCGCTGACTATATTATTTGCCCCGGACTTGTAGAAAGTGTTGCTGAGGTTGCTGATAAACATGACCTGTTATGGGTGCCTGGATGTATGACGCCAAGCGAAATAATTAAGGCTGAGACATTAGGTGCAAAGATGGTTAAATTGTTTCCTGGAAATATCTTAGGGCCGGGTTTTATGTCTGCTATAAAGGAATTGTTCCCAAATCTGTTATTTATGCCAACAGGTGGTGTGGAGCTGGATAAAGCTAATATTGAAGGCTGGTTTAAATCAGGTGTATGTGCGGTTGGAATGGGTAGTAAACTGGTGAGTAAAGATGTAATGGAAAATAAGAAGTATGCTGAACTTATCGGTTCAACAAAAGAAGCTTTAGAGATCATTAAATCTCTGAGAAATTAGGAGTAATTTCAAAATCAATTAAATGCCTGAGGAATATTTCTTCAGGCATTTTTTATTTTAAGACCATTCTGTTCAGAACATCTTTCCACTTATCCTGTTTAGTTTGAAGATTTTTGTCATAATTATGGGTGATCAGTTCTTATTTAAGTCTATTTGTTAATTTTATAACAGCATTTAATGGTCAGTACGTATCTAAACATATTGCTCAGATAATTTTGCTGTTTACTCAACATATTATAGAAATGCTTAAGCGGATTTTTTTTTCTTTTATTCTGATCCTGTTCCTTGGAATATTCGGTATTCAGCAGGGAAAAGCTCAGAGTGTATCGAATGAAGGAACCGAGTTTTGGGCAGTATTTCCTTCGCATGTTGCGGCAAACCTGAATGGGTTTCGGCCATTGGCAAATTACTCAATATTTATAACCGGTAAACAAGCTTCATCAGGAGTTGTAACAGTTGGTACATTTCAGACCAGTTTTATTTTGCCACAGGCAAATTCTGTCATCGAGGTTCAAATACCCAGAGGGCAGGCTTATATTGATGAGTTAGAATCCGGTAGGGTGCTGTCTAACCGGGCAATAAGAATCCAGGTTGATGCCGGTAAACCCAAGGTGGTAGTATATGGTCATATTTTTGCCGGAGCTCGTTCCGCTGCTTCACTGATCCTCCCTAAAGAAGCATTGGGGCAGCAGTATTTTAGTATGAACTATTTGAGCGGTAATACATTGGATGGTGGTCGAAATCATATTGTCCTGGTTGCCAGCGAACCGGATACCAAAATATTTTTAAGACGAAATGGGGTAGACCTGGTGCCTGGTGGTATACTGCTCCAAAATATTGGGGATGCTTATGAATACCTTTCAAATACGGATCTAACTGGTACAAGTGTGTTTGTTGATCCTCAAACATCAGGCTGTAAGCAGTTTGCCATGTTTTCAGGAACTACGAATTCTGCTATTACTATCCCTAGTGGATGTATTGGACCTGTTTCTTCCGATCCACTTTATCAACAGAATTATCCTGTTGAAAGCTGGGGCACTTCTTATGGTTTTATACCTTTTAGTATGCGTAACAGGTCAGGCTTGCCAACCAGAACAAATGGTAATTATGTTCGTATTCTGGCAAAAGAGGATAATACGCAGGTATTATACAATGGAAATCAACTTGCAACCCTCAATGCAGGGCAGTTTTATCAAACTCCTTTGCCTGTTAATCAGCCGGCATACATCACAGCTAATAAGGCCATTGCAGTAGCTCAATATTCGCTTACTCAATCCTGTGCAGGTGGTGGTTTTGGAGATCCCGATATGGTAATTCTGAATCCTATAGAATATAATATTAAAAACATAACCGTGTATTCTTCCAATAAAGAGAATATCAGTGAAAACTATGTCAATATACTTATAAAGACCTCTGCGGCTGCCTCCTTCAGAATAAATGGTCGTGCACCTACCGGAACATTTACGGCTTTGCCAGCCTTTCCGGGTCTTTCATACATGCAGCTGAATTTGAATCAATATCCCACCCAGATCTTTAATTTATCGGCCTCTGAAGGTTTTAATGCGATAGCTTATGGTTTTGGGGATGTAGAATCTTATGCCTATTCAGCAGGTACAAATCTTGCTTCCAGCCAGTCTGTTAAAGCGATCAATAAAATTACACTTGAAGAGATTACCAATGCATGCACAAACCAGGATCTGGATTTTGTTCTGACATTAACATCTCCTGCTTCAAGTTTAACCTGGCAGTTAGATGTAAATGACCCTCCAATACTTCAAAATAATCCTACTGCTACTCCCGTCACACGCAATGGTATTGTTTATTACGAATACATATTCCCCAGAAATGCGGGATATAAGCAGGCGGGAGAGAAGATAGTTAAGGTAACTGCAACCTATGCTTCGGCAGCAGGTTGTACCCTTGATGAACAGGTCATTGATTATACATTTGATGTTTTTGATCCTCCGGAGGCTTTATTCACAAACTCTGTTAACCTCTGCGCAAATAATGAAATTGTCTTTACAGATCAGAGTAAGGATAATGGTAATGCAATTACTTCATGGTTATGGGATTTCGGCGACGGCCAAACAGCAACAGATCAAAATCCAAAACATATTTATACAAATCCAGGTTTATATACTGTGATTTTAAAGGTGCAGAATGTAACAAGTTGTACTGCAATTGAATTTAAGAAGGATTTGCTGATCCGGGCAATACCTGTTGCTGATTTTTCCATGAGCCTGCCGGGTTGTAACAATTCCGGAATCACCTTTACTGATCTTTCTATTCCTTTAGAAGGCAGAATTGTAAAATGGAACTGGGATCTGGGGGATGGAACTATCGCTGAATATGCTAATGGAGCACCCTTTTTACACCAGTATACCGCAGGGGGAAGCTATACGGTCAGTTTGAAAGTGACGAATGAATTTGGCTGTGATCATACAATAAATCGTCAATTGAATATTACTACTCCTTTTCTAGATGCTGGCGCGGATACCATTATTTTGAGGGGAGGGGGAGTGAAGTTCAATGTCAGGGCAACTGGTACTAATTTAAAGTATAAATGGAGCCCTTCCATCGGACTTGATCGGGATGATGTTCAAAACCCGGTTGCATCCCCTGCCGAAGATACCAGATATACAGTGATCATTACTTCTGATGAAGGTTGTGTTCTGCAAGATGATATTTTGGTGCAGGTACTTGAAAAACCTCTTATTCCAAACACTTTTACGCCAAATGGTGATGGAGTGAATGATGTTTGGAAAATAGAATACCTGGATAGTTATCCCAATGTAACGGTAAATATTTATAACCGTTACGGTGTTAGGGTATATGCTTCTATTGGTTATATTGAGGCATGGAATGGGATATTTAATGGGCAGACAGTCCCGGTTGGGACCTATTATTATGTGATTGATCCCAAAATTGCGTTGCCTGTTTTTAAAGGTTGGGTTACGGTTATTCGATAGTAGTGGATTGATATTGAAAAGTGTTTATTGAAACATTATTTACTATATTATACCCGAAATTGGATATTGAAACCGCCCTTGGTTAATATAAATTGGATGAGTGATGAACTCAAAACATAAAGGAGGATGAAGAAAGCGGTATTTTTGTTTGTGTTTATTTGTTTTGGACATTCTGTTATAGCACAACAGAGGCCACAGTACACACAGTATATTTTAAATAATTTTATCCTAAATCCTGCAATCTCCGGCATTGAGAATTACATTGATGTGAAGGCAGGTTATCGAAGCCAATGGCAGGGTTTGAGCGGAGCGCCTGAGACTTCCTATATTTCAATTCATGCGCCGATCGGTAATAAGTTCCGGTACGGTACGTCCACATCAGTTCCCGAAGGAGGAGGCTCAAATCCCAATAACCGTAGCTATCTGCAAAATTATATGGCATCCGAACCTCATCATGGTATTGGATTTACAGCTGTTTCAGATAAGGCAGGGCCAATTTCAAGAACAGATGTAAATTTGAATTACGCCTATCATCTTGGGATTACTGAGCAGATCAACGTTTCAGTTGGTGTTGCTGCAGGTGTTTCAAAGATCTTTCTGGATCGTTCGCAGCTCATTCTGGAAAATCCTGCAGACCAGGCTATCGGTACAGGAAATTTTAACCAGTTTAAACCTGATTTGAGTGCTGGAATCTGGCTTTACGGACCAAGGTATTTTGCCGGAGTGTCAGCTCAGCAGCTTTTAAAAAGCCCGATTGGATTCAGTGATGACCCGGAAACATATAATCAGGGCAGAAAAGTTCCTCATTTCTTCGCAACTTTAGGCTATAAAGTCTATCTGGGAGATGATTTTGCAGCTATACCTTCTGCATTATTAAAGGTCGTATCTCCGGTGCCAGTATCAGTTGACGTAAACCTTAAGCTTGCATATAAAGATCGTTTCTGGGTAGGTGGCAGCTATCGTAAAGATGATGCATTTGCCGGAATGGCTGGTTTTAATGTCGGTTCATTTATGAATATAGGCTATTCATATGATGTGACCACTTCCGGCTTGAACACAGTAAGCAATGGATCGCATGAAATTGTACTCGGTATTTTCTTAAATAACAGATACAAAGTGACCTGTCCGCAGAAAAGCTGGTAAATTTTCTGAGGTCAGTTGTCTGTTGTCTAGTGTAGGAGGTATGATGTAGGACGTCTGAGAAAAAACTGCTGATTTGAAATTATTGCTTTAAAATCAAATATAATTTGAGGTACATATCGGATTGAACTTTCTCATACCTCTTACTTCATACCAATCGAGCCAGGAACACAGAACCAGGATAATTAAGGGCTAATTTATAATTGACAGCCATTATTCTGATAACTGACAACAGACCTCAGACCTCAGACATCAGACATCAGACCTCCCTAAAGCTCTTTCCTTAAACGGGCAACTGGTATGTTCATTGCTTCCCGGTATTTGGCAACAGTTCTTCTGGCAATATTATAGCCCTGTTCTTTGAGAATTTCAGTTAGTTTTTCATCCGCAAGCGGCCGTCTTTTGTCTTCCTTTCCAATACATTCTTCGAGTATCTTCTTAACCTCTTTATTGGAAACTTCCTCACCACTTTCCATTTGTATAGCTTCTGAGAAAAAAGATTTTAATAAAAAGGTTCCGAATTCTGTCTGTACATATTTGGAATTAGCTACCCTTGAAACAGTTGAAATATCCATTCCAATGCGATCAGCAATGTCTTTAAGGATCATCGGTTTCAGATTCTTATCATCACCGGTCAGGAAATATTCATACTGATAATGCATTATTGCATTCATCGTTTTTAGCAAAGTTTGCTGGCGCTGCTTTATAGCATCAATGAACCATTTTGCTGAATCAAGTTTTTGCTTTACAAATTGTACGGCTTCTTTAAGTTTTTTATCCTTTTGGGCAGTTTTATCGTAATGTTCAAACATGTCCTGATATGAACGGCTGACGCGCAGTTCAGGAGCATTTTTTGAGTTTAATGTCAGGAATAATATGCCGTCATTGTTGCTGATATGAAAATCAGGGATAATTTGGAGCTGCTTCGTGGTTACAGCATTCGAATCTCCGGGTTTCGGATTTAGTTTAAGAATTTCATTAACAACTTCTTTTAGCTCCTCTGAATCCATGTTCAGGGAACGTTCAAGCTTATCGTAATGTTTTTTAGTGAACTCCTCCAGGAAATCCTCAACTACTCTTATCGCTTTTCTTACAAAAGGAGTTTGTTCCCTTTTTCTAAGTTGAATTAATAAACATTCCTGCAGATCTCTGGCGCCAACACCGGCCGGATCAAATGATTGGATTACTTTAAGCATTTCCAGAACTTCCTCTTCCTCAGCAAATACGTTCTGCGAAAAGGCCAGATCATCGATTAATGAAGTTATTGGGCGTCTCAGGTAACCGTCATCATCAAGACTGCCAATTATTTGCTGTCCAATTCTGAAATCTTTATCGGATAATGGTACCAGGTCCAGCTGCGCCTGAAGGCTTTCAAAAAATGAACTTTGTACGGCTATTGGGATCTCTTTGCGTTCTTCATCATCATCTCCATTCTGCTCATATTTGGAACCGAAGTCATTGATGTTGTCGTCCTGCAAATAGTCATCTACATTGAACTCATCTGAACTTTCCTGGCTATCTTCTGAGTTGAAATTATCGTCAGGGTCCCGGTCAGGATAATCTTCAACCGGCTCATTCATGTTTGCAAGACTAAGGTCTTCAAGTGCAGGATTATCTTCCAGCTCTTCTTTAATTCTTGTATCAAGCGATACAGTTGGAACCTGCAACAGCTTAATAAATTGAATTTGTTGGGGAGAAAGTTTTTGAAGAAGCTTTTGCTGAAGATTTTGTCTTAACATAATTTGATTTGTCACGTAAAATTACACAAATATTGGTGTATGATGCATTCTTAATGTAAATTATGTATCAGGTTTTAAAGAAAAATGGTTTTGTTTATTTAAAGATTAAGCTTATTTTAGATTGTAAACTATTATATAAAGAATTATATGGCCATCATTAAAGAATTTAAAGAATTTATTTCCAAGGGTAATGTTGTTGACTTAGCAGTCGGTGTGATCATTGGAGCTGCATTCGGAAAGATAATTACTTCATTGGTTGATGATATTCTTATGCCGCCTTTGGGATTTATTATGGGTGGAGTTGACTTTTCTGAAAAGAAAATAGTCCTTATTTCAGCTGATGCTGTCAGTAAAGTGGAGGAGGTGGCTATACGTTATGGAAATTTCATTAATGCTGTAATCCAGTTCCTGATCGTAGCTTTTTGTATTTTTGCTGTCATTAAGACCATTAATTCACTTAAGCGTAAAGAAGAGGCAGCCCCTGCAGCACCGGCAGCACCGGGACCTGAGGAAGCTCTTTTAACTGAGATCAGGGATCTGTTGAAGCAGCAGAATAAATAATTAAAAAGTCCTTTTCAAATCAGGGTTGGTGATTATAACAAAATCTCCGAGATGAGAGAATTTGCTCCAGTCGGGCTCATTAAATGACTTGTCCGAGAAACTTGAAATGTTTGATAGCTTTAATCCCGCATTGTATTTTAATAATTTAGCCATAGTACCAAGCTTCTCGTCGCTATGGAAACGGCCCAGGATATGAAAGACTTTGTCCCCTTTGTTTTTCTTCAGGTACTGGAAAATGGAATGGGCCATTCCGCTATCCCAAAGGTTTTGTGACTGATATATCTCCATTCCCGGTACTGTATGGCCACCCATAGTTTTTAGAAAATTTTTATAATAGGCACCTGTTGCAGTATCAATTGGCAGAGGTGGCAGCCATTTTTTTGCTGATCTGTCAAGCGGGTTCAAGGCTGATAATCCCTTACGTGTAACCAGATTTACATAGCGGTTCGGTGGATTTGCGGCAATAACAGCAAGTTCCTTTTCCCGTGCATATTCTATCATCGGTTTATAATCGTTATAATTATTCCAGGCCCTGGCTTCTTTAATGAAATTCTTTTCACGAATCAGGTTTTGCAGATATTCATTCATAACCTGCTGGATATCTTTTTCAAACATCTCCATGGAAAGGGTCTGTTTTTTGCCGTTTAACTGATGAAGCTTTTGAAGCACATCTGATTCAAGCTGATGGCCTGTTGGATCATTATGCTCCTCACCGAAAAATACTACGTCTGCAAGCACAAGACTTTTGATCATGTCCTCCAAAGAGCATATGCTTTTGGATTGAGTATTATAAATTTTATAATTTTCGGTTTTAAGCTGCGCAAAGGCTATATTTGAAAGCAATAAAAGCAAAAACAGGGATTTTAATTTCATAAATCTGATTGTGAGAAATTCGTTTTTCAAGAAAGATAAGGATATTTTTAATCATCTGTTTGAATTGTGAAAAATCAAGCTTATATTTGCACTCCTGTTTTTTAGAGTAATATTAGATTAAAAAGTCATGAAAAGAACATTCCAGCCTTCTCAAAGAAAAAGAAGAAATAAGCACGGATTTAGAGAACGTATGAGCAGTGCAAACGGAAGAAGAGTATTAGCTTCTAGAAGAGCTAAGGGTAGAAAGAGACTATCTGTATCTGACGAACGTCGCCATAAAGCATAATTTTGATTGTATTTTCGTAGCCTTTTACGATTTTGCAGATCAATATCTGCTTGTCAATCAGGCTAAATAACAATCAAAATGAACAGTTTTACAAAGGAAGAACGGTTATGTAATATTAAGCTTATAGAAAAGCTTTATCATAACGGTTCTTCTTTTTTAGTTTATCCCTTCCGTATCATCTGGATCTCTGCTGAAGTTGATTCAGATATTCCTGTTCAGGTACTTATTAGTGTGCCTAAAAAAAGGTTCAAACGTGCTGTGGATCGAAATTTGCTCAAACGCAGAATTCGCGAAATTTACAGGCTTCATAAATCAGAAGATCTTTTTCCTTTCCTTAATGAGCGCTCAGAAAAAATAATACTCGGTATTAATTACATCGGGAATGAAATTGCTGAATATGCCTCAATGGAAAAGAAATTTAATAATGCATTGCTGCGTTTAAAAAAGAACATATCTGAGCAATCATGTTGAGTAAGTTTATAAAAAAGATATTTTCCACGTTCTTCTTATTTCTGATATGGATCTATCAGTATTTAATTTCACCCATTCTTGGAAAATCATGCCGTTTTACTCCAACCTGTTCTCATTACGGGGTTGAAGCGATTAAGAAACATGGTCCGTTTAAGGGAGGCTGGCTAACTTTAAAACGTATTGGCCGCTGCCATCCATGGGGTGGACATGGGCATGATCCTGTACCATGATCTTTTTAATCTGTATATAATTTCTCTCCTTTGTATCTATGAATGATCAATTGATTTTGCTTCTTGAAACTGCAACAACTACTTGTTCTGTAGCCTTGGCTGAGAACGGAAACATCATAGCAGTAAAGGAGGTTAATGAGCGTAATATACATGCCAGCCATATCACCCTCTTTATTGATGAAGTGATGTCAAAGTCTGAAAAGGAGTATTCGGATCTTCGGGCTATTGCAATTAGTAAAGGGCCCGGGTCATATACTGGCTTGAGAATTGGTGTTTCTACCGCTAAGGGCTTATGCTATGCCCTTGATATACCCTTAATTGGTATCGATACCATAGCAGCAATGGCATCTGGTTTAACGGAAGCTTTTGATATCCCTGATTCAGGATTACTCATTCCAATGGTCGATGCCCGTAGGATGGAAGTCTATACTGGCATATACCGAAAGGATCTGAGTGTTGTTGAGTCAGTCAGTGCAAAGATTGTCGATATAGATTCATTTATTGAATTCAGAGAGCAGGAGCTCTTTCTTTTTGGTGACGGCGCTGATAAGTTCAAAGTGCTTTTTGCAGATCAACCTAACATTAATTTCATTGATTTTTCCACATCTGCATCTCATTTAAACTTTTTAACCTCGAAAAAATTTCGTGATTCTGAATTTGAAAACCTGGCTTATTTCGAACCATTTTATTTAAAGGACTTTCTTTTCACTACATCAAAAAAAGGAACTCTCTAATCTTTTTTTCCTATTAGTCGTCTAATAAATCCACTACCTGGATCTTTCATAAAGCCGGGTATCTGCGTTGCATTTGCCTGATGTTCCAATACTCTGCCAAATTTTAAAGCAAACCCCATATAAAATGATGCACCGGTATATCCATCCGAATAGGTAGTTTCATTCTTGTAGAAGGTCTTTAATATTTCAAATGACTTAACAAAATGATCACTTCCCATATAGAATTCAACATTCGGTGTTTTAATCATGAATTGTCCGCCTAGCTGCAAAAAACCATTGGTATTATAATCTGCCATTCCGGTGAATACATAATTTTTATAATGGTAGTTATTAACCAAAGCAATATCTCCACCTTTATAATATATGCTTTTTGATAGGATCAAATTGGGACGGTAATTCCCGAAATCTTTATTGATCAGGATCTCTGCCTTGCCATTTATTGCACTTATATAAGATTTGTTTATTGAAATTGAACTTATTCTATTATCCAGACTGTCTGCAAGTCTGTTATCTGCACTTTGATTTGATGCATTTTCAATGAATATCTTTCCGGTATCAAAGTTATACTCATAAGAATCCTTACTCCATTTGATAAATCCAACATCCTTCAAATTACCGAGGATAAACCAGCCATCCCGTAATTTATAACTGGCACCTGCAGTTATTGATAATCCAGGGTTTTTGAAATTTGGATTAACCATTTTCCTCTGGAAATCATCAAACTTAAAACTCGATCGCAAGGTGCCCCTAACTGAAACATCGATAATGTCTGCTGATTCATCAATATTTATCTCAGACTGCCGAACCTTCATGGTAGTATAACTTATGCCACTGAGCAGGCTAAATTTTGCACCAATTGCCAGGCGCTTTGTATAATTCTGCCGGTAGGTGAAACTAAATTGGTGGTAAGATTGATTATAACCATTTACATTGAAAAGATCCTGTAAAGTGCTTGAGTTGAATATCTTGTAATCGTCGAAGACAGCAAATACTTCATTGGTTACTTCAGCCCTTCCATCATTACGGATCTGCCATGACAAACCCATTTCCTTGTACTTCTTTACCGACTTTAACATACGCAGCATCGCCACATAATTATTTGAATTCAATGTGAGGGTATTTCGCTTATTTTCCCCTATTGTAATATCCCGGCCATTAAATACTCCATCATAGATCAGTGTTTTGAATGCGGGTTGTGCAGGTCCTGAAAAAGAGCTGTTTATACTGATCGTTGGTATAAAAAAATTAAATGCAAAACGGCGGCTGGTATCTACCTGATAAGCTCTTTGAGATGGGTTCTCAAAGCTGTCATAAAGAGTGCGGCTGTTATAAAGGGAAAATTGCTGAGCATAAGCGCTGCTGAATGTAACCAATAAAATGATCGTCCATAGTGATGTTTTAAATAAATTGATGCTGTTTCTCTGAATTCTGATCATTCTTTAATTATTTTCTCTTTATACTATCTACGGATAATACTGGTTCCGGCGTTGGTGCAAGGTTTTTATATCCTGTGTAAAAATTTGTGAAAAAATGATCTTTATTGCTCGCCAGTTGATATGAAAGCGCATAAAGATCCTTTAATCCATGATTGTTTAACCCGAAGTTCTTTGCATAGTTGGGTTTCAATAGGTTTTTCAGAAGGCTTGCCGAATTGTTCAAGTGTAATATGAACGAAATATTGCTTTGGTCGCCAACAAGCTGATCGAATTGTATGAATGCTTCTGTTCTAAGAAGGAACCTTTCTGAATTATAGTCTTTAAGATAACGCTGCAATGTACCTGGTGAATTAGATAGTATGAGCAAATTATCGGTGATCATGTAAAAGGGTTTCGGATATTTTTTCAAAGGGTCACCCCAATAATAGTAAAAAAGGTTACTGTAATTTATTTTTTTGATCGGTTCAGAATAGGATGAACTTAAGGGGTCAAGAAAAAATTGCATCTGTGTGCCATTTGTCACCTTAATTATAACCAGATTTTCAAAAGTAGAAAGCTGCATGGCGGATAGTTCATTGCCCCACAATTTCTTAATATCGCGATCAGGATTCACACCTGTCTCGGTAGTGATCAGCTCAATTTGCTTATTAAGTGTGTCAAGTTCCTTTCTTGCCTTAAATAAACTGCTCAGCTCATTATGAAATGTCCAATACTTTGATAAACCATAGACCACTGAGTTTGATGTATTGTAAGGTAGGATCCGTTTAATAGTGTTTTTTACTGGGGCCTGGCTCAAGAATAGTTTTAAATAGGTATTGTTTATTTCTGAAATATTCGTTAGCCCGTTAAACATCAGAGCATCACTTTTATAATTCATCGTTAAGCTTGAATAGCCAGGGAAAACCTTGAATATTTCAAAGTTACCGCTAAGATCTTTCCTGAAAAATGGCCTTAACAGCCCTTGTTTTTTGTAATTTATGAATAGGTTGGCCAGCGCATTTTCGTCTTTCCTGATTCCTTCGTTTATTATTTTAATAAATTCCGGGTCGATCTTTTCTGACTTCTTATCCAAACTCCGGAAAAGAATGTCTTTATTAAAACTGCCTCTGGCAATTCCTTTATCCACAGCAAGGTAAAAGTCCCGATTAAGTGTTTTATTCTTTATCAGAAATATATTTTGTCCTGTTTCCTGGGATTTAGCGATCTGATTGGAGGTGTCCTTTACTAAAATACTCCTTATTTCCTCTTCATTTAGTGTCTCTTTTAATTGCATTGACCATAGAAAATGGACACTGTCGGATTTTGATGGATGAAATGATAAAAAGACCTTCTGTCCTGATGTTAATGGGTTAAGTGCTGTATTGCTTAAAATAAAATCTGTTAACCAATGGATCTCCTCCTTTTTTTGAGCTCCGGCAATTGTGTCGAATATCGTGTAGTCTTTAAAGATATCGTAAAGACTTTGGTCGTTTTCATGTTGAAAAATTATTGATGCATCAGATGGTATTTCAGAAAGAATCCGGTTATTACTGCGACTTTTGACATTAAGATTTGAAAAGTATAAGTATGCTACGGATACTACAGCAAGTAATAAGGCTGCTGTGATCCCAATTATTGTTTTCATTAAAAATTACTTTAAACAAATTTATATTTTTATGTCTTCAAAGGAGAATTGCAAACATGTTTGTTAAATTAGCATTCTAATCTAACAATATGAACAAACGCATAATTATTATCGCTTCAGTGTTTGGAATGCTAGCTGTTATTTTAGGAGCCTTTGGGGCTCACGCATTAAAAAGCCGACTTAGTGCAGCTGATCTGGAGGTATGGAAAACTGCTGTGGACTACCAGTTCTATCATACTTTTGCCCTGCTTTTCCTTTCTACTTTTTCACGTTTCAATAGTCGTGAGATCAAGTTGGCTTCCTGGTTTTTTAGTCTGGGGATAATCTTCTTTTCCGGATCCTTATATTTAATATCAGCGAAGGAAATTCTGAATATCAGTCAGGTATCTATTATTGGACCAGTTACTCCCTTAGGTGGATTGTTTTTTATTCTGGGCTGGATAAGTCTGCTTGTTGCTACCATAAAGAATAAATAATGCTTGAGTTCAATGAAACTGAGGGCATTGTACGGAAGACAATTTTCATCGAGGTAATTCTTCCACTCGCTATTTCCAAAACCTATACTTATCGGGTACCATTGGAAATGACCGCGGATATTGCTATTGGAAAACGTGTGGTTGTTCAATTTGGACGAAGCAGGATCTATACCGCAATAATTTGTCTGATTTCTGAAACTCCGCCTGCATTGTATGAGGCCAAGTATATCATTGATGTTCTTGATGCAGAGCCTATTGTCAATGAATTTCAGCTTAAATTGTGGCAATGGATGTCTGATTATTACATCTGCCATTTGGGCGAAGTTATGCAGGCAGCATTGCCTTCAGCCTTAAAACTTGCCAGTGAAACCAGGATTGTGCTGAACAGTTCTGAGGATATCGATAAAACTTTACTGTCCGACAAAGAATTTCTAATCGTTGATGCACTCGAACTGCATCCTGAACTCAGTGTGAGTGATATCAGTAAACTCCTTGGGCAAAAGACAGTCTTTCCTCTCCTGAGAGGATTGTTCGAAAAGAACGTCATTATTATATCTGAAGAAATAACAGAGAAATTCAAGCCCCGTAAAAAGGCTTTTATTGTTCTGAATCCCCAATATAATGAGACGGAAAACAGAAAGGCACTATTTGAAGTGCTTGAACGTGCGCCCAAACAACTGGAGGTCTTACTGGCTTATTTTAAACTTGAAAAACAACAGACTGAAATCGCAAAGTCTGATCTGATTGAAGTGTCCGGAAGTTCTGCTGCTATACTTAAAGCATTATTAGACAAGGAGATCTTTATTCAGGAAGATAAGGTCATCAGTCGCTTAAGTTTCGGGGAACTTGAAGAGTTGCATGATTTTCAATTAAATGATGCTCAGGTAATTGCCCTTCAGGAAACTCAGGAACAGCTTGATGAGAAGGGTGTTGTTTTGCTTTATGGTGAAACATCTTCCGGGAAGACACAGATCTATATCCGGCTTATTGAGCAGATGCTGCTTCAGGAAAAGCAAACCCTCTATCTTTTGCCTGAGATAGCACTTACCACACAGGTTATTGAGCGCTTAAAGGAGCACTTTGGCGGACAGATAGGTGTTTATCATTCGAAATTCAATGATAATGAAAGAGCTGAGGTATGGCAAAAAGTGTTGAAGGGTGAATATAAAATGGTCTTGGGTGCCCGTTCGTCGATTTTTCTTCCATTCATGAATCTGGGCCTGGTAATCGTTGATGAAGAACACGAATCTTCTTATAAACAATATGATCCTGCACCCCGATATCATGCAAGAGACACCGCAATTTATCTGGCGCATTTACATAAGGCTCAGATAGTTTTGGGATCAGCCACGCCAAGTCTGGAGAGTTTTTACAATGCTAAGATTAAAAAATATGGCCTGGTGACTTTAAAAGGCCGTTTTGGAGGGGTGAAATCTCCACTTATTGAAGTAGTTAGTATTGCTGAGGAAACTAAACGCAAAACGATGCAATCGCATTTTACCTCTGTTTTATTGAATGAGATAAAAGCTGCATTGTCACGTAAAGAGCAGGTGATCTTGTTTCAGAACAGACGTGGTTATACACCTGTTTTACTCTGTACTACCTGTGGGTACACCCCAAAATGTGTTAACTGTGATGTCAGCTTAACATTTCATAAAAGCAGTGCAAAGCTTCATTGCCATTATTGCGGATACAAACAGGATATTGTAAGTGCCTGCCCCGCCTGCGGTTCAACGCGAATTGAACAGAAGGGATTTGGTACTGAAAAAATTGAGGATGAATTACAGCGAATCTTTGAAGATGCAAGAATTGCCAGGATGGATCTTGATTCTACGCGGACAAGGAACAGTTTTCAGGTTCTCCTGAATGATTTTGAGGAAGGGAAGATCGATATTCTGGTGGGTACTCAAATGGTTGCCAAAGGGCTTGATTTCGGAAATGTTACTACTATTGGGATTATTAGTGCTGACAGTATGCTTAACTATCCTGATTTCCGTGCGTTTGAGCGAAGCTATCAAATGCTGGCACAGGTTTCAGGCCGTGCAGGAAGACGTGCAAAGCAAGGAAAGGTTATTATTCAGGCTTATGATACCACCCATCGGATAATCAGTCAGGTGATCAGGAATGATTACGAGGAAATGTTCGATACTGAAATACTGGAGCGCAGGAATTTTCATTATCCCCCGCTTTACCGCCTGATTCAGATCGATGTTAAACATAAAGATCTTTCTAAACTGGTAATTATTGCTTCGTCTTTAGCGAAGATCCTGAGATCTCAGTTTGGCGACCGGGTACTTGGCCCCGAAGCCCCAATGATCAGCAGGATTAGAAATTATTATATCCAGACCATACTTCTCAAAGTAGAGAGGGAAGGAGTATCTGTTCAAAAGATCAAAGAAGTTCTGCAACAGATCCTTATTAATTTCGATGGCTTACCAGCAAATAAGGGTGTATATATGCATATTGATGTAGATCCCTATTAAAAATATTTCCCCTGATTTTATATTCATATTATTTTCTGAAAATGCCTGCATAAGACTATTTTTGAAATTGAATGGCACATAAATTAGTTGATAGTTACCGGGAGAAGGGAGCGAGGAAAAAGTTGGTTGAATTACTCAGGGATCGGGGTATTGCAGATGAAAATGTTTTGAAGGCCATTGGGAAAGTACCCCGTCATTATTTTTTTGACGAAACATTCTGGAAGCAGGCATATAAGGATATCGCATTTCCCATTGGGGATGGGCAAACCATTTCGCAGCCATATACAGTTGCCTACCAAACAGAACTCTTACACATCAAAACCGGAGATAAAGTACTAGAAATCGGAACAGGTTCAGGTTATCAGACCTGTATCCTTGTTGAACTTGGAGCTAAGGTTTATACGATCGAAAGACAGGAAAATCTTTATAACCGGACCAAACAGGTATTACCGCATATGGGATATCTGGCCGAATTCTTTTATGGTGACGGTTCTAAGGGAATAGCCAAACATGCTCCTTACGATAAGATCATTGTGACCGCCGGTGCACCTCTGGTTCCCGAAATTTTGCTAAAACAGCTGAAAATTGGAGGTATTCTGGTAATTCCCGTTGGAGATGAAAAATCTCAGAAAATGATCACAGTTCTTAGGGTAGCTGAAAATGATTTTGAGCGTTTTGTACTGGATACATTTCGTTTTGTGCCGCTGGTGGGAGAGAAAGCGTGGTAGTATACTGTTATCAGTTATCTGTTAACACCCGATAGCTATCGGGTTATCAGATTGGGTACGGTAGCCAGACAACAGACAACAGACAACACCCAATAAGCTACCTCTTCATCGCCCTGCTCATTTCCAGTTTTGCATCCCGGTCTTTGAGGGTTTCACGTTTATCATAAATTTTCTTGCCCTGTGCCAGTCCAATTTCCAGCTTGGCAAATCCTCTTTCTGAAGTGAATATCTTTAATGGTATTATGGTGAAGCCCTTTTCTTCAATATTAGTCCTTAGTTTGGCTAATTCCTTTTTATTCAAAAGCAGAATCCTGTCGCGCTTGGCCTCATGATTATAAAATGAGCCATGAGAATATTCCGCGATCTGCATATTCCTTACATATAACTGTCCGTCGATAAAAGTGCAGAATGCATCATTAATATCGGCTTTACCTTCACGTATTGATTTAATCTCAGTCCCCAGAAGTTTAATGCCGGCTGTATACGTATCGAGTATATGATACTCAAAATATGCTCTTTTGTTTTTTATACTAATTCCGCTTCCCATATCTCTGCAAATATCCGAAAGAAAATCCATAACCGGAATTTTCAAATTTTGAGTGTAATAAAATTATTTTTTTAGATTAATCTAAAATTGTATTTTTGTTAATCTAATATTGATATAAATTATAATATATGCGCTTATTGCTTTCGATTTTTGTCCTGATTGGATGCCTGAATACTGTCCTGGCACAGACTTCAGTCATTCAGGGTACAGTTAAATCAGGCACAAAGCCCATTGTGTTTGCCAGCATTGCAGTTTTAAATAGCAGGTTTGGAACATCAAGTGATTCAGAAGGCAGATATCGTATTGAAAAACTGCCTCCCGGAAAATATACCCTGATGGTTTCGGCAATGGGCTATGGCCCTGTTAGTAAGGATGTTACTGTTATTGACAATCAGGTTCTTGAGCTTGATCTGGTACTTTCAGAAGCTTCTTCAACTATAAGTGAAGTTGTAGTTAGTGGAACCATGAAAGAAGTGAGCCGTCTGGCCAGCCCGGTACCTGTAGAGGTATATAGTCCTGCATTTTTTCGAAAAAATCCGACCCCTTCAATATTTGATGCCTTGCAAAATGTAAATGGTGTTCGCCCCCAGTTGAATTGTAATGTCTGTAATACCGGTGATATTCATATTAATGGACTTGAAGGCCCATATACCATGATACTTATTGATGGAATGCCTATTGTAAGCGGATTATCATCTGTATATGGATTATCAGGCATCCCCAATGCATTGATCGAGCGGGTTGAGATAGTAAAAGGACCTGCTTCATCACTGTATGGTTCAGAAGCGGTTGGCGGACTGATCAATATTATTACAAAAAAGCCTGAAAATGCCCCGGCTCTTACTGCGGATGTTTTTAGTACTTCCTGGGGAGAATTGAATACTGATCTCGGTATTAAACTCAAAGCAGGGAAATACGCAGATATTCTGACAGGGATCAACTATTTTAATTATAGTAACAGAATTGATAATAATGATGATAATTTCACGGATATAGCTTTACAGGATCGTATTTCGGTCTTTCAGAAATGGTCATTCAAAAGGAAAGAGAACAGGTTGTTAAGTCTGGCAGGAAGATATAATTATGAGGATCGCTGGGGAGGAGATAAAAACTGGGACAGATCTTTCCGTGGTGGTACAGAACGATATGCTGAAAGTATTTATACTAACAGATGGGAGCTTTTAGGAACTTATCAATTACCATTGAAAGAACCTGTTATGTTAGCCTTTTCGCTCAATGATCATGCTCAAAATTCAGTCTACGGGAACACCTTATATAATGCAAGGCAAAAGATTGCTTTCGGGCAGCTTAGCTGGGACAAAAAGATAAATGGACATGATCTGTTGCTTGGTACAGCCTTGCGATACACATTCTATAATGATAATACACCTGCCACTGCATCCTTAAATAATATTGACCAGCCAGATAAAGTATGGCTTCCGGGGATCTTCATTCAGGATGAAATATCCTTATCCCTAAAGCATAAAGTACTTTTGGGAATTCGTTACGACTATAATTCGGTTCACCGGCATATTTTGACACCCAGAATAGCCTACAAATGGAACATCAATGATAACAATGTGCTGCGGGTAAATGCGGGCACAGGTTTTCGTGTAGTTAGCTTGTTTACAGAAGAACACGCAGCCATAACAGGTTCCAGGGAAGTTGTAGTTAATCAAAAACTTGAGCCAGAGCGAAGTTATAATGCTAATCTGAATTTTAACAAAAAGATCTATTTCGAGAATGGCAGTTTTATGAGCATCGATGCATCTGCCTGGTACACCTATTTTAATAATCAGATCATTCCTGATTACCTTACGAATCCTGATCAGATCATTTACAGCAATTTAAATGGATATGCAGTATCAAGGGGTCTCAGTGCTAATTTGGATGTGGATTTAAATAATGGGATAAAGATTTTGGCAGGTGCATCCTTGCTGGATGTTTTTTCAAAACAAAACAACATATTGGTCCGCCCATTACTTACAGAGAAATGGATGGGTACCTGGGGCGTTTCTTATAAATTGACCAGCTCACATGTAACTATTGATTATACTGGAAATATCTATGGTCCTATGCGTTTGCCCCGTTTAGGCGATTCTGATCCAAGGAGTGAATATTCACCTGTTTGGAGTCTTCAAAATATACAATTGACCTATGGAGGCTTTAAAAAATTGGAGATATATGGAGGAGTGAAAAATCTGCTGAACTGGAAACCCGGTAAGAATGAACCTTTTTTAATTGCGAACAGCAGAGACCCTTTCGATAAGAATGTACATAGAGATGCTTCGGGGGGAGTGATTTCAAGTCCGGAAAATCCTTATGCATTAAGTTTTGACCCGGGTTATGTTTATGCACCGAATCAGGGGATTCGGGCATTTTTAGGATTAAGATATACACTCAGATAATATGCTCAGGATTTTAATGATATGGTCAATCACCCTGTTTTTGCCTTGCATTTTAATTGCACAGGTTAAGCCAATAACTTTTGAGGAATTGGAAAATGCAGAACCCAGGCCTGTTCTGGTCATGATCACAACCAAATGGTGCAAGTATTGTCATGCAATGAAGAATAATGTATTGAAGAATAAGGAAGTTTCAGAGCTGATAACCAATAAATATCATGTGCTATTTCTTGATGCTGAGGAAAGGAAAGATATCAGGTTTAAAGGCCAGGTATTTAAATACAAGCCGTCCGGATCCAACACAGGAATTAATGAGCTGGCTGTTGAACTGGGAATGATCAGGGGGCAGATCTCCTATCCCTCTATAAGTATTCTGGATGAAAAGAAGAATATCATCTACCAGAAGGATGGTTACTTCAAAGCCAAAGAGCTTTTGTTTCTTCTTAAAAGTATAGCAGAAAGATAAAATTATTTAGTGATCAGAACAGGGATTTGCACATTGTGACGAACCTTTTCCACTGTTGTACCAAAGATCAGATCACTGATGCCGGAATGTCCATGAGCACCCATAACAAGCAGATCAAGTCCTCTTTCTTTTACAATTTCTGAAATTGCTTTTGCAGGGGCTCCGTATCCGATCGCAATATTGATCTTATAACCCAGTTCTTCCAGATTTAATTTATACTTCTGAAGATTGTCAGTATCACTCTGTGTTTCATGATCCAGCACTTTTTCACCATGGAATCTGGCACCTGCTGTTTCAACAATATGTATCAGATGATATTCAGCATTTTTACCACCCTGTAGAAGTGCATGTCGCAAGGTATTCCGGTCATATTTAGAGAAATCAACCGAAACTCCAACCTTATGATACATTATTGGTTGAATTTCTCCGATCTTTAATGCCTCACCATGAGGTACATTGGAAGATTGAAGCTCAGATTTCTTGAAAAATGGCATGATGAATACATAAACAAGTAATGCAAAAATCATAACTATCACAGGGATTACCAGCAGGTAGATCCACCAAACATTGACGGTCGTATCTTTTATCCAACCTCCGATCTCTTCAATGACCAACTGAACGTTTAAACTAACAATGATCAATGCGGTAAGCCAGGCTAGGATTTTTACCCAGGTCTTTATCGCATATTCTTTCATTTTTGATTTATCAGAGTTGAAATGAATCAGTGGAATTACAGCGAATCCTAATTGTAAACTCAATACTACCTGGCTTAAGACCAATAGTCCGCCAAGTGCATCTTCTCCAAAATGCAGGATAGTATAAAATGCAGGAATTATGGCCATCAGCCTTGTTAAGAGGCGCCTGATCCAGGGTTGTATCCGTAGTTTTAGATGACCTTCCATAACGATCTGACCCGCTAAAGTTCCCGTTATCGTAGAGCTCTGTCCCGAAGCTATCAGTGCAATGGCAAACATGGTTGGTGCAACTGATCCAAATATATGGTCAAGTAACTTATAAGCATCCTGTATCTCAGCTACTTCAAATAAACCGTTTTTATAGAATGCAGTGGCAGCCAGTATCAGTATGGCGGCATTTACAAAAAATGCAAGGTTCAGGGCAACAGTAGTATCGATAAAATTATATTTTAATGATTCCCTGATACCTTTTGGAGTTCTTTCGATCTTTCTGGTTTGAACTAAAGAGGAATGCAGATATAAATTATGTGGCATAACTGTAGCACCAATGATTCCTATAGCAATATATAGTGCATTTCCCGACAAAATGGATGGTTTAAACCCTGAGATCACTTCTCCAAATACCGGTTCAACGATGAACATTTCGGTTAGAAAGGAGATCCCAACAATAAATACCATGGAAACAATGAATACTTCCATCATTCTCATTCCCTTATTCATCAGGAAAAGAAGCAGGAAGGTGTCGAGTATGGTTATTGAAATTCCCCATATCAATGGCAGGCCGAATAAAAGGTTCAGGCCAATTGCCATACCAATGAT
The DNA here is from genome assembly GCF_900103545.1 of Daejeonella rubra. Taxonomy (GTDB): domain Bacteria; phylum Bacteroidota; class Bacteroidia; order Sphingobacteriales; family Sphingobacteriaceae; genus Daejeonella; species Daejeonella rubra. Next base: position 138,907 of record NZ_FNHH01000001.1, read on the forward strand.
CTCTGCAAGGTCACAGGCAACGATCGCAATTTGTGCCAGAACGTATAAGGGGTAATTGATATAAGTAGGATAGGTATTTCGTGAAGCCTGCGCCAGATCTAGTCCGCGCACTATTCCAAGCCGGGCACTAAGTGATTGCAGTAATAGTGCCATCAGGTTGGACATGAGTAATACCCAGATCAATTTATAACCGAATTGACTACCGCCAGCGATATCTGTTGCCCAGTTTCCCGGATCCATATAGCCAACGCTGACAAGATATGCAGGACCAATGAATGCAAAGAGTTTCCTCCAGCCGGTTTTGTCAGTTGTACTTACTGAACTATGAACTTCACTTAATGAATCATCATTTCTGTTACTCATAACATTACTAAAATATTCTTTGCCACTTCACGGCTGATTGTTCGATCCGAAGTTTCATTTACTGTTAGAATGATGGATCCGTCAAACTCAATTAACTCGGAGATCATTATTTTGGTTCCGAGAGTTAGTCCCATTTTTTCAAGTAACTTCAGGAAAACTGACGAATGCTCGCTCACACCTGATATCATTCCGCTTTGTTCCTGCAGCATATCGGAGATCCTGACCAGTTTTTTCTGATGAATGGTTCCTGAACGATCTGGAATAGGATCACCATGAGGATCTGCTGCCGGGTTTCCAAGAAAATCGTCAAGACGGTTGATCAATGATTCAGAATTGATATGCTCAAGTTCTTCAGCAATATCATGAACTTCATCCCATTTAAAGCCTAACTTCTCTACCAAAAAAACCTCCCATAATCGGTGTTTCCTGACAATGTTTACAGCTGCCTTTTTTCCTGTTTCTGTTAAAGTAACACCTTGGTATTTAATGTAATTGATCAGTTTTTTGTCTGCAAGCTTCTTTAACATGTCAGTTACAGATGCTGCTTTAGTATTGGTCATTTCAGCGATCTGGTTGGTGCTCACTACTGAACTGTTGCCAGTACTTAAATGATAAATAGCTTTCAGGTAATTTTCTTCTGTGAACGAGTGTATAGTTGACATAATTAAACAAATCTAATTATTAATTTAGACTAATCTAAAAAATAAATCAAAAAATATCTGCTAATTTTATGAAGGAATTTTAAAATAAAATTTGGCTGCTTCTTATAAAACTTTTAATTTTGGGATACTTATGGCAATAGAACTGGATAAAATCGATCTCAGAATTTTAAAGATTCTGCAGGAAAATGGAAGGATAACGAATCTTCAACTTTCACATGAAGTAGGCTTATCTCCGGCTCCAACCCTTGAGCGCGTTAGAAAACTGGAACAGGCTCATTATATCAAGAGCTATCATGCTCTTGTAGATGAGGAACTGCTTGGATTAGGCATAAAAACTTTCATACAGATCCAGCTTGACTTTCATAAGAATAATACGATACAGGTATTTCTTGAAGAAATTGATGCGATCAAAGAAATTACTGAATGCCATCATGTTACAGGGCAATGTGATTTTCTTTTGAAGGCCTATGTTAAAGACATAAAATCCTATGAACGTTTGATCATGGATAAGATCAGTAAGATATCAGTTGTTAAAACCTTCCAGACTATGATGATCATGTCTACAAATAAGAAAGAACCTGCAGTGCCACTTGAATATTAGGCAATTTGAATTTTCCTTTTGTTCCTATGTTATGAGTATGTCAGCATATTAACCTCACTCAAATTACGAGATCTGCCAGTTAATGGCCTTTTGACCATTTTGATTCAATATTTTATTCGTTTTAATGAAGTGATTGCATCCGAAGAAGCCATTATATGCTGAAAAGGGTGAGGGATGAGCCGCTGTCAGAACAACGTGTTTTTCATTATTAATAAGCTTCGATTTAGCTTGCGCGAATTTCCCCCAAAGCAGAAAAATTATTCCTGATCGTTTTTCTGATATTAATTGAATAACCCTATCAGTAAATATTTCCCATCCCCGGTTTTGGTGTGACCCCGGATCGGATGCTTCAACAGTTAGTGTAGCATTTAACAATAAAACTCCCTGGTCTGCCCATTGGCTAAGGTCCCCATGATTGGGATATTGAAAATCTTTAAACTCTGATTGAAGTTCTTTAAAAATATTCTTAAGTGATGGCGGTAATGAAACACCTTTTTGAACTGAAAATGCCAATCCATGTGCCTGATTTGCACCATGGTAAGGATCCTGTCCGAGAATAACCACTTTGACCTTTTCAAAAGGAGTATGGTTGAATGCATTGAATATTAAGCTTTTAGCTGGGAATATGGTATGTCCTTCTTGCAGACGGTGCTGAAGAAATGAGCGTAGGTTTATCATATAGTCTTTTTCAAATTCCTCTTCCAGGACTTCTTTCCAGCTGGTTTCAATTTGAAGGGGCATATTTTCTTAGATAGATATTGGTTAAACGATCAAATAAACGGATATTTGCAACAAATTTAAAAGATAACAAGATAATGCCTAATTACATCAGATTGATACTTGCAGCTATAATATTGGGTGCAGCAATAACTTTAATGATTTTCGGATTTTGGGGATGGGGAATACTTTCAGTTTTCATAGCTATTCTTATCACTGTAACTTTCTTTTATAACGAATATATGCTCATTGCACAGTATTATCTGCGTAAGGATAATATGGATCAGGCAGGAGTTTGGTTGAGCCGTATAAAAAATTATGAAACTCAGCTATTCAGCGGACAACACGGTTATTACAATTTGCTGATCGGTTTGATAGAATCACGTAAGGCTCCCCTTCAGTCTGAAAAGTATTTTAAGAGAGCTATCAGTTTAGGTATGACCATGGATCATAATATTGCATTGGCCAAATTAAGCCTTGCTGGAATTGCAATGGCAAAAAGAAATAAGAGGGAAGCTACTTTATATCTGCAGGAGGCAAAAAAAGCCGATAAGAATAAATTATTGGCTGATCAGATAAAAATGATGAAGGAGCAGATGGGGCAGATGGATCGTACAGTACAGCAGCGCAATTACCGCCAATTTTAAGCTGTTATTTGTCTCTGAGGCTATCGAAACGGCTTGAGGATTCGTAATTCAATTGAGCGAATTTAAGATCATCCAGGTCATAAGGAGAGTTAATGGCAGAAAAATACTGCTCTTCCTTTATTCTCCTCAACAGATTTTTAATAAAGGTAAGGTCAAAATCATCTTTACTTAGTTTGATCAGATATTCCTGATCTGATATTTCAATACTTGAATTTTTCATTGTGTTTAATTATTTAGTACAAAAATAATAAAGGCCGTTTACTTAAAAGTAAAACGGCCTTTATGCTTTTGTTATGCTTTTGTTAACTAAACCATTCCAAAACAGCTTCTTTGGAGGGCATTGTAATTTCAAGTTTCATTTTTTTACGCATTCCGCCAAGGTCGTTAAAGACTTTGTTAGGGTTTCCTGCTTTTAGCTCTTCCACAGTTTTAAATCCCATTTTATTCAATACAGGAACCCATTCTGCCGGAATACCTAAAGCTATGAAATCTTCTGCGGAAGGCTGTTTGGCCTTCTTTTCAGGTCTCATTTGAGGGAAGAACAATACTTCCTGTATTGTGCTCTGATCGGTCATCAGCATCACTAAACGGTCGATTCCAATTCCCAGTCCTGATGTTGGCGGCATGCCATATTCCAATGCTCTCAAAAAATCTTCATCCATGGCCATTGCCTCTTCATCCCCTCTGCCAGCAAGCAATAGCTGCTCTTCAAGGCGCTCACGCTGATCAATAGGATCATTTAGCTCTGTATATGCGTTGGCGATCTCCTTGCCCATTACAAATAGTTCAAAACGCTCAACAAGTCCTTCCTGACTACGGTGCTTTTTAGCGAGCGGGGTCATTTCTATCGGATAGTCGGTAATGTAGGTTGGTTGAATAAGAAACTCTTCAACCTTTTCACTGAATATTTCATCAATAAGTTTTCCTCTTCCCATTGTAGCATCTATCTCAATATTCAGTTCCTTGCATGTTGCTCGCAAAGTTTCTTCATTCATTGATGAGACATCTATTCCTGTAAACTTTTTAATAGAGTCGTACATGGATAGTTTTTCGTACGGACCGGCAAATTCGATCATTTGTTCACCAACTTTTACGGTTGATTGTCCATGAATGGCAAGAGCTACTTTTTCCAAACATTCTTCAACCATTGCCATCATCCAGATATAGTCTTTATAAGCTACATAGATCTCCATGGAGGTGAATTCAGGATTATGAGTCCGGTCCATACCTTCATTCCTGAACATTTTTCCAAACTCATATACTCCATCAAAGCCTGCAACAATTAATCGCTTAAGGTATAATTCATTGGCAATGCGCAAATATAGCGGCATATCCAGGGCATTATGATGTGTATTGAAAGGCCTTGCTGCCGCTCCGCCATGGATTGGCTGCAGGATAGGTGTTTCTACTTCCATCCATCCCTGGTCATCGAAATACGATCTCATAGTGTTGATCACTTTAGATCGTTTCATGAAGATTTGTTTGAACTCAGGATTAACGGTCAGATCAACATAACGTTGTCTGTAGCGCATTTCAGGATCTGTAAATCCATCGTAAATATTGCCTTCATCATCCCGTTTTACAACCGGAAGTGGCTTTAATGACTTCGAAAGGATCTTCATTTCACTTACGTGAATAGAAATTTCTCCGGTCTTGGTAGTAAAAACGTATCCGCTGACACCAACAAAGTCGCCGATGTCTAAAAGTTTCTTAAATACAGTGTTATAAAGAGTTTTATCTTCTCCGGGACAGATCTCATCACGGTTAATATAGGCCTGAATTCTGCCTGTAGAGTCCTGAAGTTCAGCAAATGAGGCACTTCCCATGATGCGTCGGCTCATTATCCTGCCTGCGAAATGGATATTCTTATAAGAGGTCTTATCCCGCTCGTAATTGTTTAGTATATCCTGTGCGTTAACATTGACTTCAAAGGCTTCAGGTGGATAGGGATCAATTCCCAGTTTACGTAATTCACCTAAGGCCTCACGGCGCATAATCTCCAGTTCAGATAATCCGATGCTCATTTATTTAAAATTTCTGCAAAAATAGGGTTTTCAGTGGAAATATGCTAAAGGAAGGTTTGAGTCTTGCAGGACAAAATTTAAAGAACCATGAATAAGAACCATGAATTGTAAATAAAGCAATCTATTATCCTTATTCCTGATTAATCGGCCTCCGTCTCCTGTAAATACATATCACTTATATCCTCAGAATATTTATTCTCGATCACCTTTCTTTTCGCCTTCATAGTAGGAGTGATCTCACCTTCTTCTATACTAAATGGGTTTCGTTTCACCAGAAATGATTTTAAGCGTTCAAACTTAGCCAGCTCACTTGAATATTTACGAATGTCGGCATTTAACCAATCCAGTATTTTTTGATCCCTGATGAATGAATCCTGCTCCTGGAAAAACTCTTCATTTAAATTGAACGTTTCCTGAAGCACTTCTTTTGAAGGAATTACAATGGCAGTTACATATTCCCGTTTATCTCCGATCAGGAATATCTGCTCGATTTTAGGACTTTTTAAGTAAGTATTTTCAACGGGTGTCGGATAAATATTTTTACCATAGGCATTCACAAGCATGTTCTTGATCCTGTCTGTGATCTGAAGGTTACCTTTATAATAACGTCCAACATCACCTGTATGGAACCAGCCCTCTTTATCAATTACTTCAGCAGTTTCCAGAGGTTTATTCCAATATCCTTTCATCACACAATGCCCTCTCACAATTATTTCGCCTTCAGCACATTCAAAATTTTCATCAAAGCTCTCATGGGTCTGAATAGTGATAATATTTTTGCTTTCTACATCCTGGATAGCAACTTCGATACCAGGTATGATGCGGCCAACCGTTCCATAAACCTGGCGGTGATATTCAGTTACCGACATAACAGGGGAGGTTTCTGTCAATCCGAATCCTTCCAGGACCTTTATTCCCAGATTGCCAAAAAACTCTCCAACATTTTTAGGTAAGGCAGCACCACCAGAAAGCATGAATTTTAAACGGCCGCCTGTTTTCTCCTTGATCTTACTGAAAACCAGTTTTTCTGCGATGGATTTCTTGATGCCTAAAATTAAGCTCGCTTGTTTTCCTGCTTCATGAACTTCCCTGAACTCTTTTCCAGTTTCAATTGCCCATAAAAATATTTTCGCTTTAATTCCTCCGGCTGAGGTGCCGTTTTTCATCGCCTTATCGTGGATACGCTCAAGCAGACGTGGTACACAGCTCATAACTGTAGGCTTAACTTCTGCCATGTTTTTTGCAAGAAGCTCAAGACTTTGCGCAAAAGCTATTTTACTTCCTACAGCACAGCAAACATGATAAGTGGCTGTACGCTCAAATACATGAGATAGAGGAAGAAATGACAGGAATAGATCGTCTTTATTAATTACCGGTATCTGTTCCAGGCAAACTTTAACATTTTGCACGAAATTGGAATGCGTTAACATAACTCCTTTTGGTGTTCCGGTTGTTCCAGAGGTATAAATGAGGGATGTTAGATCGCTGGGAAGAATGGCTTCTCTCGCAATTTCTATATTCTTTTTGTATCGGTCTATAGTTTTTTTACCTTCTTCAATTAAGTTTTTCAAACTGATCACTCCTGCATTTAGTTCAGTATCAGGAAGATATTTTTGGTAATCATCGAAGACAGGGATTATCCGTTGAAGATTAGGGCAATTATTGGCAACCTTAAGTATTTTTCTGAACAGGAAGGGACTGCCTGCAAGTAAGGTCCTGGCACCGGAATCGTTCAGAATATATTCAATTTCAGATTCTGAAAGGGTAGGGTATATGGAAACATTAACACCTCCAATCTGTTGCAAGCCTTGATCATAATAAACCCAGTCGACTGAATTTTCAATGATCAGAGCCAGGCGGTCTCCCTTAGTGATCCCCATCTCAAGAAAATAACTTGAAATAGCATCTGCTGTATCTAATACATGCTTATAGCTGATCTCTACCCAGTTTTCTTTTACCTTATGAAGTAAAAAGCTTGTATTTTCATCGTGAACGTACCCGACTACATTCCTGAGTAAATCCGGAATTGTTGTAGACTCTGTAATTGAATTCATTTTGAGCGTGTATGAAAATTTATAATCAACAAGTATAACAGAATACCTGTAAAAAAGCAAAAGGCTCTATTACGAGCCTTTTACTATTATTTTTCTTCCGTAAAATAGTTTTACAGTTTGATTATCAATATATTATACGGAGAAACTTTCTCCACATCCGCAGGTTCGGGATGCATTTGGATTTATGAAATTGAAGCCTTTGCCGTTCAAACCGTCTGAAAAGTCAAGTTCTGTACCAGCGAGGTATAGAAATGATTTCATATCGAGAGCAAGGCGAATACCCTGATCTTCAAAAAACTGATCGCCGGGTTTCTCTTCATTGTCGAAGTCCATTTTGTAAGATAAGCCAGAACAACCACCACCCTGAACAGAAACACGCAGAAAATAACTCTTGTCGAGTTCGTTTTCAAACATTAGTTGTTCAACCTTACTTTTCGCTTTATCTGTAACTGTTACCATTTTTATTTAATACTTATAACCCAGAGCTGTTTTCTGTCTGGATATTTCTTAGTGGTGAGATTTAGCCACTTCTAACGCTTCCAAACCATTTTTTACACGGTAATCATTGATCGCTGCCTTGATAGCATCTTCAGCTAATACTGAACAATGGATTTTAACAGGAGGAAGTGCCAGTTCTTCAACAATATCCATGTTGTCGATCTTCATTGCATCATCAATAGATTTGCCTTTAAGCCATTCGGTTGCAAGAGAAGAAGACGCGATTGCCGATCCGCATCCAAATGTCTTGAATTTCGCATCAGTGATCATATGATTTTCATCAACTTCAATTTGTAAGCGCATAACGTCGCCGCATTCCGGAGCACCAACTAAGCCGGTTCCAACCTTAGTACTGCTTTTGTCAAGAGTTCCAACATTGCGGGGATGAGTATAATGATCGATTACTTTTTCTGAGTATGCCATAGTTTCTATTATTTAGTACCGGTTACCCGGGTATATGATTAATGTGTTGTCTGTTATCTGTTATGAGTTGTCCGTTATCTGTTATGAGTTTTTGTTAACTTATTACTTAAAACTTATTACTTAAAACTTATTACTTAGTACTCCTTAGTGTTCTGCCCACTCAATTTTATCCAGGTCAATTCCTTCTTTGAACATTTCCCAAAGTGGTGAAAGGTCGCGAAGGTGATTAACTGCTTTTTTAGTTTGTTCAATTGCGAAGTCAACTTCTTCATCTGTTGTAAAGCGACCCAAACCAAAACGTATGGAAGAATGTGCAAGGTCATCAGAAAGTCCTAGGCTCTTCAATACATAAGATGGCTCTAATGAAGCAGATGTACAGGCCGATCCTGATGATACTGCCAGATCTTTCATGGCCATCATTAATCCCTCACCTTCAACATATTTGAATGAGATGTTGGCAACATGCGGTAAACGATGATCTGTGTTACCGTTTACATAACTTTCTTCAAGTACAGTAAGTTCTGCTTGTAATTTATCACGTAATTTCGAAAGGCGTTTTGCTTCTTCATCCATTTCCAGGCGACAAAGCTCAGCTGCTTTTCCAAGTCCTACAATTCCCGGTACATTTAATGTTCCGGAACGCATTCCTCTTTCGTGACCGCCACCGTCCATTTGAGCAGTAACCTTAACTCTTGGGTTTTTACGTCGTACGTATAATGCTCCAACACCTTTAGGACCGTACATCTTGTGGCCGGTGAAGGCCATCAGGTCAATGCCATCAGCATTTACATCAACTGGTATCTTACCAACTGCCTGAGTAGCATCGGTCATGAACAAAGCACCATGCTTGTGGGTAATGGCTGCGATCTCTCTAATTGGCTGAATAACACCAATCTCATTATTGCCGTACATGATCGCAACAAGAATGGTTTTTTCTGTCATTGCAGCTTCCAGTTCTGCAAGATCTATCAGTCCGTCAGATTTAACTCCAAGGTAAGTAACCTCTCCTCCCAGTTTTTCGACATGTTTGCAGGCATCTAAAACTGCTTTGTGTTCAGTAACACAGGTGATAATATGATTTCCTTTGTCTTTATACATCTCAAATACACCCTTGATAGCAAGATTATCTGATTCAGTTGCTCCTGAAGTGAAAATTATTTCCTTTTCATTTGCTCCGATCAGTTTTGCAACCTGCTCACGTGCATAGTCAACCCCTTCTTCTGCAGCCCATCCAAAAGCATGATTCCTGCTTGCAGCGTTTCCGAATTTTGCATTGAAGTACGGTAACATAGCATCAAGAACCCGTGGATCCATTGGAGTTGTAGCATTATTATCTAAGTATATAGGCAAATCCATTTTTAATATTTTATTGTCTTGTTTAATTTGATACAAAGATATGAAATTAATTTTTCAGTAATTATCAATTATGTCTATGCAGGTATAGATAAAATGGTCATTTTTATGCCATATTAATATAGTCATGGACAAGATAGAGCACATTGGAATTGCAGTAAAAAGCTTGAAAGATGCCGCACCATTGTATGAACGGCTGCTGGGTTATAAAAGTTATAAAAAGGAAGAAATAGCCTCCGAAAATGTGGTTACGGAGTTCTTTAAGGTTGGTGAAAGCAAAATTGAATTGCTTGAAGCCAGCTCCGCTGAAAGTGCCATAAATGGGTTTATTGAGAAGCGCGGAGAAGGTATACATCACATCGCCTTTGCTGTTGATGATATTGTGAAGGAAATGGCCAGACTCAAAAGTGAAGGGTTTCAACTTCTAAGCGATAATCCCAAAAGAGGAGCTGATAATAAATTGGTGTGTTTTGTGCATCCCAAATCATCGCATGGAGTGTTGATAGAACTTTGTCAGGAAATAAAACAATCGGAATTTTTGCCATAAATATTGATCCAGGTATGTGAGAAAAGGTTTTCGACAAGCATGAAAAACAGGTAAATAAGATAATTTCAAAATTTACTTTTTAATAATTGTATTTTTTTCTATATTTGCACCTCTTAAAAAGTATTGAAGATGAAAGCTGAATTGCATCCCAAAAATTATAGATTAGTTGTGTTCAAGGACATGTCTAACGAATATTCTTTCTTAACTAAGTCATGTATTGATACTAAAGAAAGTATTAAATGGGAAGATGGTAATGAATATCCACTAATAAAATTAGAGATATCACACACCTCACACCCATTCTACACAGGTAAAATGAAATTGGTTGATACTGCTGGACGTATTGATAAATTCCGTACCCGTTACGAGAAAAAATAATTTTATTGTAAATAATAAATAAAGGTCCCGGCTCATAAGGTCGGGACTTTTTTTATTTTTGTTTTATGGGTATAATTCTTTTTGACGATCAGTTTCGTAATAATTTATTGCCTTTGTCTTATACAAGGCCTATTTCTGAATTCAGGGTAGGTATTTTGACCATTGCAGATAAATGGAAGCGATATCTGAATGCAGAGATCTCCTACCTGACTGAAGACTACCTTCAGGAAAAATACCCGCTTTTAATAGATGCTGAAAATCTCCTGATCAATTCTGCTATATGTCCAGATGAAGAACTTTTGGGGGCAATTGTTGGAATTAAAGAAGGCGAGGCCCTTTTTGCTGATCAACTTTTACTTGCTGTTAAGTTAAATGAGGCGGCAGTAAAAGGATTTAATATTAATAGCCTCTCTTCTTACAGAAGAGTCGAATATGTCAATCCTATTGTCAGAATCGCATTTCCGGAAAATATTTTTTCATTGAATGATACTGAGATCAGAAAAGATTTCGAACTACTGACCAAAGGTCGTACTTCTGCCAGCCTGAGCAACACGAATATTATTTTAGGTGACCAGGTTTTTGTTGAAGAAGGGGTTGACGCAGAATGTTCAACATTTAATTCCAGATCGGGCCCGATATATCTAGGAAAAGGATCGATTGTTATGGAAGGCTGTCATATTCGGGGTTCATTTGCTTTATGTGAAGGTGCAATATTAAAAATGGGTGCCAAGATTTACGGAATGACTACAATTGGTCCCCACTCAAAAGCAGGGGGCGAGATCAATAATTCAGTCATATTTGCTAATTCAGCTAAAGGACATGAGGGTTATCTTGGAAATTCAGTATTAGGGGAATGGTGTAATATAGGGGCTGACAGCAATAATTCGAATATGAAGAATAATTATGCCGAAGTAAGATTATGGGATTATTCAAATGAAAGTTTCAGAAGAACCGGACTTCAGTTTTGCGGCTTAGTTATGGCTGACCATGCTAAATGCGCTATCAATACCATGTTCAACACAGGAACTGTTGTAGGGGTAAGTGCAAACCTGTTCGGATCAGGTTTCCCAAGAAATTTTGTTCCTGATTTCTCCTGGGGTGGAAACCAGGGCTTTGAGGTATACTCTTTAAAGAAAATGTTTGAAACTGCAATAAAGGTATTTGCACGTAGAAATACTGAGTTTAATGAGGTGGAACAGAAAATTTTAACCCATGTTTTTGAGCTTACAGAAAAATACAGAAGATTTTAATTTCAATCGATATAAATATAGAATGAGAAAAAATATTGTTGCCGGTAACTGGAAAATGAATATGGACCTTGAAAAAGGGATCCAGCTTTTTAATGAAATACAGCAACTCCTTAAAGAGGAGGTTAGCGGAGATCAGGAGGTAATTATTTGCCCCCCATATATTCATTTAAGCAGCTTAGCTAAAGCTTTAGATGCAGATGTTAAATTGTCAATAGGTGCTCAGAATTGCCATCATGCCGATAGCGGTGCTTATACAGGTGAGGTGTCAGCTTCAATTATTGCTTCAACTGGTGCAGATTATGTAATAATCGGACATTCAGAGCGCAGATTGTATTTTTCTGAGTCGAATTCTTTATTGGCACAGAAACTTGATGCTGTATTGAAAAATGGCTTGATACCGATTTTTTGTATAGGTGAAACGCTGGAGCAGAGAAATGGAGGAACCTATTTTGACGTAATAAAAGAACAAATTTCTGAAGCATCTTTCCATCTTCAGGGCAACGATTACAGTAAAATGGTACTAGCCTATGAGCCTGTTTGGGCTATAGGAACAGGATTGACTGCTAGTCCTGAGCAAGCTCAGGAAATTCATTCCTTTATCCGGAACTTACTGGCCAATAAATATGGTCAGGATCTGGCTGATAATTTGACTATTTTATATGGAGGGAGCTGTAATCCTAAAAATGCTTCGGAGCTTTTTGCACAGCCGGATATTGATGGCGGATTGATTGGAGGTGCTTCATTAAAAGCCCGTGATTTTGTGGATATTATCAAAGCACTCAGTTAAGCATGGTTTATAGCGAAGTTATATTTAACCTTTCCACCATAGAGGAGTTCCATAAAGATTTATTGATCAATGCTTTATCTGAAATAGGCTTCGATACTTTTGAAGATATTGAAAATGGTTTTAAAGCTTATATTCCTTCTGAAGAACTCAATGCAGATGAGGTAGAATTGTTAAAGGAAGTATTTGGAGATATGTTCACATTCACATTTACCTCTAAAAGTATCCCTCATCAAAACTGGAATGAGATATGGGAAAGCAATTTCGAGCCGCTTCAGGTTGGTAATCGCTGTTATATTCGTGCAACTTTTCATGAACCTCATCCAGAGTACGAATATGAGATTGTGATCGATCCAAAGATGGCCTTTGGAACCGGCCATCATCAAACTACCGCCCTGATGATGGAATTTATGCTTGATGAAAATTTCGCAGGACAAAAAGTTCTGGATATGGGCTGCGGTACAGGTATTTTGGCAATATTAGCTTCAAAAATGGGCGCAGCAGAGATTTTAGCTATTGATTATGATGAGATTTGCTTTGAAAGTACAATTGAAAACTCAGAGCTGAATGGAATAAATAATATCGAGGCTTTATGTGGATCTAAAGAAGTGATTCCTGATCAAAAATTTGATACCATCCTTGCTAACATTAACCGTAATATTTTGTTAGACCAATTGGACCGTTATTCGGAGGTCGCAAAACCTGGTTCGGCACTTTTTCTGAGTGGCTTCTATGAAGAACCTGATCTGTCAATAATTAAGCAAAAATGCGATTCTGTAGGATTTAGTTACATAGATCATAAAGAGCTCAATAATTGGGTCTCTGCCAAGTTTAAGTTTCTTGTTTAAATAAACTTTATTAGTTTATTGGAAAAATAATTTAAATTTGCAATGTAATTAGTTCTGAAATATTTTGCACTTCCAAAGAAAATTCTTATTTCTAAGTTTTTTCAACTTTTTAGATACCCTTTTTTAAATTCTGCGAAATATTATGGTGTTTATTTGAGTTTGACAGGAAATTAAATTAATGCATAGGGAAAAATTTTATATTGTTTGTTGAGAACTTTCATAATAAAATTTCGTTTAATAATTATTTAGGTATACAATTGAATAATTTTAATACAATAGAAAAACAAAGGAGGGAAATGAGTGTTAATAAATTTTAAAGAAAATAAATTACCATGTATATATATCAGTTAAATAGTTTTAATATTTATTAAGCTATATTAAAACAAACATCTATTCTACCAAGAAAAACAAAACCCATGAAAACATTAGGAAAAAAGATTCGCCTGCTAAGGCATCAGAAAAGTTGGAGTCAGGAAGACGTAGCCAAGCAGCTAGAAATTTCCATCCCGGCATTTTCAAAAATTGAAACTGGAATTACTGATATTAATTTATCCAGGTTAGAGCAAATATCAAAATTATTTGAAATGACAGTAGTTCAGTTACTTACTTTTAATGATAAGGAAGGTCAGGAGAGCTATAATACGGAAGTTGATAGCCTAACGCTGAAACTTCATGAACGTGAAATGGAACTTATTGATCTTCAAAAGAAAATCATTGAGTTGTATGAGGAGCTTCGTGCTTTTAGGAAATAATAAAGAAAGGGCCTGCAACAGAAGGCCCTTTCTTTATTAGAATAATTTTCTTAATGTGGCATGTTTCTTTCCAAGCGTGGCACCTGTTGCTTCATGAATAGAAAGCATTTTATCGTTGAAATCTCCTACCCATGATAATTCCAGTTCTTCATATTGATTCATTGGAATAACATATTCTTTAAGTTTTATGAACAAGGCAGATTCTAAGCCGAGTTTTTGAAAAGGTTTCTTAGTACCCATAACTACTGCACGCATTCTGTTTACTCCCTTCCATCTGTAGTATAGAAATTTTAATTTCTCGATCAGGCCAAGTTTTCCATTAAAGCTTTTGATCATTTGGTTTGCATCAGGAATGATAACTATCACTGATGCCGGTTCTTCATTAATGTAAGCAAACCAGATCAGCTTTTCATCCATCACTGTTTTCATTTTATTGAAACTTTCAAGAATACCCTGTGTTTCCAAAGGCACAAAGTTTTCAAAGTTCTGCCAGGCATCATTATAGATCTCTGCAAAGTCTTTGGCGAATTGTTCCAGTTTGCCAACTTCCAGATGCCTGAAGGTATAGCCTGGTTTATTGGCAACCCATTGAGCGATTTTTGTAAAACGTTCCGGAAATGGCTTTTTTACCTCAAGGTGATTTGTGATCTGTTCATATAGTACGGTGAACCCATAATCTTCAAATAGCTTTTTATAATAGGAGTGGTGATAGTTCATACCATACGATGGGGTAGTGAACCCCTCGATCAATAGTCCCCAGAAGCTGTCATTCTCTCCAAAGTTGATTGGTCCGTCCATTGCTTTCATTCCTCTTTCTGAAAGCCAGTTTTTTGCCGTATCAAATAATAATGTTGCCGCTTCTTTGTTGTCAATGGATTCAAAAAAACCTATACCTCCGGTTGCTTGCTTTGGCTGGTAGGCTTTGTTTTCATTGATAAATGCAGCGATACGGCCGATCAGTTTTCCGTCATTTGATTTTAATACCCATCTGGTACAGGTTCCATGAGTATGGAAATTGTTCTTTTTAGGGTCGAAAATAGCTTCAATATCTTTATCGAGGGGACAAACCCAGTACTTATCATTCCTATATAGTTCACGTGCAACATCTAAGAATTCAACAGCCGTGCTGGTATTATCAACTTCTTTTAAAATCATTGGGTATACGGGGATTAAATAAAAAAAGCATTCAGAAAACTGAATGCCTGAATATTAGATTAGGGCATATTTCATCAAAAATCGTCTTCGTCATCATCAAAATTGTCGAAATCCTGAATGTCATCATCAAGTTGGATGTCAAAGTCATCTTCATCATCAAGGATTGGACGATTTGATTCCTTAGGATCGGTCAAATGGTTTTGCTCCTTCACCGGGCCTGTACCAGCTTTTTTGCCTGGCCCTTCGCTTTTAGTTATTTTTTTTGGCGACTTCATCTGTAGAAAATTACACTTTTTTTTTGTGATATAATGTGAATATAAAATTAATAAGATTTTAAATTTTCAGCTCTTCTTTTTTGTTTTTTATTTCAGGTACAGATCTTTTATTCGGTCTGTTCTCCAATAGTATTATTTTCAGCGATCAGTTCATTGATCTGTGGCAGATCATTTGTTGAGTTAATCCCAAAATAATCCATAAATAGACCACTGGTAGTGTATAGGAGTGGTTTTCCAACTGAATCCGCTTTGCCACTAATACTGATTAATTCCTTTTCCAAAAGCTTTTGAACAGTGTAATCACAATTGACCCCTCTTATCTGCTCAATTTCAAGTTTTGTGATCGGTTGTTTATAGGCAACGATAGCTAGGGTTTCCAATGCCGCCTGACTTAATTTTTTCCTGGATCGTTGTATTTGCAATTGATTGATCACCGGATAGTATTCTTTTTTGGTCAGGAACTGATAACCTCCATTCAGATGAACAAGCTCAATAGCAAGGTCCATCTCCAGATATTTCAAACGGATCTGCTCTATGTTTTTACGAATACTTTCAATTTTGATTGTTTCTTCCATAAGTTCAGACAAAACCTGTGAGATCTCCTCCTCAGTAATGCTTTTATCTGAAGCGAATATCAGTGCCTCAATTAAATTTAATGGCTTCTCAAAACTCATAAACAAACATACTGACAATGCATTTTAAACGAAAACAATGTTGAATAAATATTGATAATTATTGGGATTCATTAATTGAGAAAAATTTATAAATCCATCCATAGGTTTAAGTCGTAGTTCTAAGCAATCAACGTAAAACATAAAAGAGATATGGAAAACTTAAGAACACAAAAAGATCACTCTGCAAGGCTTGATCGTCGCTCATTCCTGCAATTTGCCGGGGCAGGAGCCGCTGGAATTGCCTTGCTGGCAGCAGGATGTAAAAAAGATGAATCGATGATGATGGATTCTACAGGTGTAAACCTTGGAAGTGGTGATGTGGGTATATTGAACTATGCTTATGCACTTGAACAGCTTGAAGCAGCATTTTATACCAGGGTAGCTTCATCGTTCTATACAGGTATTACCGAGGCAGAAAGACTGTTGCTTTCTGATATCAGGGATCATGAAATTGCTCATCGTGAGTTTTTTAAGAATGCACTGGGTTCCAATGCTATACCCGGACTGGAGGTTGATTTTTCAATGATCAATTTCAGCAGCCGCGAAAGTGTTCTGGGAACCGCCAAAGCTTTTGAAGACCTGGGCGTTTCTGCCTACAATGGAGCAGGGGTTTTAATCAAGGATGCAGCCTACCTGACCCTTGCCGGTAAGATCGTTTCTGTAGAAGCCCGCCATGCAGCATTGATCCGCGATCTGATCAGCAATGGAAGCTTTGCCAATTCTGAAGTGATTGATAATAACGGGCTTGATAAATCCCGTCTTCCGCTGGAAGTGCTAGGTATTGCCGCACCTTTCATCAAAACTAAAATCAACGCAAACGATCTACCTAAATCTTAATCGAAACAGCTATGAATATCCTGAACATATTAGAAGAAATAGAAAAAACTGATGCCGAAGTATATGAGCGCATCAGTCCGAGAAGAAAAGCCATGGCCGAGTTTTACGGCTTTGGAAAGAAAGTTGCCCTTGCATCTTTACCCCTTGCCCTCGGTACCATGTTTAAAAAAGCCTATGCCCAAACGGCAAGTG
Organism: Daejeonella rubra; assembly: GCF_900103545.1. Classification (GTDB taxonomy): domain Bacteria; phylum Bacteroidota; class Bacteroidia; order Sphingobacteriales; family Sphingobacteriaceae; genus Daejeonella; species Daejeonella rubra. The sequence continues at coordinate 155,941 of NZ_FNHH01000001.1, forward strand.
CAGATGTAGAAGCCGTATTGCAGTTTGCTTTGACACTGGAATACCTGGAGGCCGAATTTTATACCAGAGGGGTAGCCGCTGCAGGACTAATACCTGCTGGTGCTCCGCTTGGAGCAATTACTACGATCCGGGATCATGAAAACCAGCATGTGGCCTTTCTTAAAACAGCATTAATGTCATTAGGTAAAACGCCGGTCAGCAAGCCGACCTTTGATTTTTCGGCGGGAAAAGGCTCCAATTCAGGACCATTTGCCAATGTTTTTACCAATTATGATACTTTCCTAGCCGTAGCTCAAACCTTTGAAGATACCGGCGTAAGAGCCTATAAAGGGCAGGCCCCGGCATTAATTGGAAGTGGGGGAGTACTTACTGCTGCGCTGAATATTCACTCTGTAGAAGCCCGCCACGCGGCACATATCCGGCAAATGCGCAAGGCACGTGGTGCGAATGTGAAACCCTGGATCACCGGAATGGATACAGGCATTGGTGCGATAGTACAGAAATCGTATGAAGGCGAAGAACTCGAAACCCAGGCCGGAATAAAAATTACCGGTATAAATGGACAGGCAATCTCTGTGAATGCAGCTACCGAAGCATTCGATGAGCCATTAACTAAGGCCCAGATCCTAGCTATCGTTGATCCTTTTATAGTTTAGTAGATTTGAAAAAAGGCAGAATTAATTCTTTGTTTTTAGTTTAGGTTTAGTTAAAAGGGAGCAGAGGTGCTCCCTTTTTTTGTTAAACAGGAATTGTGATAATTACTTCAGTTCCTGATTCGCCGGTCTGAACCTTATTAATACTGATCTTCTTGATATTTAGTTTATTAAGCAAGCTAACCCTTTCCTCAATTAATTCTAATCCACGGCTAATATGTCCGGATGTTTTATTTTTTATTGAATTTGATATCCCGATTCCGTTATCTGTTATTCTGATCCGGAGTTCATCATTCTGGCAAGTAAAATCTATGTCAATTAATCCTCCTGTTTCTTTTGGCATAATGCCATGCCATATCGCATTTTCTATGAATGGCTGGATTAACATCGGTGGTAAAATAATTTCCTCGCCATCAATATTATTTGAAACTGTGATGTTGTATTTCATTTTTTCTGAGAACCTGATTTTTTCAAGAGATAGATACAGAGATAAATATTCCATCTCTTCCATGAGTGTAATGGAGCTCTTAAGGCATATCTCAAGATGTTTTCGCATCAAATTCGCGAAAATGCTAAGGATTTTATTTGCCTCTTGCGAATCATCCTGACTAATAAAATACTGAATAGTATTTAATACATTGAAGATGAAATGGGGGTTTACCATTGCCTGAAGAGTTTTTTGCTCCAGCATTGTGACCCTGTTTTCAATCTCGATATCCTTCCTTTTTCTTTTCTTTTGTAGCAGAGCATAAGTGCTAATTCCTATTAAAGCAGTAAATAGGATTAAGGAAAAAATGATTGTAAGGGTCCACCAGTACAATGTTTCTCTATACTTTTGCTGTGCTATGATCAGCTCATTCTCCTGAATTTGCTGTTGCTGGATATAATAACTTGAAGTCTTGTCTATATTGTCAGTTTGATTTTTAGAGAGAAGCAGACTGTCATACTTATGAACCTGGATTAAATATTGTAAAGCTTTTTTATAGTTTTTTTGTTTGTTTTCAAGTAGATATGCAGCATGAATTAAATCATGTTCAAAGTTCTTATTTTTAACAATTTTTGAATACTTCAATCCTTCTTTTATATTTATTTTCGCTTCACTATATTCATTTAGCTCATAATTAATTTTAGAAAGTGTAGTATAGCAGCCTATAAGTGTTGTGAATAATTTTTTCTTTTCTGATCCTTCGATAGCTTTATTTATCCTAAATTCTGCTTCTTTATATTCTTTTATTTGATAATATACAATTCCTGTATTGAGAAGATTTATTATAATATTAACAGTGTCTTTTCTTGCAATAAATATCTTATTGCTACTATTGTAGTAAAAAAGAGCTTGTCTGAATTTTGAATTCAGGCGCAATATTGATGCAATGTTAAAAAACAAACCTGCTTTTAATTCCTCGTCATCGAAATTTTTGGTGATTTTGAGCGATTTTTTATAGTATTCAAGAGCCTTATTATAGTTAATAAATCTATATAGATTTCCTATATTATTATAAACCCTTGCTTGTTGCTTTAAGTCTTTATTGATCTTGAAGTACTTGACTGCTTCAAGATAATTTTTAACTGCCTGGTTTTTGTCGTTCAAATAAGAGTGTCCAATTCCTTTTACTCTGTATGCTTCGCCAATTCCTGAAATATAGTTTGCTTTTATTGCTAATTTCAAGCTGCTATCGGCCAGAATAATGGTTTTTGTAGGGTCTGAAAGGCGAAGATCAAAGGCAGATTTGTTCAGTTTGTTAATTTTAATACTGTCGCCTAAACTGGTTTCTATTAAAGATTTTCTGAAAATGTCTTCCCATGGCATGTTTAATGATCTCTCAGGTCTTAATGAATAGAATGCAATAAAACTTGCAGCCAATAATAATGTTACAGAATATGCAGCAATGAAGACTTTGTTTTTCAAATCCGAGAGTTTTGAATCAGATTCAAAGAATAATTCAGATGAAATTGAATAATCCTTTGAACTGATTTGAAAATGTAAATATAATTTTCTGTTAAAGCAATAAAGGCGGTGAAACGCCCCAAACGTTTCAACCGCCTTTTCATAACTAATGTAAAATTACCTATAGGTAATTGGTTACATCTTTAAAAGATAGAATCTTCTTGTTATATTAAGATCAATATTACTTCATTGTGTCAGGAATTCACTTTAACTTGAGTAAGTGGTATGTTTTATTTAGTTAACGGTATTCAAAACATAAAAATCGTGTAATAAAAGCCCTAACGCCTAAAATAGTTCCTTACGGTTTCCAAAAATTCAGAAGATCTTCTTCTGGAAACCACATGCTCTGAATTGTCTGATAATTTTACTGTCAGGCCATTTTTATTGGTATAATCACTTAGGTGTTTTAAATTAATAATGGTTGATTTATGTATCCTGCTGAAACCCGAATTCTCCAGTATTTCTTCATATTCTTTAAGATGCCTTGACACAATGATACTTTCCTTGTTTTCAAGGTGAAAGATAGAATAATTACTGTCCGCTAAAACATAAACGATTTGATTGACATTCAGTATCTGAAATCCATTTGAATTCGGAAGGTTGATCTTATTGATCTTTTTGATATCGCTTAGGTTTTCTTCAAGGCTGTTGAGTTGTGCTTTTTTACTTTCAGCATTCGAATTGTCATTTCCATTCTGGCTTTTCAAATTAATTACCTTCACAACTGCATACTTCAACTCTTCAATATCGATGGGTTTTAATATATAATCAACTGCACTTGCTTTCAACGCTTTTAATGCATATTGGTCAAAGGCTGTAGTGAAAATTACATAGGAGTTTGCTTCCTGCAGGTCTGGCAATAAATTAAATCCATCTTCATGTGGCATTGCAATATCAAGGAAAACCAAATCAATATCACCTGATTTTAGCATTTTTCTAGCTTCTGCAACAGACTGTGCTATACCTTTAATTTTGACTTCCGGGCAATACCCATCTATGAGGAAATACAAGGATTTACGTGAATATTCTTCATCATCAACTATAATAGCATTTATTGACATATTATCATGATTACGTACACTAACTAAAGTATCTGTAATTAAAACAAAAAATCAATAAAAATGAGTAAACGGTATGTTTTTTTGAGTATTAGTATTCAATCACCTGCTGTTCAGTCATTTTAGGCAAATCTCTGAACTCATATTGCTGTGTTCTTAGCTGTGGTTCGAAGCCTGCTTCTCTGATAGAATCCTGAATTCCCTGTGAGGTAAACCGGTGGGGAGCTCCCGCTGCTGATACCACATTCTCTTCGATCATGATCGAACCAAAATCGTTGGCTCCGGCATGCAGACAGATCTGTCCGACCTGCTTTCCAACCGTTAACCAGGATGCCTGAATATTTTTCACATTAGGCAGCATGATACGGCTTAATGCAATCATTCGGATATATTCATCGGCAGTCACCTGATTAGTAATTCCCCTTATTTTCTTTAGCAGGGTACCGTCATCTTGAAAAGGCCATGGAATAAAGGCGATAAATCCTTTGGAATCGGCCGGTTTTTCTGCCTGTACTTCGCGCAGCCAAACCAAATGCTCAAAACGTTCTTCCAGTGTTTCTACATGTCCGAACATCATGGTTGCTGAGGTGGTCAATCCTAGCTGATGTGCAGCACGCATTACATCCAGCCATTCCTGTCCGCCACATTTGCCTTTTGAGATCAATCTCCTGACCCGGTCATTCAATATTTCTGCACCTGCACCAGGTAATGAATCAAGTCCTGCTGCCATTAAAGCCTTTAATACCTCGGTATGACTGATTCCTTCCAGTTTGGCGATGTGGGCAATTTCCGGCGGACCTAAAGAGTGTAATTTAAGGGTTGGATATAGGTCTTTAAGTTGTTTGAAAAGATCAACATAGAATTGCAGACCCAGGTCCGGATGGTGTCCTCCCTGTAACAATAGCTGATCTCCCCCGAAACGAAAGGTTTCTTCGATCTTGATCTTATAAGTTTCAATATCAGTGATATAGCTTTCATCATGGCCTGGCCTTCTGAAGAAATTGCAGAATTTACAATTAGCAATACACACATTGGTCGTATTTACATTCCGGTCAATGATCCAGGTTACTTTATTGTGAGGAACTTGTTTTTTGCGCAGCTCATTAGCGGTGTACATCAGTTCGGATGTTGCGGCATGTTTGAACAGGAATAATCCTTCTTCGGCAGATAGAAATTCAAAATTAAGTGCCCTGGTAAGCAGATCGGAGGTTTGCATGCGCAAAGATAAGAGAATTAGCAACCCGATAGTTATCGGGTGAGGGAATTTGACAATTGGTAAATGATTCCTTGTTTACTATCATTCTGATCTTAACAGAGAGGGAACTTATTGCCTCCTGCGAGAACTATAAACGCAAAAATTGCCCGCTCCGGCTATCTGCATTCAGCTTCTTTCTTCAACGCTTATTACCTGCTCCGGGAAGAGTTCTTACCTGCTTCTATATAACCATTAATTAAACATTGTCCTTGCCATGTTTCACAGGAATTCCGGGCTTGCCTTTGGGTGATTTGAAGGCAGCTTTCAGGCTCTTTTTTAGCCTTTTTTTTGAACCTGAATTTTAATCCTGAAAATAAGACGGAGCAGCATTAGCAGATTTTTTCCACAAGCGATTAAATTCTGTACTCATCTGTTAATAAGTCTTTTAAAACCTTGATAAATTTTTTTCCCTTGGGCAAGAAGAATAATTATATTTACTGACCTAACCAATGAAAAATGACTTACAAAGAGCAGTATCTGTATCTCAAGCAGAAAACAGCTGATTCCTATAACCTGTGGATTAAAGCTCAAAATCAACTGGCAAGCGATGAAGATGGCTTTTTAAATGAGCAATTATGGGATAATCTTGAAGAAAGTGCTTCAGACCTTCAAAAGGCTCAGAATGAGTTTAATAAGTTTTGCAGCATCATCCGCAAAGGAAAATACAGTGCCCATGATATTTTGGGAGAACAGCAGGCTTGCGCTTAATTTGTTACCTGTTGTCACCCGATAGCTATCGGGTTGTCTGTGATATAGTACTAATTATAAAATGACCTGGCAATAGTCTTTATTCTGCAGTGTAATAACATTAAGTTTTCAATGAACCGAGGTTTAGTCTTGATTCTTGGTTCTTGAATCTGTTGTCTGTTGTCAATAGAGTTCTGGATCTTTGCCTATTTTGCATGTAAGTAGATCATTAATTAGAGTAATAGGGTCTATTCCGGGTAATTTTATTGGTAAACGAGTCTGAAGATTCTTAACTATTGAATAATTAGTAGAGCGCTAAACTGTACTGACAGTCGTATTTAGTGACAGGCCTAAAGGAAAATCAAAATGGAAGCCATATTAGAATCGACAATCACTTGCCCCAACTGCGGACATAAAAAAGAAGAAATAATGCCGACAGATTCTTGCCAATATTTTTATGAATGTGAAAAATGCAAGAACGTTTTAAAACCACAGCAAGGCGACTGTTGTGTTTATTGCAGTTACGGAAGTGTAAAATGTCCGCCAATTCAACAAGACAAAAAGTGTTGCTAACGAAAGTCAAGTGTTCAATAGCTCATTTCATTGGCAACAGATCTCTCTTCGCGGAAAAATCATCATAACATATAAAATAATTTTCGATCGACGGGATTGACGCAGGATTAAAGATCAATTCGCTCGTTGAGACAAGGCCCGATGGAAAGCAGGATTCCAATTTCCTCACCCGATAACTATCGGGTTGCTAATTCGCTCATTCCCTAATTCATTTTTCCCTGTAAATTTCGCTAATTTTACCTCTCAATTTTCAATCCGATCCGATCTATGGTTTCTTTCGAACGCTTTACACTTGCAAACGGTCTTAAAGTTCTGGTGCATGAAGACCCAACAACTCCAATGGCAGTTGTAAATATTCTGTATGATGTTGGTGCCCGCGATGAGCATCCGGATCAAACCGGTTTTGCCCATTTATTTGAGCATCTCATGTTTGGAGGATCTGTGAATATCCCTTCATACGATGAGCCTTTGCAGCGTGTGGGAGGTGAGAACAATGCTTTCACAAGCAATGATATTACCAATTATTACATTACTCTCCCTTCAGTTAACCTTGAAACTGCTTTCTGGCTGGAAAGCGACAGGATGCTGAACCTTGCTTTTTCTGAAAAAAGTCTTGAAGTTCAACGGAATGTGGTATGCGAAGAGTTTAAACAACGATACCTTAACCAACCTTATGGTGATGTCTGGCTTAAATTAAGGCCGATGGCCTATAAACAGCATCCTTATCAATGGGCAACCATTGGCAAATCGCTTGATCATATAGAAAATGCAAATATTAATGATGTGAAGGCCTTTTTTACCCGTCACTATAATCCTTCAAATGCCATTATGGTTGTTGGTGGTGACGTGAAACTTGATGAAGTTAAACGGCTATCGGAAAAATGGTTCGGAAATATTCCTGCAGGTGAGAAATTACCCCGATTGTTACCCATAGAAGACGATCAGGCAGAAGAACGCAAAGAGACAGTTCAAGCGAATGTGCCCTTAGATGCTATATACAAGGTGTTTCATATGCCAGCACGTACCGAAGCCGGATATTATGCGGCTGATCTGGTTTCAGATATTCTTTCGAGAGGAAATTCATCAAGATTGTTTCGTAATTTATTGAAAGACAAGAAGTTATTTAGCGATATTAATGCTTACCTCACAGGTAGTCTGGATGCCGGATTATTTGTTGTTGAAGGAAAACCACTGCCGGGAGTTTCCATGGAGCTTGCCGAGGCTGCGATATGGGAAGAGTTGGATAGAATTAGCACAGAATTAGTGCCTGATGCCGAACTGACCAAGGTTAAAAATAAAATGGAATCGACCATGGTCTTTTCTGAAATGAGCCTGCTTGATAAGGCGATGAACCTCGCTTATTTCGAGTTGCTTGGAGATGCTAACGAACTTAATTCGGAAACTCAAAAGTACCTGGACGTAAGTTCTGAAGAGATCCGTTCTCAGGCGAAACATATATTCCGTAAGGAAAATTCATCTACTTTATACTATTTAGCTAATTAATATGATAGACAGAGCACTTGCACCGGCATTCGGTGAAGTTGAGAATATAGAGCTGATCAGGGCTAAACCTCTTGTACTTGCTAATGGCTTGAAAATATTCAGTATTGAAGGAGGTGAGCAGGATCTTGTTCGCATAGAATTTATTTTCTCCAATATTGATTACGATCCTGCAAAACCATTGCAGACATTCGCTACGAATACTATGTTGAATGATGGGACTTCAGAGCTTAGTTCGACCGAGATAGCTGATAAGATTGATTATTATGGAGCATTTCTTCAGACTGAATATGCCAATGACCATTCAACAGTAACCTTGTTCACTTTGAATAAGCATTTGGCAAATACTTTACCCATTGTAAAGGCTATTGTTTCAGATTCGATCTTTCCACAAGTTGAACTCGATACCCTGATCCGCAATCAAAAGCAAAAGCTGAGTGTCAGTCTGGAAAAAAATGACTTCCTGAGCCGTAAAACATTCAGTCATGTTTTGTTTGGAGATACTCTTTACGGCTATGATATTTCAGCAGCCGATTATGATAATTTGAGCAGGGATCAGTTAACGACTTATTTTAAGTCGGCCTACCAGCCTAAGAATTGTACCGTTATCGTTTCAGGAAAGGTCAAAGAAGATACCATTACGCTTATTGACAAGTATTTTGGAAAAGATTGGGAAAATTCATTCGATGTAAAAGAGAATGAATTCCATTTTGAAATGGGTTCAGGCGGAGAGCACTATCTTGAAAAGGCAGATGCATTGCAATCTGCTATTCGTATCGGACAAGTGTCAATTAACCGTACCCATGCTGATTTTCCAGGGCTACAGGTTGTTAATACAATATTGGGAGGATATTTTGGTTCCAGATTAATGGCAAATATCCGCGAGGATAAGGGATTTACCTATGGAATTGGTTCGGCATTGGTTTCTTTGAAAAATGCAGGATACTTCTTTATAGCATCTGAGGTTGGTGCAGATGTATGTACTGCTGCTCTAACAGAAATTGAAAAAGAGATCACAATTTTAAAAGAACAGCCTGTAACTGAAGGCGAATTGGCCCTGGTAAGGAACTATATGCTTGGATCGATGTTAGGAAGTCTGGAAAATGCATTGTCACATGCAGATAAATTTAAAAATATTTATTTTTCAGGACTGGACTACGACTATTATAAGAATTACATTAATACCGTAAGAAATATTGGCCCTGCAGAAGTCCAGGCCCTTGCTAATAAATATTTAAATTTTAATTCTTTTGAAAAAGTGATCGTAGGGAAGAAATAAGGTATGGGATATCTGATTCGAGGGTCCGGTTCATGACATTCGAATCAGATATTCTGCTTTCTTATTCAAACCCTAATTCGCATTTTCAATATTTATTTCTATATTTGCCCGGCAAGTAATAACCCCTCAATTATTTGCTATGCACCTAGATCCAGAAAAATTCGTCGCAGAAGGTCTTACCTATGACGATGTACTATTAATCCCGGCTTATTCAGAAGTTTTACCGCGTGATGTTGATACCAGCACCTATTTTACCCGCAAGATAAAATTGAATGTTCCTATTGTTTCGGCAGCTATGGACACCGTTACTGAATCAGGACTCGCAATTGCAATTGCTCAGGCAGGTGGTATAGGTATGCTTCATAAAAATATGAGCATAGCCCAGCAGGCAGATGAGGTTCGTAAAGTAAAGCGTTCAGAAAGCGGAATTATTCAGGATCCGGTAACTCTGGATGTAAATGCCCTGGTTTCAGATGCATTTCTGATCATGAAAGATTATAAGATCGGTGGAATCCCGGTTATTTCAGCAGACCGGAAGCTCGTAGGGATTATTACTAATCGTGATCTTCGATTTCAAAAAGATATGAAACGTCCTGTAAAGGATGTTATGACAAGTGAAAATCTGATCACAGCACCTGAAGGAACAACCTTGAAACAGGCAGAAGAAATTCTTCAGGATTATAAAATCGAGAAACTTCCGGTGGTAGATAAAGACGGTTACTTAACCGGACTGATCACATTCAAGGATATTCAGAAATTCAAAAATTTCCCGAATGCTTGTAAAGATGAGCATGGACGGTTGAGGGTAGGTGCAGCAGTTGGGGTTACTCCTGATACCATCGAGCGTGTTGATGCTTTGGTCAAAGCTGGAGTCGATGTAATTACTATTGACACTGCTCACGGACATTCCCGCGGAGTGATTCAAAAATTAAAAGATGTAAAAGCCAAATACCCTGATCTTCAGGTGGTAGTTGGGAATATTGCAACCGGTGAAGCGGCAATTGCCCTGGCTGATGCGGGTGCAGATGCTGTTAAGGTTGGGATCGGTCCCGGTTCTATTTGTACTACCAGAATCATTGCAGGAGTAGGTGTTCCGCAATTATACGCTGTTTATGAGTGTGCAAAAGCATTGAAGGGTCGGGGAGTACCTGTTATTGCTGATGGAGGTATCAAGCAAACCGGGGATATTGCAAAAGCAATTGCTGCAGGTGCAAGTACGATCATGGCCGGATCATTATTTGCCGGAGTAGAAGAATCACCTGGCGAGACCATTATTTACGAGAGCAGGAAGTTTAAATCATACCGCGGTATGGGTTCTATAGAAGCTATGGAGCAAGGATCGAAAGATCGTTATTTTCAGGATGTGGAAGATGATATTAAAAAACTTGTACCGGAAGGTATTGTTGGACGTGTGCCCTTCAAAGGTTCTCTGGCAGAAGTGATGTACCAGCTTATTGGCGGATTAAGAGCCAGTATGGGATATTGCGGCGCGGCAACAATTGATGATCTTCAAAATGCAAGGTTCGTTAAAATAACTGCTGCCGGAATGCGTGAAAGCCACCCTCATGATATTACGATCACTAAAGAAGCACCTAATTATAGCAGGTAGAAGTTATAAGTTATAGGTTTTAAGTTATACGTTTTAAGTTATAAGCTATAGGTTATACGTTTTAAGTTATACGTTTTAAGTTTTAGGTTATAAGTTCTGGTATTTTATATTCTATACTAAATACTAATTACTCTGTACTAACTACTAAATACTATCCGATGAAATCAATTTCCGTCTTCTGTGGTGCAAACTTTAATGGAGATCCTGTGTTACTTAAAGCAGTAGAAGAACTGGCAGATGTTTTTGCGGAAAAAGATATCACATTGGTGTTTGGCGGAGGCAGGGTAGGAGTAATGGGTCTTATAGCTGATGCGGTTTTGACTCGTGGCGGAAGAGCCATAGGAGTAATTCCTCAGTTTTTGATGGATAAAGAGGTTGGTCATACGGGACTAACAGAGCTGATCATTACCGAGAATATGCATCAGAGGAAGCAGAAGATGGCAGATATTTCTGATGGTATAATAACCATGCCCGGAGGATTTGGAACCATGGAGGAGTTTTTTGAGGTACTGACATGGTTGCAGCTTGGCCTTCATAATAATCCAATCGGATTATTAAACGTGGATGGTTTTTACGATCCATTATTGATGCAGATGGATATGATGGTTGATAAAAAGTTTCTCAAGTCAATTAACCGGGAATTAGTTTTATCGCATGATAATCCGGGAAGCCTTATTACGTTAATGGAGAAGTTCAATTCTAAACCGGATGATGTCTGGTTCAGAGACAGAAATCTGACATAGCTATTTTCTTTTAAAATGTAGATATACTTAATTACACTTTATTATCCCTGAAATGTGATATATGGAATGGTTTTTGTGCTATTAAAAATAGCAATAATTAGTGCTAAATCCTTAAAAATCAGCTAAATTTTGATAAAAAAAATCGCTAACATGGTGGATTTTATTTAGATTTGCAGACTTTTATATAGAGTATTTATTCATAAATGAGACAACTCAAAATAACCCAATCGATTACCAATCGTGAATCTCAGTCATTAGACAAGTATTTGCATGAAATTGGTAAGGTAGATTTAATTACAGCCGAAGAAGAAGTAATTCTTGCACAAAAAATTAGAGAGGGCGATCAGGCAGCTCTGGAGCGTTTGACAAAAACCAACTTACGTTTTGTGGTTTCAGTGGCTAAACAATATCAAAATCAAGGCCTTACTTTAGGTGATTTGATAAATGAAGGAAATCTGGGTCTGATCAAAGCTGCTAAACGTTTTGATGAAACTAAAGGTTTTAAATTTATTTCATATGCTGTTTGGTGGATTCGTCAGTCAATTTTACAGGCTATTGCAGAACAATCCAGAATTGTTCGTTTACCATTGAACCAGGTTGGTTCACTTAGTAAAATAAGTAAAGCTTTTTCAAGACTGGAGCAGGAATTTGAACGTGAACCATCTCCTGAAGAATTAGCAGACAACCTTGAGACTACAGTTGAAAAGATTTCTGATACCTTGAGTAACTCTGGTCGCCATGTTTCTATGGATGCACCATTTGTTCAGGGAGAAGAAAATACATTGCTTGATGTTCTTGAGAACAGTGATCCTAATACAGACAGTAACCTGATCAATGAATCATTATCTGAAGAGATTAAACGTTCATTGTCTACACTAACTGAAAGGGAACGTGAAATCATTGTGTTATTCTTCGGACTAAGTACCAATCATCCGCTTTCTCTCGAAGAGATCGGTGAGAAATTTAACCTGACCCGTGAGCGTGTTCGTCAGATCAAAGACAAAGCATTGCAGCGTTTACGCCATACATCAAGAAGTAAGATCTTGAAATCTTACCTGGGGTAACCGAAATATAATTTTGAATGAGAAAGATTGGGTCATGGCCCGATCTTTTTATTTTTTAGACATTTTATTTTTTAGATATGTTAGAAAAATACGAGAACGAGTTTAGCAGCTGGATTGATAAGGAGAAAAAAGCTATTGAGCTTATTAATGTTGTTGGTAAACTCTGGTTTGATCGCTCCATTGAACTTGTCCTTTTCAGAAAACCCCTTTTTGATATCGGTAGCAGTGAAGTTCTTGCCCATCATCAATATGCAAGGCAGCTGATCAATAAAAACATTTCTATCTATGAAACCCTGGCAATTGCACAGGCAATAGCAAAGTCAAACCTTGCCCCGTCTCGTATTGATATTGGCCGTTTAGCTACTGAATGGCTGGATGCCGATGGTGATTTTTCGGATATAGAAAATTTCATTATTAAAAAACTTGCTCACCACATCGGTAAGGATAAGATTAAAATGCAAGCCAGAGATGTTGTTCTCTATGGTTTTGGCCGCATTGGACGAATTGCAGCAAGGGAATTGGTAATGCAGGCTGGAAAGGGAGAGCAATTGCGTCTGAGAGCTATTATAACACGCACCAATAGTGATGAAGACCTGACTAAACGTGCTGACCTTCTAAGGAATGATTCCGTTCATGGACCTTTTCTGGGTACAATAACAGAAGATTTTGACAACAGAGCATTGGTCATCAATGGTCAGCTTATTTATATGATCGCTGCAAGTGATCCTTCTGATATTGATTATACTGCTTTTGGAATCAATAATGCGTTATTAATTGATAATACCGGTGTCTTTCGTAGTCGTGAAGAGTTGAGTAAGCATTTGTTGTCCAAGGGTATCGAAAGAGTGCTACTAACTGCCCCAGGAAAAGGTGACGTTCCGAATATTGTTTTTGGGATCAATCACCAGGAGTTTGACTCTTCTGAAACTATTTTTTCTGCTGCCTCTTGTACCACAAATGCTATTGTTCCGGTTTTGAAAATTGTTCAGGATATTTTTGGTATAGAAAAGGGACATATTGAAACTGTCCATAGTTATACTAATGATCAGAATTTGCTGGATAATTACCATAAGAAATACCGTCGCGGCCGTTCAGCAGCATTAAATATGGTCATTACCGAGACAGGTGCTGACAAGGCTGTGTCAAAGGTATTTCCTGCTTTGGAAGGCAAATTAACAGGTAATGCAGTTCGGGTTCCTACACCTGATGTATCTCTTGCTATCCTGAATTTGACTCTGAATACAGAAATTACCAAAGCAAAAATTGAAGAGGTATTAAAAGATGCTTCTCTTTTTGGTGATCTGGTAGAACAGATTGAGTATTCTATTTCAAATGAGTTGGTTTCTAGTGATGTGATAGGGAATAGCCATGCTTCAATTATTGACGGACCCGCTACAATTATCTCAAAAGACGGGAAATCAGTTGTATTGTATGTCTGGTATGATAACGAATATGGGTATACCCGTCAGGTGGTGCGTCTGGCCAAATCTTTGGCAGGGGTAATTCGTCTTACTTATTATTAATAATTTAAAGATCATGCTAACTATCCCAATATTTCAGGTTGATGCTTTTACCGATAAATTATTTGGTGGAAACCCCGCTGCAATTTGCCCCTTGAAGGAATGGTTGCCTGCACCTGAAATGCAAAAGATTGCTGCTGAAAATAATCTTGCTGAAACAGCCTTTTTTATTCATCAGGGCCACGATTTCGAATTACGATGGTTTACACCAGAATCGGAAATAGATCTGTGCGGTCATGCCACTTTAGCGACTGCCCATATTTTGTTTACTCAATTAAATTATACCTCTGATAAGATACATTTTCATACATTAAAGGCAGGAACGCTGACAGTAAGTAAGGAAAATGATCTTTATACACTAGATTTTCCTGCACGTCTTCCTTTGGTCTGTGATGTACCTGCAGGGTTGGTTGAAGCCCTTGATGGTCCCAAACCAGTTGAAATACTTCGTTCCAGGGATTATTTTATTGTTTATGAAACTGAAGAAGATGTAAGGTCACTCAAGCCCGATTTCAACATACTGAAGCAATTTGACTCACTAGGATTTGTGGTTACTGCTCCCGGAACTAACAGTGATTTTGTTTCCCGATTTTTTGCACCGGCTGTTGGAATAAATGAAGACCCGGTTACAGGATCGGCGCATTGTAACCTTATCCCTTATTGGGCTGCCCGCCTAGGTAAAGAGAAACTTCATGCTTACCAGGTTTCCGACCGTTGTGGTGAATTATGGTGCGAGAGTAAAGGTGACCGAGTTTTAATGTCAGGCAAGGCTGTAACCTACCTGAAGGGTGAAATATTTATATAGTTGATGGGATATCAGTTCTATGAATAATATTTGTTTATTCCTGTAAACCAATATTTATACAACACCTATTCTTAAAAATTCGGTTTCAAAACATACTTTTCATAGAATCTGAAGATATGCTCTGTAGCTTCCTCTGCGGTATCAACCAGACGATATAGATTAAGGTCATCTTCTTTGATATTATTTTCTACATTGAGCATTGTGTTCTTTACCCAGTCCATCAATCCTGACCAGTAATCTTTCCCAACAAGTACGATCGGGAATCGTGCAACCTTTCCGGTTTGTATCAATGTTAATGCTTCAAACATCTCATCCATTGTTCCAAATCCTCCAGGCAATACAATGAAACCCTGTGAATATTTCATGAACATCACTTTTCTGACAAAAAAATAATCAAATTCCAGAATTTTGTCGCGGTCGATATATTTATTATGAAACTGTTCAAATGGAAGGTCAATATTTAATCCTACAGATTTACCTCCTGCCTCAAATGCTCCTTTGTTTGCCGCCTCCATAATACCGGGACCACCTCCTGAAATGACACCGTATCCTCGTTCAGTCAAAATGCGGGCACAATCTTCTGCAATCTTATAATACTTATTTTCCTGGGATGTTCTGGCAGATCCGAAAATAGAAACACATGGACCTATTTTAGCTAGTTTTTCAAAACCATCCACAAATTCAGCCATGATCTTGAATATTTGCCAGGAGTCTGTAACCTTTATTTCCTGCCAATTTTTATTCTCAAATGCATTTCTTAGCTTATCATCCATACTCATGCGCTCATATATTGAATTAAAATTGAGTGTTACTTGTTTTTGGTTTGCTGATGATCAATAAGCCTATGAAGGTAATTAAACCATTTACAACGATCAGTTCATTATCGAAGACATAACCACCCATTAACATTTTTGAATTTGCATTCAGGAAGAAGCAAATAGCTGGAGATAATATACATATAAATGGAACCAGTTTGTCTTTTACACCTCTGCTCTTTAAAAACAGACCAAATCCATAGAGTCCTAGTAATGGTCCATAGGTATAAGATGCAACGGTGAAAATTGCACTGACAACAGCCGCATTGTTCACAATATTGAATAGAATTACAACGAGGAACATGAGCAAGGAAAAACCAATATGAACCATATGTCTGTTTCTTATTGCTGAAGCCGAATTTAAATCCGCTTTTTTCGAAAAGCCAAGAAAGTCGACACAAAATGAAGTCGTTAAGGCAGTTAATGCTGAATCTGTGGTTGCAAAAGTCGCTGCTGTCAAACCTAACATAAATACTATTGCCGGTATTGCCGACAAATGATTAAATGCTATTTCCGGAAATAAAAAGTCGGTACGTGGTTTACCTGTTATGCTGTCTAAAGGAATTGAAATTCCATATTTGCTGGCGTAAACATAAAGTAAGGCTCCAACACTTAAAAAGAAAATGTTGATTATCACAAATACTGCGGTGAAGGTGAACATGTTTTTTTGTGCCTCACCAATGTTCTTGCAACTCAGATTTTTCTGCATCATATCCTGGTCCAGACCAGTCATAGCGATTGTAACAAAAATTCCTCCCAGTAATTGCTTACTTACATGGAACTTACTGGTAATGAAATCTTCATAGAAGAAAACTTTTGAATAACCACTGTTCTTGATCGTTTCAAAGGCCTGAAAAATATTAAGATCCAGGCTATCACAAATAAAGAATATTGTAAGTATAACTGACGATACAAGAAATACAGTTTGAAGGGTATCTGTAATGATGATCGTTTTCAATCCACCCTTAAAAGTATAAGACCAGATCAATCCAAGGGAAATCAAAACTGTGGCCCAGAAGGGTATTCCATATGAGTCAAAAATGAATCGCTGCAGTACGATCACAACTAAATAAAGTCTGAATGAAGATCCAATCGTTCTGCTTAAAAGAAAGATACTTGCCGCAGTTTTATAGCTATATGTTCCAAGACGCTCTTCAATATAGGTATAGATAGAAGTCAGGTTCATCCGGTAATACAATGGCAGTAATACGGTAGCAATCAGGATAAAGCCAATTGCATTTCCCAGGACGAACTGAAAATATTTGAATTCATTTCCTGCCGGATTTCCTACTTCTCCGGGAACTGAGATGAAAGTAACTCCGGATAATGCAGTCCCGATCATACCAAAAGCTACCAGATACCATTTGGAGTTTTTGTTTGCAGTAAAAAAGGTAGAGTTATCTGATGATTTTTTTGAAGTGAAATATGATATTCCTAATAGTATCATAAAATATCCTATTAAGAAACTAAGTAAAATTCCTGGAGCCATAAAGTTATTTTTGGTGATAAGGGGCTAAATTAACAATTAAGTTCTTAATTTATTTAAATCATTTATTGTTCTTGTGCAATTTGTACAGAAGATTATTCTGTCAATTTATACCACAACAAGGTGTATAAAGATTAAGTTTTAAATTTAAATTTGTAGAATGAATTTTTCTTCTAAACTTTTGGAAAACGCTGTCAATGAATTTTCTGCTTTACCTGGAATTGGTCAGAAAACAGCTTTGCGCTTAGTTTTGCATCTGCTTAATCAGCCGAATGCCGAGGTTGAAAAATTCAGTAATGCTCTCACAGTTTTAAAAAGAGATATTCGTTTCTGTGAAGTTTGCTTTAATATTTCTGATCATCCGGTATGTCAGATCTGCAATTCAATAAAACGCGATAAATCGCTTGTTTGTGTGGTAGAAGATACTCGTGATGTGATGGCTATTGAAAATACTGGTACTTATCAGGGTGTTTATCATGTATTGGGAGGCTTAATTTCTCCTATGGATGGTGTTGGACCATCGGATCTTACTATTGATAGGCTCGTAGAGCGGGTAAGTATGGGTGGGATAAAAGAAGTAATACTTGCTATAAGCGCCACTATGGAGGGGGATACAACCATCTTTTATCTGTACAAAAAGCTTAAAGATTCCGGAATTCAAATCAGTACCATTGCCCGGGGAATTGCCTTTGGTGGTGAATTGGAATATGTAGATGAAATTACTCTTGGCAGATCAATTGCCACGCGTATTCCTTATGAGAATTCCCTGGCCAGATGATCAGGCCATTAACCATAGTGTATATTTTCATTTAAATTATAATCCTATACAATGGATCTCAAAAATAAAACAGTGATAATAACCGGCGCATCTTCCGGAATTGGAAAGTCTTGTGCAGAGCAATTTGCAAAAAAAGGTGCTAATCTGGTTCTGGGTGCACGTCAGTATGTAACACTTTGCGAAATTGCTCAGGATCTTGAACAACGCTATGGTATAAAAGCGATTGCTGTTCAGTGTGATGTTTCAAAAGAATCAGACTGTATTGATCTGATCAATCATGCTAACAGTACTTTTAAAAGAATAGATGTGCTCGTGAATAATGCAGGTATTTCTATGAGGGCATTGTTTAATGACCTTGACCTGCTTGTTTTGCGTAATTTAATGGATGTCAATTTTTGGGGAGCGGTTTATTGTACCAAGTATGCATTGCCTGAGTTACTTAAACATAAGGGTTCTGTGGTTGGTGTTTCCTCAATAGCGGGTTACCGCGGACTTCCAGGAAGAACCGGTTACTCGGCCTCAAAATTTGCCCTGAATGGTTTTTTGGAATCATTGCGTGTTGAAAATTTAAAAACCGGTTTACATGTGATGATCGCATCTCCTGGATTTACTGCATCAAACATCCGAAATGTTGCACTTGCAAAAGATGGTACATCGCAGGGTGAAACAAGTATGGATGAAGCTAAAATGATGAGCTCAGATGAAGTTGCCACGATCATAGTCAGAGGAATTGAGCAGCGTAAGCGCTCACTGATCATGACTGCACAAGGTAAACTCACGGTCTTTCTTAATAAAGTATTGCCCGCCTGGTTAGATGGTCTCGTTTATAATCATTTTACAAAAGAAAAGGATCCCCTTATTAAATGAAGCTATATCTGTTTTTTATGCTTTTTTTGCTTTCTGAAATTTCAGCTGCATTTGCCGGTATTGGTATAAGACGTGATATCTCCTACAGAGGGCAGTCGCAGAACGTTAGAAACTTTTTGGATGTGTATTATCCGAAAAACACAGAAACCACTAAAGATGTTCTGGTTTTTATTCATGGTGGATCCTGGAATAGCGGAAAGAAAGATACTTATTGGTGGCTGGGAAAAAATATGGCCCGTAAAAATGTCATCTCGGTGATCATCAATTATAGTTTAAGTCCCAAATCACAGTACGAACAAATGGCTTATGATTGTTCGGAAGCTTTAAAGTGGGTAAAAGATAGTATTGCGACCTATGGCGGAAGTCCCGATAGGATCTTTGTAATGGGGCATTCAGCTGGAGGGCATCTGGCCGCATTGATCAATAATGATCCCAGATTTTTTAAACGGGCAGGGATTTCAAATCCAATACGCGCAGTGATCCTGAATGATGGATTCGGACTTGATATGTTCGAATATCTGAATGCAGCTGAAAAGAATGAACAGACCGAGAGTTTTTTAAATACTTTTTCAAAGGATGAAGAATTATGGAAGATAGGTTCCCCTATGTTTTATCTTGAAAATGTACAAAACCCCTTTCTGATCTTTGTTGGAGAACATACTTATCCAGCTATTAAGCTTCAGTCTGATCGCCTATACAAGGACCTCTTAAAAGCTAATAAACCAACAGAAATCAATATTGTAAAACACAAAAAGCATGTTGGCATGATCTCTCAGATGATCTTTCGGAATAATCAAATGTATGATCTGATCTTAACCTTTATGAATAAGTATCACTGATTCTGCTTACTTGAAATTAATTGAAGGATTTACTTTCAGCTGATTTTACTTTTCCGGATTTTCAATATTTTTGACGCGATAATAATTCAAAATAACCATGTTTAAAACTCCACTTGACCGATTTCGTTTTATCGCATTTGTTGAAGGCTGTTCATTTCTCCTGATCGGATTCACTATGATACTTAAATACCGGTATGATATGCCCGGACCAAATTATGTGGTTGGAATGGTTCATGGCGTGCTTTTTATACTTTATATAGTATTGCTTCTGCAGGTTACTTTTTTATATAAATGGTCATTCTGGAAGCTTACAATGGGTTTTGTTGCTTCTTTAATACCTTTTGGTACATTTTATGCTGATAAGAAATTGTTTTCAAAACAAGATCCCCGTATATAATTAGCTCTTCAATTGAAGAGCTGAAAAGCTCTTAATGTAATCTAAAACTACATCTTTCTTTGAATTTTCTTTATGGCCGTTTCAATGGATTTTTCTGGTTCAATAATATTGTATTCTCCCCAGAATTCAGGATCGGCAAAATTTGATACTTTATCGATCATGATCACGTTTTGCCTGAGTTTCTCGGTTGTTTTTTTGGCATCATTAAATCCCTTTTTCCAATCGGTTACAGCAAGCTCTATGGTTGATTCATAGGTTGAATTGAAAAGTTTTTTATCCCAGTTTACTCTGAAAATAATATCGCCGCGGGAATATCCAAAGAGCCATTTACCATTGCTTTCACGATAGTTAATTTGATAGGATGCCACTGTTGGGTATACTTCTGCACCAATCGGTTTCTTTTGAGTAACCATATTGCTTACTGCTTTTCTGTTTTCAACATTCAGGTTAAAGGTGGCACTGATCACTGCCAGACTCTCGGTATCAATGTATAATTTCCCATAATAAAGTGGGTCTATAATCTGCGGACGTTGTTTAAATGAAAGAACATAAACTTTTCTGTCATCTATCTGTGTGTTGTTTTCCAGGCTAAATGTGTAATTAGCTAAGGGATCATCGGTAAAAATAATATCAGGATATTTCATGATGTCCAGAAAAATGGTTGTATATGGTCCGCCCTGTAGTTTAAAGGTCAGGGTGTCAAGTTTTGTATAATCCGTATTTTTTCTCCCCTTGAATAATTGGATAAAATCATCTGTATTGCTGATATAAGGTTGTTTTTCAATTTCTACAACAGATTCGGAAAGTGACAAATATGTTTTACGCTTTTTGATGGTCTCCCGGTAAAATCCGGTCATCAGGTTTTGATCTTTACTGTAATTCTGCTCTCTTTTTTGTAAAACTTGTTTAAAAAGTAATTCTGCATCATTTGTTGATACTATTACCTCGCCCAGAGCAATATTATATGGATCGAGTGTGATTAAGTTATTATCAGGCTTTAATTCTTTCAGACTTACGACTTTGTTTTTATAGCCTATATAGCTGAGCATCAATTGACCAGCCAGTTTGTTATTTGGAACTTTAATAGAGAATTCACCTTCACTATTGGTTACAGTAGAAATATTGGTCCCCATTAGTGATAATGTTGCAAAACTTAGCTCCTTTTTGTTCCTGCTATCGGCAACCTTACCTTTATATTGGGTAAAAGTGATCGAATCGGCCAAATTTGCTTTCTTGCTGGATGCAATCAGGTTTACTGTGTTTGATCCAATAAATAACAGTAATAAAGACATTGTCCTTATTGCTTTTAAGACTGAGTAGGTCTGCGTTTTCATACTAAGGAATTAAAGTATTTTTTTAATTCATTGGTGTTTGCCCTCTGAATATAATTGGTATTACAAATTTACTCAGGTTTCCCGGTATTTATTTCAATGAATTTACCCTGTAATTCCTGTTTTTTGAATTTTTGATTCAAATGAATCCGAATTTACATGGAAGTTACATTTTAATACTGTTATTTTTAAAAATAATTTATTGTAAATTATTGATTTTTAATAAGTTATGTCAATGCATAGCAGATTAATGTATTCTGTCTTAGAAGCTGAAAGAATTTTATTTGACAATTTACTGACTCTGAATATTGAAAATGTTACATAAATGACTGATAATCTGACCAGTAAAAGTAAGGTAGTCGGATTTTAAACTTTTTTTCAAGTGTTTTTCGTAAAAAATAATCTCCTTAACCTCGCGATTGCTTTAGATAGATTTCAGCATTTCTCCCTCAATTTTGACATTCACTTGTTTAAATTCTCATGGCAATAAGTTTTTAATACAGATATTTGAATACATTATTTCAGTCCTTTTATTCTAAAACATTAACAATGAGTTTGCCTAAAAATAATCGTCATGTGGTCATTTGGTTGTATGTTGGTTTGATCATGATCATGATCCAGGTTATTATTGGAGGTATAACACGCTTAACAGGATCTGGATTGTCTATTACAGAATGGAAGCCAATAATAGGGGCTTTCCCTCCTATGAATGAACAAGCATGGCAGGAGGCTTTTGATAAGTATAAAGAGATAGCTCAGTTCAAACATCTCAACAGCCATTTCTCTTTAAGTGATTTCAAGTTTATTTTTTTCTGGGAATGGCTTCATCGTGATTGGGCGAGGCTCATGGGACTTGTATTCATTTTTCCTTTCATTTACTTTTTGATAAGCAAAAAGATCCAAAGGAACATGGTCAACCCAATGATCATTTTATTTTTGTTGGGTGGTTTGCAGGGAGCAATAGGCTGGATTATGGTACAAAGCGGACTTAATGATGAAAATTTATACGTCAGCCATATACGACTGGCAATTCACTTTATTTCAGCACTGATATTGTTATGTTATGTATTCTGGTTCGCATTAAAGCTTAGCATTACAGAAAATCAAGTTCTGCATGTACCAGTAATTAAGAATATCAATATATGGCTATTGGTCCTGCTTACTTTTCAGTTAATATATGGCGCATTTATGGCAGGTTTACGTGCTGCCTTTGCTGCAATTACCTGGCCTGATATCAATGGGATGTTATGGCCTTCCGGAATGTTTACCCAGGGAAGCTTTATGGAAGATATCACACATAACTTGATCACCGTGCAATTTATTCATAGGGGATTAGCCTATATTATCTGTATTCCTGTTATTATTTGGTTCTTCAAAACTAAAAATTTAGCTCAGAGCACTTTATTATACAAGGTCAGGTATCTGCCAGTATTATTATTATTCCTTCAAATACTTTTAGGTGTGCTGACAGTATTAAATACTACCGGTGAAATCCCTTTGATATATGCGATTCTGCATCAATTTGTTGGAATGTTATTCCTGCTTTCATTTGTGTATACTTTGTTTTTGAGCAGGGGCATTCTCAGAGAATAAATGTTTATTGCTATTTTAAACTCAGTCTGTCTAAAAAGTCTGTAAATATTTAATAAAAACTCTGTTGTATAAGATATTGCATGTTTTTAAGAATGCTTAATTTTAAATATAAAGCCTGGCTTTTAGACGAACTAACGTTAGCTAACATTTTGCTCATCTTAACATTTTCACTGATATTGAAATATCTATTGCTGATTCTTTGAATTAACCTTGAAAAGAAATTAAATAAGAACATAGATTTGTTTTAATGTAAAATCGAGGAGAGCACGAAAAGCAAAAAATACAATAATTTAAATCTATTGAGAATAGCGCTAATATGTTTAGAAAGAAAAACATGCTTTTTTTCGGTTGTTTATTATTTGCAACATTCTATCTTCTTTCTTGTAACAATAAACCTGAACAAAAGAATTCAAGGAAAACGATTGATTATATCAGACAAATACCAGGTATAAACGATAGCATACCTGACGAAGTTGCCGAAAAAGGTAAAGTATTGATCGCATATTCAGATTGTTATACTTGTCATAAAATTAACCAAAGATCGGTGGGTCCGGCTTTTAATGATATAGCAAAAAGATATCCTGTAAATAAAGTTTATATTGAGATGCTTGCTCGAAAAGTGATCATGGGAGGAAGCAGAAGTTGGGGCTATCCAGTAATGGACCCTCATCCCAAACTATCATTTGAAGAGGCAAAAACGATGGTTGCCTACATCTTGTCGATGAAAAAGTAATTCACCGATCGATGTGATACAATTATTAAGTCTGCCATCTGAAGCGCCTAAACATCACCGGAAGCTGCACCGTTTTTGTATTATCAGAAATACTAATTTTGAAGAACTTAGAAAAGGTAACGACATATAATTGCATTGCCGCAAGTGTAGGCATGACGTCGTTATTTCGTCACTAGTGCACTTTCGACTTCAGTTTTCGGCTTGACTATTTTTTAAATTTAAGCTAGCATATTGAAAATTCTAATCTGCAGTTTAAAGGAAGAAAAAATTTGTTTTTATTAGTATGATGGGGTATTAATGCAGTGGCCTTGGTTTGATAATACCCCCTTTTGTTTCACTAATGGTGTTCATTACGATGAATGCTTTATGATCAATTAGTTCAACCTCTTCTTTTAACTTGGATACTTCCAAACGGGTTACTACTGTAAAGATGATATCGATATCTTTATTTTTAAACTGAGAATGTTCCAGTCCTCTTTCACCTTTATATATAGTTACACCGCGACCTAGTTTTTTGGTTATTGCTTCTCTTATTTTAGCACTCTTGGAAGAAATGATAGTTACCCCGGTATACTCTTCAATTCCTTGGATGATGAAATCAACTGTTTTGGATGCAGATAAATAGGTTAATATAGAGTAAAGTGCAGTTTCAATGTTAAGGATAAAGGCAGCAACAATAAAGATAACTACATTGATCAGCAAAATAATATCTCCCATACTCAGAATGCTGGTTCTGTTAATATAAACAGCCAGAATTTCAGTGCCATCTATCACGCATCCACCTCTTATTGCCAATCCGATTCCTGCTCCGAGAAAAAAGCCACCAAAAATTGATATTAGTAATTTGTCGTCGGTGATCACGGGGAAATCTATGAAATAGATCACTGATGCAAGCGCCAGAATTGCCAGTGTGGTTTTTATAGCAAAACTCTTACTGATCTGCCTGGCACCCATAAATATGAAAGGGGTATTAAAAACGATGATCCAGATTGAAACTGGTATACCAGTCAGCTGATAGGTTAGAAGTGAAATCCCGGTAATACCGCCATCAATAAAATGATTGGGTAAAAGAAAACTTTTTAGTCCGAATGATGCCAGAAAAACACCTAAAATTATAAGTGCGGCTTTTCCTAAATATATTTTTAATTTAAATATTCTTCTTGATTTTCTGGTTGCCCTCATATTTTTAAAATTACAAAAAAGGTTTGCAGCTAATGAAAAGTTTATTCATATTTGCTTAAACAATGATAATAAAGCAAATATATACGATCTGGTGGTGGCAAATGTTCAAACATTCGGCAATCAGTTAGGTATGTGTTTTTCAGTATAAAGAAAATAATACTAAGGGTTGCTCAGAGAGCAACCCTTTTTTGTTAAAAACATATTTGTCGTGAAAAGAAGCTTTTAAAATCTATCAGTTTAAAATATCCGGCTTTGCTGCCTGAAATATAAAATATCTATGAAAAAAATATTAAATCACCTATTTGAACAAAAGACCTTTGGGAGGGATGAATCGAAGGAGATTTTGACCAATATCACGCTTGGAAAATATAATGCATCACAAATGGCGGCATTCATGGCCGCATACTGTATGCGAAATATTACTGTTGAAGAACTCGAAGGTTTCAGAGACGGAATGCTTGAACTATGCCTGAAGGCAGATCTGCATGAATATGAATTGATAGATCTGTGTGGAACTGGTGGTGATGGTAAAGATACTTTTAATATTTCTACTCTTGCCTCATTTGTGGTTGCTGGTGCCGGATATAAGGTTTCCAAGCATGGGAATTATGGTGTTTCTTCAGGCTGTGGTTCATCCAATGTGATGGAATATCTTGGCTATACTTTTACAAATGATTCTGATCATTTGAAGAAATCTTTAGATGAAGCAGGAATTTGCTTTTTACATGCTCCATTATTTCATGCGGCAATGAAAACTGTTGCACCTATCAGAAGAGAGTTGGGTGTAAAAACTTTTTTCAATATGTTGGGTCCTCTTGTGAATCCGGCCAGGCCTAAATATCAGATGGTTGGAGTATTTAGCCTTGAGCTGGCTCGATTATATGCCTATCTATATCAAAAATCAGACACAAAGTATACGATTGTTCATGCGCTTGAAGGGTATGATGAGATTTCGCTGACCTGTGATTTTAAAACTTTTTCAGCTTCCGGCGAGCATATTCATTCAATAGCTCAGTTAGGATTTGAGAAAATTGACCCTGCTAAAATTGGTGGTGGTAGTACTGTTAAGGAATCGGCAGATATTTTTAAAGCAGTTCTGGAAGGGGAGGGGACTACTGAACAAAACAATGTTGTGGTTTGTAATGCAGCTGTAGCAATTCGCACGATAAAACCTGAGCAATCTTTTGCCGACTGTTTTTATGAAGCAGAAGAATCACTGCAGAGTAAGAAGGCGCTGAATAGTTTTAAGAAAATGCTTTCATGAAAATAAAGGTTTGCGGGATGAGAGATCCGGATAATATTGTTGATCTGGCTCAGTTGAAGCCTGATTACATGGGATTGATCTTTTATCCTCAATCTAAGCGATTTGCTGGAAATCCGGATAAAAGTGTATTAAGTTCACTGCCTGATTCCATCAAGTTAACCGGAGTTTTTGTTAATGAAAAAATTGAAGAAATAATACAAAAGGTAGATGAATATGACTTGAATGCCGTTCAGCTGCATGGTTCTGAATCGGATTTATTTTGTAAGCAGTTGAGAGATATGCTAAATCTCAGAATGCCGATTAAAAAAATTGAAATAATAAAGGCATTTGGAATTTTTCCCGGCTTTGATTTTAATGAACTAAAACCATTTAATGACGTGGTAGATTACTTTTTGTTTGACACAAAAACTGCAGCACATGGGGGATCCGGTATCATGTTCGACTGGAAAATACTTGATCAGTATAAGGGGCAAAAACCGTACTTTCTAAGTGGCGGTTTAAGTCCCGAAAATATTCCTGAGATCAGTAATTTAGGGCTTGAATATTTATATGGCATAGATCTGAATAGTAAATTTGAATTGGAACCGGGATTAAAAGATATAAATAGTCTTAAATCCGCATTTGAATTAGTGAGAATTTAAAATTATCCTGAAAAGGAAAAAAAATAAAATATGAACAGAGATTTTATAATAAGTTCGGTTAAATGGGGCGTGAACCCAAAGGGATATTATGGCGATTTTGGGGGAGCATATATTCCTGAAATGTTATATCCGAATGTAGAGCAACTCCGTCAGCAATATCTGGATATAATTTATGAGCAGGGATTTCAGGAAGAGTTTCATATGTTGTTGAAGGATTATGTGGGCAGGCCATCGCCTTTATTTCATGCGGAACGTTTATCTGCTAAATATGGAACGACAATTTATCTCAAAAGAGAGGATCTGAATCATACCGGAGCTCATAAGATCAATAATACTGTTGGACAGATATTGCTCGCCGAGCGATTAGGAAAGAAGCGGATCATCGCCGAGACAGGAGCGGGTCAGCATGGCGTTGCTACAGCAACAGTTTGTGCTCTTAAAGGTCTTGAATGTATCATTTATATGGGAGAGGTCGATATTGAAAGGCAGGCACCAAACGTAGCCAGGATGAAAATGATGGGGGCGAAAGTTGTCCCTGCGGTCTCAGGTAGTAAAACCCTGAAGGATGCAACCAATGAAGCGATGAGAGACTGGATCAATAATCCAATTGATACTCATTATATCATTGGTTCTGTTGTTGGTCCGCACCCCTATCCTGATATGGTTGCCCGGTTTCAATCCGTAATTTCTGAGGAGACCAAGAAACAGCTACTTGAGAAGACAGGTTCGGAAAATCCGGATATTGTGATGGCATGTGTTGGTGGTGGAAGTAATGCTATGGGTATGTTTTATCATTTTCTGGATGACCAGGATGTCAGATTAATCGCAGTGGAAGCTGCAGGTTTGGGTGTCTATAGTGGTGAATCTGCCGCTACAACAATATTGGGCAAAGAAGGTGTACTACATGGAAGCCGCTCCATTCTGATGCAGAATGATGACGGTCAGGTTATTGAGCCTTACTCAATCTCTGCAGGACTTGATTATCCTGGTATTGGCCCTCAGCATGCTCATTTATTTAAACAAAATCGTGCTGAATATGTAAGTATTACAGATGATGAAGCAATGCAGGCGGGTAGGTTATGTTCTGAATTAGAAGGGATAATTCCTGCTATTGAAACCGCACATGCACTTGCATACCTTGAGAAAATGATATTTACTGGTAAGGAATCTGTTGTTATCTGCCTTTCAGGTCGTGGCGACAAAGATCTGGACACCTATATGAACTATTTTAATTTATAATACTGAATGATTTTGATCATCAGATATTCAATACCTGCAATAATATGAACAGACTTAACGAATTATTCCAAAATAAGAAAGAACCTCTTTTATCCATTTATTTTACAGCAGGGTATCCTGATCTAAACAGTACACTGGATATTGCAGAAGCCATTGAAAAGGCAGGTGCAGATTTTATGGAGATTGGTTTTCCATATTCTGATCCCCTGGCAGATGGGCCGGTTATTCAAAATAGTTCCCAAAAGGCACTTCAGAACGGGATGAATCTAAAAATTCTATTTGAGCAATTAAAAGAACTTCGTAAGCGTGTTTCCATCCCCGTATTATTAATGGGATATGTTAACCCGGTGTTGCAGTATGGCGTTAAGAACTTTTGTGATTCCTGTGCGGCAGTAGGAGTGGATGGGGTGATTGTTCCTGATCTTCCTATGGTAGAGTATGAAGAATTGTATAAGGATAACTTTATTAGTAATAATATCAGTAATATCTTTCTTGTCACTCCTCAGACTTCAGAAGAACGTATCCGGAAAATTGATGACTTAAGTAATGGTTTTATTTACCTTCTATCTTCCTCTTCAACAACAGGAAAGAATTTAACAGTTTCAAATGAAGCGGATGCATATTTCTCAAGGATTCGGGAAATGAATCTTAAGAATCCGACGATGATAGGTTTCGGGATTTCAGATCAGAAAAGTTTCAATAAGGCTGCTGAATATACCCGTGGGGCAATTGTTGGCAGTGCTTTTGTGAAATTTTTGGATACGGAAAATGCTTTGCAGCGAATTCCTGAATTCATTAAATCGATCCGTCCCTGAGGTTAAGCTGTTTTAGCCGATACCTTTGATTTTTTACTATTGAGAGCGTTCAGAAATACATATCCTGATACTCCGGCCAGAACAGAAGAAACAAGAATTGCAAATTTTGCTTCAATCTTATATTCAGGATTACTGAATGAAAGCAAGGCAATAAATATTGACATGGTAAAGCCTATTCCTGCAAGCAATCCGAGACCGAAAATATGTTTCCAATTCGCTTTGTTAGGTAATTTTGCTACGCCTAACTTCACAGAAAGCCATGAGAAAAGCGTTACACCTATTGGCTTTCCCAGTGCTAAGCCGAAAATTATTCCCAGTCCAAGCGGACTGCTAAGGCCATCGATCATTTTATTTTCAAAGCGAATATTGGTATTGGCCAGAGCAAAAATAGGCATGATCAAAAAGTTCACAGGCCGTACTATTAAATGCTCTAATTTTTCAAGAGGAGAGACGTCTTTTACCGGATTTGTAGGAATTGTTAAGGCTAGCACCACCCCTGCAATAGTAGCATGAATGCCTGAATGGTGTACAAAATACCAAAGAAATATACCCGGAATAATATAATAAAAAAGCTTTTTTACACCAAGTCTATTCATAGCGATCAACAAAATCAATATACCTGCTGAATATAATAGCTGCATCCAATGCAGTTCATTGGTGTAAAAAATAGCGATGACAAGTATTGCGCCTAAATCATCAGCAATGGCTAGCGCCGCAAGGAATATTTTTAATGATGAAGGTACACGTTTCCCCAAAAGCGATATCACTCCAAGTGCAAAAGCTATATCAGTAGCCATTGGAATTCCCCATCCCTGTATTGTTGGAGAATTTGAATTGATCAATGCATAAATGGCGGCAGGGAACATCATTCCGCCTATGGCCGCAAAAATTGGCATGGCAGCCTTTTGAGGACTTGACAATTCACCTTCAATTATCTCACGTTTTATTTCGAGTCCAACAAGAAGGAAGAAAATAGCCATCAGGCCATCATTGATCCAAAGTGATACAGAATATTCCAGTTGTATATTTGTACTGCTGTATCCAAGTTTTGTAGCTAATAAACTCTCAAATGCTTCTCCTAAATTTGAATTTGCTATAGTCAGGGAAATAATAACGCAAAAAATCAATATGATTCCACCTATTTGTTCGGACCTGAAAAAATCTTTGAAAGGTTTTAAGTTTATTGCTTGAGCCATAGCGACCAAAATACTAAAATAATTCAGGGCTTTATTTTATAAAAAGCAATAAATAATACTTGATAGGGCATTTTTGGTGGTTCAATAAGCTGAAAATATAGGATTTCTAATAACTGATTTACAGGAATAGATCCAGTTTGCCTTTTCCCTGTCTTATAATTTCAAATTCACCTTCACTACAATCTACGATCGTAGAGGGCTCATTATCGCCATAGCCGCCATCAATTACCAGATCTACAATATCTTCATACTTTTCATGGATCAATTCAGGATCAGTAGAATATTCGATAATTTCATCATCGTCATGGATAGATGTAGAAATTATAGGATTACCAAGCATTTCAACAATTGCACGTGCAATGTTATTATCCGGAACGCGTATCCCTACTGTTTTTTTATTTGAGCTTAAAAGCTTTGGAACATTCTTACTTGCATTGAAAATAAATGTAAAAGGTCCGGGAAGTGCTTTTTTTAGAATCCGGTATGTTTCATTGTCTATAGGCTTTGTATAATCTGAAATATGCCTGAGATCGTAGCAAACGAATGAGAAATTAGCTTTTTCAGGTTTAATACCCCTGATTCTGCAGATGCGTTCTATTGCTTTTGGATTTGTAATATCACATCCCAAGCCATAAACCGTGTCAGTAGGGTAGATAATTACTCCGCCTTTTTTTAGGACATCAACTACCTGCTGAATTAATTTTTCATTCGGGTTTTCAGGATAGATCTTAATGAGCATATATAAAATTACTAAAATAAAATCTATCAGCCGTACAGACGAAGGAATACCCGAATGGCATTAATGATAAGAACAGTAAAAAACCTTTAATGTTAGATCGAAATCTTAAAATTCAGCATTTTTTGGAGTCCGCGGGAATGGAATTACATCTCTGATATTTGTCATTCCAGTTACGAAAAGTACCAAACGCTCAAAACCCAGGCCGAATCCAGCATGGGGAGCTGAGCCAAATCGGCGTGTATCCAGATACCATGACATGTCTTCAGCAGGAATGTGCATTTCCTCCATTCTTTTTTCAAGCTTTTCCAGACGCTCTTCACGCTGTGAACCACCTACGATCTCACCAATTCCCGGGAACAGTATATCCATTGCTCTGACTGTTGTTCTTCCTTCTGTATCTGGCTCATTCATACGCATATAGAAGGATTTGATATCAGCGGGGTAGTCAGTTAATATTACCGGCTTCTTGAAATGTTTTTCTACCAGGTAACGCTCATGCTCAGATTGAAGATCAGAACCCCAGCCTTCGATCAGATATTTGAATTGTTTCTTTTGATTTGGTTTGGAGTTTTTAAGGATACTGACTGCCTCAGTATAGGTGATTCTTTCAAAATTATTTTCCAAACAGAAATTAAGTTTTGTCAGAAGGTCGAATTCAGAGCGCTCTGTCTGTGGTTTTTGTTTGTCTTCTTCCAGGAGCCTGTTCTTAAGAAACTCAAGTTCGTCTCCGCAATTGTCTATGGCATAACGAATCAAATATTTAAGCAGTTCCTCTGCCAGATCCATATTATCATTCAGGTCATAAAAAGCCATTTCAGGCTCAATCATCCAGAATTCAGCTAGATGGCGTGTAGTATTTGAGTTTTCAGCCCTGAATGTTGGTCCAAAGGTATAAATATCTCCAAAAGCCATGGCGGCAAGCTCACCTTCAAGTTGCCCGGAAACAGTTAGGTTTGTGGCTTTACCAAAAAAATCTTCTTTATAATTTACTGTTCCATCTTCATTGCGTGGGATATGATCTGGATCAAATGTTGAAACCCTGAACATTTCTCCTGCTCCTTCAGCATCAGAGGCTGTAATAATTGGTGTATGCATATAAACAAAGCCCTTATCATTAAAGAACTTGTGTACAGCGTATGCTAATGCATGCCTTATTTTGAAAACTGCGTTGAAAGTGTTCGTGCGAAAACGTAAATGTGCAATTTCACGCAAAAATTCGAGACTATGTTTTTTAGGTTGTAATGGAAATTTCTCTGCATCACTATCACCTAATATTTCAAGGGAATTTACTTTGATCTCAATACGTTGTCCTTTTCCTAATGATTCTACTATTTCTCCATTGATAGAGATTGCAGCACCGGTTGTAATCCTT
This sequence comes from Daejeonella rubra, assembly GCF_900103545.1. GTDB lineage: Bacteria > Bacteroidota > Bacteroidia > Sphingobacteriales > Sphingobacteriaceae > Daejeonella > Daejeonella rubra. The sequence goes on from NZ_FNHH01000001.1 coordinate 187,922, forward strand.
TTTAGCAGGCTTTCATCGAATGAATTAAGATCTACAACTGCCTGAATGTTGTTAATAGTTGAACCATCATTCAGAGCAATAAACTGATTATTTCTGAATGTTCTTACCCATCCCATTACGGAAACCTGTTTTCCGAAATCGCTGGAAACTAATAGATCTTTAATTCGTGTACGCTTAGCCATCTTTTTTGTATGAATTGCAAAAATACAAATCGTTCTGTTAACCACAAGCTTAAGCCTGCATCTTCACAGAAGATCTTTAATTACATTTTTCGAGGTCTTTTTTGGCAGTTTCAGAATCATAGAAGCCCTGTTTATTGCCGAATGAATTGGTAATGTAAACCACCACTTGTGCAATATCTATGTCTGCCAGAGTTTCATTACCCGGCATTATTCCCTCATAGGATATATTATTTATTTTAACTGTTCCAGTTTGCCCATTTCTGATAATACACGCTAAACTATTTTTATTCAATTTGAGATAGGTACTGTCAGTCAGCGGCGGATACAAAGTGCCTAAACCCTTCCCGTCTGAGCCATGGCAGTTCTGGCAATTCTTTTCGTAAATGCCTTTCCCATTTACATAATAACGTTTAAAGTTTATACTCGTTTCATTTTGGCATGATTGAATAATGCTTGTGAAGCCAATAGCTAATAAGATAAAATAAATGAGTTTATTTCGCATCGCCAAACTCTTCCTTCAGCAATTGCTCCATGTCATTCATTAACTGCTTAACCTGATCTTCCTTGGTACCATCATATGCCCCTCTGAGTTGCTTCTTAGTATCTACAAGAATGAACCAGCCCTGATGAACAAGACCTTGTGGGTCAGTACTGTCTTCAAAAGCAGAAACCAGATAGCTTTTTGCAGCAATACCAAAGATCGAATCACGGCTACCATGAACAAACTCCCATTGATTACCTTCTATACCAAGTTTTGTAGCATAGGTTTTTAATCTTGATGGAAGGTCATATTTTATATCTATCGAGTGAGAGAGGAATTTAACTTTTGGGTTATCCTTGAATTTATTATACACGTTTAACATGTTACGGTGCATAATAGGACAAATGGTATTACAGGAAGTAAAGAAGAAATCAGTCACATAAATTTTGTTGTCAAAATCTTTATCAGTAACAGCAATGCTGTCCTGGTTTAAATAACTGAAAGGTGGAACTGTTTGATATATAGTATCAATAACCTGTTTACCGTCTATAGTTTTCTCCACAGGTTCACGCTCACCTAAAATAGGAAGTTTCTTATCGGATGTATCAGAGCACGACTGAAAAATAAACGTTGCAAGTGCAAAAAAAAGAACTTTTCTCATTCTGCAAATATACTCCGATTTTTTTGAGAGATAATTCAAAAAGCTGAAATTTTCAGCCTTTTGAATTGGTTTTAAAACAGAAATGTTTCGGTAGATAATTAAAATCTCAGACTGCCAGATCTTTCATTATGCTATCTATCTTTTCCTCGAGAAGTTTGTCCTTCGCAGAAAACTCGTTTTTATCAGGAAGAGCAGTTTTTACACTGCAATAAAATTTGATTTTAGGTTCGGTACCTGATGGCCTTGCGGAAATAATGCAACCATCAGCTGTGATGAACTGTAAAACATCTGATTTTGGATAATCCAGGGTTTTTTCAGATCCTGTTATCAGGTCAGTTTCTTTTCCGAGTTCATAATCCTTCAACTTCACTACCTTTGACCCGCCCAATGAAGATGGTGTGTTCGTTCTGAAGCGTTCCATCAGCGCTTTAATTTCTTCAGCACCGGTCTTGCCTTTTTTGGTAATAGAAACCAATTTTTCTTTGTAAAAACCATATTGCTGATACATGTCAAGCATAGCCTGATATAAGCTGCTGCCCTGATCCTTGTAAAAGGCAGTCATTTCAGCTATAAAAGCACAGGAAATCACCGCATCCTTATCTCTTACAAGTTCACCAACCAGATATCCATAGCTTTCTTCCCCTCCTGCAATGAACGTTTTTTTGCCTTGAAGTTCTGTTATGATAGCTCCAATCCATTTAAATCCGGTCAGAGTTTCATAAAAGCTTACATTCTTTGACAATGCAATATCTTCGATCAGCTTTGTGGTTACAATAGTCGATACCACATATTCATTGCCTGTTAGTTTACCTTTTTGCTCCCAGGCGGTAAGTAAATAATTGATCAGCAAACTTCCGGTTTGATTACCATTCAGTAAAATAAATTCACCTTCATTATTTTTAACAGCTATGCCAACACGATCAGCATCCGGGTCAGTGGCTAAAACAAGATCAGCATCAATTTCCCTTGCTCTTGCCAGGGCTAAGGTAAGAGCCTCTTTTTCCTCAGGATTGGGATAAATAACCGTTGGGAAATTTCCATCAGGAGTGGATTGTTCTTCAACAATATGCACATTGGTAAATCCAAAACGCTTTAATGCAGCAGGAACCAGGGTAATACCGGTACCATGAATAGGAGAGTAGACGATCTTCAAATCTTTTTGTCTTTGAATAGCTTCCTGAGAAACAGAAAGTTCAGTGATCTTTTGCAGATACAACTCGTCTAAACTTTCATCGATCAGCTCAATGTTTTCTTCCACACGGTTAAACTTTACCGCATCAACACTGCTGATGGCGGAAACTTCGTCCATAACCATCTGGTCATCAGGCGATTTGAATTGTCCGCCATCCCATCCATAAGCTTTGTAGCCATTGTATTCTTTGGGATTATGAGAAGCGGTGATCATGACTCCACTTTTGCATCCCAATTGCCTGATGGCGAATGAAAGTTCAGGAGTTGGTCTTAATTCTTTGAAAAAATATACATGTATTCCATTTGCAGAGAATACCTCAGCAGTGATCCGGGCGAAATAATCAGACTTATTTCTGCTATCATGAGCAATTGCCACACTGATTTTTTCTCCGGGATATTTTTTAAGAAGGAAGTTACATAGTCCCTGTGTTGCTGAGCCAATTGTATATTTATTGATCCTGTTGGTGCCCGGGCCCATGGTTCCTCGTAGTCCGCCTGTTCCAAACTCTAGATCTCTGTAGAATGAATCTGTGAGTTCTGTAAATGATCCGGAATCCAGTAGTGAATTAATTTCTTTTTTTGTTTCAATATCATAGCTTCCCTGAAGCCAGAGATTGATTTTATTTAATACTGAAGTTTCCAGCTCTTGCATAAATATTGGTTATTTTATTGTGTTCAAAATCGACCAGGAACGATCATTGGTTAACCCGCCAAATTAAATTTTGTTTGGCATGAAAAATAGAATGCTTTTTTCTATTTTTAACAACTCATTGCACAAGTATAAATATCATTTGTTGCAATTTAAAATTCAAGATTAAATGAAGGTACTAAAGTTCGGAGGAACATCGGTAGGAAGTCCCGATCGCATCAAAAAATTATTAGACATTATTAACCCAAAAGACAGGCAGATCGTTGTGCTTTCTGCTGTTTCGGGTACTACTAACAGCCTTTTGGAAATTTCGCAGGCATATCTTGCAGGAGATAAACAGAAAGCTTCTGAACTTATCAAACTACTTAATGGTAAGTATGAAATTTTTATAAAAGAACTTTTTACATCTGAAGAAGGGTATGAGCATGGTAAGGATCTGATGGATTATCATTTCAATTTGCTAGCATCTTTTGCCAATGAGCATTTCACCTCCATTGAAGAAAAGGTCATTCTTGCTCAGGGTGAACTTATTTCAACTACCCTTTATCATATCTATCTCAATGAGATTGGAGTAAAATCAGTACTCTTGCCTGCTCTTGATTTCATGAGGATCGATGAGGATAATGAGCCGGTAATTCCTTTTATTACTGAACATTTGCAGCCACTTCTCGATAAATATCCTGAGAATACATTATTTATAACTCAGGGTTATATATGCCGTAATTCGTTTGGTGAGATTGATAATTTACGTCGCGGGGGAAGTGATTATACTGCTTCTCTGATCGGTGCAGCAATTGGCGCTGAAGAGGTTCAGATCTGGACAGATATTGACGGTATGCATAATAATGATCCTAGAATTGTAAAGGGAACGAAGCCAATTGCAATTTTATCATTTGATGAAGCGGCAGAGCTTGCCTATTTTGGTGCAAAGATACTTCACCCGCAGAGTGTCTTTCCTGCCCAAAAATATAAGGTTCCTGTTCGTTTGCTTAATACCATGGAGCCACAGGCGCCCGGAACTTTAATCACAAATGAGAGTGAACGCGGAAAGATCAAATCCATTGCCGCGAAAGATGGCATCACTGCAATTAAAATTCAATCGAGTAGAATGCTTCTGGCTTACGGATTCCTAAGAAGAGTATTTGAAGTATTCGAGCGTTATAAGACTCCGATAGACATGATCACAACTTCGGAAGTAGCTGTATCAGTCACGATTGATGATACCCAACACCTGGAGGAAATCATGAAGGAGCTTACTGCTTTTGGAACAGTTGAGGTTGACTATAACCAAACGATCGTTTGTGTTGTTGGTGATTTCGGTGCAGAAAAACATGGTTTTGCAGCACGCGTATTGGAGGCAATTAAGCATATTCCTCTCCGTATGATCTCTTATGGTGGTAGTAATTATAATATTTCCATACTGATCAACGATACCGATAAAGTTGAAGTACTGAGGTCTTTACATAACCGTTTATTTGAATAGGATACTGATCCGCTATTGTGGATATAAATATATATATGTTAAGTAAGGATACAATTGCACGATTTGGAAATTTAGAAACTCCATTTTACTATTATGACCTGGGACTGTTAGATCAGACTTTGGAAACTTGCAGATCAGCTGCTGAAAAATTTGGTTTTCATGTACACTATGCATTAAAGGCTAATTTCAATGAGCAGGTTTTACAAGCAGTAAGGAAGACAGGTTTTGGCGCTGATTGTGTTAGTGGAAATGAAGTGAAAAAGGCCATTGAGCTTGGTTTTGATCCAGGGAAGGTCGTTTTTGCTGGTGTAGGTAAATCTGATAAAGAAATTATTGAGGCATTAAATAGTGATATTTATTGTTTTAATGTAGAGTCGGTGCAGGAACTTGGAATTATCAATGGCCTTGCAGCAGAACGTGGAAAAACTGCCAGGGTTGCTATTCGTATCAACCCCAATGTGGATGCACATACTCATCAATATATTACTACCGGTCTTGAAGAAAATAAGTTCGGTGTTAACCAATGGGAACTTAATTCCTGCATTAAAGAACTGAAAGCCTGTCCAAACCTGAAACTTATTGGGATACATTTCCATATTGGCTCCCAGATCACCAATCTGGAGGTTTTTAAAAGTTTGTGTGTAAAAGTTAATGAGCTTAATTCCTGGTTTGAAGATCATGGTTATCAACTTCAGATTCTAAATGTTGGAGGAGGCCTTGGAGTTGACTATCATGCGCCGGATGAAAACTCTATAAATGATTTCGAGAGCTACTTTTCTATTTTTGATCAGTTTTTAGAACGTCGGAACGATCAGGAAGTTCATTTTGAATTAGGTAGAGCTTTGGTCGCACAGTGTGGAAGCCTGATCAGTCGGATACTTTACGTGAAAAACGGCCTGAAAAAGAATTTTTTAATTTTGGATGCCGGTATGACCGAATTGATGCGCCCTGCACTTTATCAGGCATATCATAAGATTGAAAACATAAGTTCACTATCTGATGTTCAGGTTAAATATGATGTGGTTGGTCCTATTTGTGAAAGCACAGACTGTTTTGGTAAAGAGGTTGAACTTCCGGAATCCATTCGGGGCGATCTGATGGCTATTAGAACCGCCGGTGCTTATGGAGAAGTGATGTCTTCAGGATATAACCTAAGAGAACGCGTAAAATCAGTTTACTCATAATTAAGTTTTCCTGATCATTTTATTTATTGTTGTTTCTTGAAATTTTAATATACTGAGAGATTTTTTCATGTTCTCTTTGTATAATATCAATATTATATACTGGAATCAAAATACTATGAATCGATTTTTGAATCAGGTCTCCATAGTTCATAAGCTGGCTTTTCTGCTTGTTCTTGTTTTAACTTCCATTACATCTGAAATAAGGGCACAATCAGAAACCCCGGGTAATGAATTAGTTCATGTGATTGATCCCGGTCCTGATAATCCAAGGAATAGCGAGGGTGCTTTTATTGAATTAAGGGGTGGACGTATTTTATACGTTTATAGTCGTTTTTCTGGCGCTAAGGGCAGTGATCATGCACCTGCTCAGCTGGTTGGAAGATATTCTGTTGATGGAGGCCTGACCTGGACAAAAGATGATCAGGTTATCGTTGAAAAGGAGGGTGAGATGAATGTAATGTCAGTTTCTTTATTACGACTCCAAAACAATACAATAGCACTATTTTATGCCCGAAAGAATTCCTTGGATGATTGTATGCCTCAGATGCGGATCTCTAAGGATGAAGGCAGATCATGGTCGGAGCCTTCAGGTGTTATACCGGAAAGTAAGAAGGGATACTTTGTGGTCAATAACGATCGGGTGATCCAGCTAAAGAGCGGCAGGATTTTAATACCTGTTTCCCTTCACAAAACATCTGCTACCGCCTGGAGCAACAAAGGAAATTTACAATGTTATTTTTCTGATGATCAGGGGTTCACTTGGAAGGCTGGAAATATAGTTCCTGGTCCTGACAGTATTATCACTCAGGAGCCCGGATTGGTTGAGTTGAAAAAAGGTAAAGTGATGATGTTCATAAGGGCTAGTGGTGGTGAGCAATACAAGAGCTATTCAACGGATAATGGTTTAACCTGGAGTTTTGCTGTGCCATCCGGGATTAGCTCACCAATTTCACCTGCATCCATCAAAAAGATTCCTAAAACAAGAGATCTCTTAATGGTTTGGAACAATAATGGAGCTACGGGCCCCGGTTATTTCAAGAGCCAGAGAAGCCCGCTAACTATAGCTGTCTCCCATAACTATGGTAAGACATGGAAGAGTGTAAAGAATATAGAAGATGACCCGAATGGTATGTTTTGCTATACAGCAATTCATTTCATTGGTGACCAAGTGCTACTGGGTTATGGCGTAGGCCAGGGTTTGTCAAGCTCCTATATCAGGCGCTTAAGTCTTGATTGGATCTATCAAAAACAATAAGTTTTTACTTGCTTTTTTTTGATACAGCTACAATTACAATTCCACTGACTAAAATAAATCCACCCAGATAAGCTGGCCATTCAATGGTTTTTTCTCTATCTGCACTTACCTGAATTGGACCAGCATCGATAATTTTTTCTTCCTTTGTATAGGAAAAGCTAGTCCAGATAATCATAGCTATTCCAACTACAATAAGAATTATACCAAGGCTTCGGTTCATCATGTTAAGTGTATTTTAGTAATCAACAAACAAAATGCTTTATTGTTTCTGTATTCGATAAAATAGAGCCTTATTCAAATGCATTCAAGCCGGTTATATCCATACCTGTTATCAGTAAATGAATGTCATGTGTACCCTCATAGGTAACAACTGATTCAAGGTTCATCATGTGCCTCATCACCGGATATTCACCTGTAATACCCATTCCGCCAAGGATCTGTCTTGCTTCACGTGCAATATTAATTGCCGTTTCTACACTATTTCTTTTGGCCATAGATATCTGTGCAGGACTTGCCCTGTTTTCATTCCTCAATACACCTAAACGCCATACCAGAAGCTGCCCTTTTGTTATTTCTGTGATCATTTCAGCAAGTTTCTTTTGCTGAAGCTGGAAACCTCCGATCGGACGACCGAACTGAATACGTTCTTTAGAATAACGGAGAGCTGTGTCATAACAATCCATTGCTGCACCTAAGGCACCCCATGCTATTCCGTAACGAGCTTGATTTAAACATCCCAGTGGTCCTTTAAGACCTTTAACATTTGGCAATACGTTCTTTTTCGGCACTTTTACGTTATCGAAAACCAGTTCTCCACTTGCCGAAGCTCTTAAACTCCACTTACCATGTATTTCCGGAGCGCTGAAACCCTCCATTCCTTTTTCAACTATTAACCCGCGAATAATTCCTTCTTCATCCTTAGCCCAAACGATCGCAATATCTGCAAAAGGTGAATTTGAAATCCACATTTTTGCTCCGTTGAGCAGGAAATAATCACCCATATCCTTAATATTTGTGATCATACTGCCTGGATCAGAACCATGATCAGGCTCAGTCAGTCCAAAACAACCCATGTATTCACCTGAAGCTAGTTTTGGGAGATAATGCATTTTTTGTTCTTCAGAACCGTAGGCATAGATAGGATACATGACAAGGGAACCCTGTACGGATGCTGCAGACCGGATTCCTGAATCGCCCCGCTCAATTTCCTGCATGATCAATCCATAAGAAATATAATCCAGTCCTGCTCCGCCATAATTTGTCGGAATTGTAGGCCCGAAGGCACCAATTTCTGCAAGTCCTGGAATCAAATGTTTTGGAAACTGAGCCTTTTGAGCAAAGTCCTCAATTATTGGGCTCACTTCTTTCTTTACCCAGCTGCGAACACTATCCCGAATTAATTTATGCTCTTCACTTAATAAATCATCTATCTGATAATAATCAGGGGCTTCATATAGATCTTTTTTCGCTGACCTGTGAATATCGTTGGGTTCTGAAGTTTGCTTGGACATTGGTTAGTTTTTTTCAAAATTACTAAAATAGGTTTGTAAATCTGCTTGAATGAGATTGAATCAGGCACTAATATTTTTACCGACTGTTTTACTGCATTTACCGAAATGTTGCTCCTTTCTGCCAGAATCCTATAGGCAGATCTTTAATACCGAAGTACATTTGATCAACAAATAAATAAAACAAATAATTATGAAAACGATATACACACTAGCAACAACATTATTACTGGCTTTTTCACTGAGCGCATCCGCAAACGATCATTCAAATGATAAGCCTAAATCTTTGGTTGCTGTTTCTCCATTTGTTTGGGGAAGCCCTGATGAATCTGCTCCTGAAGAGATCAAACTATTGAAAGCCAAATTTGCATTGGTACCAAGGGCTCCTTTTGTTTGGGGAGATGCTAATGAGTCTTCACCAGAAGTGTTGGGAAATAGTGTTTTCAATAAATTGGAGGTGCCTGTTGCTCCTTTTGTTTGGGGAAATGCAGATGAACAAGCTCCGGAATTGGAGGAAACTATTGAAGCTGAACTGCTTTAAGATTAACCTGGAATTTTTGGTTCAATCTTTGAAATTTTGGAAAAAGAGGAGAATGTAAAGTGGATATTCCCCTCTTTATTTAAATTCAGTTAAAAAATCCGGGTATACTTTCAGGCTGTTTTCGTTGAAGTTCGACACAATAACCAACCAGTAAATGCTCCGCCTGTGCATCCAAGAATTGCCATGCAGAGGGCATCTACCAGACTTAAGGGTAAACTATATAAATTGTATTGGCCATAGGATACAATGTTCATCCCCAGACTGAAAAGAAAGAAAAGTATAGCACCGTGTAAAGCGCCGCGACCTCCTGAGCTGAGTCCGCCTAAATTAAATACATAAGCCAATAGAATTCCCCAAATTATATTTCCTGCTGCAATTGCCCAGATTTCCATTGGATCTTTTGTAAATCCCGGAAAGGAGCTCATATTACTAACGAAATATTCCATCATTAATACTCCATAGATCAGGAAACCTGTTAAGAAGACAACTATGCCTCCAGCAATGCCGATAATTAAAGTTTTTGTGTTCATGAATTTTGTTTTAATTAAGGTTTTATGAAGGAAATTACCTTATAAGTTTGAAATACACAAATAGTTTTGAATTATTATTTTTTATAATAGCTTGATTTATAGGTTAATTATAAAAAATAGCAAGATTTTTCTTAACAATATTAATCTGATAAACCATTTTAACAATAGTTTAATATCTTTATAATATGATTTGGAAATTGGTTAAAAATGAGTTGCCTGAACAGGCAAAAGATGTATTATTATTTGATGGTGGTCAAATTTACTTTGGTTTTTATAGTGAGATCTACAATAAATTTGTTGTTGCCGATGATAAGGTATCTCTGGAAGATTTTACTCACTGGATGACCTTGCCTGAATTTCCATCGAAATAAGTTTTGTCAAAAACAGTCGCGGGTATCAATAATACTTTAACCTCACTTTTTTAAGGATTGTAATATTCTTTTCATGAATTGAATATCAATTTTGAACATGAAAGAATTAATACATTCCTTAAAATAGATTTTGTCTGAAGTATTGATTTATTATCAATAATGGCAGATTGGCCTGAGGTTACCAGGGAATTTAATTTGAATTCTGGTAACACTTGAATCATGTAAAATATAAATACAGTAATCTGAATCTTGAATTAATGATTGAGGATGTATTTAATTTTGTGTTGAAATAATTATCTTTCAAATGGTTTGTTGGATTGTTTTAGATCCGGAGGTGTGGAAGAAAGTTCACCATTCTCATTTACATAAGCCATCATATCCTCCAGTTTTCCACCTGTTGAATTTTGCTGACGTTCCTGTTTACGATGTTCTTTTTCCTCTTTCTTTTTAGCTCTGTTTTTTTCGAGTTGCTTCTTCATGAAGGTAGCCTGTGATTTAGCCATATATTGTAGTTTTAAGTAAAAAATTACTATCCGGTTATATTTTCGCTGCGAGGAGGGTAATTAAATTCGATTCGGAGAATTGATTGGGTTACTGGATTTATTGTATATGATTACAGTTGTGTCCGGTATCCAGAACTAGCGAATTGATCTGCAGGTGTGAATAAGGAATAGCTTGTGCTTCAACTGCAAATTTACGAATTTTAGAGGGAAAGGACAAGTAAATGCCTTATTAACTTTTCGGTAATATTGAAAATGTAAGAATTTGAGTCTGAATTCTTGTTTTCAGTTTATTGACATAGAACTAAAAAAAGTGCTTCCCTGCCCGAGTAAACTTTTAAACCATATTTTACCACCCTGCATTTCTGTAAATTCTTTGCATAAATTTAGTCTTAAACCGATGTCTTTTTCATTTTTTGTACCATAGGAAGATTCCTTCTGGATATTGAATACTTAATGGTGTTTTTATATATAAAAATGGCTCAGAATTGTTAAACTCTGAGCCATTAATCAATAATTATTATTAAAATTTCAATTAGCGATGATCTTAATCAATGATCCCTTTTGCACATTGTCTTTAAGTTGCATCCCATTCAGGATTGATAATTCTTCCAAACGGTTTTCAGGAACTTTATAATAAGTCAAAGCCTGCCTCAGAGTTCCTGATTGACTAACTGTTTTAATGCGGATTCTTTCAGGTTGTTTATTCAATTTTGAAGCATCCTTCAGTTCTTTGAAATTTTTCATAGTCTGAGAGAAATAGCTGGAATAGGTATTGAAATCATTGACAGAGCTTGCACCTAGCAGAAGGTAGATCATATTGTTGTATTGAATAAGATAGGTCATGGTTCTAACTGTTGAAGCCTGGTTTTCCTGTTGAGGCTTAACGTCTGCAACCATGCTGATCGCATTTAATCCATTAACATTTACCTGACTGGATTCCAAAACCTTTAAATTATTATCAGCTACTACTTTTTCTGCTGCCGCTTGTAGGTTATTGCCACTTGCAAGTGTCATCATCATAAGTGCCTTGCCATCTTTTGGGGCCATCTGAACTCGTTGCGGAGTGTTTTGATAATTCCATCCCTGAGGTACAGGGAATTGAAATTTTAATTCAGGATGGTAAAAAACATTGTTTTCGAGATAACCTTGCTTTGGATCCTCACCATATATTAATCCTTCAATCTTTCTCAAATAGCTTTCGCGATTGATGCTTGGATTTGTAAGGTTTAACTTCTTTTTCCATTCTGCTGACAAATTCATAACAGCATTGTTTCTTGAACCCGGATTTGGGTGGGTCGACAAGAAGTCAGGTAATTCTGCTCCTTCGGTTCCAGAGCTTTTTCTTTCAAGTGTATTAAAGAATCCAGCCATTTCTTTAGCATCATATCCAATTTTAGATGAATATTCTACGCCAAGGTCATCAGACTGACGCTCAGCATCACGGCCAAACTTTAGAAATAGTAAGCCTAAGCCCTGAGAAAGTGGTTCTGCAAATTCGGCTACTTGAGGAACTAAGATCATGCTTCCAATTAAACCTACCTGTCCTAATACTGATTTCGTTTGTTGTGAAACGGAGTGTCTTGCAGTGATGTGTCCTATTTCGTGACCTAAAACACCTGCAAATTCGGCCTCATTATTGAAATGGGCCATAATTCCTCTTGTGAAATATACATAACCTCCGGGTACTGCGAAGGCATTAAGTACTTCAGAATCAACTATTTTAAATTCGTAATTCAGATTTGGTCGATGCGAGATAGCCGCCATAGCTTTCCCTTTTTGTGTGATGAAATCCTGAAGAACTTTATTTTCATAAAGGCCATATTGAGCAACGATTTGGGGATCAGCCTCTTTTCCCATGGCAATTTCTTGCTCTTCAGACATTAAAACGATCTGTTTTTTTCCCGTAACGGGATTAACTGCACATGCATTCATTAAGAATAATGATGTGCTCAGGCAGCAGAATAAAATAATGCTTTTCATATTCATTTTTTGAATACAGATATTCAATATTCAAGCCAAAATTGAAATAACTTAACCAGTTATTTTACAATGAAACTATTAATTGAGTCATAGCACTCTTTTTTAATAGGGTGCTTTTCAGAAATTTGAGATTAAAGAACAAGTCTGAACTGGTACAATTATTTAATTGCCTGCCATGCCAGATGAATAAATAAACTTATAATTGAACTAAGATACTGTTGTATTAAAGTTCTCTAATCCAGATATTACGAAAACTTATTGGTTCACTTGGGTCACCATGGTCCTGTAATTTAATTGGCAATGGTCCATGTTTTTTATAAAATGGAGCTCCAATATAAACCGTTTCTCCTTTTAGCTCCACATTGTTCTGAATGAGAATTCCGTTATGCATTACTGTAACTCTCGCTGCAGTTTTCAAGCTGCCATTATCATTAAAAACGGGCGCGGTCCATACGATATCGTATGATTGCCATTCACCTGGTTTTTTAGACGCGTTTACCAGAGGGATAGCTTGTTTATAAATACTTCCAGCCTGACCATTGCTGTAAGTTGAATTATTGTAAGAATCTAGTAACTGCAATTCATATCCGTTATCTCCAGCTCCGGTTGAAGCCAGAAAGAGTCCGCTATTTCCCCGTGCCTGCCCACTTCCAGTAATATTTGCAGGTATCAACCATTCAATATGTAGCTGGTAATTGGAAAAGGATTGTTTTGTTTCGATGTTGCCGGTTCCCTTATTTACTGTGAAAATATTATCCTTAACAGTCCATTTTGCTGCTGATTTGTCCTTGACAGATAACCATTGGTCGAGATTTCCACCATTGAACAGAATAATTGCATCTGCGGGAGTACTTTGCATACTCACCATTTTAGGTACAGGCGACCATGCTTCTGTGTCTTTTGGGTTCCCGCTTTGCTGGGCACTAACAGTATTTATTGCAAAAAATAAAATTGCATTGATCAAAAAGATACGTTTCATAGCTTAAAATTTTCCAGGAATATATGAATATGATAAATTGGACATGAAGATAATATTTTCTAGTCTAATTCTTATTTTATTTATTCAGATGACACAATCATCATAGATGTGCCTTAAATAATATATTTTTGTTTTTATGGGGACAATCAGTCAAAAAGTTAGTTTAGAGGGTGTTCGCTTTTTTTCATTCCATGGATTTTATCCGGAAGAGCAGGTTTTGGGTGCTGAGTTTATTCTGGATATTGATACCATGCTGGAGGTATTTGATGATGGAGCCGATGAATTAACTAATACAGTCAATTATGTTCGGTTGTTTCAGATTGCATCAGAAGAAATGAAGATCCCAAGAAAATTAATTGAAACAGTAGCGCATGGAATACTTGAACGAATAAGACATGAGTTTTTAGCTGTTCAATACATTCGTGTTTCCATCCGCAAAATGCATCCCCCAATGGGTGCTGAAGTAAGAAATTCAGCTATTGAATTGATATTTAAAAGATAATATGCAGTTCAATCCTGTCACCGGCGATGTTTTAACCAAGATCATAGAAATTGTAGGGTCTGAGAACGTCTTTACTGAGATAGAACATACCGAACAATACGCCCATGATGAAACAGAAGATCTTGTATTTTATCCTGAGGCAGTAGCCAGGCCGAATACCTCTGGTCAGATATCAGATCTGATGAGATTATGTAACACGTATAAAATACCTGTTACGCCAAGAGGCGGAGGAACCGGATTAAGCGGAGGTGCCTTGCCCGTTAAAGGTGGATTGGTTATTTCAATGGAAAAGTTCAATTCCATTATCGATATCGACGAACGTAATTTGCAGGCAACGGTAGAGCCGGGAGTTATCACTGAGGTTTTTATGAATGCTGTCGCAGAAAAAGGACTTCTTTACCCCGTTGATCCTTCCAGTAAGGGCTCTTGTTTTATAGGAGGAAATGTAGCACATGGAAGCGGTGGTCCAAGAGTAGTGAAGTATGGAACGATCAGAGAATATGTTTTAAATCTTGAACTTGTTTTGCCGGATGGAGAAATTATCTGGACTGGAGCTAATACACTAAAAAATGCCTCGGGATATAATCTGACACAGTTAATGATAGGTTCAGAAGGTACGCTGGGCATCATAACTAAAATAGTTTTAAAGCTGATACCTGGCCCTTCTCAAAGTCTGTTAATGCTTGCTTCTTTTCCAGGTAATGAACAGGCGTGTGCAGCGGTTTCGGCAATCTTTCGAACAGGTGTAATTCCTTCTACTCTTGAGTTTATGGAAAGGCGCGCTGTTGAATGGGTAATTGAATATGATCATTTTCAGTTCGATCTCAAGGATGATGCTATGGCTTTCCTGATGATCGAGGTTGATGGGAATGATCTGGAAGTTCTATTTGCTGAATGTGAAAAAATAAATGCCGTTTTGGAAGAAAATTCCTGTTCCGATGTATTATTAGCAGAGACATCAGCTCAAAAAGAGTCCATTTGGCGAATGAGGAGAACAATGCCCCTTTCTGTGAAATCAAATTCAATATATAAGGAAGAGGATACCGTTGTCCCCCGTTCTGAATTGCCTAAGCTTATTCATGGAATTAAAGATATAGGTAATCGATTTGGATTCGAGTCTATTTGTTACGGGCATGCCGGTGATGGAAATCTGCATGTAAATATTATCAAGGGAGCGATGTCTGACTTTGACTGGAATACAAAATTAAAGCAGGGCATCAGAGAAATATTTGAACTTACCGTGGCTCTTGGAGGCACTATTTCAGGTGAGCATGGGATAGGTTCTGTACAGAGAGAATACATGGACATTAAGTTCTCCAGAGCTCATCTGGACATAATGCGTGGTATAAAATCAGTTTTTGATCCGAATGGAATATTGAACCCTGATAAGATATTCTGATAATAATTTAGATTCTCTTTGTGTTTTTCACTTTCCCTCCATTTTTAGGCGCTGACTGGCCGGAATTGGCAGAGATCTATTAGTTTTATAATCAAAAGTAACGCAAAGGGTCTGCCCGGTAGTGCAGATCTCTTCCTTTCCATCAACTATTTTCACTATAATATAGTCAAGATCAAAACTGCTTGTTCCAATTCTGGATGTCCTTACATAGGTATATATTTCGTCCGTTAAGATTATAGGTTTTAAATAATCTACGATCGATCGTCTGATTATTATACCCACCGAGTCCCAGTCCCATTCTATCACCTCTTCCCAATAAGATGATCGGGCGATCTCAAAATAGGTGAGATAAATGGCATTGTTTACATGTCCAAATGCATCGATATCTGCAAACCGTATTGGGATTAATGTTTTGTACTGAAACCCATCGACTTTATTCATATGACTAATTGTCGTTAATTTTTAATTTAATATGCCAAATTGGCTTTTTTAGATTGATTTTTGTTGTGGATTTTGCACTGGTATTGGGATTGATAATATGGATTTAAAACCATTTTAAAAAAAGGAGGATAAAATATGACACTCGTAAAATTTGCAAAAGGAAACACAAATAAAGGATTTAATTCTGCTTACAATGATGTATTCGAATCGTTTTTTAATGCCGATCAATTACTTTCAAAAAGCGCTGTCAATCGTATTCCTGCTGTAAATATAGCAGAAAATGAGAATGAATTTCAAATTGAAATTGCTGCACCCGGTTTGAATAAGGAGGATTTTAAAATAAATCTGGAAAAGGATCAATTAAGTGTTTCTGCAGGTAAACAGGAGGAGAATCAAGAAGTGATCGGGAATAAAAAATATAACAGACGGGAATACAATTATTCAGTATTTTCCAGGAACTTCACTTTGCCTGATACCGCTGACTCAAATAAGATACATGCTGAATACAAGAATGGAATTTTATTCATACATATCTCCAAAAAAGAAGAGTTAAAAATCCAATCCAGAGAGATCTCTATTGGATAAGCACGGTTAATTATAAATCAAAATTAAGGCAACCACTGATCTGGTTGCCTTTTCTGTTTCTAAATTACAGCATAAAGCACAAAAATTGTAATTTTACACCATGCCGAGAGAAATTTTAGAGAATAAGAGGAAAGCCCTTAAGATAAATTTGGATGATGCGATATATGGAACATTTGCTGAGATAGGAGCGGGGCAGGAGGTTGCCAGAAATTTTTTTACTGCCGGCGCAGCTTCAGGTACCATTGCCAAGACCATGTCGGCCTATGATATGGTCTTCAGTAATTCTATATACGGGACTGAGGAATCTGGCAGGTATGTGTCAGAGTCCAGGCTCGATAAAATGATCCAGCATGAATTTGAGCTTTTATCTGAGCGCTTAAACGGGCCAAAATATTCAGGTAAAACTTTCTTTGCATTTGCTGATACGGTAACAACTCTTAATTTCAATAAAACAAATGACCCGCATGGCTGGCTTGGTATACGGTTTCAGCTGACGCCGGGTGGTGAGCCAAATGACATTGTTTTTCATGTCAGGTTATTGGATAGCGATTCTAGTTTACAGCAAAATGTGCTGGGGATATTGGGTGTGAACCTTGTTTATGCTGCGTATTATTATCATGATAATATTCAATACATGATCGAATCGCTGGTTGATAATTTAACTATTGGTTCAGTTGAAATCGATCTTATCAGTTTGAGCGGACCACAATTTAAAAATGCTAACGACAGGCTTGTTAATCTGTATCTGATCGCAAAAGGATTTTCAGGAGCAGCTATTTTTGACAAGGATGGACAAGCTCGTCAATCAAAAGATGTGCTTTATAAAAAGGATGTTATGATCTTGCGTACGAAGTTCGGACAAAGGTCAACACCCAATTTTGATCTCTTCAATAGAGCAGTTGAACAATTTAAGCGTACTCAGAAGGTTAACGATAAAAACATCATCGTGATGATCGAGGTTCTTATGACCAATTTTCTTGATGATAAATCTGAACTTGGAAATGTTGAGCTTGAAAATTTTGCAAAACGGGCAGAAGAACTATGTGCGACAGGTAATTATGTAATTGTATCGGATTTTACTCGTAATCACAAGCTTGCTCAGTTTCTTTCAAGGTGTAACCCTAAAAGTGTTGGTATTTCAACAAATATTGCCAACCTTAAGAATATTTTCAATTCTAAAAATTACAGCGAAAATTATACGGATGAACTTTTAGCCTATATCAGCGACTTGTTCAGTAAAAATGTGAAGCTTTACGCCTATCCTTACCTTGATAAGAAGAATAATCAGATCATTACCACCCGAAATATGCCGGTTTCTACCGAAGCCAAACATTTGTTTGAATTCCTGATCCAGAATGGTTATATCCTGGATATTGATGAATATGATACCAAATTTGTAAAAACGGTATAAGGGGAAGTGAATGTTGATGGTAAAAATTAATTTTTATTGGTGATCACTTATTTCTGAAAAATATTGATTTCCAATATTCTATTAATTCCTCATATTAATATACTGAAGTGGTTGCCCGAAATCTTCGCTTCGGCAAAGAGAAATAACTGCCTGCAGATCGTCAATTTTTTTGCCCTGAACCCTTAATTGGTCATCCATGATCGAAGCCTGAACTTTTATACCACTGTCTTTTATCTTTTTGACGATTTTTTTTGCTACTTCTTTATCAATTCCTTCTTTGATCTTAATTTCTTTCCGAAGCATATTTCCGGAGGCATATTCTTCCTTTCCAAGGTCCATGCTTCCAGGATCAAGGCTATGTTTTACCATGCGCGAAATGATTGCATCCTGAATAGCCTTTAAGCGCATATCATTTTCAGTTACGATCGTAATTTCATTGGATTTTTTATCGAGTTCAATTGTGCTTTTGGAATCGTTGAAGTCATAACGATTAAGGATCTCTTTTTTTGCTGTATTTATTGCGTTGTCGAGGGTCTGTCCGTCAATCTTACTTACTATATCAAATGTTGGCATAATTATTATTCTATTGGTAAAACAAAGATTAGTTAATATATTTAAATAATTGCAAAAATACAAGCATTAACAGAAAGATCATGAAAGCAAATAAAACAAAAACATCCGTAAAAGCTGATAAAAAAACAGCTAAACAGGTCGTTAAAAAGGAGTTGGAAACTTCTATTACCAATAAATTTTTAGAAGCATTAAAAAGTTTGGGTCATGATGCTGATAAGTTTTCAAAAGACATCAAAAAGACGAGTAAAGATCTTGCTAAAAAACTTGCAAAAAAATATAATGAAGTAAAAGTTGCAGTTGAAGAGAAGCTGGATAGTACACCCAAATCCATTAAAATTAAAAAGATTAAAAGACCAATAACCATTTCAACCAAGTCTTCCGTATCTTCTGTTAAAAAAGCTGCTCCGGTTAAATCTAAGGCGGTAAAAAAGAATGCTCCTGAAGTAGTAAAGCCTTCAGCAACTAAGAGTTCTGTTGCGGTAGTAAAGAAAACCACTAAGGCTCCTGTTAATTCTAAAGTGGCTGCAACTAAATCCACTGCAGTTAAAACAACTGCGGTTACTGCAAAAAAGACAAGTACTGCAAAGCCTGCCATAAGCAAGGTTCAGGCAACTGTTTCTGTAGCAACTGATGTAACTAAAACTGAAGACATTACTTCAAAGTAATAAGTTCATTAACATCTGGCAACAGACTTAACGAGAACTTAATATTTAATTAATATTTATTTTTGATTTTTACAGTCCCGTTCTCCAGGAAACGGGACTGTTTATTTTTACTAAATGCCTAAAAATATTCCGCTTATAAATCGAGAGGTTAGCTGGTTATCGTTTAACGACCGGGTATTGCAGGAAGCGGCCGATAAATCTGTTCCTCTGGTTGAACGCATTCGCTTTCTGGCTATTTTTTCTTCAAATCTTGATGAATTTTATCGTGTCAGAGTTGCTACTCTTAACAGACTTTCAAGTTTAAATACTAAGTCAAAGGAATTGTTGGGTTTTAACCCCCGTAAAATATTAAATGAGATTAAGAATATTGTCGTCCGTCAGGAACGCAAATTTAATCATCAGTATAAGGATGTTATTCTCAAAGAACTTGAGCAGCAAAAAATATTTATAATAAACGAAAAGCAATTAAATGTTTCGCGTGGTTTATATGTCAAGAAATATTTCAGAGAGAAGGTGCTTTCAACACTGGTCCCTGTGATGATAGATAAAAATGAACCATTTCCTGAACTTAAGGATCGCGCCATTTATTTTTTTGTTAGGCTCGTTCAGAATAAGAATATAGAGAAATCGAGATTAGCATTGATCGAAATTCCTACCGATGGATCAAACCGGTTCTTAGTGCTTCCGGAAACTAATAATTTAAAGTTTATTACATTGATCGATGATATCATCAGATATTGTCTGGATGATATATTCTTTATTTTTAATTACGATCAGATAGAATCTTATTCTATACAGCTCACCCGGGATGCAGAGCTCGACCTTGATAAGCATGTTAGTGATAAGTTCATTGAAGCATTAACCAAAAGCCTGAATAAAAGGGGCAAGGGAAGACCAATGCGTTTATTATATGATAAGGAAATGCCTTTGGATATGCTTAAATATTTGGTTGATAAACTCGATTTAAGCACAGACGGACTTATTCCGGGAAACCGATATCATAATTTTAAGGATTTTATAAGTTTCCCCAATGTAGGCGGTCAGGATCTTGAGTATCCCAAAATGCCTGCACTTCCTGTTCAGGATCTCTCCAGTATGAGCAGTATATTTGCGCAGATCGCTAAGAGGGATTATCTTATTAATTTACCGTACCAATCGTTTGATTATATCATCCACTTTTTAAGGGAAGCTGCCATTGATCCTAAGGTTAAAGAGATCAGTATTACTTTATACCGCTTAGCAGAAAACTCTAGGGTAATACATGCATTGATCAATGCTGCAAAAAATGGGAAGAAGGTATATTGCTTATTGGAACTTAAAGCAAGATTCGATGAGCAGGCTAATATTTACTGGACGAAAAGGCTAGAAGAGGAAGGAGTGAGTGTCAATTACGGAATACTTGACTATAAGGTTCATTCAAAAATCTGTCTTGTGAGAAGGCATGAAAGGGGGAAGGATGTTTACTATGCAAACCTTGCTACCGGTAATTTTAATGAAAAGACAGCTGGATTATATTGTGACCATAGTCTTTTTACTGCTAAACCACAGATTACAGATGAACTGGTAAAATTATTTGAAGGATTACAAACACAGACCTTTTATAAGGGGTATAAGTATCTGATAGTTTCTCCGCTTGAGAGCAGGCAAAAGTTAAACAATCTGATCGATCATGAAATCGAAAATTCCAGGGCGGGGAAGATAGCTTATATTACATTAAAGATGAACAGTTTAACCGATGAAGAGGTAATCACTAAACTTTATGAGGCTAATAATGCAGGGGTTAAGATTAAACTGATCATTCGGGGTATGTGCAGCCTTGTTCCCGGTGTAGCGGGATTCAGTGATAAAATAGAAGTATTCAGTATTATTGACCGGTTTCTTGAACATGCGAGAGTTTGGATTTTCGCAAATTCAGGAACAGAAAAAGTGTATCTTACCTCTGCAGATTTAATGGCCCGTAATCTGGATCATCGTGTTGAGGTGGGTTTCCCTATTCTTGATCAGGAAGTAAAGTCAGAGATCCTTAAAATTATTGATATTCAATTAAAGGATAATTCAAAGGCCAGAGAAATTAATCAGCTAAATAATAATCGTTATCGCAAAACTGGAACTAAGGTTGCAAGCAGGGCCCAGACAGATATCTATGCCTATTTAAAATATAAGAAATAATACATTGAGATACGCCGCAATAGATATAGGATCGAATGCTGTCAGACTGTTAATAGCTGATATAAAGCAAAATGGTAAAACTTTTTCATTCAAAAAGAATACACTTATCCGTGTGCCCTTACGATTAGGGGATGATGCATTTCTCGATCAGGAAATTTCAGCCAAAAAGATCGAGGAGCTGTTAAAGACTATGGTCGCTTTTCGAAATTTGATCGATGTTTATAAGGTTAGCGATTACATGGCTTGTGCCACTTCGGCTATGCGGGAAGCAGTAAATGGTTCTTCAATAGTTTCTCTGATAAAGTCAGAAGCAGGGATCGATTTAGAGATCGTTGAAGGTCAAAGGGAAGCCAATATCATTTATGCCAGTCATATTGAGGAGAGTTTGGATCGCAAAAAGAACTACTTATACATTGATGTTGGTGGAGGAAGTACAGAACTTTCAGTTTTCAGTAAGGGAGAAATGATTGCCTCACGTTCATTTAACCTTGGTGGGATCAGGATCCTGGATAATCAGGATAAGGATGAAACATGGGCAGAAATGAAGGAATGGGTTAAGCATCAGGCTCAGGCAAATAAAAATCTTTCAGGTATTGGTACTGGAGGGAATATTAACAGGTTATTTAAAATGGCCGACCAAAAGGATGGAACAGCAGTTACTTTTTTGAAACTAAAGTCATTATATGATTACCTTAATTCGTTTTCATTAAAAGACAGGATCAATGTATTGGGGCTTAATCAGGATAGGGCAGACGTAATTATTCCTGCTTCTGAAATTTATCTGAGTGTTATGAAATGGGGTGGTGTAAAGCAAATATTTGTCCCCAGGGTTGGCCTTGTTGATGGAATAATTCAGCTTTTAATAGATAAAAACTTCCCCGAATAGGTAAATGCGGTTTTAAGAAGCAACGATCTTTTTTGAACCTACCCAGATAAAATAAGTGATAACAGGTGCCATAACTACATCCATAGTGTAATGAACGTGCTGCAGAAGCACAGCTATTCCTATTATTATCGTAGCTAATAAAGCCAGAATTTTATCTGTTCTTTTCTTTAGGCATAAGAACATCAGGAACATTGCGGCTGTATGGCCAGAGAAAAACAGGTCTTTAGTTATGAATTTAGGCCCATAGAAATGATTGCTAATTGGATCATGAATGGGAATTAAATCAGCTGGAGCGTTTAGAGGGATAAGGCCAATAGACACGAACCGTGAAAGATTAATTAGGATAAAGCCCCAGAGAAAGGTCAGAAATATATTAGGATCCTGCTTAAATCTGCTGAAAGTTAATAAGGTCATAGACCAGATTACAATGAAAATAAATAAGGATAGGTCATAAGAAGGAAGCCATGCCAGCAAATAATCATTGAAACTGATGCCATTTCTCTGTTCTATTGCCTGATAAAAAAATGGCAGTGATAATAAAATAAAAGAGATTAGGATTAATCCGGTTATACATTTTTTTCTGTAATCAGAAGATTGCCAGTTACTTTTCCATACTCCGACAGCAGCTCTTTGTTCAGACATCTATTATTTTTTTTAAAGCGAGCAAAGGTACAAGTTTAAATTTTTATCAGGAAAATAAATAGTGTAGTTCATGAAATTTAATTAGGATTTGATTGCTAAGAGCGTCTTGTTTCTGATTTTTATTATATAATCAGTAAGTCTATTCTCGCTATAAAATCCAACCGGAAGGATTGACCGGAGTGCCACCTTTCCAAATTTGAAATTGCATTTCTGTCAGACCTTCAGATTGATCTGTTGCAACTGAACCGATAGATTGTCTGGCCTGAACTTCCTGGCCAGCAGCAACACTAACATTTCTAAGCTTCGAATAGATTGAAAAATATTCGCCATGCCTGATGATCACAGTATAGGAGTTTACAAGGAAAATTACCTTGCTCACTTTTCCGCTATAAACTGCAGATACAGTTGCACCCGGTTCAGTTTTTATATTTATCCCGGGGTTGAAAATAGTTACATTATTGTATTTATGCTGGCCAAATCCCTGAGTTATTATTCCTTGTGCAGGTTTTTGTAAACGTCCTCTGCTTCCCATAAATGAAGAAGATAGTTTTGCATCTGCCGGACTTGATGCTAATATTGAGGAACCTTTTGCTTCAATTATTGTTTTCTTCTCCTTTGCAGTTGTCTCTGGAGCCTTTACTTTCGAGATTTTTGCTTTTTCAGCTGCTGCCAGTCGTGCTCGTTCAGCAGCTTTTCGCTGTTCTGCTAAAATTTCCTTCCGGATTGCCGCCTGAATAGCATTATTTAAGGCGGAGGCTTCTTTTTGTTTTTTAGCTAATTGTTGTTGAAGGTTCTTTTGCTGCTTGGTTAAAGTTGTTAGTATTTTGGATTGCTGTATTTTATCTTTACCTAATGTTTGTTTCTCTGAGATCTGATCCATTAATAAGGTGCTTTTTTCCTTTTTATTATGGTCCAGAATTGAAATCTCTTTCTTTAAGGTAACCTGAGTGCTCTGAATATTACTGGCTTGTTTTTTTCTAAATTGTCCTGATTGCTGAATGTATTTTAACCGCATATAGGCTTGATTAAAATCATTGGCGGCAAAAAGGAACATTAACTTATTATAGGCTCCCTGATTTTTGAAAGCAAAAACGACCATTTTTGCATACTCAGACTTAAGTTTTTCTAAATTTGACTGGAGGGATCTAACTTCAGTAGTATTACTGATAATTTTGCTGTCTAGCATTTTTATCTCAGAATTTATTGTGTGAATCTTCTCCTCCCTTAACCTGATCTGGGTGTTTAATAAATTGATTTGATTTAGAGACAGTTTTTTGCTTTTGTCAATTTTGCTTCTGCTTTTCTTCAGCTGTTCAATTTCTTTATTGATCATATCCTTACGCTTTTTCAGAGCTGAACTGCTTTGTGAAAAAGCAGAAGTAACAGTGATCATTAAAGCTAAAAAGATGATGAATTTAAGCAGACGCATATATGTTTATTTTGCGTGGCAAAACTATTAACAATAGATGAAATACTGCCAATATTTCTAATATTAATGTTTAATGCCTTTGCCTGCCTGATTTCAAAAATTTTGGTTGAAATTCTTATTACTTTTGCCGGGCACACGCGATTTATGCCTTCTCCAAAACACCCGATCTATAACCTGCAATTTGCTCTGCTCTGTTTGAGCTCATTCTTATTTTCAGCAAGTTTTAATATGCTTGTCCCGGAATTGCCCGCATATCTCAGCAGTATGGGAGGGGCTGAATACAAAGGTTATATCATAGGTCTTTTTACTATCACTGCCGGAATTGCCAGGCCCTTTAGCGGGAAGCTCACCGACAAGATCGGCCGTGTTCCTGTAATGGCAGTAGGGTCATTGGTTTGTGTTATATGCGGCTTGTTATATCCGCTCCTGACAACAGTTGCTGGTTTTTTATGGCTAAGATTGTTTCATGGCTTTTCTACAGGGTTTAAACCTACAGCGACAGCAGCTTATGTTGCAGACATAGTACCATCGAATAGGTGGGGTGAAGCAATGGGAATTCATGGACTTTGTTTTAGCACCGGTTTAGCAATTGGACCAGCAATTGGAAGTGAATTAACTGAAAGATTTTCTATTAATGCTATGTTTTATTGCTCATCCCTTATTGCCTTGCTTTCTATCATAATCCTCATGAATATGAAGGAGACACTGAAAAAGAAGGAACGTTTTAACTTTTCTATGCTCAAGATGCATCGTAAAGAACTGATCGAATTAAGGGTATTACCAGGCGCTTTTGTGACTTTTCTTTCTTACCTCAGTTATGGGGCAATTCTTACTGTAATATCTGATTGGGGTAGTCATCTGGGTGTTGCAAATAAAGGCCTCTTTTTTATGGTTTTTACCATTTCATCCTTGCTGATTCGCTTTTTGTCTGGTAAAATGTCTGACCGGATTGGTAGGGTCAGGATTATAAAATTATCCTTATTTCTATTGGTCATAGCAATGATCATGATCGCAAGATCAGATTCAGCTCTATACCTTATGTTATCTTCAGCAGTTTATGGGGTTGCAACCGGCATGTTATCTCCTGCAATAACTGCATGGATAGTTGATCTTAGTCATCCTGAATACAGGGGTAAGGCTATCGCAACAATGTACATTGCTTTAGAAGCTGGAATTGGTTTGGGTGCTTTTGTTGCGGGGGCACTATTCATTTCTGATGTCACAATGATACCCCTTACCTTTTATGTGATAGGGGCACTTACTCTGATTGCTTTCCTTTATCTTCAGTTCATATACAAACCTACCGCATTTAAAGAAAAGGCACATGAATCCTGAGATACTGAATGAATTAGTAAGTATTAGTATGCCATACGGCAAATACAAGGGAAGACTTATCTGTGATCTGCCGGAATTTTATCTTGTTTGGTACGAATCCAATGGATTTCCACAAGGTAAGATCGGGATATTGCTGGCAACAATGTATGAAATAAAACTTAACGGATTAGAATATCTGTTGAAGCCATTAAGAAAATAAAATACCCTGAATTCTTGTTTTATTAATTTCAGGCCCTTAATTACTAACAATATTAGCATATTCTATCTATATTTGACTATATAATTACAAAGAATGTACGCGATAGTCGATATTGAAACAACAGGGGGCCATGCCAGTGCAAATGGGATCACTGAGATCGCAATATTAATTCATAATGGGAAGGAAGTAATTGAACAGTTTCGAAGTCTTATCAATCCCGGAATTCCAATACCTATTTATATTCAATCACTTACTGGTATAAATAATGAAATGGTGAGTGTCGCACCCAGGTTTAATGAGGTTGCCAGACAGATTTATGACCTGTTGTACGATAAGATCTTTGTTGCACATAATGTCAATTTTGATTTTTCATTTCTGCATTATCATCTTGCTGCGGCAGGATTTCATTTGCAATCGAAGAAGCTTTGTACCGTTCGTCTGAGTCGTAAGATTATTCCCGGGCTTGCTTCTTATAGCCTTGGACGCCTTTGTACTGAAGTGGGAATAGAGATCTCAGAGAGGCACAGGGCGATGGGAGATGCGGAAGCTACTTCAAAGCTTTTTTCAATGCTGCTTGAAAAGGATATCGATGGCCATATCAATAAAACATTGAATCCCCGATCAAAGGAGCAATCTTTACCTCCACATTTGCCAAAAGAGGATATGGATAAGCTACCACCTGTTTCAGGTATTTACTATTTCCACAATAATAAATCGAAAGTGATTTATGTTGGTAAAGCCAGAAATATTAAAAAAAGGGTTACGAGTCATTTTGCAAATAATAAACCAGGAAAGCAGAAACAGGAATTTTTAAGGGATATACATCATATTAGTTTTCAGGAATGTGGTACCGAATTAATGGCTTTTATTCTGGAAGCTATTGAGATCAAGCGATTATGGCCTGCATATAACCGTTCACTTAAACGATTTGAACATGCCTATGGCTTATATTCATTTGATGATCAGAATGGATATTTGCGTCTGGCCGTTGATAAAAGGAATAAGTTTTCAAAACCAATTTACACTTTTAACAGGATCCTTGATGGTCATGTTCTGATAAAAAGTCTGATCGCTGACTTTAATCTTTGTCCTAAACTTTGCTTTGTTCAGCGCAATAATGAACCCTGCATATCGATCAATGAACAAATATGTAAGAAAGCATGTGAACAGCTGGAAAGTCCTGAAAGTTATAACGAACGGGTACAAAATGCTCTTTCTAATTTAAGATCTGCCTTACCTGGGTTTATGGTAATTGATGATGGCCGTAACCTGGATGAAAGAAGTTGCATATTAATGGAGGAAGGTCAGTTTTATGGTATGGGATATATACCGGCAGATATCATAGATAAAGATACCTCTGATCTAAAAAAACATTTAACCCAATATCCTTCCAATGATTATATAAAAAACCTTATATTTAATTATTCACTTCGATTTCCCCTTAAGATCAGGTCAAAAAGTACATCAATAAGTACAGAAATTCCTGATGTGTAGACAAAACAAGTCGGTATTTAGCCTGATACTTACTGTTTAAGGAATTTAACTCAGTGGAACAATAATTGTTTAAGGTAAGTAGCGATGATTTACCATTCAACCATTTCTAAAATTTATTCTAAAATTTATTTAAACCTTAATTTAATCACAATGAAAAAGAAAATTTACTTGTTAGCTACTGCGTTAATGTTCGTTCTTGCAATGCCATCTGCTATGGCTAAAGATGAAAATGCTAAACCAGCAATGACTGAACGTCAAATTGCGCGTGTTGAAGAGATCACAAGCAGAATTGAAGTGATCAAAAGTATGGATAGATCTGAACTTAGCCGTCAGGAGCGTAAGGATCTTCGTAATGAATTACTTGAAATGAAAAAGGAATTAAAAGCTTCAAATGGTGGTGTTTACCTTTCTGTTGGTGCCATTATCATTATCCTTTTAATATTGATCCTGATATTATAGGATTTTTCAATCAGAAAAAAAACTGCCTTTTTAAAGGCAGTTTTTTTTTGATTAATTACCAGCCAACCTATGCCTTATTTGTATTTGCATAAATAAGATGTCTGTATTCCTGTTCGCACGCTAAACGATTGGTTGGCAGGAACTTCAAAACTCTGACCAGTGGTAAATGTTTCCCATTTGTCTGATCCTGGTAGAAAAGCCTCAAGTTCACCCTCCAGGATATGCATAGTTTCATGCATGGATGTTCCAAATTTATATTCTCCTTTTTCAATAACACCAATTGTTGATTTTCCTTCCTTTGAGTCATACCCAAGAGATTTAACCGCACCATCAAAATATTCGCTTATTATTATCATTTTCTCCTGATTTTTTTAACAAATTTAAAAAAAATATTATTCCTGGTTGTTTCAGACAAGCTTTTTTCAATATTTAAATTCATTTAATCGGTCAAATAAGAAATACGATTTTTTGATTATTTTCAGTAAAAGGAACACAATTTAGAATAGATGATTCAATTTTCATTGAAAGCATATTTTCTGTTTGTCAGAGTTATTTTTCTAATTGGCCTGGGTTTTGTTTTAAACAATATGTTATAGCTGAATTATCCATTTTTCTAATCTGGTCTCGTGGATTTTTAGCAATTTAGTACCATATTATTTTTTTTAATGAATATACTTTATGCCATTCAAGGCACAGGAAACGGACATTTAAGCAGGGCTATGGATATTATTCCATGCCTTCAGCAGCATGGTAATGTCGATATTCTGGTAAGTGGTACTCAGGGAGACCTTAGTTTACCATTTCCTCTAAAGTATAAATTACGCGGACTGAGTTTTATTTTCGGGAAGGCCGGAGGTGTTGATCTTTGGAAAACCTGTGTAAAATCAAACATCCGAAAGTTTGTTCTTGAGATCAAGTCATTACCTGTTGGGAACTATGATCTGGTCATAAATGATTTTGAACCGGTATCAGCCTGGGCATGTTACATGAAAAATATACCCTGCATTGGCTTGAGTCATCAGGCTACGGTGCTGGCAGAAGAGGCACCTAAGGCTGAACATAATGATATGATTGGAAAGCTGATCCTTAAAAATTATGCACCCAATACAGCCCAGTATGGCTTTCATTTTCAGGCCTATGAGAATAATATTTTCACTCCGGTAATCAGAAGGCAAGTTAGAGATCAGATTATCGAGAACAAAGGGCATTATACAGTCTACCTTCCTGCTTATGATGATAAAAGGTTAATTGCTAAGCTTAGTCAGTTTAAAAATGTTTCCTGGGATGTGTTTTCAAAGCACAACAGGAAACAATTCAGTAGTAAGAATGTAACAGTTCAGCCCATACATAATGAAAAATTTATCAGGAGCATGGCACAGTCTGAAGGTGTACTTTGCGGTGCTGGTTTTGAAACACCTGCCGAAGCTTTGTTTATGAAAAAGAAGCTTTTGGTTATTCCAATGAAAAATCAATATGAGCAGCAATTAAATGCAGCTGCATTAAAGGAAATGGGCATTCCTGTTATTAAAAACTTAAATGACAGATATGATATGGTGATCAATAATTGGATAAATTCTACCAGGACAGTTGAAGTAAATTATCCTGATATGACCCGTGAAATTATAGATGAGATCATTGAAAAGCATGGTTATTTGACTCAGATAGTAGATATCAGGAACTTCGGAAATAGTTAGTTGTAATCATTTCCTTCCCAAAGAATCTATGAATGAAAATTCATATTATTCACTAAGCATCACATAGGCACCTGCAGGATCCTGAATAAGGCAGTAAAATCCTTCACCCATTTTCCTCTTTTCGCCGAGAACTTTACCTCCCATTTTTTTGCAAATTTCAAGACTTTTATCCAGGCTTTCAACCACGATATACATGAGCCATTGTGCCGGCAGATCTATATTTGCACCTTTTGCATGGCAGATTCCGGCTATTACCTCATTGTCCTCCGGACTTTTCATTATGAAATCTTCGTATTCACCCATACTCAAGCCTTCTTTTTGCCAGCCTGTTAATTCCTGATAAAATGAACTTATACCTTCTGCATCTTCTACCGTAAGGTCGTGCCATAAGATCCTGCCTGATTTTTTCACCATTATTCTGTTTTTGGATTTTATTTCAATTTAGGAAGAAAAGATTGAATATTATCAGAAGATTACCCGAAAAGATTACTGCTAAGGTATCTGTCGCCACGGTCACAAGCAATAAAAACGATCATACCTTCTTCCAGTTCAGAAGCAAGTCTGATTGCTGCAGAAGCAGCTCCACCGCTACTCATTCCGGCAAAAATACCTTCCATTTTCGCAAGTTTACGACTCATTTCTGTAGCTTCAATTTCAGAGATATCCATGATGCGGTCAACACGGCTAGGTTCAAATATTTTGGGCAGGTATGCTTCCGGCCAGCGACGAATTCCCGGGATAGATGAATCTTCTGTAGGCTGACATCCAACTATCTGAATAGTGGGGCTTTTTTCTTTCAGAAATCTGGAGCAGCCCATTATAGTACCGGTTGTGCCCATAGAGCTAACAAAATGTGTTATTTTTTGTTCAGTATCTCTCCATATTTCAGGGCCGGTAGTTTTATAATGTGCCCAATAATTGTCGGGGTTTGCAAACTGATTGAGTTGGTAGCTTTGACCACTTGCTGCTTTTTCTTCAGCATAGTCGCGGCATAGTTCAATTCCCTCCAGTAAAGTAACCTTTGCACCAAATGCTTCCATTGTCAATGTCCGTTCCCGGGTAGAATTTGATGGCATAACAAGCTCTATTTCAATGCCATATAGGCTTGCTATCATTGCCAATGCAATACCTGTATTGCCACTAGTAGCTTCTATCAGAGAGGTATTTTTATTTATATCTCCGCGTTCAAGAGCGCTTCTGATCATGTTAAGTGCCGCTCTGTCCTTTACACTACCTCCGGGATTATTCCCTTCAAGTTTAGCAAAGATCCTTACTTTCGGATTAGGGTTTAATCGTGTTATCTCTACCAGAGGTGTATTTCCTACAAGATCAATGATACCTGCCATTACTATTTACCTGATTTATTATCACTCGATATTTTCACTTCAGCTGTATTATAAACATATGATCCTGCAGGAATGCTTTTTGTGATCCAGACATTACCTCCAATAGTACTGTCATTCCCAATAATGGTCTCACCACCAAGGATTGTGGCACCAGAATAAACAACTACACGATCACCAATAGTTGGGTGACGTTTTGTGTCAGCCATACTTTTATGCACACTTAATGCCCCTAGTGTTACACCCTGGTACATTTTTACATTCTTTCCAATCTTACAGGTTTCACCAATAACTATTCCTGTACCATGATCGATATGAAAGTACTCATCGATCTGTGCTGCAGGATGTATGTCAATTCCAGTCTTTGAGTGGGCATATTCTGTGAAAATACGTGGCAACAGTGGAATACCTAATTTATATAATGAGTGTGCAAGACGGTAAAATGAGATTGCGTAGAATCCGGGATAAGCTCTTATTACTTCAAATTCGCTTTTAGCTGCCGGATCACCATCGAAAATTGCCTTGATGTCGGTATTTAGAAGCCTGTATATTTCAGGAACTTGTTCAAAAAAATCCCTTGCTAATTTGGCATTATCACAATGAATGCAAGCTTTTGTAGCCTCCATCATTTTGTAAAGTTCGATCTCTAGTTTATTAAATTCGTTTTTTAATTCCTCTAATGAACTTAAAGTGCGTTTGGATTGTTCAGGATAAAGTAATCTGATCAGTTCCAATGCCCACCTTGATATTTCCTTGTTTGATGGGACTGCATCAGCTTCTTGCTGCTTTTTAAAAATATGCCTGAAAAATTCCTCGTTCATCTTAATCTATACCAAAGACTCTATAAATATTTAACAATGCAAGTTTAACGAAAAGAATGTTTTTGCTTTGTAAAAACATTTTGATAAAAAGTTTTACCGGTATCATCGATTTAATACTATCGATTCCGGATTTTATTAAAAAATCTAGCTCTCAATCTCAATGTCGTATTTGTTTAAAAGCCCAATAATACCCTGTATTGAAAATTTAGCCTTTTTAATTCTGTTGATTTCCGGATCAATAGAATAATTGAAAGAAGTTCGGAAATCAACCTTTTCTATGATTGTATTATCAAATGTCGCATTGGTCAAGTCGCAATTGTCAAAAACAGAACCTGATAGGTCACATTCAGTAAAATCAACTTCTTTTAACTGAGAATTTTTGAAAACAGTCTTTTTGATTTTTGTCTTGTAAAATGAAGAATGGTTCAGTTGGCAATTTTCAAATGTAAATGAAAGCCCAAACTCATTGCAGTTTTCAAAATGGAGTCCTAACATTTTACATTCATTAAATTTTGTGTCCCTGAATGCAGTTTTTGTTAATATCGCTAAACTTAAATTAGAACCTATAAATTCGCAGTCACTAAATTTAATTCCGGATAGGTTTGTGCTTGAAAAGTCACACTGTTTGAATACACAATTTTCATATTCTCCTATTTCCAGGGCTTCTTCCTGAAATTTTTTCCTGTCGAATATTTTATCTTCTGTATAACTCATTTTTACTTTCTATCGGTTTCGTTAGAAAGCCATTATCGTGTCAATTGATGTAAACTAAACACCTCCGACGGGCTGTTGATCCCCTCAGTACTTAGTACTTCCAGAATTTTTTTAAATGGCTCAGAATTACCAGCAATATTTGAAAAATAAACAATGGAAGTTTTTTGCCCTGGAATATTTACTGAATAAGTACTGAAACCGCAGGTGCTTCCAGAATGGAATAGTGCTGGATTACCTTTGTCAAAATAGAACCATCCTGGCCCATAATAACTGCCGGTAACCTCTTTAATTGAAAAATTCAGTCGTTTTAATACCGATGGCAGGTCCAATAGAGTTCCCTTCCATAAAGAATGGGTCCACTTTTTATAGTCATCTAAAGAAGTGTAAACTCCACCATCACCTTTTATTGCACTGGTTGTACTTTGGTCATTTGCGTAAAGTTTCATGTTCTTGTCTCTGGCAAATCCAAGGGAGCGATTTGGAATAGCCGCAGTAGCTTCATATACCAGCGACCTTTTCATTTTTAGTGGTTTGAATATTCTTTCCTTCATATACTGAGGGAATGTCTGTCCCGAAACCCGCTCTACGATCAATGCCATCAGGGCATAAGCAGAATTGCTGTATCTGAATTCAGTTCCTGGAATAGAGTATGTTTTTTCCTGTGTCTTTAAAATATTCAGAACATCAATATCCAGCAATGGAGTGCTAATCGTGTTATCCATTACTTCTTCATAATCAATGATGCCGGAGGTATGGGTGATCAAATGACGGATCAGGACCTTGTTGCCGATATTTTGAGGTAGTTCAGGCAAATAGCGGGAAATAGGATCTTCGAATGAAAGCTTTTTATCTTGTTCCAGCAGAAGGACACACATGGCTGTAAATTGCTTGGAAACAGAAGCAAGTCGAAAATTTGTATTAGGTCCTATTGTCTTTTTATTTTCAGTATCTGCCATACCAAAGCCTTTATTATAAATGGTCTTACCGTTTGCTTCAACATAAAGTGCAAGTCCGGGTTCACCTTGCTGAATACTGCTGTTTATGACTGAATCAAGTCGTTTTTCAAGTTGAGCAAAGGCAGTATGAGATATCATTATGCTAAAAAAGAGGAGGATATATTTCATGTTTTATTTTAGTAAATCCAATTTTTAAAATATTTGATGAACGGTATTTTCAATGTGCTGGCACAAATCAGAAAAATCAGAATTTAAGGAGTGCCAATAATTTAATCAGATCCTCCGGTGTATCAATAGCCTGACTTTCTTTGTCTGTTATCTTGGTCTGAATGGAGTACCCATTCTCTATCCATCGCAACTGCTCCAGCCCCTCTGCTATTTCAAGACTTGAGACTGGTAACTTGTTGATTTTGGCAAGTGTTTGACTTCTAAACGCATAAATACCAATGTGTTTATAAAAAGTATGCTCATTTAACCAAATGTCACTTTTTTTGCCTCTGAGGAATGGTATTGTGCTTCGGCTAAAATAGATTGCCTCCTGTTTTTTATTGAGAATTACCTTTGGCGTATTTTCGTTGAATAGTTCCTCCTTTGTTTGGATTCTTTTAACCAGAGTTGCGATGTGAGTATTTATGTTGTCAAAACAGGAGCAAAGCAGATCGATCTGTAGTGGATCGATCATTGGCTCATCTCCCTGAATATTGATCAGGATATCAAATTCTGAATATTTTTCTGCAACTTCTCCGCAACGATCAGTGCCACTGGCATGTTTCGCTGAAGTCATTACTCCTTCAGCTCCGAAGGTTTTTAAATGATCCAAAATACGCTGATCGTCTGTTGCCACAATTACCTTGTCGAGTCGGGTAGATTTTTGGCATTGATCATAAACCCTTTGGATCATGCTTTTTCCGGCAATATCTATCAGGGGTTTACCAGGAAAGCGGCTGGATTCATAGCGGGCCGGGATAATTCCGAGTATCTTCATCGGCTTATGAAATTATCAGTATCGACTAAAATAATCCGTGGATCTCGCGTTCAATACTATTGATCACAAATCCAAGATCCTCAGGTTTATTGGCAAAGTCAAGTTTATCTTTATCAAGTACCAATAGCTTACCTTTTGTGTACGAGTCGATCCATTTCTTGTACTTATCATTCAGTTTGGAAAGGTAATCCAGACGAATTCCTGCCTCATATTCTCTGCCACGTCTCTGTATATTGTTAACCAGGGTAGGAACGGATGCTTTCAGGTAAATTAAAAGATCTGGCGGCTTAATAAAGGAAGTTATGTTCTCGAAAATTGCACGATAATTTTCGTAATCCCTGGTGGTCATTAAACCCATATCATGCAGGTTTTCTGCAAAAATATAAGCATCTTCATAGATAGTTCTGTCCTGGATGATATTTCGCTCGGTGTTCTGTAATTCCAGAATTTGCTGAAAACGGCTATTCAAAAAATAGATCTGCAAATTAAAGCTCCATCTTTTCATATCACTATAAAAATCTTCCAGATATGGGTTATTATCAACAGCCTCAAACTGTGCTTCATAACTCAGATGCTTTGCAAGCAACTCTGTCAGGGTAGTTTTACCTGCCCCGATATTTCCAACTATAGCAATATGCATGATGTTTCCGGTAATTGATTAGCGACAGGCGCTAAGCGTGTTTGAAAATACAAATTGTTTTGTTAATGATGGCAATTTAAAAACTTTTAAAGCCAATTATCTCCCTGACTTCTCTAATAGTTTTTGATGCGCTCTCGCGTGCTTTTATAGCACCAAAACGGGCAACCTGTCTTAGGTAGGTTTCATCTTTTGCTATTTCATTGATCTTCTCACGAATGGGAGCAGTTGCAATGATCATGTCTTCAGCAAGTTGCTTTTTAAAGTCGCCATATCTGATCCCACAGTTATTATATAGCTCGTCGAAATGTTCATACGTATCAGTTGATGATACGATTTTCATGAGATCGAAGAGATTTTGAATAGACTCAGCCTTTGGCTGATTTTCCTCTGTAGGACCACTGTCGCTCACCGCTCTCATTACCTTTTTTCTAATAATTTCAGGCTCGTCTGAAAGATAAACAGCATTGCCTTCACCTTCCGATTTGCCCATTTTTCCTTTGCCGTCAAGTCCGGGAACTTTAACCAGTTTTTCAGTGAAATTAAAGGCATATGGTTCAGGGAAATACTCTTTATTGTAGAGTCTGTTGAATCTGTTTCCAAAGGTTCTGGCCATTTCCAGATGCTGCTCCTGATCTTTGCCAACTGGCACTTTTGTTGCCTTATGTATCAGAATATCAGCAGCCATTAAAACTGGGTAGGTCAATAATCCTGCATTGACATTGTCGGGGTGAGCACGAACTTTATCCTTGAAAGAGGCACCCCTTTCAAGCTCGCCAAGGTAGGCATTCATGTTCAGGTATAGATAGAGTTCAGCTATTTCAGGAACATCTGATTGAACATAAATGGTTGCTTTTTCAGGGTCAATCCCAGCAGCCAGGTACTCAATCAATACTTGCCTTACATTGCCATGAAGATCTTGAGGAGTAGGGTGTGTGGTCAAAGAATGATAATCTGCAATAAAAAAATAGCAGTTGAATTCATTCTGCATCTGTACAAAGTTTTTTACAGCGCCATAGAAATTCCCTAAATGCAGTTTACCGGTACTGCGGATACCACTAACAACAGTTTCCATAAGCTGCGAAAGTAAGGATTTTTTCTGTAACCGAGGCTGAAAGGGTTAGGAATGCCTTCCATAGTTAAAAAGCTCCATAGATTTTTGTATTTTTGAATGAATGAAAAGACTTTTTAAAAGCGCACATTTATACTATTTTCAGGTTTGGCTTGCTCTTGTGTTTACAAGTCTTTATCCCATTATCTTTTACTTTTCAAGAAGTCCTGCGAAATTTCATGGAATGAATCGTGTGCGATGGATATTCAGTTATTTAAGTTCGCTTTTATCAGGTTTTATTTTTCGCTTCAGTTATGAGGAAAAGATCGACTGGTCGAAAAGATATATTATCTGTGCCAATCATACTTCGAACCTGGATATTACTGCCATTATACTTCTGGCAAAGCGTAATTATGTGTTTCTTGGTAAAGAAGAACTTCTGGATAATTTTATTACCGGCATTTATTTCCGCACAATTGATATTCCACTGAACAGAGATAGTAAAATTTCGGCGTTCAGAGCCTTTAAAAAAGCAGGGGAGAGTTTGAAAGATGGGAAAAATGTCGTGATCTTCCCTGAGGGAATGATCAGTGAAAATTATCCCCCGGTCTTGCAACCTTTTAAGAATGGTCCTTTTAAGCTTGCCATAGAACAAGGTGTACAAATTTTACCGGTAACTATTTGTAATAACTGGAATTTAATGTGGGATGATGGTAAGCAGTATGGAACTAGTCCGGGGATTTGCGATATTTGCGTACACGCCCCTATAGATACCGCCAATTTGTCTTCTGCAGATGCCGAAGATTTGAAAAGCCAGGTCTATGGAATTATATCTGGCCAGCTGAATGCTCACCAGAATAAACAGTAATTGTGATATTAGGGCAAATAATGGTTTTAAGAAAATAGAATTTATAAATGAAATTAAGTCCGGAAACGATCGATAAAATTGCCCATCTGGCAAGACTGGAAGTACAGGAAGATGAAAAACAGGGTCTTTTAGACGACATGAATAAAATTCTTACTTTCATGGATAAACTGAATGAAGTGGATACTAGTGGAGTTGAACCGCTGGTCTATATGAATGATGAGGTTAATGTTTTGCGGGAAGATGAAATAAAGCAGGAGATAAGCAGGGAAATTGCTTTGAAAAATGCACCTAAAGAGGACGGAAAGTTCTTTAGGGTTGCAAAAGTAATTAATAAGCCCTAATTTATTATATACTGTAACAAAGCATATATACCGATAGTCTAAAAAACAAAAACATGGCTCAAGATCCTCTTATCACTTTAACTGACATCGGTAGGAAATACGTAATCGGGGCGGAAACTATTCATGCCTTGAAATCTGTTTCCTTAACTATTAATAAGGGTGAATTCGTAGCCCTCATGGGCCCTTCCGGCTCTGGAAAATCAACTTTGATGAATATTCTGGGTTGTCTGGATACCCCAACAAAAGGAATTTACATATTAAATGGAAACCAGGTTAGTGAGATGACTGATAGTGAACTTGCAGAGATCAGAAATAAGGAAATAGGTTTTGTGTTCCAGACATTTAATTTACTTCCCCGCTCATCATCCCTTGAAAATGTAGCACTTCCATTGGTCTATGCCGGTATAGGACGAAGAGAACGTGATGACAGGGCTCAAAAAACTCTTGAAAGTGTTGGATTGGGAAACAGGGTTCACCATAAGCCAAATGAATTGTCCGGTGGACAGCGCCAGCGTGTTGCTGTGGCCAGGGCACTTGTTAATAATCCTTCTATCATACTTGCGGATGAGCCTACAGGAAATCTTGATACCAAGACATCTGTAGAGATCATGGGATTACTTGAGGAGATCCATTCTAAGGGTAATACAATTATACTTGTTACACATGAAGAAGACATTGCTCAGCATGCACACAGGATTGTTAGAATGCGTGACGGACTGATTGAAAATGACTATTTGAATGAGAATGTGAAGACTGTTTCTCCCAGGCTTGCTGACATGAAATCCAAGGATTCAGACTTCGAGAAAATTCAATAAGTTTCAATCGGGTAATTTCGGGCTAGTCAGGTTTGTCATTAAACAACCTGGAATTAATTTCTAATGATTGCTCATTGTCATTATGTTTTATGAATGTCAAAATAATGGTATTAACCGGTTGACATTCGTTACATTCTCCTGA
Source organism: Daejeonella rubra (assembly GCF_900103545.1). Classification (GTDB taxonomy): domain Bacteria; phylum Bacteroidota; class Bacteroidia; order Sphingobacteriales; family Sphingobacteriaceae; genus Daejeonella; species Daejeonella rubra. Next base: position 225,976 of record NZ_FNHH01000001.1, read on the forward strand.
ATAATTCTTAATATCGCCCTTCCTTAAAAGCAAATCTTGCTGAAAACTGGATATAAAATGTTTAGAAAGAAATGAAAATTTATACCAAGACCGGAGATGGGGGACTGACCTCTCTCATTGGTGGAACCCGGGTGCCGAAGTATGATCTTAGGATTGAAAGTTATGGTACTGTTGATGAGCTTAATTCTTATATCGGTATGATACGCGATCACGATATTGATGCAGCTCAAAAGGACACTTTGAAGGAAATACAGGACAGATTGTTTACCATCGGGGCAGCATTAGCTTCAGATCCGGAGAAATCTAAAATGAAAATTCCTGATCTTCATCTGTCGGATATAACCTTCCTTGAAAATCAGATCGATGAAATGAATGCAGTGCTTCCAGAGTTGAAACATTTTATTTTACCGGGCGGAAGTCAGGTTGTTTCATTTTGCCATGTTTCCAGATGTGTTTGCAGAAGGGCAGAGCGTATTATAGTCCATCTTAAGGAAGAAAGTTTTGTTGATGAAAAGGTAATTGTTTACCTGAACAGGCTTAGTGACTATCTTTTTGTGCTGGCAAGAAAATTGTGCCATGATAGTAATGTGCCTGAAAATCAGTGGTTTCCACGTGTTTAATTTACCTGTTAAAAAATAATTGATATTGTTATTTAAATTATTATACTTTTGCAAAAAATAGTATAAATCAAATTCTAAGAAATATGTATTGGACATTAGAATTAGCGTCACACCTAGAAGACGCGCCGTGGCCGGCAACCAAAGATGAACTTATTGATTATGCAATACGTTCTGGTGCACCTGTGGAAGTTATAGAAAACCTGCAGGCTTTGGAGGACGATGGCGAACCATATGAAAATATAGAAGAGATTTGGCCGGATTATCCCACAAAGGATGATTTCTTCTTTAATGAAGACGAATATTAAAAATGATTATACCCTGCTTAAGCAGGGTTTTTTTTTGCCCTGAATTAATTTTGTTTCGATAGAATTTGAAGGACTGAACTTACGGTACAGTTTTAGTAATAACATCTTGAAATTCAATAAATAAACACTAATCAAAACTAAAATTATGGGTAATCTACTTTATTTGATCGCAGTTATTTTAATCATTGCCTGGATCTTTGGCTATTTTGTTACACCTATGGGTGGAGGTTTAATTCACATCCTGCTTGTGATCGCCGTTATCGCAATATTACTTCGTGTTATACGCGGAGGAAGCCTTTAATTTATTTAAATATCGTATTCACCCAAGTTGGGTGGATACGATTATTTTGTCTGGCTCAGATAGAATTCAGCAAGAAGGATGTCTTCAGGGAAAGTGATCTTGAGATTTTTCCTTTCACCTTCTATTAAATTGATTGAAATACCTGTGCGCTCAACAATAGAAGCATCATCAGTAAATTCATTTCTGTATTCCTGTTTGTATGCTTTATTAAGAAGCCCGAACTGGAAAGCTTGAGGTGTTTGCACAAGGTAAATTTCATCCCTGTTCAATGAAATGCTAGATTTTCCAATTTTTTGTCTGACAGAATCTTTAGATTGAATGGACGCTACTGCATTTCCTGTGATTTCAGCTTCCCTGAAAGATCGGCTGATCAGTTCGTTGCTGGCCAGAGGCCTTACTGCATCATGAATTGCAACGACCGCATTTCCTTTTATAGATCTGATTCCATTTTTGACTGAATGGAATCGTTGAAGTCCGCCTTTTACGAGTGTATGTGGAATTGAAAAATTATATTTTTCACAAAGCTGTTCCCAATAAGTGTGAAAATCTACATTTAAGACAACAATGATTTCAGGCTTTAGATCTGAATGGTAGAAGGCCTCAATAGTATGCATAAGAATAGGTTTACTATTCAGCAGCATAAATTGTTTTGGTATATCCGATTGCATTCTGCTTCCGGAGCCACCACCTACTATGATTGCGTAGTATTTCAAAACTGAAAAATCAGATATTTTAAGGCCCTGGTGGAGAAGGGGTTTAAAATTCCTAATTCCACCAGGAAAAAATTAGATGATTAGCATTGCATCTCCATAACTGTAAAAGCGATATTTTTCTTTTACAGCAACTTCATAAGCTTTCATTACATTTTCATAACCTCCAAACGCAGCTACCATCATCAATAATGTTGATTCAGGTGTATGGAAGTTTGTGATCATGCAATTTGCAATACTGAAGTCATATGGAGGAAAGATAAACTTACTTGTCCAGTCATTTGCAGCCTTCAATTCTTTTCCCGCAGAAACGGCAGATTCGATCGCTCTCATAGAAGTTGTACCTACGGCACATACTCTGCGTTTTTCCAGTATAGCTTTGTTTACAATATCGGCATCCTTTTGCTCGATTATAAACTGCTCAGAATCCATTTTATGCTTGGTAAGGTCTTCAACTTCAACAGCTCTGAATGTACCAAGGCCAACGTGAAGAGTAACTTCAGCAAAATCAACACCTTTTAATTCCAGGCGTTTCATCAACTCACGACTAAAATGCAAGCCGGCAGTAGGAGCCGCAACGGCACCTTCTTTCTTTGCGAAGATGGTTTGATATCTCTCTTTATCTTCAGCAGTTGCTTTACGTTTTATATATTTTGGCAGCGGTGTTTCACCAAGGATCTCAATATTTCTACGAAACTCATCATCTGTTCCATCAAAAAGGAAACGAATTGTTCTTCCACGGGAAGTAGTATTGTCTACTACCTCAGCAACCAGCAGATCATCATCTCCAAAGTAAAGCTTGTTGCCAACTCTGATCTTTCGTGCCGGATCAACTAAAACATCCCAAAGACGAAGTTCACGATTTAATTCACGAAGCAAAAATACTTCGATTGTTGCACCTGTTTTTTCTTTGTTTCCGTAAAGGCGTGCTGGAAAAACTTTGGTGTTATTTAAAATCATCACATCTTTCTCTTCAAAATACCCTAAAATATCTTTGAATATTTTATGTTCAATAGCTCCGGTTTTCTTATCCAACACCATTAAACGCGCTTCATCGCGATTTTCAACAGGGTTATGGGCTATTAAAGATTCAGGTAAATCAAATTTGAACTGAGATAATTTCATAATTATTTATAGTGGATTTCAGGGCGCAAATTTAACAAAATAAAACTACAATTGTTTATTCTAATGATAATAGAAATTTTAGAATGGTATATTTATATAACTTTTTCATACTATGACGTGTAACGTTTTCAATTAAATTTGGTCTAAACTCGTATATGATATTTCTCAAACTGTTAAAGGAGAGTTTTTTGTTTGCCTTTGAAGCACTTCGGCAAAATAAACTCAGAACTATATTATCATTGTTAGGGATAACGATCGGTATAATGACCATTGTGGGCGTTTTTTCGGCCGTGGATACACTTCGTAATAATATTCAAAGCAGTGTTGAAAAATTAGGTAGTAATACCATATACATTCAAAAGTGGCCATGGGTAGGTGGACCAGATTTTCCATGGTGGAAATATATCAGTCGGCCGCAACCATCTCTTCGCGACTATGGAAAGCTTACAGAACGTCTTCAAAGTGCTGAGGGGGTCTCATTTGAGGTTGGTATAGGAAATCGTACGATCAAGTATAAAAATAACAGCATTGAAGGTGCAGAGATAAAGGCAGCTTCCCATGATTATTACAAGGTTTGGAAATTTGATTTTCAAGCAGGACGTTATTTTACAGACAGTGAATCAAAAGGTGGGCGGCCAATCGCAATAATTGGTTTTTCAATTGCTGATGGCTTATTCCCCAATGAAGATCCAATTGGTAAAGTTATCACGGTTTTGGGAAGAAGAGTCACAATTATTGGTGTTTTCACTGAAGAAGGAGAGGATATGCTCGGAGTATCTGCCGATAAAACGGTATTGATACCCCTTAATTTTGCGAAAGGTGTTATTAAGGTCGAAGATGAACGATATGGTCCGCAAATAACCATAAAGGGAAGAGAAAATATATCAGTTACTGAACTTGAAAGTGAATTGAAGGGAACAATGAGATCAATTCATAGGCTTGGTCCTCAGGATGATGATGACTTTTCTCTTAACAAAACAACTGTACTTACTGCTCAACTGGATCAGTTGTTTGGTATTATTGATTTTGCCGGTGCATTTATAGGTGGTTTCTCCATTTTGGTTGGTGGATTTGGGATTGCCAATATTATGTTCGTGTCTGTAAAAGAACGAACAAATATCATCGGTATTCAAAAGTCATTGGGAGCTAAGAATTATTTTATTATGCTTCAATTTCTGATTGAATCGGTACTTCTATGCCTGATGGGTGGATTTATTGGCCTTCTTATCGTATTTGGATTGGCATATATTTCTAAGACATTCTTTGATCTGACAATTATAGTAGATATGGGGAAAGTTGTACTTACAATTGCCCTGTCTACAGCAATTGGTCTCATTTCAGGTTTTATTCCTGCCTTTAATGCTTCAAGGCTTGATCCTGTTGAGGCAATAAGAAGTAAGTAAGGGTCGACAATTTAATCGGACAATTATATAACAGGGGTTAAAGGCAGTATTTTGCTATGATATCTAATCAGGATTTGATGGAGCTTGTTTCAAAAATCGGTGGGTTGCTCTAACTAACAACTCGAAAAACACAAGGATCTAAGCTTTAAAGTGCTTTACTTTCTTTAAGTAATCGTGCTTTGTCAATTGGCACTACACCTACATGTTCGCAGACCAATCCACCGGCTAGATTTGCTATTTCAGCAGTTTTAAATTCATTTAACCCTGCAGCCATACATAAGGCAGCTGTAGCTATAACAGTATCTCCAGCGCCGGAAACGTCAGCAATGTCGCGTTTGTGTGCAAGGATATGCTTATTCCCATTTTCTGAACTAACATAAACTCCGTTTTCAGATAGTGTAAGCATCACTGTCTTTGCTCCGAGTTGTTTCTTTAATCTGTCTACTGCCTGCTCAACCTGCTTCATATTAGAAGGATCAACCTCCATTTTAAGCCCTTCTTTTAGTTCTTTAAGGTTGGGTTTAAAAAGCTGAACACCTTTGTAGGCATGAAAGTTTCTTTTTTTAGGATCTACAACAGTAATAATGCCCATTTCTTGAGCGAGTTGAACGGTATTACCGATCAGGTCTTCGGTTATTAGCCCCTTATCATAATCTTCAAATATAATTGCGTCAATTCTGTGGTCAGTAATGATCTGTTTTATCTTATTCAGGACTAAAAGAGTATTGGAATTTGATAGGTTACGTTCTGTTTCAGCATCAACTCTCGCTATTTGCTGATTGTGAGCAATAATTCTGGTCTTAACAGTCGTTGGCCGTGACTTTATTTTTATTATCCCCTGATCTGAAAGTCCCTGGGTTTTTAATAATGACAGAAAATTTTCGCCATCAGGATCGTTACCAATAACGGCACAGATATACGGATTTGCTCCGAGCGACTGAATATTTAAAGCTACGTTTGCGGCACCTCCTAAACGGTTTTCTTTTTTTGTTACCCTTACCACCGGGACTGGCGCTTCTGGTGAAATACGGTCTATTTTGCCCCAGATATAGCTGTCAATCATTACATCCCCAATTATAAGAACATTCAAGGAATTGAACTTTTCGAAGATGTCGGTCATTTAGCTTTGGTAGATTTAATAACCGGGTGTTTAGCCCGGTATTTAGGGCAAATTTTTATTTTAAAGCTCCTAAAGCATCTTTTATACGCTTCATGGCTTCAATCAATTTTACATTTGCAGCGGCATAGGAAATGCGGATCGAATTTGGATCACCAAATGAATCACCGCTTACAGTGGCAACATGTCCGGTATTCAATAAGTAAAGGGAAAGGTCTTCCGCATTTTTGATAACCTCACCAGCAGGTGTAGTTTTACCAAAGAATGAACTAACTTCAGGGAAGAAATAGAATGCACCACCAGGTAAATTTACTTTTAATCCCGGGATCTCTTTTAACAAACCAAAAACCAGATCACGACGTTCCTTGAAAACAGTCTTCATCTCATTGATTGTTTCTAGTCCACCTTCGTATGCAGCAATACCTGCCCTCTGTGTAATTGAACAGGTTCCTGATGTGATCTGACTCTGAAGTTTATCACATGCCGAAGCTATAGCTTTGCTGCTTGCTGAATAACCTATACGCCAGCCAGTCATTGCATAAGCCTTTGACAATCCATTGATGATGATCACACGGTCTTTTACTGAAGGAAATTGTGCAATAGACTCATGATCATTCAGGAAGTTAATATGCTCATATATTTCATCAGAAATAATATAGATATCCGGATGCTTTTCAAAAACTTTTACAAGAGATGCCAGTTCTTCACGGGTATAAACACTTCCAGTAGGGTTATTTGGAGATGAAAACATGAATAACTTAGTTTTCGGAGTGATAGCTGCTTCAAGCTCTTCAGCGGTGATTTTGAAATCGCTTTCTAAGCTGGTATTGATGAATACAGATTCTCCCTCAGCAAGCTTTACAAGTTCTGAGTATGAAACCCAATATGGTGTTGGTATGATTACCTCATCACCCGGATTTACAAGACAAAGTATTGCATTTGCCAGAGATTGTTTTGCTCCGGTAGAAACCACGATCTGATCGAAATCATAATCAAGATTGTTCTCCCGTTTCAGCTTTGCTGCAATTGCTTTGCGGAGTTCAGGATATCCCGGAACTGGTGTGTAATAAGAATAATTCTGGTCGATAGCCTGTTTGGCTGCTTCTTTAACAAAATCAGGTGTGAAAAAATCAGTTTCGCCTAAGCTTAAGCTGATTACATCTACTCCTTTTGCTGCTAATTCCCGGCCCATTTTTGCCATTTTAATGGTGGCGGACTCGGATAGGTTTTCAATGCGGTTTGATAATGTGCTCATAATTAACGCAAATATAGAAACATGACATGCCAATGCAAAAATTAAAGAGAATTCAATCTAAAATTTCCGGTTTTTTAATAAATGCTCTTAGGTATTGTCTAAATTTGCCCCGAATAAGGTTCTGATTTGCAAACTCAAAAAAAAGTTATTCTACTTTCCCTGGTTGTCGGCATTTTGCTGATGCTTGCGAAATTTACTGCCTATTTTATTACTTCCTCCAATTCCATTTTAACTGATGCTTCTGAAAGTATTGTAAATATCCTGGCAAGCCTTTTTGCCTTTTACAGTATCTATGTCGCTGCACAGCCAAAAGATCTTAATCATCCATACGGACATGGAAAAGTTGAGTTCTTTTCGGTGTTTATTGAAGGAGCCCTCATTATCATTGCTGGTATTTTAATCAGTTTTAAATCAGTTTATAATCTGTTTTACCCGCATGAGATAAGCGACCTAGTAATTGGTACAATAATCGTTGGTGTTTCAGGACTTATCAATTATGCTTTAGGATATTACCTCATTGATCAGAGTAAAAAGCATAACTCACTTACCTTATATGCAGATGGTAAGCATCTTCAAACAGACGCTTATACCAGTGCAGGTCTTGTTATTGGCCTGTTGCTGATTTATTTTACCGGTTTGAATTACCTGGATAGCATTTTGTCAATAGCTATTGGGATTTTCATAATTTATAGCGGTTATAAACTGGTTCGCAGATCGGTTTCAGGATTAATGGACGAATCTGATATAGATACAAGTGATGAAATTATTGCAATCATAAATAATCATCGTAAAGAATCATGGATTGATATGCACAATCTACGTACACAGCGTTACGGCCCTGATATTCATATTGATTGTCACTTAACTCTGCCTTATTATTTTGATCTGAATAAAGTACATGAGGAGGTTTCTGAAGTAGATAAGCTGGTTAATCATAAAGCAAATTCAAGAACTGAATTTTTTATTCATGCTGACCCATGTATGCCTGAATGCTGTCACTATTGCAGAATGCCTGAATGTCCTGTTCGGTCGGAACCTAAATCTATGGATATTGTCTGGACAACAGAAAATGTAACTAAAAATCAAAAACATTTTACTCGGGATGTATAAATTTAATATACGTGTTTATGGTCTGCTGTTTAATGAACAGAATCAGATCTTGATTAGCGATGAAGAGGAATACGGTTTTAAGTTCAGTAAATTCCCGGGTGGCGGACTTGAATACGGCGAAGGTCTTATTGATGGTTTAAAAAGAGAGTTTGTTGAAGAATGCAATGCCGAAATTGAAGTATTGGGGCACTTTTATACAACAGATTTTTTCATTCAGTCTGTATTCAATGATAGTCAGGTGATCAGTATCTATTATTTGGTGAAACCTGTTTCTGATTTAGAGCTTGATTTTCGGGAGCAGCCTTTTGATTTTCAAATGGAGGGTGATATCTTACAGGCCTTTCGCTGGAAAGGAATTCATGATTTAAACAGTGAGGATCTGACTTTTCCTACTGATCAGCGGGTTTTAGAATTGTTAAAAGAAAAATGGCCAAAAAATCTTTAGCTGAACGTGATCAGGCTCTGATCTGGCATCCTTATACGCAGATGCAAAATGCACCCGCTCCAATCCCTATAATTAGGGGAGAAGGGGTGTTTCTGATTGCTGAGGATGGTAAAAAATATATTGATGCAGTTTCTTCCTGGTGGGTGAACCTTCATGGGCATTCCCACCCTTACATTGCTAAAAAGGTTTCGGAACAGCTGAACAAGCTTGAACATGTAATATTTGCCGGTTTTACACATCCGGGTGCAATTGAACTTGCTGAGCGTTTGATAAGCATATTGCCAGATGGTCAAAAGAAGGTGTTTTACTCCGATAATGGATCTACGGCAGTTGAAGTTGCACTGAAAATGTGCTTTCAGTACTGGAGCAATCAGGGTAAGGGAAAGACTAAAGTTCTGGCATTCAATAACTCCTATCATGGTGATACGTTTGGAGCAATGGCTGTTAGTGCCAGAAATGCTTTTACCAAACCCTTTGAAAAACTACTATTCGAGGTCGAATTCATAGATCTTCCGGATCAGAATAATATAGAACAGCTTAAATTACAAATATCAGCTAGGGTATCAGACTTGTCTGCCTTTATTTTTGAACCTTTGGTTCAGGGTGCAGGTGGAATGCAGATGTATGAAGCTGCATATCTTGATGAATTAATAAAACATTGCAGGGAAAATGGTATTCTTACTATTGCAGATGAAGTAATGACAGGATTTGGTCGTACTGGAAAACTGTTTGCTTCTGATCACCTTTCTGAAAAGGCAGATCTGATGTGTTTCTCTAAGGGACTTACCGGTGGTACAATGGCTTTAGGGATTACAACCTGCACAATAGCTATTTATGAAGCTTTTCTTTCTGACAATAAATTGAAGACCTTATTTCATGGACATTCTTTTACAGCAAATCCAATCGCCTGTGCTGCTGCGCTTGCCAGTATGGATATCCTGCTTGAGAGTGAAACCCTGGGTAATATTCAACGGATTTCAGAAAGTCACCAGGCCTTCTGCGGACGAGTGAGCCAGCATCCTAAAGTTAAATGTATCAGACAAACCGGTACTATTCTGGCTTTGGAATGGGAGACTTTAGGTGAAACATCTTATTTCAATAACTTAAGGGATAACTTATATAATTTCTTTCTGGAACAAGGTATTATCCTGCGTCCTCTTGGAAATATAATTTACATTATGCCTCCTTATTGCATTACAAATGAACAACTCGATTATATTTACAAAAAAATTGAAGAGGCGCTTGAGCGATTTTAAAAATGAATTTTAGTCAATTACTTTCAGAGATAGTTTCCGATAATGATAAACATGCACGCTGGTTAAATACCCTTTCCTTAATGGAAAACTCCGGAGCCCGAAAGATCTCTGCCAGTGAACACAAAAAAGATGTTACTCTTATTATTTTAAAACATGCCGCTGAAGAACACAGGCATGCATATTACCTTAAAAAGCAGATCTCGAAACTTAATGCTGAAGCTTGTCCCACCTATGCGGACCAATATCTGCTTGCCAGTTCAGACAGCAGGTATTATCTTAATATTTTAGATGTTTTTGTTTGTAAGTACCTGAAAAGCACTCTTAATTTAAGTGGGAATGAACTGAAATTTGCAGCATACCTTTTAGTTACTTATGCTATTGAGGTACGTGCTGATGAACTTTATCCGGTCTATCAGGATGTTTTAGATCAGACTGGAAGTAAAGTGAATGTCAAGTCTATTATTCTTGAAGAAGAGGGCCATCTGGAAGAAATGCTCGTTCAATTGAAGAATTTCTCTCCCGACTGGCAGAAACATGCTGATAAAGCGGTTGAATTTGAGACCAGGTTATTTAAAGATTGGTTAAAGTCTCTGGAAAAGGAGATCTGATCAAAAATCCAGGTATTGCTGAAATACTTCCTGCATATATGCTTTGCCGTATTCAACCAATTCATTATCAATTTTAGCATTGGGAGGGTTCTTTCTGAGAATGATGTTTTTACCGACATTGTCGAAAGATACTATCTGGTCTTCTGTTGCAAAGCCGAATCCATTATCCCAGTTGAAAAAACCAAAACTGCGTGTGCCCGGATTAAGCAGATCTTTACTCCAACTGTATCGAACCGGATCGATGTTTACCTGGTTTAGTAAAGTAGCAACCAGATCTGTTTGATTTCCAGTTTTACTTATTCTGGTACCTTTAAACTCAGGTTTGATCATATCCCCAAAAAATAAAAGCGGGATCCGATACCTTTTTGGATCATATTCTGTCAGGTTTGCGGGCAATCTATGGCTGTGATCTGCAAGGATTACAAATAAAGTATTCTTATACCAGGGTTTTTGCCTGGCTTCTTTTAGATAAGCACCTAAACAAGAATCTGTATAAAAAGTAGTGCTTCTGAATTTATTTTCTATGTTATCACCTTTAAAATGTTCTTTCGCTGGAAGTTCAAAGGGCTCATGATTTGTTAAGGTTAAAATTGTTGAAAAGAAAGGCTGTTTAACAGAATCCATGTCTGTCATCTGCTTACTAAATACTTTCTCATCATAGGTGCCCCATTTTGAATTCATGTCTTTGGATGCAAATGAATGTTTGTCAACCAGAGTTTGGTATCCATGACTTAATATATAGGATTTCATATTGAAGAACTCGCTTTCACCACCATAATAAAAAGATGTTGAATATGAGTTCATTGCAAGTTCCTGAGCTATTGCAGGAAGTTTTTCCTGCTTGGAATTTTGCTTCATAATGCTCCTGATTGCCTGCGAAGGGAATCCGCTTATGGTAGCTGTTATTCCTTTGTCGGTTCGGCCTGCAGCAGCATAGATCTGTTCGAAAAGAATACCCTCAGCGGCTAATTTGTCAAGATTGGGGGTCACACCTTTCTCCCCGCCCAGACTGCCAACGAGTTCGGCAGTAAAACTTTCCAGTACAATAAGTACAATGTTCGGACGCTCTGATTTTAGAATTTTGACCGTTTGTTCAGAAGGTTTGCTGAACAAACCGGATACGATTTTTTTAGCTTCATTCCTTGTATAATATTTGTACGGATTGTCATTGCCATATTTATTATTGATAACATCCTGAATCAGGTTCCACTCAGTATTTACTGCAGCATGGTTTAATACCGGCTCGTTTGAAAAATAGGCCATACTCTGGTTGATAGGTGTAAGCTGCCATCCCCCCCTAAGTGCAAGAAATAATGTACTTATGACTAAAAAACTGATGGCCAATCTAATCCCCAATGACTTTGTATGATCGGCAATTTTATAAAGAATGACTTTTGAACTGATATAAACAGAGCAAATCATGTAAGCAAATAAAATGCTAGACATTAGAATGACCGGAGAGGATGAGGTTGAGGCAATTGCTTCTTTTGGAGAACTAATGGCCATATCAAGTGCCCTGAAATTTATTTTCGAACCCCATTCTCTGTAGAGATTGAGATTACTGATTGCAATAGTTGAAAATATTACAACAAAGAAAAGAACATACGATTTAGCTATTATTTTGGGAAACTTGACAGAAGGCAGAAAAAGAAGAATAACATAAAAAATGGCAGGAATTGCAGAAATATAGGCGGCCATTGAGAAATCAATTCTCAAAGCATGCAAAAACGTGCTGATTATTTCCTTAGTACCCAGGTATGAAATTCTTTCTGAAAAATAAATTAGAAATATAAGCCTCTCAAGAAAGAAGAAAATGATCCAGAAAAGAAAATACCGACTAAAAACAATAAAGCTTTTTAACATCAGCGCAAGTTATGAAAAACAACACTTAATGTTAAAAAGCTTTAAACTTTTGGGAATAAGTGAAATTATCTTCCTCCCTGCATTTGCATCAACTGCTCAAGACTGATCTCTTCAAAATCTTTTGATGCTGAAAATGAACCTGCCGGAACAGTACCTGCTTTAATTTCTTTTACAACAGCTTTTACACTCATTCCATTCATGTAGGAAACGAATTCAACAGGAAAACCATAGTTTTTGTCGAAGAAACGACTTAATGCATTGGGTGTAACCTCAACATCTTTTGTGAACCATGCTTCAGAATTCTGATTTGATTTTTTCTCATTAACATCATGCTTTAGAACCTTGTAACCGGCAATAGTTTTTGTTTCTGTCCCTGCTTTTAAAGCTAACTCCGGCAAATTTGCCTGTATTCTTTCCTGATCTGCAGGACTAAACAGCACAGAAAACTTTTTCCCCATCATCGGTATGTCTAAAAGAAGACGTTCATATTCTTTACTTACATTCAGAATGTTTGTACTGCTGTACATAGGTGATTCAGTTTTTAAACTTGAGGAATCTCCTTTGAAATAAACTGTCAGCTCCTTTGGAAAACTACTGGCCATTGCCTGCATTTGTTCTGGTAGTTTCCACTCAACGGTGTAAATAATAGTACCCTCGGCTATTTTACTAGTGCTTGCAGAATTGGTAGACTGAGCAAAAATGCCTGTTCCTATAAATAACAGTGCAAAACTTAAAATGATTCTTTTCATGCCTAAATAATTGGTCTGACAAATAGACGGAAAATACCGGATTTTGTTACTTACGACCGTTTAATAATTTTATTTGAGCATTGCTTGAAAGGAAGGTAATTTCAAGCATATGAGATACATCTGCCTGATTTTTATTTTGTTACAAACTGTTGTAACTGCTCAAATAAATCCCGGACCAAGGTCATTAGCCATGGGTGCGGCAGGGGTTGTTTTAAAGGATGTATGGTCATTACAGCATAATCCTGCAGGTATTGCAAGTATTAACCGACCAATATTTGCATTAGGGTACGAACGTCATTTTTCTGATCAGGAGTTAAGTACCCAAAAAGCTGTTTTCGCTATTCCCTTTAAGCAACATGTGTTTGGATTGAGCTTTCAGCGCTATGGGTTTAATGAATATTCAGAACAAACTGCAGGAATTGCTTATTCAAGGAATTTTTCAGGTGCTTTAGCTCTTTCAATTGCATTTAAGCACCATCAATTAAGTGTCTCCCAATATGGGTCGGCTAATGCTATTAGTGTGGATGCTGGTATGCATTATCGACTGAACGACAGGATCTGGATCGGTACGCATATTTCAAATCCGGGGAGGAGTACTTATAAGGAACTTTCCGGATCAATTATTCCGGTAAGTCTTGCTTTTGGTGTTTCTTTTGAATTTAGTGATAAGGTATTAATAATCAGCGACATACATAAAATTTTAAATGCTGGGATAAATACAAAACTAGGCATTGAGTATACATTGGTCAATTGGTTTGCCTTAAGAGGAGGAATATCTGCTAACCCATTTAAGCAATATGCTGGTTTTGGACTTAATTATCAGCGATTTGCATTAGATGTGGCTATCTCTTCACATCTTAATCTTGGCTATTCACCTAATCTGGCCTTCAGCTATGAATTTTAATAGCAAATGTGTGGGGTTAATACTATTGCTATTTTTTTTAAAGCCTGCTATTGCTAATTCTCAGGATGAGTCGACTGATATTATTGAAAAGATTTTGGACATGATATCCCGCGACCCAAGTGATAATCAGGATTATTCAAACATAGCAGAGAGGCTGAATTTTTACAAGAAAAACCCAATTGACCTTAATGCCGCTACCAGTGAGCAGTTGAAGGAATTAGTTTTTCTTTCACCAATTCAAATCAAAGAAATTCTTGATCACAGAGTTAAAAGTGGTTTTTTTATTGATGTTCTTGAACTGCAAAGTATCGGGAGCCTTGATTCTGAGTCTGCCAGCCTGCTCTTAAATTTTGTGAGGGTGGGACTTCCTTCTCAATTACAAGATTTAACGGTCAAAAAGCTGCTTCAGAAGGCTGAGCATGATCTTATACTCAGAGTTGGACAGGTACTTGAAGGTCAGGCAGGGTTTACAGTTTCAACCAATGCAGAAGAAGCCAACTATCAGGGTTCTGCCTTGAGAGTTCTGACCCGTTACCGTTATAATTATTCGAATACTCTGGCTGCCTCAATCAATATGGAAAAGGATGCAGGAGAGCAATTCTTTAATAAAATTTATAAAAGAGGATTTGATTTTTACTCAGGAAATATTTCTTTTCGCGGCTCCGGTCTACTTAAAAAAATCGTTGTTGGTGATTATGCCCTTCAATTTGGCCAGGGTTTGGCAATGTGGTCGGGTTCAGGTTTTGGTAAGGGCGCCGGGATAAGCACTATTGCCAAACAGGATTTTGGTCTAAAGCCTTATAGTTCAGTCAATGAGTCTATGTTTTTAAGAGGTGCTTCCGGCACTTTCAATTATAGGAAAATTTCTTTTACTCCCTTTATGTCAAGAAAAAAGATAGACGCCAGTCTGACAGAACAGGGAGAAGAGGTTAGTTCTTTAAACATCAGTGGCCTGCATCGTACGAAAAGTGAAATTGAGAATAAAGAACGGCTGTCTTCTACGATATATGGAGCTAATATTCAGTTTAATAGCAAAAATTTAAATATTGGACTGACTACTTATCAAACTCAATTCAGTCTACCTTTTAGTATTGGAAAATCACTTTATGAACAATATGATTTCAGAGGCAGTTCACTGACCAATATGGGAATTCATTATGATTATAACTTTAAGAATACCTATTTTTTTGGAGAAACGGCACACAGTTTAACTAGTGGATATGCCTTAATAAATGGTATTATGAGTAGCCTCTCTCCCCGGGTTTCTCTTGTACTTCTGCATCGCCAGTATGCTAAAAATTACCACTCATTTTTTAATCAGTCCGTTGCTGAAGCCTCAAATGCAGTTAATGAAAGTGGATTTTATTCTGCCCTGGCACTCAAGTTTGATTCCAAATGGGATCTATTTACTTATTCAGACTTTTTCAGGTTCCCATGGTTGAAATTTAGGGTTGACGGCCCTTCATCCGGATACGAAATACTTGCCCAGATGAACTATAGAATGAATAAGAAGCTGAAGTTAAGTGGTCGCTTTAAACAGCAGGTTAGAGAGGAAAATCCGGAGGACTTCAATTTAGGTTCTGGTTTGGAAACCGTGGACAAGCAAAACTATCGTTTTGAGATCAGCTATAGCATAAATGATCGCTTTAGTTTGAGAAACCGGGCAGAGATTGTCCGGTATCAAAAGGGATCTGCAAAATATGAACTTGGATTTTTAAACTATCAGGATATCATTTACAAACCATTAAGTTCAAAGCTTTCGGGGAATATGCGATTCGGAATTTTTGATACTGAAAGTTTCAATTCAAGGATATATGCTTATGAAAATGATGTGTTGTATTCCTATTCGGTTCCTGCCTACCAGGGAAGAGGGATCAGATTTTATGTGAATGGAAGATATACTTTAGTTCGCGGATTTGACATCTGGCTAAGATACTCATTAACAAGCTATTATGGACAGCAGACAGTTGGGAGTGGAGATGATCTGATCAATGGAAACAAGAGGTCGGATTTACGGCTGCAAATACGTTATCAATTTTAAAAATGTTCTTTAAAGGAGAGGTGCCATTTGTACGATTGTTGTTCCCCCTGATCATCGGGATTTTAGTTGCATATACTTTTTCTGATCCATTTATTTATTCATTGTGGTTTATCCTGTTTTTTATAATTTTCGGCTCGTATCTGGTATTATTAATTGTCTACAAAAAGCATAAATTGTATCGGCGGGGATGGCTTTTTGGTATGCTTATTCATTTTTATCTTGCCATTTTAGCCTATGGACTTACAGTTCATTTCTCAGGTCGGTTTGATCCCAGCCATTTCAGCGGATTAAAATCAAAATCTCTCTTTGTTAAAATTATCAGTGAACCAAAACTATCTTCAGGAATTGTTCGCTTTGAGTCTGAAGTTATTGCTGTTTATTCAGACAAGTTTATTCAGAATAGTAGGGGAAAATTATTGATCGCCCTTAGGATGGATACTTTAAAAGTCATTAATTTAAATTATGGAGATATATTTCTAATTCCAGCTAAGTATGAAGAAGTTGAATCATCATATAATCCCGGAGAATTTGATTACAAATCCTATCTGAAAGATAAACAGATCTATTTCCAGATATTTCTTCAGGCAGATCAGGTTAAAAATATTTTACGAAATGCAGGCAATCCTATTATATCCTTTGCACTTTCATTAAGGCAAGATCTGGTAAAAAAGTTCTACAGATATATTCCTGATCAGGAGGCTTCCTCCCTGGCATCTACCTTGATCCTCGGCTACCGTGCTGATCTTAATAAGGATCTTATTGAGGCTTATTCAAAAACCGGTACAATGCATATCCTTTCAGTATCAGGAATGCATGTTGGAATTGTATTTCTTGTTTTATCCTTTTTGCTTAAACCGATGAACAGGACCAGAAAGTTAATTCTTATAAGGGCCATCATCATTATTACATTAATTTGGTTCTATTCGCTTCTTACCGGATTTTCACCTTCTGTATGCAGGTCTGCACTGATGCTCAGTTTTGTGGTGCTTGGAAAGGCGATGAACAAAAATCAAAACACCTACAATTTAATAGCGATCTCTGCATTCTTTTTGCTTTTGTATGATCCATATTACCTGTTTGATGTCGGGTTCCAGCTTTCATACCTTGCTGTAACCGGTTTGGTATATTTTCATCCCATAATTTATAATGCGTTTTATATTAAAAATAAATTATTGGATCATGTTTGGAGTTATTGCGCTTTATCAATCGCTGCACAATTAGCTACATTTCCACTTAGCCTTTATTATTTTCATCAGTTTCCAATGTATTTTCTGATCAGTAATCTGCTTATTGTATTGCCTGTTGCGGTCATTATGTATGCAGGAATTGCATTTTCAATAATCCCATACCCTTTAATAATCCATCCTCTTGGTAAATTTTTAAACTGGCTGATCAATTTTACTAATGGCATATTATACAAAATTGAGCAGCTGCCATTTTCAGCTATGGAAGGAATTTGGATCAGTAATTTTGAATACTGGCTGATCAGTTCACTTGTTATTTCATTTGTATTCTGGCATTCATACAGAAATAAAATTAGTGTCTGGCTGGCAATATTTATTTGTTTTATTCTGGCAGGCAGTTTTTCATTAAAATCAATTCAAAATTTTAAAAGGCAGGAACTGATCTTTTTTAGCCTCCGTAAAAATACTGCAATTGCTTACTTGCATCAGGGGCGAAGTATAATTATTACAGATATAAAACCTTCGGATAAACTCTTTAATTATTCTATAAAACCTTCGATTTCAAGCAGGGGTATCAATGAGAGTATTGTTTTAGATCCCGAACAACAATTTTCAGGGATTAATTATTGGTCAGATTCTGATTTTATGCAATTCGGTAATTTCAGGATACTTCGCTGGAGAAATGAATTTAATAATCTTCTTCTCAATAGGAGAATCGAGGTTGATATGCTTCTTTTAAGCAAAGGGGCGGCACAGGAATTGCAATATATTAAGGAACGGGTTGATTTTAAAACAGTAATCATTGATTCCTCAAATCCTGAATATAAAATAAAGGCATGGCTCAGGGAAGCAAAAAACCTGGACATAAGTTGTATTTCACTAAAGAAATACCCGGCATATATCGTTAAGCTATAATAATTTGGTTTAATTTTGATTTATATGACCTGGATAGAAAGGATTGATTTTTAATATGGATCTAATAGCTTACAATAAATCAGAAAGGGTTGCGAATATTACAATTAACCGTCCCGGGAAGCGTAATGCTTTAAATCCCGAGCTTGTTACATCGCTCACAAAGGCATTTGATGCGGCTTCAGAGGATGAGGATGTTAAGGTGATAATATTGAAGTCCAATGGCGATGTTTTCAGTGCCGGCGCTGATCTTGAATATCTTCAGCAATTACAGAACAATACAAATGAAGAGAACTTCCATGATACAATTGCCCTTAAAGAGCTTTTTCTTTCAATTTACCGTTCCCCGAAGCTTGTTATTGCTCAGGTTGAAGGCCATGCGATAGCAGGAGGCTGTGGATTAGTCTCGGTTTGCGATATTGTATTTTCAGTGCCAGAAGCCAAATTTGGCTATACAGAGGTTAAAATAGGATTTATTCCAGCCCTCGTTACCTGTTTTCTGGTTAGGAAATTAGGTGAGGGGAGAGCAAAAGAAATGTTATTAAGCGGTGAACTTATTGATGCAAATACAGCTTCAGATTATGGCCTGATCAATTTTATTGTAAATAAGGAGGGTATTTCGATTTCAGTGTCGGCATATGCTCAAAAAATAGTCCAGGGTACATCAGCGAACTCCATTGCATTAAGTAAAGAATTGTTGACCTCAGTTCAGGATCTTTCCCTGGATGAAGGTTTAAATTTAGCGGTCAGCCTAAATGTCAAGACCCGTTCATCTACTGATTGCAAAAGAGGGATCGCGGCATTTTTGAACAAAGAGAAGCTGGAATGGTAATTCATGGGAATTAAGCAAATGATCTGAAATGCGATCAGAGGATATGAGGACTTACGAGATTTTTTTGATCGGCGATACAGGAAATGTGCACAGGCATGGACCTGATCCTGTTTTGGAAACATTACGTTCTCATTTTGACGAAGACCAGCATTCAGCTGTAATTTTTCTTGGTGATAATATTTATCCGCGTGGTTTGCCTCCTAAGGGAAACATTTTAAGAAAGGATGCAGAAAATAGCCTGATTGCACACAAAAATGCCTTGAAAGATTACCATGGTAAAGTGCTGTTCATTTCAGGAAATCACGATTGGAATAAGGGTAGACAGGATGGCTATGATTATGTGATCCGGCAGGAGAAATACCTGGAAAAGTTATTTGGGAAAAACGTAATGTTCCCGTCGAATGGTTGTCCGGGGCCAACCGAGATCAATGTCAATCCAAACCTTACCATAATTTTAATAAATACACAGTGGTGGCTTCAGCCAGGATACAGGCCGATTGGCAAGGATTGCGGATGCAGAGTGGAATCTGAGGAGGATTTTTTCAATCAGCTGACTTCGATTCTTGAAAACAATAAGGGAAAAAGAGTTGTCATTGCCGGCCATGCTCCGGTTTACAGTTATGCAATTCATGGTGGCAGGTATAAATTAAGACATCACCTTTTTCCACTTACAATATATCACAGGAGGGCATATGTGCCATTGCCCCTGATCGGTTCACTTTTACCTATTTACAGGAAATACTTTGGTGCTAAAGAGGATATTGCTCATCCCAGATACAGACATTTGCGGAAGCGTCTGATCGAGATCTTTAAAAGCCATCCGGGTATAATTTATGCATCGGGACATGAACATAATTTGCAGCATATTAGCAAAGACAATAATCACTATATTGTTAGTGGGGCTGGTTCAAAACTTAAATATGTTTTGAGAGAGGGAAAAAATCTAAAATTTGGAATGAAGGCTAAGGGTTTTTTTAAACTCCGGTTTGAGAATGAGGGTGCCGTATTGCTTTCATCCTGGGTTGTTGATCCGGGTTCTGATAAAGGAAAAATGGTTTATGAATATAAGATTGAACAGACTTAAGGAACCATTACCCAAAGTGCTTTTGGTAAGCTTTCCAGACGTATTTCCTTAACCCTTCCAATTATTTCTCCATCTATTTGTAAGGTTGTTTTTCTATTGCTGATAACCAATGCTTTTGTACAGCTGATAATCTCAACATAATCAGACGTATGCAAGCGCCTGGTAAACATTTTCCATGCGATGGACAAAAGTTTGATCCTGGGGAATGGCTTTACGATCACCAGTTCAAATTTACCGTCATCCAGTTTCCCTTCCGGATTTATTACTGCCCCTGTACCATATTTGGAGGCATTTGCGAATGTCATGGAGACCCCTTTTATGCGTTTAGTTTTTCCTTCATAGAATATATGGAATACATAGTTTTTAAGAAGGAACATTTCTCCAAAAAGGTGTTTAGCATAAGTAAATAGACCTCTTTTTACATCTTTTTCGAATCGCTTGACCACCCTGGCATTAAGACCAATATCTGCCAGATGGATACATGTTCTGTCATTTATTCTAATCAGGTCGATCGCTTTTGGCTTACCTTTCGTCAGAATATCTAAAGCTGCTTCAAGTTTGATCGGGATGTCCAGATCTTTGGCCATTCCATTAGCTGAGCCAAATGGAATTATTGAAAGTGGTAATTTGGTGCCTGCCAGAATGCCGGCAATTAGATTAATTGTACCGTCCCCACCGGCAACAGCAACCATATTTGGCTTGTACTTTTCTATTTCTTCTCTGATTCGATTCTCGTTAATTCCATCCAGAGTATATACGAAGTAATCAAAATGAGATGAATTTGATTTTTGATCAATAAGTTCCAGCAGTTCCTCTGAATTTCTATTACCTGATCTGCGATTTAAGATGAACAGGATCTTTAAACGCCCATTTACTGGTTTTCCAGGTTTATTCATATAATCAGAGCTTTTCTTTTACTTCCAGAAGAAAATGTTTCAGTCGTTCTAATGAGTCAATTACTTTTTGATTTTCTTTTTCTTCGCCCTTATTACTGCGAAGGTGGTCTTTTGCACCCTGAAGGGTATAACCTTTATCTTTTACAAGGCTAAAGATGATCCTTAAGTTCTCTACGTCATCAGGACTGAACAGACGGTTTCCCTTTTTGTTTTTTTTGGGTTGAAGAATCTCAAATTCCCGCTCATAATAGCGGATCTGGGATGCATTAACATCAAACATTTGGGTTACTTCACCCATGGTATAGTATAGCTTTGTAATTTCTCGGTCTTTGTACGGCATACCTTTTTTTCTACTGTAAAATTAATACTATTTGAACATTTATCAGCAGAAGTATTAGATCGGGACCAAATATCTTCATCATTCAAATTGAATTTAGCTCATCGGTCATTATTTGCCCTGTTTCCCTTTCATACATTTTGTATCCAAATATTCTCACATTCTCCACATACAAATCCGCATCTATATTTATATTTGCAGAATAGCTAATCAAGGATGACCACCAAAGAAATAAGACAAGGTTTTTTAGATTTTTTTGCCGCAAAAGGGCATCAAATAGTTCCATCGGCACCAATTGTGGTGAAAGACGATCCTACATTGATGTTTACCAATGCCGGTATGAATCAGTTTAAAGATCTTTTTCTGGGTGAAGCTGCAATTAAACATTCACGGGTAGCAGATACACAGCGTTGTTTACGAGTTTCAGGAAAGCATAATGATCTTGAAGAGGTTGGAATTGATACCTATCATCATACCATGTTCGAAATGCTGGGTAATTGGAGTTTCGGCGATTATTTTAAAAAAGAAGCCATTGCCTGGAGCTGGGAACTTCTTACTGAAGTTTATAAAATCCCCAAAGATCAGTTATATGTAAGTGTATTTGAAGGCGATGATAAAGAAGGCCTGCCTAAAGATCAGGAGGCTTTCGAAATTTGGAAGCAATATATTTCTGAGGATCGTATTCTTCTAGGTAATAAGAAGGATAATTTCTGGGAAATGGGCGAAACTGGTCCCTGCGGACCATGTTCCGAGATCCATGTAGATATGCGGCCGGAAGCTGAACGTAAAATGGTAAATGGGAGCGCACTTGTAAATCAGGATGATCCCCAGGTTATTGAGATCTGGAATAACGTGTTCATGCAGTATAACCGACTGAAGAATGGTTCTCTTGAAAAGCTGCCTAATCAGCATGTTGATACTGGTATGGGGCTTGAGCGTTTGGTTAGAGTGATCCAGAACAAAACATCCAATTATGATACGGATGTATTTCAGCCTTTGATCCAATATATTTCAGAGCAATCCCGAACTCCTTATATCGGAAGTTCAAATCCCGGAGAAGAGGGTTGGGGATCTGCAGTAGCCATGCGAGTGATGGCTGATCATATTCGTGCCATTTGTTTTTGTATTGCTGATGGAACACTTCCATCAAATAATAAGGCAGGTTATGTGGTAAGGCGAATTCTTAGAAGAGCAGTGAGGTATGCATATACCTTCCTGAATTTAAAGGAGCCCTTCCTGAATAAACTAGTTCCAATTCTTGCTGATCAGTTTGATGGCGTATTTTCTGAACTTAAAAAACAACAGGATTTTGTTCAGAAGGTCGTACTTGAAGAGGAAATGTCTTTTTTAAGAACTCTAGCGACAGGAATACAACGCTTTGAGCGTTTTGAAACTGCAGATAAATTGATCAGGGGCGATTTTGCTTTTGAGTTATATGATACTTTCGGATTTCCAATTGACCTGACCGAGCTAATGGCAAGGGAAAAGGGGTGGACTGTAGATATGGAGGGATTTGAGGCTGAACTTCAGCAACAAAAGCAACGTTCCCGTGCCGCTACAGCTATTGATACTGGCGACTGGATCATTTCAAATGAAGGAGACGAGGTTGAATTTATCGGTTATGATGACCTGGAAAGCGATTGTAAGATCCTTAAATATCGCAAGGTAACAGCTAAAGGAAAAGATCAGTTTCAGGTAGTATTGAACCGTACTCCTTTTTATGCTGAAAGTGGCGGACAAGCAGGAGATACCGGTAAGATAGAAGATCATTCCGGATTGTTTGAATACGAGGTTACTGATACTAAAAAGGAAAACGGACTAATCATTCATTACCTGGATCAAATTCCGGAAGATCCTTCAGGAACTTTCAGGGCAGTTGTAGATCCGATCAACAGAATAGCTACTGAAAATAATCACTCGGCGACACATTTGCTTCATGCAGCTCTAAAACAAGTTTTGGGAGTACATGTGAATCAGAAGGGCTCCCTGGTTAATGGAGATTATCTTCGTTTTGATTTTTCTCATTTTTCAAAAGTTACTGATCAGGAGCTGGCAGAGATAGAATCTATTGTTAACCGTAAGATCCGTGAAAATATCCATTTGAAGGAAGAAAGGAATGTTCCATATCAGGATGCCATCAATTCCGGTGTGACGGCACTTTTTGGTGAAAAGTATGGAGATTTCGTTCGTGTAATCACTTTTGATGATCATTTTTCAAAGGAATTGTGTGGAGGAACACATGTAAAAGCCAGTGGGCAGATAGGTTATTTAAAAATACTTTCAGAAAGCGCAGTTGCTGCCGGCGTTAGAAGAATTGAAGCGATCAGTGCTGATGCCGCAGAGAAATTTATTAATGGGCAAAATGAACAGATCAAGGGCCTCAAGGAATTACTAAAAAATCCTAATGATCTTTTGAAATCTGTAGAAAGTCTTTTGGAAGAAAATAATCGTCTAAAGAAGGAAATTGAAAAAAATATCCTCGAGCGATCTGCAGGTTTAAAGCATGAACTTGTAAAGGAAGCAATAAATATAAACGGTGTTAATTTTCTTGCTAAACAGGTTGATTTGCCTAATACTGATGCTGTAAAAAGTCTTGCTTATGCGGTAAAAGACCTTTTAGATGATCTTTTCCTTGTATTGGCATGTGAAATCGATGGAAAGCCAAGTCTGACTGTAATGGTATCAGAAAATCTTGTTAAAGAGAAAGGCCTGAATGCAGGAACTATTGTTCGGGAGCTTGCAAAAGAAATTCAGGGTGGAGGTGGAGGTCAGCCATTTTTCGCAACTGCTGGGGGTAAAGATAGTTCCGGAATGGAGCGTGCACTTGAAAAAGCAAAATTATTTGTAGGCTGAAAATTAACAATTGAGTTTGATATTTAGGAAACTCTAAATATCAAACTCAAATATATACTATTTAGTGTTTCCCCTTGCCATTATTTCCTTTTCCACTATTCCCATTTCCATTATTCCCTTTCTGGCCTCCATTTGAATGGGAGTTTGAATAATTGCCTTTGGATTGGCTATATTTCTGATCTTTGCTATATCTGATAATAGGTTGCCTGCCTGAATAACTCTTGTATTTCGCATATTTTACCTTATGAGATTTATAGGAGTTGTAGGGGCGTGGTGAATTCATGACCACTTTATATCCTCTGTTCAGATCATATCTTGCATAACGGCCTGGCAAGGCTGATCGATGTAGCCAAATTCCATTTTCCATGTATATAAACTGCCGCTTGGGAACATAGTAATATGTTTCGATATCAGGGAGATAATAATATTCAGCCTGATCATAACCTGTTGGTCCCCAAAGTGGCTGAGACCCAATATTAAAATTCACGCTTACCTGTGCATTCCCGGAAAGAGATATCAGGGAAAGCATGCCAGTTATCAAGGCAATTATATTTTTTTTCATGATAGGTTGTTTTAAAAAGAGATGAGTACAATTTAAGTGCCACTATTAATATTGCTTATTATCAGCCGGGAACACTCATTTGTAATCAATTGCTTATCTTTGCAGCAGAATTAATTCACCTATTGAGTTTAAATGACGATTATCCCGGACAGTTTAACTGAGAAATACGAACTGGTAGTTGGACTTGAGGTGCATGTTCAATTATCTACATCAAGCAAGATATTTTCCTCTGACTCTGCCGGTTTTGGCGGAGGACCAAATGAGCATATTAGTCCGGTTAGCTTAGGACTCCCCGGTACTTTACCAAAGCTTAATAAAAAGGTGGTAGAGTATGCTATCAAAATGGGACTTGCTACCAATTGCCACATCAATACCAGCACACACTTTGATCGCAAGAATTATTTTTATGCAGATCTTCCAAAAGGCTTTCAAACAACTCAGGATAGTGAGCCAATATGCAAATCGGGATTTATCGATGTCAAAGCCGATGATCATTCTACCAGAAGGATCAGGATACATCGTATACATATGGAAGATGATGCCGGTAAGAGTATGCACGATCAGGATGAATTGGATTCACTGATCGATCTTAACCGTGCGGGTGTTCCACTGATCGAGATCGTTTCAGAGCCTGATATTCGCTCTGCCCATGAAGCAGCAGCCTATCTGAATGAGATTCGGAAACTGGTGAGATATCTTGACATTTGCGATGGTAATATGGAAGAGGGAAGTATCCGCTGTGATGCGAATATTTCTGTAAGGCTAAAAGGCGCAACAGAATACGGCAACAGATGTGAGGTAAAGAATCTGAACTCGATAAGGAATCTGCAAAGAGCCATTGATCATGAATTTATCAGGCAGACTCAGCTTCTTGAAAAGGGAGAATACATAGAACAAAATACACTGAATTTTGATGCCGAAACTGGCAATACGAGTCCGCTAAGAAGCAAGGAAACAGCCAATGATTATCGCTATTTCCCTGAACCGGACCTTCCACCGCTGCTTATTGATGAAAAGTATATTGCAGAACTTGCTAAATCATTGCCGGAGCTTCCTGCAAAGAAGATAGAGCGATATATTTCTAAATTCGGTCTGTCAGAATATGATGCTATACTACTTTCCTCAGAAAAAGAAATTGCAGAGTATTTTGATGAGCTTATTATCTGGAATAATCATTATAAAGCAGCAGCAAACTGGGTTGCAGGTCCGTTGAGGACCTACCTTCATGAGACTGGAACACATACAAAGGATTTCAAAGTTCAACCTAAAGTTTTAGCAGAATTAATTGCGTTGATCGATAGCGGAAAATTGAATTATTCTGTAGCGGCACATCAGGTTTTTCCTGAACTGATCAAAAATCCATCGATCTCTGCTGAGCAGGCGGCAATTTCTCTGCAGGTTTTGATCGATACTGATGATGATGATTTGAATTTGCTTATAGAAGAAGTGCTGAATAGTTATCCTGATAAGGTGAAAGAATACCATAATGGTAAAAAAGGCGTTTTGGGTTTGTTTATGGGCGACCTCATGAAAAGAACTAAAGGAAAGATCAATCCTCAGACTGCCAGTAAATTAGTAATTGAAAAATTAGAAAATAAATCGTGAAAAAAATAATGTTTGTTGCCCTCCTTGGGCTTGGTTTTTTTGTCAGTTCTTGTAAAAATAATGATGAACTGAGTATTTCAGGTAAAGTTGAAAATGCAGGTGATATTAAAAAGGTTTTACTTTACGAGACTGATCAATTGGTTGATTCCGCCTTTTTGAATGAAAGTAATGAGTTTAAATTTCGCCGGGTTGCACCCGATCCAAATTTTTACACACTGGTTATTGGTGAAAAGAATTTCCTCATTGTAGGTCAAAATGGTGATGCAGTGGAGTTTAAATCTGATTATTCAGATACAACAAATACTTATGAAATTAAAGGCTCAAGTGATTCTGAAAAGATACGTGACTTTAATAAGCTGAGCAATGATTACGGAAAAATATACCAGAAGATTCAGACAGATTATGCAGCGCTTATAAATTCGAACCCTGCTGCAAAGGACTCAATTTACAACGTTCTGATGCCTCAATTTCAGGCTAATATGGATAAGTATTCTGCAGAAGCTTTTAAGTTTGTTCAGGATAATAAAGAAAACCTGGCAGGCTTTTATGCCGCAGGTACAATTGATCAGAATAAGTATGAGCAAGAGTTGATCGTTTATGCTGAAGAGGTAAAATCTAAATTCCCTAAGAATAGTGCTGTTCAATCTTTTGTTGCCAAAATGGTTGGAATAAAGCCTGTTTCTATTGGTCAGGTTGCTCCTGATTTTCAATTGCCTGATCAAACTGGTAAAGAGTTTAAATTATCTGATTTCAAAGGCAAATATATACTCCTTGATTTTTGGGCTTCCTGGTGTGCTCCCTGCCGTGAGGAAAACCCGAATATTGTTAAGCAATTTGAGAGGTTTAAAAGCAAGAACTTTACAGTGCTGGGTATTTCTCTTGATGACGACCGTGCTGCATGGCTGAAAGCAATAAAAGATGATCAGTTAAACTGGCCGCATCTCTCTGAATTAAAAAGATGGGATGGAAAGGTAACACTACAGTACAAAGTTGAAGGGATACCAGCATCATTTATTCTTGATCCTGAAGGCAAGATCATCGCAAAGAACCTGAGAGGTGCTGAATTGGAACAATTTCTTGAAAAGACATTGAAATAGCAGGCTTTATTGTAAATTCGGATAAAAAGTTTACAATTTGTTAATAAAGGCTTAACGATATGATAGAACAAAGGGGTTATTTTTACGAAAATTAATCTATTTATGAGTACGGCTAAGCATAAGATCCTGATTGTTGATGATGAACCTGATATCCGGGAGCTTATTGAGTACAACTTAAAAAAAGAGGGCTATCAGGTATATACTGCTTCCAATGGTCAGGAAGGGGTTACTGAAGCCAAACGTGTGATGCCTGATCTCATTATACTTGATATCATGATGCCCAAGATGGATGGGATCGAAGCCTGCAGGATTCTTAGAACAATGAATGAATTTAAAAACACATTCATGGTATTTCTAACTGCCAGGAGCGAAGAATACTCCGAAATTGCCGGTTTTAATGTTGGTGCAGATGATTATATAGCTAAACCGATCAAACCTCGCGCACTTACCAGCAGGATCAATGCTATTTTAAGACGTAATGTTCATTCGGAGGAAGCTGAAGTAGAAAACAAAGTTGAAATAGGTGATCTTGTTATTGATCGTGAAGCATTCCTTGTATTTCGAAAAGGTGAAAAAATTGTACTTGCTAAAAAGGAATTTGAGTTACTATATCTGCTTGCTTCAAAGCCCGGTAAAGTATATACCCGTGATGTCATCCTGAAAAACATTTGGGAAGATTCTGTTGTAGTAACCAACCGTACAATCGATGTTCATATTCGTAAACTTCGTGAAAAGCTTGGTGATAATTATGTCAGTACAGTAAAAGGGGTTGGATATAAATTTGAATTGAAGTGATTTTAAGCTTAAAGCTTAAAGCTCAAAGCGGATATCGGAGAGTGGAAATCGGTTAATAAACAGTGATTTGAATAAAATATTAACTTTATTTTAATCCTATAATCTTTAATCCTTTTATCTTTCATCCTTCAACTTTCACCTTTCATCCTTTCACCATTGATTTTTAAGCTTTTACCTTTAGGCTTTTACCTTTAGGCTTTAAGCTTTAACCTTTCCCCTTTATACTCCGCTCTGAAATTAAAAGCTTACTTTTGCATTCTAATTTTTAATGCGTGAAGTTTCCAAAATTCCAGGACCTTATTCTTTTCGAGAACGATAATCTTATCGTTGTTAACAAACCTGCATTCCTGAGTTCGCTAGACGATAGGGAAGGTGGAGATAACAACTTGCTTAGAATGGCCAAGCAATATTCTGATGATGCACAGATCTGTCACCGTTTAGACAGAGAAACGTCGGGTGTATTGATCATTGCCAAAAATCCGGAAACCTATCGTCTCATTTCCATGCAATTTGAACACAGAAAAGTGAACAAAGTGTATCATGCCATAATAAACGGAACCCATGTTTTTGAGGAACTTCATGTAGACTTGCCGATTTTGAACCTGGGAGCGAAGAACGTAGCAATAAACAGGCAGGAAGGGAAACCCGCAGAAACAGTTTTCAACTCAATTAAATATTATAAACATTATACCCTTGTTGAATGCAGACCTATAACTGGCAGGATGCACCAAATAAGGATTCATCTGGCTTCCCAAAGAGCGAACATTGCAGGTGATGAAATGTATGGTGGAAAGCCAGTGTACCTTTCGGAAATCAAGAGGGCTTACCGCATTGGGAAGGACCAGGAAGAGCTTCCTATCATGAAACGATTTGCATTACATGCACGCCGGATAACTTTTAAGATCGATGAGAATACGGAAATGACCTTTGAGGCTCCGTATCCTAAAGATTTCGCAACTTTGATCAAGTTGCTCGACAAGTTTGATTCCTAATTTTTTATTGTAACAGCTTCATAAAAAGAAGAAACTGCTTCCCATTTAGGATCTATCTCAAAAGAAATGGATTCTATACGGCTCTGTTGAGTTTTTAGTCGCTCCAGAATTTCTGTTGCATTTTTTTGATCTTCAGGTTTGATATAGAGAAGTATATCGCGATAGCCTGTCATCGTAGTAGTACCAACATAGCAATAGCTTCCAAGAACCTTGCTTAGTTCCTGTATGATCTCAGTCTGTAAATTATTGAAGAGCAGAGCTTCTTTATCTGTTGGATGTCCATCCTTATTCTTTTCCAGCGTATTTACATTGACAAAAAATGACAACGAAAAACTGGATCTATCCTTAAAATCTATATAGCGATCGTTAATAGAAGCTAAACATGGTTTCCCATTTGCCTCAAATTTGAGCGTTGTGAAGTTCTGATTAATGATGGGAGCCTCAATTTTTATTGGTTCTGACTCCACTTTTTTGTTCTGTGAACAGGAAATCAATGGAAACAGGCAAAAAAGGATGAAGTAATATTTCTGCATCATATAATTAAAATAACTCACCACCTACTTAGTCCCCCCGGACTTGATCCGGGGCGGGCCTAATAACCTAAAATCTTTAGTACCTGCTTACTGTTCTGCTCCTCGCCAAATACTTCAAAATTGAAGGTCTCATCCCGGTTACGCCGAATGATTACATGCTTAGGTGATGGAAGCAGACAATGGTGTATACCACCATAGCCACTAAGGACTTCCTGGTAAGCACCGGTATGGAAGAAGCCTAAATACTGAACCTTGCGTGTTTTAGGCATAAATACGTTGTTCATATGAGCTTCCTGGCTATAATAATCCTGCCCATCGCAGGTTATTCCCCCAAGGTTTACACGTTCATATTCAGAATCCCAATTGTTAATTGGAGCAAGAATGTACTTTTGGTTCAATGCCCATACATCCGGAAGGTTGGTGATGAATGATCCATCAAGCATTAACCATTTTTCACGGTCATTCTGTTGCTTACGTCCTAAAACTTTGTATAGGATTCCTGAAGCTTCGGCAACGGTATATTTTCCAAATTCAGTAATGATATCTGGTTCCATCACATCGTGTTCTGCACAGATTTCCTTGATCCTTTTTACAATTTCATTGACCATGTATTCATAATCAAAGTCAAAGGCTAACGAATCTTTGAATGGCATTCCTCCACCAATATCAAGGGTGTCCAGATCCGGATTTATTTTCTTGAATTTGCAATAAAGAGTGGCATATTTTTCAAGTTCATTCCAATAGTAAGGGGTATCAGAAATTCCGGAGTTAATAAAGAAATGAAGCAGTTTGACCTTGAAATTAGGGTTTTGTGCTATTTTATGATTGTAAAAATCGATGATATCTTCCATTCTTATTCCTAAGCGGGAAGTATAAAATTGAGAATCAGGCTGTTCTTCAGCAGCGATCCTCATTCCTAAGCTACATGGAATATCAAGTTCATCATCATAGATATTGAACTCCTCCTTGTTATCTAAAACAGGGATGATGTTTTTAAACCCATCGTGAAGCATATCAATGATATACTGCTTGTATTGGAAAGTTTTGAATCCATTACAAATAACGGTGATGTCTTTATTCAGTGAACCTTTCTTTTCAAGAGCATCGATCATTGGCATATCGAATGCAGATGAAGTTTCAAGGTGAATATCATTTCGAAGTGCTTCCTCAACAATATGCCTGAAGTGTGAGCTTTTAGTGCAATAACAATATTTATAACCACCTCTGTAGTTGTTTTTAACGATAGCTGCCTGAAACAAAAGTTTGGCTTGCTGTATCTTTTTACTTATTATAGGTAAATAAGTAAATCTGAGTGGAGAACCATAGGTTTCAATCATCTCCATGAGGTTTAAGTCATGAAAATACAATTCATCATCAATGATATCAAAACCATCCTGAGGGAAGCCCACGCTTAAATCAAGAAACTCCGCGTAACTCTGCATTTTTTTATAATTTTGGCAAAGATATAAAAAGCATATAGCATAGAACATATTACAATGCTTAAAAATTGTATGTTCCAAACTAAATCTATATGATAAGCGAAAAGGATTATGCGTGATCTGAAAATTATTGAGGTTAAATCTGAAATTGGGGCAGGAACACGTGGATCCAGTTTGGGAATTGATGCAATTAAAATTGCTGCACTTGATTTTGGAAGCAGGTATTTTAAGAAGTACAAAAATATTGAAATTCCGAATGAGAATCATTTATTGCTTGAATCTGCAGGTAATCAGTTCGCCAAGCGAATTTCCGGTGTACTGACTATGGTTGAACGCGTTGCTGAGGAGGTATCCAAAACATTGATGAATAATCAATTTCCTATTCTTCTTTCTGGTGATCACAGTTGCTCGGCGGGTACAATTTCCGGAATTCGTAAGGCTTTTCCAAAGGCCAGATTGGGTGTGATCTGGATAGATGCACATGCTGATATTCATTCGCCTTACACTACTCCTTCAGGGAACTTGCATGGAATGCCTTTAGCAATTGTTTTAGATGAAGATAATATTGATTCGAAGATCAATAAGCCTGATCAGGAGACTTTGAATTATTGGTATCAATTGAAGAATGTAGCTAAAATATCCCCCAAAATTAAGTACAGCGACCTTGTTTATATTGCTTTACGCGATGCGGAAACCCCAGAACTGTATTTACTCAATAAGCATAAAGTTAAAAATTTTCCTACTCTGGAGATCCGAAAGCGTGGAGTAGAGCGTGTAGCAATTGATGCCCTTAAATATTTGGATC
Organism: Daejeonella rubra; assembly: GCF_900103545.1. Taxonomy (GTDB): domain Bacteria; phylum Bacteroidota; class Bacteroidia; order Sphingobacteriales; family Sphingobacteriaceae; genus Daejeonella; species Daejeonella rubra. Next base: position 257,714 of record NZ_FNHH01000001.1, read on the forward strand.
AATGTGATATGATCTATGTTTCATTTGATGTAGATGCTCTTGATGCCTCAATTTCAAAAGGTACCGGGACACCAGTATCTAATGGAATTACTGAAAGAGAAGCAGGAAATTTAGTTTCACGTTTGATGAGTAATGAAAAAGTATGCTGTTTTGAGATGGTAGAAGTTAATCCTACACTGGATAAAGAAAACCTGATGGCAGAGAATGCATTTGAGATCTTACTTCGTGCGACAAATTCCTTAATTAACGATTAAATTTACAGGGCTTAAGGCCAATAAAAATGACAATAGAAAATACCATAGTTCAGCAAATCCAGAAGGCTGTTTCAGTGCTTTATCAAACAGAGATCGCATCAGATAGTATAGTTATTCAGGAAACGCGCAAAGAATTTGAAGGTCAGGTTACAGTAGTTACCTTTCCATTTACACGTTTTTCTAAAAAAACTCCTGAACAAACCGGAACTGAAATAGGGGAGTACCTGAAGGAGAATGTAAAAGAAGTTGAAGACTTCAACGTGATCAAGGGATTTTTGAATTTGTCAATTGCTGATTCTTACTGGATTGATGAGTTACTGAATACAGTTCATAGTAATTCATTTGGGCAATTTCCATCAAACGGAAAAAAGGTTATGGTTGAATATTCTTCTCCCAATACCAATAAACCGCTTCATTTAGGTCACGTGCGTAATAATTTATTGGGTTATTCTGTTGCTGAAATCTTGTCGGCAAATGGATATGAAGTGATAAAAGTCAATCTGGTAAATGATCGGGGCATACATATTTGTAAGTCTATGCTTGCCTGGCAATTATTTGGAAATGGCGAAACTCCTGAAAGCAGTGGATTAAAAGGGGACCATCTGGTAGGTAAATATTATGTGATCTTCGATAAGGAATATAAAAAACAGATCGAAGCTCTGACCTATGAGGGGCAGACAGAAGATGAAGCAAAAAAGAATGCTCCGATCATAAAGGAGGCCCAGGAAATGCTTTTGAAATGGGAGGCCGGCGATAAGGACGTTAAAGAGCTTTGGAGTATGATGAACGGCTGGGTCTACTCCGGTTTTGAAGTCACTTATAAAATGCTGGGAGTTGATTTCAAGAAATACTATTATGAATCAGATACTTACCTTTTAGGGAAGGATACGATTCAGGAGGGACTTGAAAAGGGTGTTTTTTTTAAAAAGGATGATGGATCAGTTTGGATAGATCTTACTGAAGATGGTTTGGATCAGAAGCTTGTTCTTCGTGCGGATGGTACTTCTGTTTACATTACTCAGGATCTCGGAACGGCGCAACTAAAATATGACGACTTTAAAATGGATAAGTCAATTTATGTAGTTGGTAATGAGCAGGACTATCACTTTAAAGTTTTATTTCTGATTCTTCAGAAATTAGGTAAAACATGGGCAAAAGGTTTATTTCATCTTTCCTATGGGATGGTTGATCTGCCTTCCGGAAAGATGAAATCCAGAGAGGGGACAGTTGTTGATGCCGATGAGCTGATGGATGATATGATCCTTACTGCCCGGGAAAGAACTGAGGAATTGGGAAAAGTTGAAGGATTCACCGAAGAAGAAAAGATAGACCTTTATAATATGATCGGATTAGGAGCTCTTAAATTTTTCCTGTTGAAGGTTGAACCTAAAAAGAGACTATTATTTGATCCGAATGAATCAATTGATTTTCAAGGTCATACAGGTCCTTTTATTCAGTACACTCATGCAAGGATACGTTCAGTGATGGCAAAAGCTGATTATAAAAATAAAATTTCCTTGAACTATTCTAATGTCCTTACTGTACTTGAAAGGGACCTGATCGTTAATTTGGCTAAATATCCTGATGTTATAGCTGCATCTGCAAGGGAATACAGTCCGGCACATATCGCAAATTATGTTTTTGAGCTGGCCAAATTATTTAATAAGTTCTATCATGAGGAAAGCATTCTGAAGGCCGAAGATCCGGATGTCAGAAATTTCAGGCTCGATCTTTCTGCTGCAACTGCGTCTACAATTAATAAAGGAATGAAATTACTGGGGATCAGGGTGCCTTCGAGGATGTAGGTCGATGAGAATTTGTTTGTGGATAATTGAATGTTGAGTTATGAGCCAGGAACCAAGAGCCAGGAACCAAGAACAAGGAACAAAGATCAAGGAATAATGACTTTGTAATGCTAATTTGAAATTTGCTGTTTTTTTCAGACCTCTGACAACAGATAACAGGAACAAAGAACAAGGAATCAAGACTGTGTAGTGCTAATTTGAAATTTACTGCTTTTTTTCGGACCTCAGACTTCAGTCCTCAGACAACTGATAACAGACCACAGACAACAGAATATCAGGCTTACTTTTTGAATTTCTTTGAAAGTTCAGGTTCTTTGATTCCATTGCTGTAATCATAAAATCCCTGACCAGACTTTATTCCCAAATTTCCTGCTGTGACCATGTTGACCAGAAGAGGGCAAGGCGCATATTTAGGATTTCCAAAACCTTGTTGTAGTACATTTAGAATTGCCAGACATACGTCGAGGCCAATAAAATCTGCTAGTTGCAATGGACCCATTGGATGGGCCATTCCCAGCTTCATTACTGTGTCGATCTCATTTACCCCTGCAACACCTTCGTGTAAAGAGTAAATAGCCTCATTGATCATTGGCATTAAAATTCGGTTGGCAACGAAGCCTGGATAATCATTTACCTCTACCGGGATTTTGTTCAGGCTGACAGCCAGATCCATTATTGTTTTAGTGACTTCATCAGAAGTTGAATATCCTCTGATCACTTCAACAAGTTTCATTACTGGAACCGGGTTCATGAAGTGCATTCCTATTATCTTATCTGCTCGCTGGGTAATTGATGCAATTTTACCAATGGAGATAGATGAGGTATTTGATGCCAGAATTGCATCTGGTTTGCAGAATGTGTCCAGATTCTTGAAAATTTCAAGTTTTATTGCCAGATTTTCGGTTGCTGCTTCGATAACAAGGTCTGACTCTGAAACCCCTGATCTGGTATCAGTATAAGTTTGAATATTCTTAAGTGCAGAAAATTTTAATTCTTCAGTAATCAGGCCTTTTACCAGTTGTCTGTCAAGATTTTTGCTGATAGCATTCATGCCCTTTTCAAGACTATCCTGCGAAATGTCAATCAAATTAACCCGATATCCTGCAATTGCGAAGGAGTGTGCAATTCCGTTGCCCATCGTGCCGGAACCTATTACTGAGATTAGTTTCATTTTTAAATTATTTAGATGATTGACGAACTAAAGGATCAAAGGTATAAAGGTTTTTATATTGTTCATTATTTAGCGTCTCCGCATTTTTTTGAATTATTTTTCAGCAACAATTTCTTTACAAAAAGGCTTGGTTAATATTTTTTTTCTGCTAACTGGGAGATTGTGATTTTTAGTTTATGACCTTTAGATGCATATTGAGGGGCTTTTATTACAGCGAAGTGGGAAAATACTATGCGTTTTTGCAACAATTTTGTTACATCAAAGTTACAAACCTAATACAAGTTTGTCGGCTTAAACTGCTATTCTTGCGCATTAAAGCCCGCACAGAGGGTTTCGTAACCAATTAATTAATTTAACATAAATCAAATGAAAAGAAAATTACTAGCTTTCTTATTGTTAAGCCTGTTTGCTATTACCAGCGCTATGGCTCAGAATAAGACAATCACTGGTAGAGTTGTTGGAGCTGATGATGGCCTCCCTCTTCCAGGTGTTTCTGTGAGAGCCGGATCCGCAGGTACTACAACCGGGTCAGACGGAAATTACTCACTAAGTGTTCCTTCAGCAACAACCAGAATAACATTTACCTATATAGGTTATGTAACTCAGAATGTTACTATTGGAGCGACAAATGTAGCTAATGCAACATTAGTCTTTGATTCTCAGCAGTTAGCAGAGGTTGTGGTACAAGTGCCTTACGGATCAATTTCGAAAAAAGCATTTACCGGAGCTGAAGCTACTGTAACAAGTGCACAGATACAAAAATCACAGGTAACATCTGTTTCCCGTGTATTAGAAGGCCTTATTCCGGGTATCCAAACATCGAATGGTGGTGGTACTCCAGGATCGAGTGCAGCTATTCGTATTAGAGGTATTGGATCGATCAATGCAAGTAGTTCTCCTTTATATGTTGTAGATGGAGTTCCTTTTGATGGTACAATTTCTTCAATATCAACTGATGATATTGAGACTGTTACCGTATTGAAGGATGCTGCTGCATCTGCTTTGTACGGTGCTCGTGCAGCCAATGGAGTGATCATGATCACAACGAAAGTTGGAAAAAAGGGTACTTCAAGAATTGCTGTAAATCTTAGATCTGGTCTTTCTGAAAGAGGAATTCCTGAATATGAAAGAGTTGGTGCAAAAGATTACATGGAATTAATGTGGGAATCAACCAGAAATGCAAATCTTGTAGCTAGAAATCCAGCTACAGGCGCCAATTTTACAAGAGCTGAAGCAGGAGTTGCCGCTTCAGCAATTCTTACTGCTCCAACTGGCTTAGGATATAATCCTTACAGTATTAAGGGTAGTGGCCTTGTTGATGCAGCTACTGGAAAATTAAATTCGTCTGCTGTATTGTTATATCAGGATAGCTGGGCTGATGCATTATTCCAGAGTGCAAATAGAAATGACCTTAACTTAAACATTTCAGGCGGTGCTGAGAAAAGCGACTATTTACTTTCTGTTGGATATATTCAGGAAGATGGTATTGCTAAATTCTCTGATTATGATCGTTTAAATGCCAGATTAAAAGTTAATTCTGAAGTCAGACCATGGTTGAACGCTGGTTTGAATATTGGTACTACTTTCTCTAATTCGACAGGTGATTTTGCTACAGGAACGGCTACTTCAAATCCGTTCTATTACTCACGTTATATGGGTCCTATTTATCCCGTATATGAGAGAGATGCTAATGGAATTATTGTAATTGATCCTGTAACTAATCAAAAGAAATTAGATTGGGGAGTTGCAACACAAATGGGCGCCAGACCATATGCAGCTAACTCTAACCTTGTAGGTACTTTAGCTCTGGATGAGAGATCAACCAGAAGAAGTGAAGGTACTGCAAACACATTTTTAGAAGTTAAATTCCTGAAGGATTTTGCATTTAAGACTTCATTGGGTGGTAATTTTTACAATGGATTAGGTACCGCTTATCAGAATTCACTATTTGGAGATGCGGTTAACGTGACAGGTAGATCAACAAAATCTGACACACGTAATATTTCCTATACTTTCAATCAGGTATTAAACTGGAATAAGAATTTTGGTGATCATGGATTCAATGCTTTAGCAGGTCATGAAAACTATTCTTTTGAAGGAAGGTTTATGTCTGCAACCCGTACTGGATTTCCTTTCCCGGGTGTTGTAGAATTAGCTCCCGCAGCAACTTTAAGTGCAGCAACTTCATTTACAGATCAACATAAAATTGAAAGTTACTTTTCTCAGTTGAATTATAACTTCAAAGGAAAATATCTGCTTTCTGGTAGTTTCAGAACCGATGGTTCTTCCAGATTCTACGTTGATAATCGTTGGGGTAACTTCTGGTCTGTAGGTGCTGGTTACCGTATCTCTGAAGAAGCATTTTTCAAGAAATTTACCTGGATCGATGAGTTAAAACTTCGTGGAAGTTATGGTCAGCAAGGTAATGAAGATACCGGTGATTATTATTCATGGCAAGGTCTTTATTCACTTGGATTTAATAACGTAAACTCTCCGGGTGCTATTCTTTCTTCAATTGCTAATCCTGAATTAGAATGGGAAAAGAATGTTTCATTCAACGTTGGTGCTGATTTTAGATTATTCAACAAATTAGATGGAACGATCGAATATTACGAACGTACTTCTCAGGATCTATTATTCTCGGTTCCTTTGCCTTTATCTACAGGATTAAGTTCAATTCTTAGAAACGTTGGTACAATGAAAAACTCTGGTGTTGAATTACAGTTGGGTTACAATGCTGTAAGAAATACCGATTTTGACTACAGAATCGATCTGAATCTTTCTAAATTCAAAAATGAGATCACTAAACTTCCACAGGCTGAAATTATCAGCGGAACTAAAAAGTTAAGTGTTGGTAATGATATTTATGCATTCTGGTTACGTGAATATGCAGGTGTTGATCCGGCAAACGGAGATGCGCTTTACTATCAGGATACAAAAGACGCAGCTGGAAATGTTACTGGCAGAACTACTGTTAATAACATCAATAACGCTACCTATTACTATAAAGGTACTGCAATCCCGGATCTGATCGGAGGTATTACAAACTCATTCAGATATAAGAATTTTGATCTTTCTGCTTTAGTTACATTCCAGTTAGGTGGTGAATTCTATGATGGTAACTATGCCAATTTAATGGCAAGAGGTACCTATGGACAGGCACTTTCTGTTAATATGTTAAGAAGATGGCAAAATCCTGGTGACATTACTGATGTTCCAAGACTTCAAAGAGGTGTTGCTAACCAGGATGGAATTTCAACCAGATTCTTATATGATGCATCTTACCTTACTCTTAAGAATGTGAATTTAGGTTATACTATTCCTAAATCAGTATTTTCGAAATACGGTATAAGCAGTTTCCGCGCGTTCGTATCTGCTGACAATGCTATTACAGCGACAAAGAGATTAGGAATGGATCCTCAGCGTACATTCAACGGAACATCTGATTTTACTTATCCGATCTTCCGTACGTTTACTTTTGGACTAAACGTTAACTTATAATCATACTTAGTATTATGAAAAAAATATTTATAAAAATCTGTTCGGTAGCAATGGTTTTAACCATATTATCGGGCTGTAAAAAGGAGTATTTAGAAACTGCTCCAACCGGATCAGTACCTTCTGAGGGTGTTTTTACCACCACCGATGGTGCATTAGTAGCCTTAAATGGTACTTACCGGTATATGTGGAATAGTCTTGGAGGTAGTCATGGTCATTTTGGTCAGAAGGCTGTTGACCTTACTATGGATGTTATGGGTAATGACATGGCTATTCATGGAACAAGTTATGGTTGGTTTAATGCGGAGAACAGATTTACTGCTCACTTAAACCCTGCACCAGGTACACGTTCTGCATTTACATGGGAGTATTATTACAGAGTTATTAATAATGCGAACATCATTATCAAAAATATAGATGCTGCCACTGGTCCTGCTGCCGACAAAGATAATATCAAAGGTCAGGCACTGGCATTAAGAGCATACAACTATTTTTACCTTGTTAACTTATTTCAGCATACCTATAAGGGTAATGAGACTAAGCCTGGTGTTCCTGTTTATACAGAGCCTATTATTACTGGTAATCCAAGAGGAACTGTTGCTGCTGTTTACACTCAGATCATTGCAGATTTAAAAGCTGCTGAGACCTTATTAGCTGGTAAAACCAAGAAACAGTTTGCTCATATTAATCAGGCAACTGTTAAGGGAATCTATGCCAGAGTAGCATTGCAAATGGAGGATTGGTCAACTGCAGCTACAAAAGCAGCAGAAGCTCGTTCAGCTTATCCTTTGATGTCAAATGCACAGTATGTTGCAGGCTTTAGTGTGAAAAATACTGAGTGGATCTGGGGATTAGAAATTCCAAATGATCAGGCTACTATTTTTGCATCTTTCTTCTCTCATTTTGATGCTAATACTTTGAGTTATGCTCAGTTGGGCATGCAGAAGAAGATCACAAAGGAGCTTTATGATCAGATTCCCGCTGCTGATGTTAGAAAATCGACTTTTAGAACTCCTGGAACCGCTACCTCAACATTCCCTGACTACAGTCAGAATAAATTCAGATTGCCAACTCCTGGTTCATGGGCAGCTGATTATATCTTGTTAAGGTCTTCAGAAATGTATTTGATCGAAGCTGAAGCTAATGCTCGTCTTGGTGATGCAGGTAAAGCTAAAACGGCTTTGGAAGCACTTATCAAGCCAAGAAATGCTGCATATGTTGCACCTGCAACAGCTCCGGATTTAATTACCGAAGCCTTATTACAAAGAAGAATTGAGCTTTGGGGAGAAGGTTTCTCATTGCTGGATCTTAAGCGTTTGAAACTTCCTTTGAACAGAGCTTCTGGTACAGGAAATCATGTTGCAGCGATCGCAGTTATTTTTACACTGCCTTCTCAAGATCCAACATGGTTATTCAGAATTCCTCAATCAGAGATTGATGCTAGTGATGCAATTAATCCTGCTGATCAGAATCCATAATCAATATAAATTTTCAAAAAAAGGTCCCTGGTGCATTTGCATCAGGGACCTTTTTTTTGATAAAATATTTGTTGGACCAGAAAGGTCACTTGTTTTTATACAAACAATACTTTAAATTAATAGATCAGTTGATCTGAGAATTCCTTGATCGAAGCTTTATTAAGTTTATTAAAAAAAGGAATACGAATAATTGGGATCCCTGTTTGTTTGAAAATAACCTCTTCTGAACTTTGATTGGTCTCTCCGCAGAATATCAGTCGGCGAATTGGTATATTTCTGGTTTTCAGAATTTCAGCTGAAAGCAAGGTATGATTTATACTTCCCAGATAGTTTTTAGAAACCAGCACTACTTCAGCATCCAGTTTTTTTATCAGATCGATCATCAGATCTTTATCATTCAATGGGACCATTAATCCTCCGGCACCTTCAATGATCAGCTGATTTTCTGTATTGGGTAAAATGATCTTATCCAAATCTATCCGTATTCCGTCCAGGGCAGCAGATTGATGGGGAGAGAGGGGCTGTGAGAGACGATAAGCTTCTTCATGGAATAAGCTTTGCTCGTTGGAAATTAAACTGCGTACTAGCATTGTATCACTGTTGTCCAATTCGCCTGATTGTACAGGTTTCCAATAATCAGCCTTTAATTTTTCCACCAGAATAGCAGAAACTATAGTTTTGCCTACTCCTGTTCCTATACCTGTTATAAATATGGGCCGCTTTGTCAAAGTATTTGATTTAAAATAGTACAGAGGTTATTTATTTCATTCATTGAATTATGATTGTGCAGACATATTCTAAGGCGTTCTGTGCCAATTGCAACAGTCGGACTTAGTATTGCCCTGACATCAAAACCGGCTTGTTGAATTTTTATAGCTGCCTCTCTTGCCTGGCTGTTTCCCGGAACCAGGATGATCTGTATAGCCGATCTGCTTTGTAATAGATTGATTACCGGATTAATATTCTGTTTGAATTGTCTGATTCGTTCATGAATCATTGTTTGATGATCACGAATTTTGAGAAGGTCATAGGAGACCTTTATGGCTAAATGACTTAGAAATGAGGAGGCTGTAGTAAAAATGAAAGATCTGGAAAAATTGATCAGGTAATTGCGGAGCTGATCGCTACCCAAAACTGCAGCGCCATGTGCGCCCATACCTTTTCCAAAGGTGATAATTCTTGCGAAAACCTTGTCGCATAATCCCAGTTCATGCACCAGCCCTCTTCCTGAATTTCCAAATATTCCAATAGCATGTGCCTCATCTACAATCAGAGCAGCATCATGTTTTTTTGCAATTTTTGCAATTTCCGTAAGTGGTGCCTCATCTCCATCCATAGAATAGATGCTTTCAACAACAATAAATATTCTGCCTTTTGCAAGTTTTAATTTTTGTTCGAGGTTTTGCAGGTCATTATGCCTGAATACGAAGCGTGATGCATGGCTTAGCCGGATACCATCAATAATAGAAGCATGAATATACTCATCTGAAATAATGGTGTCGCCGCGTTGCGGGATGCAGGAGAACAGACCAATATTGGCATTATATCCTGAATTAAAGAGAAGGGAGCTCTCTGCCTTATGGAATTTTGCAATTTCATTTTCAAGATTTTCAGTAAAGCGATCATTGCCTGCCAGCAAGCGTGAACCTCCGGAACCCATGCGGTAATGAGGGTACTTTTTCATTTCAGTCTCAAACATTGCCCTGAACTCCATTGAATGAGCAAAGCCCAGGTAGTCGTTTGAGCAGAAATCAATCAGATTGTTTTCTGGCTTTAAAGTACGTAGTGAGTCGTTACTTCTGCGATACTCTAAACTTTCCGAAATGAATTTATTAATGCCTTCCAAGTTTTATTTTTGTTAAAAATAAGAAAAGCGGTCTAATTAGACCGCTTTTCTTAGGAATGCAGTATAAGATTATTTAACCTTTTCTTGGGCCATGCATTGGACGTCTATGTTCCTGCATACGTTCTTTCCCCTTTGCTTTCATCTCCTCCAAGGTTTTTTGCTGCTCTTCTGTAAGGATCTTATTCATTTTTTTCTCACCTTCATCCATTAACTCCTTACGTTTTTCCATTTGGTTTTTTCTGGTTGCAGCATCAGCTTCCTGCATTTTTCCCATTTTATTTGCACGTTCCAGTTGAAGTGCATATACTTTTTCTTTCTGCTCAGGAGTTAAATTTAATTTTTTCTCAAGTGCATCTGTACTCATTTTTGCACGTTCTTCAGGAGATTTCATCTCACGATGAGGCTGACCCGCTTCATGACCTTTTCTCTGTGGAGTATCTTGTGAATAACCAGCGCCTACTAATCCTATTAATAAACCTGCAGTAATCAATATTTTTTTCATATCTATTTGTGTTTGTATATACAGATAGATGATTTTTAGGTAATAAGGTTTAAAATCTTAATTGTTAAATAATGTTAAGATTTATTTCTATCGAGATTAGAGATTGATTTTTGCATCTGTGATACCATAGTAGTGAGCGTTTCTAAGGTTGGTTCAGGGGCAGGATCAGGAAAGTCTGTACTAATATATGCTTTTGCCTTCCAGATCTCTAAAACGTCTTCACCAGCAATAGAGTAGGGCTCATAAACCGGATTGTCTGAGATAAGTTTTAAAGCTTTGTTTTCCTTGAATTTATTGCCAATTCTTTTATAAACGATCCCGTCACTTTTGCTGATCACCACATAGGTATCGCCAGGTTTAAGTTCATTCCAGTTGGAAAGATACTCTCCGACAACCACAGTTCCGGATTGTAGTGGGAGCATTGAATCACCTTTTATTTCAAATGCACGATAGGTTCCCTGACGAAACATGGGCAAGTGGAATTTTGGAAGCTCTGAAATGTATTCCGGATCTCCATAGCCATTCAGATAGCCTGCGCTGGCCTTTACAGGAACCAGTTCAATATTCTCTCTGTCCTGACTATCAACTGAAATGCTTAATACTCTGATATTCGCAGGATCGCCTTTTGGTTTCGGTTTCCATTTGTCGTCAATGCGATCATTGATGAGTTCGTCCATGGAAAGCTCGTAAAACTCTGCGAATTTTTTTAGTAATTCATATTTAGGCTCTGCCCGGTCCTCTTCATATGCTCCAACAAGAGAGCGTTTAATATCAAGAGTGTCTGCAAATTGCTGTTGTGTAAGCCCTTTTTTCTTGCGGAGGTACTTCAGATTGGAAGAAATGTTTGCCATTTGAAAATAAATTTGGAAATACTAAAATTGTTAGTAAATTTATGCTCATAAAATTAGCAATTATTCTTGGAACAAAAAATTTAAATTTTAATATATGCCGATCCTAACTAAACCAGCCATGAGAACTAAAAAATTTGTTTATTTAGTAACTGACCGTAACCGTACTTGCATACATGTAGGGATGAGTACTGACCTGATGAAGACCATGAGTTTCTACAGACAGATGCCCAATTTATTTTTTGATGCAGGGCAGCAATTAACAAGGCTTGTTTATTTTGAAGAACTAAGTTCTGAATCAGCTGCTCTTGAACGTTTTAATTTAATTAACAAGTTTGCGCGTATACAAAAAGACAGGCTGATCAGATCTGTTAATCCTGACTGGATCGACCTGACCATTGGCTTAGATTTTGAGCAGGTATTGATCTCTGGAATTCAGCCAATGCGTGCTTCTTTCAGCAGTTTATCCTGATTACTTTTTTATAAATTTCAGGGCAGCTGAATTCATGCAGTAGCGTTTGCCGCCTTTATCTTTAGGACCGTCATCAAATACATGGCCCAGGTGCAATCCGGTTTTAGTTTCGATCACTTCATCACGGATCATTCCGTGGCTGTCATCGGTTACAACGGTGATCACTCCGGCTTTAATTGCTTTGGTAAAGCTTGGCCAGCCACTACCTGATTCATATTTGTCTTCCGAACTGAATAATGGTTCGCCAGTAGCAGCACTTACATAAATGCCCTTTTGATGATTGTTATTATATGGATTTTTAAATGGAGGTTCGGTACCTCTTTTTACCATAATTTCAAAGGAAATGGGACTTAATATCTTTCTCCATTCTGCTTCTGATTTTTGGATCGGGAAACTTAGTGCTTTAGTATTTTCTTGTTTGGTTTTGGCTTTGTTTTGTCCGCAGCTGCTGCTTGTAATTAGAAAAACTAACATGGCAACACTTAATATGACTTTCATTGGATTATCTTTAATTGTACATGGAAGGTAGATCATAAATATTTTTATGCATGCGATGACTGAAAGTAATCACATGTATAAGTTACGAAATAGTTAAATGTTTGGTTTTATTTAGATGAACAATAAAAAAAGCGATCCTGAGATCGCTTTTTCTTTTTACCATCCCGGTGCAAAGGTTAACCCAAATACTCCGAGGTTCACATCTTTTCTTTGGAAAGGTATCGCATAATATGGTTCAAGAACAAAATATCCGAATACATTTACTCTTAAGGATACACCGGCACTCATGGCAGGTATTCGTTCCAGATATCCCGTGGCACCGCCAACCTGGCGTGGCTCAGATCTGAAGGCCACTTTTGAATCATTATCGTAAGCAAGCCCCATATCAAAAAATAAATTCAGGTCTGAGAATAAGAATTTGGATTCAACTGCAGCCAATTTTTTGGGGCCTGTAAATGGAAGTCGTAATTCGAAATTAGCAACAGCAATTCTTGAACCCACTAACTGATTAATATCAAATCCATCTGTAGTAGCTGATCCGTTCTTGTAAAAAGAGTTGGCCTCATATCCGCGTATCAAATATCCATATCCGGCATACATCTGATATAGTCTGTTTTCATCACGCCCGAAACGAGTGTAGGTATAAAGTCTGGCTGCGATGGTTACTGGTTTTACCCGTACATATCTTCTTCCATCAACCGTCAGTGCATTCAATTTATAATCGCCCTGGTAGTTTTCAATTCCCACACGGTAACGAAATCCGGAAAGGGGAGAAGTAACACCTGAGAATGAATTGTCTCCAACAAATGCTGCATTCAACTGCACTGTTGTGAAAGGATTAAAGTAAACACCATAGGTTTGAAATGCTTCATCCTTTGATAGTTTTTCTCTGTCAGTACCGATCTGATATCCCTGATTATAATCGTAATAATTATTATATCTGTCTATTCGGTAGCTATAACGGGAAATTCCACTTCCTGCTTCAAAGCGATGATTTTTCGAAAAAGGATAAGATCCAAAAACTGAAAACTGATCTTCAAATGTGCGGATGATATCGTATCGTTCGATATAAGTTTGTCCGATACCCGGAATATTTTCAACTGCAGCAGAAAACTGACCTGAAACATAAGGAATATGTGATCCTACTACGCCCCAATTGATTCTGCTTTGTTGGTTAACATAAGCTACCTGACCTCCAAAATCATAGATCTCCCCATTTACCGCTGCTGTAGCGTAGATCTGATTTCTTCCAAGAATATCACTGAAAACGCCTTGTATACCACTTGAAAGTCCTGTTCCAAATCTTCCAACTGAGGCACCAACACCATTACTCGATAGATAATCCAGCTTAAATTTAGGTTGATAAGCAATAGTGCGGATTGAATCTTTTGGAATTCTTTCGAATCTTTCAAAGTTATCCAGGTTGGCATTTACAATGTTCACCCCAACAGACCTAGAAGGGGGAAGTTCTGCAGCATCAAAATTGATCTCGTCGTTACCTACAGGTACCGGTTTGAAATCAGAGGCTTTAGCATTATAGATGGTATATTTCTGAGCTCTGTAATAAGAGTACAATATATCATCTTTGGTAGATACACTTAAAGCTGGAGAATATTCTGTGATACCACTTATACCTGTGAAATAATCAGTTAACTGTTCAACTGATTGTTTCTCAAGAGAGTAGCGGTACAAATTTCTGAAACCATCCCTGTTAGACAGGAAGTAAATACTTTTATTATCTCCTGAATATTGAGGATTCAGGTTGTTGGCTCCATCAAATACAGGAATGTCAGTGATCTTTTTACTAGCCAGATCAATGATAGCCATGTTTAGCGTGATATCTACGCTGGTTGAAGACTGATCGAAGGTTTTACGGTCGGTACTGAATACTATTGCACTTCCGTCTCTGGAATAACTGGGATGATAATCTGAATATTTGTCATTGGTCAACTGGGTCAGTAATCTCGTGCGAAGGTTAAATTGGTAAAGGTCATTTTGGCCTTCTTTTAATCCTGAAAAGGCAACATCGTTTCCATTTGGCGACCAGGTAATATTGCTGAACTCTTCAACTTTCCCCATTGCCTCAGTAGTCACAATCTTTCCGTTAGATACGTCAATGATCATTAGTTTATTTACACCTGCACTGAATACGCTGAATGCAAATTTTCTGCTATCAGGCGACCATGCACCGGCAGATTCAATAAAGTTGTATTCATCTATATCACCACTTTTGGCTTTACTTGATAATTTCCGGATGATCTTTCCTGTTCGTGCATCAGCAAGGAAGAGGTCAATGCTGAGGAGATCCCTTTCTGAAAGAAATGCAACATAATTTCCATCGGGTGAAATAGCGGGAGCAACGTTGTAGTTGGCACCACCATTTTTTTCGTCGATGATCTTTTTCCCGATCGGTACCTGTGCTGTATCCTTAAGATAAGGGCGGTAAGTATTTTCTATACTTGTTTTCCACAGGCTTGATAAGGTTCGGTCATCGTATCCAAAAGTACGGCGAATGGCCATTTCATAGCCGTATTTAGCAGTCTCTTTAAAGAATGGAACAATAACTGTGTCTCCATAGGTTGAACCAATATAAGACCAGAACGCCTGCCCATAGCGATAAGGGAAATATTTGTTTGATTCGGTCAGATCCTTTAAGGTAGGGATATCTTTATTCAAAAATGCATCACGCATCCACATAGAAGTATAAGCATCCTGTTTACCGACAGAAAGGTATTCAGCCATACCTTCTACCATCCATAAAGGCAGGTTTGCAATATTCTCAAGGTTTGTTGAATCACCTTCAATTAATGAATGATATTGAAAAGCATGAACAAGTTCGTGTCCAAGAACGTGTCTTGTTTGATGATTTACCTGCGAAATAGGCATGATCACCCTGTTTTTGAGACCTTCAGTAACACCACCTGTACCTACTCCAATTTCACCGCTTAATGCCGTAGTTTGTTGAAAGTCGGGATGATTTGAGTAAAGTATAAATGGATTTTTCTTTAAAAAAGTATCCCTGAATACCTGCTGATGTAATTCATACCAAACTTCAGCTTCTTTAGCAAAGCGCTGAACAAGGCTGTCATTTTTCAGGTAATAATACAGGTCGAAGTGGGGGGTTTCATATACCTTGAATTTCAGGTTTTTGTACCTCACTTTATTCTGACCAAAATATTGAGCCTGAACGTCGATGCTATTGCCGACAAGTGTTATTAAAAAAAAGGACAATATCAGCCAAAATGATGGCTTTCTTCGGGCAACTGTATTTTCTCTCATTGAATATCTTGAAATGATCTAAACTAAATTACGTAAAAATATTGATTTTGATTTTTGAGGAATTTTAAAAAAATTAATGAAAAGTAAAATCAATTAACAGGCTTTGGTTTATTTTGTTTACGTTCTTCCCTGATTTCTTTACGCGTTTTCTTGACCTCTACTGGCGGCTCTGTTTTTGGATTTACAGGGGGCTTATTATCTGCAGGCAGATTGGTTTTATTTTCCTGTATTTTTGGAGTTATAGTTTGCCGGGGATTTAAATTCGTGCTTTCTGATGTATCAGGAAGATCTACCGGTGAGTACAATGAATCGGTAAATAAGGAGTCTACAGTTGTTGTGTCCGAAGAATACCTCGGAGTTTCGCATTGGTATTCTCTCGTGATTTTAACTCCGGGTTTAGGAAAAGGTCCTTGACTTATTCCAAGGGTTTTATCTTTATAAACTTTCTCCATGAATTTCCCAAAGATCGGTAATGCAGTTCTGGATCCTTCACCGGTTTGGGATGATTTGAAGTGTACACTTCGTTCATCACATCCAACCCAAACACCTGTAACCAGATCTTTGGTTACACCCATGTACCAGCCATCTACATAATCAGAAGATGTTCCTGTTTTACCGCCGATCTGGTTATTGTTTTTCCAAAGATCCCATTCCCATAAAGCCTGTGAAGTGCCTTCAGGTTCCTCCATACCACCACGAAGCATATAGATCATCAACCAGGCTATTTCTTCACTGAGCGTTCTCTTTTGTTCCGATTTGAATTCTTCAATCAGGTTTCCATCCAGATCCATGATCTTCTCGACCAGAATAGGTTCAGATCTAACTCCTTTATTCAGGAAGGTTCCATACGCTTTGACCATTTCAAAAACACTGACATCATTCGGACCTAAACTAACAGAAGGAACAGCTTTTAGGTCGCTTTCAATACCACATTCATGTGCATATTTAACTACATTTTCAGCTCCAACTTTTTCAGTGATCTGTGCTGTAATAGAGTTTACAGATTTGCCCATTGCCCAGCGCATAGACATTTCCCTTCCTGAGAAGCTGTAATTTGAGTTTTTAGGTTCCCAATATTCAGTTTTGCCTTTTATGGTATATGGAATCCGTACAGCCTGATCAATAAATTTATCACAAGGATTCATCCCCGCTTCAAGAGCTGCCAGGTAGGCAAATGGCTTAAAGGTTGAGCCTGCCTGTCTTTTTGCCTGATTAACATGATCGTATTTGAAATAGTTATGATTTATTCCGCCAACCCAAACTTTAATATGGCCATTGAACGGATCAAGGGTCATCATTCCTGTGTTCAGGATCTTTGCATAGTACTTAATGGAATCGATCGTAGAATAAATAACCTCCTTTTCGCCATTCCAGCTGAAAACTTTCATTTTCTTAGGAAGGTTCAGATAATGATCAATGGAATCGCGGTTTCCTTTAAACCGTTTTTTCAGGAAGTCATAGTAAGGTAGTCGCTGAGCCGCCTTTTCAGGGAAGTCAATAATTTCTTTTCCATCTGAAGTTCTCCATGGATTTTCATTTCCCCAAACATTTTCAAATCGCTTTTGCAGGATCTTCATCTGGCCTGTTACCGCTTCCTCAGCATATTGCTGCATTCTGGAATCGATTGTGGTATATATTTTCAATCCGTCAGCATAAAGGTCATAGCCATTGTCTTCGCACCATTTTTCCAGGTACCGTGAAACAGCTGATCTAAGATAGGAGCCACCATCACTTCCTTCATCCAGGCTTCCGGGATTTAATTTAAGAGGCCTTTGGCTGTATTTTTTATATTCTTTATCAGTCAGGAATTCATATTTCTGCATCTGGGATAATACCGTATTACGCCGTTCAAGTGATTTTTCGGGATTCCGGATTGGATTATAGGTTGTTGTTGCTTTTAGCATTCCAACCAGAAGTGCGGCCTCTTCAACCTGAAGTTTAGCTACACTTTTATTGAAATATCGTTTTGAGGCTGTTTTTATGCCGAAGGTATTATTACCAAAAGGTACCGTGTTCAGGTAGAGTGTTAGAATTTCGTTTTTTGAATAGTAATTTTCCAGTTTGTATGCAGTTACCCATTCCTTTAATTTAAAAACTACTGTTCTAACCAATGGAATATATTTGATCAATCCCTGAGATTTTCTGTTTCTGGTGCTG
Organism: Daejeonella rubra; assembly: GCF_900103545.1. Classification (GTDB taxonomy): domain Bacteria; phylum Bacteroidota; class Bacteroidia; order Sphingobacteriales; family Sphingobacteriaceae; genus Daejeonella; species Daejeonella rubra. The sequence goes on from NZ_FNHH01000001.1 coordinate 275,522, forward strand.
TAAAGGTTTTTTGCAAGCTGTTGGGTGATCGTACTCGCGCCACGTCTGTCACCACTGGCTGTTGATACGATACTGGAAATAAGTGATCTGACATCAATTCCACTGTGCTTATAAAATCGAACATCTTCAGTCGCAACCAGGGCATCAATGATCGAAGGAGATATACTGTCATATTCAACAGGAGTTCTGTTTTCTTTATAATATTTTCCAATGAGCTTGCCATCGGAGGTATATAGCTCAGAAACGACATTAATATTGGGGGTTTTTATATCCCTAATGGTTGGAGAGTATCCAAACAACCATAAAAAGTTTAGTTCAAGGGCACAAAAAAAGATAACAATAAAGTATAAAGCTATTATAGCATAGCGAAGACGCTTATTTTTAATTCTTCTGAACATGTGGTAAATATGAGGAAATCATGATTAATATGGTGTAAATTTCTTGGATTTTCAGAATGCAGCATTTTTCGCACAATGTGCGTACCAAAATCAATAAATTATTAAAATTATTTTATGGATAATCTGATTAAAAAATTCAAAATAAGCAGTAAAAAACCCTTTAGTATTAAAGAACATGATCCTGAATTTTCAGGCAAGTTTAAAAAGGATGAAGCCGTTGATCTGCTGAATGAGTTAAGTGCTGAAATGAGTGAACTTCAGGAGCAGATGTATGCCCAGAATAAACACTCCCTTCTTATTATTTTTCAGGCAATGGATGCTGCCGGAAAGGATAGTGCGATAAAATATACTATGAGTGGTTTAAATCCTCAGGGTTGTCAGGTTTATAGTTTCAAACAGCCTAGTCCGGAAGAACTGGATCATGATTTTATCTGGCGACATTACAAGGCCTTACCTGAGCGGGGAAGAATCGGGATACATAATCGTTCGCATTATGAAAATGTATTGGTCTGTAAGGTTCACCCTGAATATGTTTTAAATGAAGGGTATGTTGCAGCCGAATCTATCAATAAAGATTTCTGGGAAGAACGTTATGAGAGCATTCGTAATTTCGAAAAGCATATCTCTGATAACGGAACAGTGATCATCAAGTTTTTTCTGAATGTTTCAAAAAATGAACAAAAGAAACGGTTTCTGGAAAGAATAGATCTTCCAAATAAGAATTGGAAGTTTTCTTCCGCAGATATTGATGAGCGGGCATTATGGGATGATTATATGAAAGTATATGAAGAAGCCATCAATGCGACCAGTGTAGATAATTCTCCCTGGTATATTATCCCTGCAGATAAGAAATGGTTTACCAGGATCGCCATCAGCAGGATCATTATTGATACATTTAAATCGATGGAACTGAAACATCCTGAACTTTCTGATTCTGAAAAATTAAAGCTTGAAGAATGCAGGAAAAACTTATTAAATGAAAAATAAATCAGGTGCTTTTATTTCAAAAGCACGTCCTGATAGGCAGGATTTTTTTCGAAAACTGTTTTTGCAAAAGGACATAAGGGTATAACTTTAATGGATTTGTCCCTTGAATAGGAAACAGCAGCTTCAACCAGCATATTGCCAATTCCCATACCTTTCAGGGGTTTACAAACGATGGTATGGTCCAATATTAATTTATCAGAACCAGCGAAGCTGTAGGTTATTTCTGCAAGTAAAATATTGTCCTCTTCTACATAGAAAGAGCCTTTATGCGTGTTTTCCCGATGTTTAATTTCCATTATGATGCAGATGATGGTTCTTATAAATCACAAGATTTGAATTATTTATCAGTCAGTTTAAAGGAGTCCCCATCTTTAAGGAATGGGAAAGAGGCTCGTGCTTCTGTGAGATCATCCTTATTGATCGAGAAAGTATAAAGGTCTTCATCATTGGGTTTATAGTAAATTACTTTTCCATTCGGATCTATACACATAGAATCACCGGAATGATAAACTTCATTTCCATCATGCCCAACCCGGTTTACAGCAACTACGAAAGCCTGATTTTCTATAGCCCTTGCCGGTATAAGTGAGCGCCAGTGTAAAGAGCGGCGTTCCGGCCAGTTGGCAACGATCAATAACATGTCGTATTCCTGATTGGTATTTCTAAGCCAAACTGGAAAACGAAGATCATAACAGATCACAGGACAAATTTTCCAGTCGTTCAGCTCAACAAAAAGCTTTTTATTGCCTGCCGTATAATGCTGATCCTCTTCGCCTAAACCAAAAAGATGCCTCTTGTCATAATATTCATATGTGCCGTCAGGACGCATCCAGATCAGGCGATTGTAATTCTTATTATCTTCCTTTATAATGATACTTCCGGTAACTACACTATCGAATTTTCGAGCCTGCTCAAGCATCCACTTCATGGATTTACCATCCATTTCTTCAGCAAGTTTGGAAGGGTTCATCGAAAAGCCTGTGCTGAACATTTCAGGAAGAACAATAAGATCAGTCTTTTCACGAATGGAAGACAGCCTTAAACCCAGATTCTGAAGGTTTTTGTCAATGTTTTCCCAAAACAGGTAAGTTTGAAACGTGGTTATTTTTAGTATGCTCATCAGAAATTATTCATACGTGATAATTTAGTAAATGTTGCTATTAAACTTTAACTAAGTATTGAACGGCTTTTTCAAGTGTTTCTTTCTTTTTTGCAAAACAAAATCGAAGTACATGGTGGTCTGTGCCCTTAGAATAAAATGCAGAAACCGGTATTCCTGCAACTCCAAATTCTTTTATTAGCCTCATCGCCAGGTCTGTATCTTTTTCATTGCTGATCCTGCTATATTGGACGGATTGAAAATATGAACCATGGCATGGTAAGAGGTCGAAGCGTGTTTCTTTCATCAAGTTAGAAAAAAAATCCTTTTTAACCTGAAAAAAATTGCTGATTTCCAGATAATTACGTTCATTTCTTAAAAAATCTGATATTGCATGCTGAACAAATGAATTTACACTGAATACTTCAAACTGATGAACTTTTCGGAATTCTTTCATCATCCATTCTGGCGCAAGGCAATACCCAACCTTCCAGCCTGTAGCATGTAAAAGTTTTCCAAATGATGCTGTAATAAAACTTCGTTCCCTTAATTCCGGATAACGGGATATGCTTAGATGCTGTTTTCCGTCGTAAATAAGATGCTCATATACTTCGTCGCTAAGTATTAATATGTTGGTGTCTCTGGTTAAATTGATCAGGCATTTTATATCATTATCATCCAGAGTTCTTCCAGTAGGGTTGTTGGGATAGTTTAGAATGATCATTCTGGTCTTATCATTGATAAGCTTTCCAACCTCTTCCCAGTCGATGGTATAGTTTGGAGCACTTAATTCAACCGACCGTATACGGCCTCCAAAAAGCGTTACTGCAGGGCCATATGAATCATAAGCAGGTTCAAATATGATCACCTCATCTTCAGGTCTGATCACGCAGGCAATGGATGCAAATAATGCCTGTGTTCCACCGGCTGTGATGGTAATTTCAGTTTCAGGATCATAAATAGCATGGTGGAGCTTTTCTTGTTTTTCAGCTATACGCTCCCTGAGAGAGAGGAGTCCGGCCATAGGTGCATATTGGTTATAACCTGATCTCATATAATGACCTACTAGTCCGACGAGTTCCGGAGAACATTCATAATCCGGGAAACCCTGCGATAAATTAATAGCCTTGTGCTGAACAGCCAGCTGCGACATGACGGTGAAAATAGTAGTGCCTACATCCGGCAATTTGGAATTTATATGCATAGTGGAGCTAAATTAGGAAATTCTGCTTTCCTGTTTTGGAATGTTCCGTTAAAATCCGGATTAAATTATTATTTTGAACTGTTCTTATATCTTAAATAAATGACTTATAAAACCAAAGAAAGTCGTCTTTTTCTTGTTTTGGGCTCTTTTTTAATTGCTAATGCAATTCTTGCAGAATTTATCGGAGTGAAAATTTTTACCGTTGAAGGCTCATTAGGAATTCAAAAATTCAATATCAATATGTTTGGTGTTCCCGATCTTTCATTTAATATGTCAGCAGGTGTAGTTACCTGGCCATTGATCTTTATTATGACGGATATTATAAACGAATATTTTGGGATAAAACAGGTTCGGTTTTTATCAATCCTCGCTGCTATTCTGATCAGCTATGCTTTTTTTGTGGTCGGCTTTGCAATGGATCTGGTCCCTTCTGATTTCTGGATCAATCAAACCGTTAATGGAGAGGCAATTAATATGAATAATGCCTTCAGTGGAATCTTTGGTCAGGGAATGTGGATCATCGTCGGATCGATCATTGCATTTCTAATCGGACAGATGGTTGATGTGATTATTTTTCACCGGATCAAGAAAAGTACCGGAGAGCGTTTACTCTGGTTGAGGGCTACCGGATCAACCCTGGCTTCCCAGTTTATCGATAGCTTCGTTGTGATTTTTATTGCCTTTTATATTAATCCTCAGTATAACTGGAGCTGGCAGATGGTTGCGGCCATCGGTATTGTAAATTATAGCTATAAGTTTGTGGTTGCCATTCTCATGACACCATTGTTGTATGGAGTCCACAGTATTATTGATAAATACCTTGGAAAAGAACTTTCATCAAAGCTAATTGCTGAAGCAAGGAAAGCATAATTACTCAATTAATGTATTTAAATATCTGATTAATAAGTATTTAATTAAAATGTAAATGAAAAAATATATTTATCTCTGTGTACTTGTCTGTATGTTTTTAGCTGGCAATTTTTCTATTTCAGCACAGGAAGTACTTTGGAAAGAACAGACTGCATGGAAGGGTGTTCCTGAGTATTATCAGAAATGGGATTATCCTGATTTTAAATTCCCTTCTGATCTGTCGTCATGGAAAAAGGAGAGGGTACAAGTTACTGAAACACTGCAAAAATTATTAGGAGACATTCCACCGCGCCCAAAAAAGCTGAATGTTCAGACAGTCTTTAAGAAACAAATGAATGGATACATTCTGGAAAAGTTTCTGATCGACAATGGGGTAGACGGGTGGATTCCGGGTTATCTTGCCATACCTACCAATGTGAAGGGAAAGGTGCCTCTGGTTCTGGGATTACATGGACATAGCAGCAGCAAGGACAATATCATTGGTTCCAACTCATCAACAGCTCAGGATGTTTTAGCCCTTTTGATATCCAAAGGCTATGCTGTGATGGCTATTGACAGTTATTTTAATGGTGAACGCAAAGGCACAGGCCCTGCCGGAGAGCTCGAAACCCAGGCTAAGGGTGCAGATCAGGAAGCATCTCAATTCAAGATCAATTTATGGTTTGGCCGCTCGCTTTGGGGCATGCAGATCCGTGATGAGCAGATCGCACTGGATTATTTGAATACTCGTCCGGAAATTGATATGGAAAGAATTGGAGTAGAAGGAATGAGCATGGGAAGTACCCGCGCATGGTGGCTTGCTGCACTGGATTCCAGGATCAAGGTTGTGGTTGGTGTAGCCTGCTTTACCCGATATAAAGAACTCATCGAGCAACGTGAACTTCAATCGCATGGGATCTATTATTTTGTTCCGGGGATGCTTCAGCATTTTGATACCGAGGCAGTAATGGGACTTATTGCACCCAGGCCATTTCTTGCATTAACCGGGGATAGTGATAGTGGTTCTCCGCTTAGCGGGATGAAAGTCCTGGAGAAAAAGCTGGATACTGTTTATTCATTATATAAAGAGAATGATAAGTTTAAAAGTATCATTTATCAAAATACGGGTCATGTATATACCGATGACATGAAGATCGAAATGCTCGACTGGTTTGAAAAATATCTTAAATGATCTCAGCAGCTAAAATATTTTTAATGGTGCTCGGATGTGTTTCTTTGGGAGGCAATGTCCTTGCACAAAGGCCGAACCTGAAAGGAAATCCATTGCCTGAAAAAATAGCTCCTTTTTTTATAAGTCCGCCTGAATTTAAAGACCAATTGGGAGAATATCGTTCTCCCTTAAAGTTTTACAATGGAAAGGCTGTAAATACTAAACGGGACTGGGAAAAAAGACGAAAGGAGATTCTTGTAAAATGGAATGGACTGATGGGGGCATGGCCTGCATTAATAACAAACCAGAATTTTGAGATCAGAGATTCAACCCGCATGGACGGCTTTACTCAATACAGGGTCAGATTTTACTGGCTTCCTGGTCAAAAGACAGATGCTTATCTGATGATACCGGACGGTGAAGGTAAAAAACCTGCAGTGATCACTGTTTATTACGAGCCTGAAACCTCTGCGGGATTGGGAAGGGCTGATCTTCCTGACCGAGATTTTGCCTATCAGCTTGCCAAACGGGGCTTTGTTACCCTTTCCCTTGGAACAACAGAAACGACAAACAATAAAACCTACTCACTGTATTATCCAGATATAAAAAATGCCCAAGTACAGCCTCTTTCGATCTTAGCTTATGCTGCGGCCAATGCATGGAATGTTTTGGCAAAAGTTAAGGAGGTTGACAGCAAGCGAATTGGCATTATGGGCCATTCATATGGTGGTAAGTGGAGTATGTTTGCTTCCTGCCTTTATGAGAAATTTGCCTGTGCTGTTTGGTCAGACCCTGGAATTGTTTTTGACGAAAGCAGAGAATCAGTTAATTACTGGGAGCCCTGGTATTTAGGTTATCATCCGCAACCATGGCGTAAAAGAGGACTTATAACTGAGCAAAATCCAGCGAAAGGCTTGTACCCGAAAATGGTTGAAGAAGGGTTAAACCTGCATGAACTTCATGCCTTAATGGCTCCGCGTCCATTTCTTGTTTCCGGTGGCTCAGAAGATCCTGTAAGGCGCTGGATTCCATTAAATCATAGCATTGCAGTAAATCATCTCCTGGGATATGAAAACAGAGTGGCTATGACTAACCGACCTGAACATACTCCGAACCCTGATTCGAATGAGAAAGCATTTTTGTTTCTTGAATATTTTTTGAAATGAACAGACTGGCTGACAAATAAAACATCCTTTATGTTTTTTTGAATTAATATTTGGTTGCCCAAGCAATAAATAGCTTTCGGCTTTAATCTTTCAGCTTTTTTGAAAAACTACTGTTTTTTCAGCTGAAATATTGAACTGAAAAGGAATTTAAATATTTGATAATTAACTACTTACCGATCTTGATCAATTCAACTTCAAAAATAAGCGTGCTGTAAGGAGGAATATCTTTTCCAGCGCCTCGTTCTCCATAACCCAGAGAATAAGGGATAAAGAAACGGTATTTTGATCCGACAGACATTTGCTGAAGACCTTCAGTCCATCCCGGGATAACCTGATTTAAAGTAAATGTGGTTGGTTCACCACGGTCAATTGAACTGTCAAATTGTTTCCCATCCGTAAGTGTACCTTTATAATGTACAGTAACTTCATCTGTCGCTACCGGTTTAGCTCCTGTTGCCGGGCTAATAACTTCAAATTGCAAACCGCTTGGCAGTGTTGTAACTCCTGGTTTTTTCTGGTTTTCTGCTAAAAATTTCGCAGCTGCAGCAATCGATCCTTCAAATTTCTTCTTTTCAAGTCCGCTTAGATAGGCATAAATAATTTCCTGAGATTTTTCAGGGCTAATAATTATAGTTCCACCAGATAAAACATCATTCATGGCTTTTGAGATCAATGAATAATTCAAACTTGTTACTCCTCTTGATTTAAGATCATTGGCAATACTGGCTCCGAAGGCATAGCTGGCAGAATCAGTCTGGGTTTTGAATAATGGTGCTGGAGCAGCAGCAGGTTTGGTCTGTGCAAAACTTAACGTTGAAAGTGCCGATGCGGCAAAAAATAGAAGAAAGCGTTTCATTTTTGTTATTATTTGTGATTTTAATGTGCCGGCATCCGCAGGGTCAATCGGGACTGCTAAGATAGATAGCCGGCAGGAGAAATGAACAATATTCATCCGGATTTTTTGTCTTCAGGTTAAAAGCCTAAATTGGATAAATGAAAGTAGATTATATAGCCCTTTCGATTCCTGTTTTCTTTATTCTGATAGCTGTAGAGCTCGTATATGCTTTTTACAAGAAGCTTAACTACTACAGATTAAATGACTCACTTGCTAACCTGAGTCAGGGAATTGGTTCACAATTGGTCGGAATATTTTTAAAAACAATTACTTTTTTTGGATATATATTCATTTACGAACATTGGCGGTTCTATTCTTTTCCGAATACGATCTGGACCTGGTTGTTTCTGTTCATTGGCGTAGATTTTTTTTATTATTGGTTTCATCGTTTAAGTCATCAGGTCAACGCTTTATGGGCTGCTCATATTGTTCACCACCAGTCGGAAGAGTATAATTTAACCGTTGCCCTGCGGCAATCCTGGTTTCAGTCGGGTTTTGCATGGGTATTTTATCTGCCCTTAGCCTTTGTTGGATTTGAACCGGTCATGTTCCTTACAGTCAGTGCATTTAATACACTTTATCAGTTCTGGATCCATACCCGTGCCATTGGTGATATGGGACCACTGGAATGGTTCCTTAATACACCGTCCCATCATCGGGTACATCATGGATCGAATCCAAAATATATTGATAAAAATCATGCTGGAACATTAATTATATGGGACAGGTTATTCGGTACTTTTCAAAAGGAGGAGGAGGAAGTTGTTTATGGAATTACTACACCCCTTGCCAGCTGGAATCCTGTATGGGCTAATTTTCATTACTGGATTGAATTATTTAATACTTCCAGGAAAGCGAATGGTATCAAAGAAAAGGTATATGTGTTTACAAAATCGCCGGGCTGGTTTCCTGAAAATATGGGAGGGAGGCAGTTTCCAAAGGAGATCAACTTAGATTCATATGTTAAGTATAGTCCTGAATATGACCGAAAGTTTAATGTGTATATCCTTTTTCAATTTGTTTTTTCATTGATCATTGCAAGTATTTTAATTTTTACTGCAGCAAAACTTAATTTATTGCAGCTGAGTGCTTGCATGATCCTTGTCATTATGAGCCTGACATCTTACGGTTCTTTGATGGAACAGAAGAAATGGGGAATAGTTCTGGAATATTTTCGCTTTTTATGTTGGGTTCTTACGCCTTTGGTATTCAATTCTGAATTATTTTTTGTTCAATTACTAATCGGGAATACCATGTTGGTTATCCTTTCATTTATTTGGTTTAAACGACTCCTGAGAGCTTAATGTATGTTAAAAAATCATAAAAATTTCACATTTATTTTTAGTTTGATCATCATTTTGAACCTGCTCGTACAATCTACTTTCTTTCAGGATTATGTCCTTTTTATAAAACCGCTTATCTGTATTTCATTAGGTGTTTATCTGTATACCCAGACCAATATGAATGCTGGTTTTAATAGAATGGTTTTGGCAGGGCTGATCTTTTCGCTTTTTGGGGATAGTTTTTTAATGTTTGCAGGTAGCGATGTTTATTTTTTCCTCTACGGACTGGTCTCATTTCTGTTAGCGCATATTGTTTACTCTATGGCATTCTTCAGAGATTTTAAAAATAATCCGCAAGCCTCAAAGTACTATGGACACCTCATGTTATTTGTGATGGGGGTATTTTCTTTAAGCTATTATTCATGGATTCGCGATTATCTGAATGATTTCAGGATCCCGGTAATGGCATATATGTTCGTGATATCTATTATGGCAATCTTGGCCGGTTATCGTTTTAAAAGAGTAAATCTTCTTAGTTTCAGGCTGATATACTGGGGTGCTATATTTTTTGTGATCTCTGATTCTGCACTTGCTTACAATAAATTTGTTGAACCATTTTCCTTTGCCGGTATCCTGATCATGGCAACGTATATGATTGCACAATACCTGATCACTATTGGAGCCATTGAAAGAAATGTGGAGATTTTTAAATAAGATCTGATACCATTATCTGATGAAAAAATTAGAAAACAAAGTTTCTCTGATCACCGGCGCAGGTTCCGGTATGGGGAAGGCCATTGCACTATTATTTGCATCTGAAGGCAGTAAAATTGTTGCTACTGATATAGATCAGGCGCGACTGGATGCTTTAAAAGCTGAGATCATTCAAAATGGAGGACAGGTTTTCACACTTATCTCAGATATGGCAAAGGAAGAGGATATTGAAAATATGATCCGTGGAGCAGTATCGACCTATGGAACATTGGATATTCTTGTGAATAATGCCGGGATAATGGACAATTTTGCTCCTGTAGCTGAGGTTGACAATTCTATTTGGGAAAAGGTAATGAAGGTAAACCTTGACGGGCCTTTTAAAGCAATGCGTGCTGCTGTTAAAATTTTCCTGGCAAAGGGCTCTGGAATTATAATCAATATCTCATCTATCGGTGGAATAAATGGGGCAAGAGCAGGCGCTGCTTATACTGCCAGTAAACATGCGCTGATCGGTCTGACCCAAAATACAGGGTATATGTATTCGAAGTCAGGTATTCGTTGCAATGCCATTGCTCCGGGAGCAGTTAATACCAATATTGGTGAAACCATTGATTTTAGTAAGGTCACTGCCCTGGTGAATGATCGTATCATGCCAGGGATGGCTTTAAACCCGAGAACCGGCGAGCCTTCTGAAATTGCCAAGGCAGCCTTGTTTTTGGCCTCTGAAGATTCAAGTTTTGTGAATGGGGAAGTTTTAGTGGTTGATGGCGGATGGAACGCCTATTAAGAATGCCGGCAGACATTAAACTCTTGAATTTCTGGTTAGTTGGATAGATAAATCTATCAATATGAATTATAATAATTCATATTAATCCGTGTCATGCATATTAAGAACTATGCCTTAGCCATAATTAAAAATAATGTATATATTCGGTTCAGTTTCTGGACATAATTCTCAAATGACCTGAGAATGTGTACTTAAAAAACTAATCTAATTTAATATATGTTCAGAACTGTTACCTTGATTTTTGCGATCGTTTTTCTATGTTTCAGTCATGAAGTATCGTTTGGTCAAATTCAAACAGAAAAAGATTCTCAGCAGCTAACAATAAAAAATACGGTCTCTCTGTATTATAAATCCTTAGGCGAACAATCAGGAATTTACCGTGGAACCGGATATATCGGTTATCCATATCAGGTAAGTAATGGTCATCAGTTTTTTGAATCACCAGACTTTTCAAAAGGAACGATCTTTTACGATGGAATGCTTTATCAGGATATACCTATGTGGTATGATCTGGTTAAGGATCAGATAGTTGTGCAGAGTTTGGATAGTTTATCCATGATCAGTCTTCATAATGAAAGAATTGATTATTTTTCTCTGTTTGGCCATGATTTCAAAAAGATAAGTCAGGATTCTTCCAATTCCAATTCATTGACCACAGGTTTCTATGACCATATTTACAGCGGAAAAACGGAGGTTCTGGTAAGGCGTTACAAAGGCACTTTGGAAGATGTGTCCCCGGAAGGGATCTTTACCAAGATCTTAAAACAAAAGAATGAGATCTACCTTAAAAAGGAAGGAAAATACTATTCAGTGGCAAGCTCCGGATCGGTAGTGAAGGCATTGGGAAATCATCAGAAAGAGGTACTGTCTCAGCTCAAAAAAAATAATGTCAAATTCAAAAAAGATCCTGAAAAAGCAACAGTTATGATGGTAATGTATTATGATCAGTTAAGCAATTGATCGATGAACTATAAAAGTCCTTTGTTATTTGCTTTTTTTCTGCTTTTTGTGATCAATGTATCAGCACAGGTAAGGACGGGCCTTATCAACGTGGATTTTAAAAACGCTACTATTTCCGAGCTTGTCGCTGATATTGAATCCAAAACGGACTATCATTTTTATTATAAAGCAGCAGAATTTGACAGTTTGAGAGTGAATCTCAGCACAAATGCTGTTTCTGTGCAGTTCATATTGAATAAGGCATTCAACAATACCGCCTTCAAGTTCTCTATTGATCAGCAGAATAATATTTTTTTAACCAAAGAAGCAATTATTATTGCGGCATTGCCTTATGGAATATTTGCAACAGAAAGAGATTCCTTAAAATGGATCAATCAAAAAGATCCCGCAATTGTTGCAGAGCTTTCAGGTTCACAAGAGCAGGTATCCTCACTAGATAATAAAATTGTTCAGATTGGAACAAAATCGTCACAGAACAAGCCCGGAAATGTATCGCTTGCAGGGTATCTCAAAGATTCTAAAACAGGAGAACCTGTGATCGGAGCATCGGTTTTTGTTGAAAATCCGCGTATCGGAACTTATACGGATCAGTTTGGGTATTATTCGCTTGTATTACCCAAAGGCCCTCATACACTCAATATTAAAGCATTAGGAATTATAGATACCAAACGCCGTATTGTACTTTATTCAGAGGGGAAACTTGATATTGAGATCCAGACGCAGGTTCTTTCCCTAAGAGAGGTTGTTATTTCAGCAGAAAACTCGAAGAATGTGCGTAATGTGCAGATGGGAGTTGAAAAGCTTAATATCAGTTCTATAAAACAGGTACCGGTGGCCTTCGGTGAAGCAGATATTATTAAGGTAATGCTGACACTACCGGGAGTGAAATCGGTTGGTGAAGCAGGTAATGGTTTTAATGTCAGGGGTGGTGCTGTCGATCAAAATCTGATCCTGTTCGATGACCTGACCATATATAATCCTTCTCATTTTTTCGGATTCTTTTCTGCGTTTAATCCCGATGTGGTTAAAGATGTTGAATTGTATAAAAGCAGTATCCCTTCCCGTTTTGGTGGACGATTATCATCCGTTCTTGATGTCAACAGCAGGGATGGTAATACTAAAAAGCTAACTGGTAAGGCTGGAATAGGTCTTTTGACCGGAAGGATGAGTGTTGAAGGTCCAATAATTAAAGACAAGACCTCATTTATTCTTGGTGGTAGAACCACCTATTCAAACTGGCTGTTAAAAATGTTGCCGGATGATTCAGGATATAAAAATAGTAAAGCTTCATTTTATGACGTGAATCTTAGGCTAAGCCATCAGATCAATGAAAAGAATAATCTGTACTTAACCGGATATATTAGCGATGATAACTCAAATTTAAGCAGTGATACTACTTATGCTTACAGCAACAAGAATATGTCCATGAAATGGAAGCATATTTTCAGCAATAAGCTGACTGCAGTATTTGTGGGAGGTTTTAGCAGGTATCAATATGATAATCAGAGCGATGCAAATCCTGTAAATGCTTATAAAATGGCTTTTGATATTAATCAGACCAATGGGAAAGCCAATTTTAATTATTATCTCAGCTCAAAACATACCATTGATTTTGGCTTGAGCACAACCCGTTACAACCTTCACCCGGGCTCATTTCAGCCATTAGGGTCTAAATCTCTGGTGAAGCCGGATGTACTGGCATCTGAACAGGCTCTTGAAAGTGCCGCTTATATCGGCGATCGCTTTGATCTGACATCAAACCTATCCCTTGATCTTGGTCTTCGATACTCTATGTATAATTACCTGGGACCAAACAGTGTTAATTTATATGCTCCCGGTTTGCCTAAGGAAGAAATCAATACTACTGGGACAAAATTATATGAAAAGGGAGATCTGATCAAAACGTATCATGGTCCTGAGCTTCGCTTATCAGCGCGTTATCAGATCAGTGAGGATCTTTCTGTGAAGACAGGGTACAATACCTTAAGGCAATATATTCACTTATTAACCAATAGTACAGCTATTTCACCAACCGATATCTGGAAACTCAGTGATCCGAATATCAAACCTCAGTATGGTGATCAGGTGTCTTTGGGTATTTATAAGAATTTTAAGTCGAATACCATAGAAACCTCCATTGAAGGATATTACAAGAGGTTGAAGGATTACCTGGATTATAAGAGCGGCGCTTCTCTGGTTCTTAACCATCATATTGAAACAGATGTGATCAATACAAAAGGTAAAGCCTATGGGGTTGAATTTTTGGTTAAGAAATTAAGTGGAAAGCTTAATGGCTGGTTAGGTTATACCTATTCCAGGACCTTATTGAAATCGGATGATCCAAATGCCGGGCAAATCGTTAATCAGGGAGATTATTATCCATCTAATTTTGATAAACCCCATGATTTCAGTTTAGTTGGCAACTACCGCTTTTCGCATAGAGTTAGTGCCTCACTTAACACAACATATAGCACTGGAAGGCCAATAACTGTACCTGTTGGTAAATACTATTACGCAGGATCATTGAGAGCAAGTTATTCCGGAAGAAATGAATTCCGGGCTCCCGATTATTTCAGAACCGATTTTTCACTCAATATTGAAGGCAACCATAAGATCCATCAGCTAACTCATAGTTCATGGACAATCGGAGTTTACAATGTTACTGGCAGGGATAATGCCTACTCAACGTATTTTGTTTCAGAAAAAGGGGTAATTAAGGGGTATCAGCTTTCCATTTTTGGAAATGCCATTCCTTTTGTTAACTATAATATCAGGTTTTAATGTGATGAAAAGAAATTATATAACAGCGGTATTTATTTTTGTTTTCCTCCTCAGTTTGGCTTGTAAAAAGCCTTTTGTACATGATGGGATAACAGAATCACCGAGTTTGCTTGTAGTTGAAGGGGTTATTAATACTGCCGGTCAGACAAATATCTATTTAAGCAGGACACTTAAACTGGCGGATAAGTTAAAGGCAAGCAGTGAAACAAAGGCAAAAGTACAGGTAGAGGGACAGAATAATGTTGTTTTCCCGCTTACTGAGAATATTGCTGGTACATATTCTGCTGCCCAGATGAATCTGAATCCTAATCAGCAATACCGACTGAGAATAAAGACGGCTACAGGCAAGGAATATCTATCTGATCTCATGACTGTACGTACCACACCTGCTATTGACAGTGTTAATTGGGAAAAAACAGCTGAAGGAGTTAAGATCTACGTCAATGCCCATGATAATACTAATAACACAAAATATTATCAATGGAACTATGAAGAGACCTGGGAGATCCGATCTTCCGCCTACTCTGAAAATATTTACAAGGATGGTGCGATGCAGGGAAGAAACCAGAATGAAATGCTTTCCATGTATACCTGCTATGTAAATGATAGATCGACCGGATTATTGATTGCTTCTACTGCAAAGCTTAGTTCAGATGTAGTGCATCGTTTTCCATTGGTAACTATTCAAAATCGTGCTGAAAAACTAGATGTGAGATACAGCATTCTTACCAGACAATATGCCATAGGAAAAGAGGCATTTGATTATTTGAGCATCATGAAGAAAAATTCTGAGCAGCTGGGTTCATTCTTTGATATTCAACCTTCAGAGATAAACGGTAATATTAAATGTTTGACAGACCCAAATGAATTGGTAATAGGGTTTATGACCATTTCCGGGATAGTGGAGAAACGAATTTTTATCAACTATACTCAGGTTCCCGGATGGAATTTTAATATGAATTGTACTACCCTTACGGTGCCAAATCGAAAAGACAGTTTAGATGCCTACTTCAAGGATGGAAAAAATCTGGTTACTATCTCTAATTTGGGTCTTAGCGGTTTAATAGAGTCTTACAGTGGAAGTACTGCAAATTGTCTTGATTGCAGATTAAAAGGGAGCAGTATTAAGCCTGCTTTTTGGTAGATCGAAAAAATTATCAGCTATAAAAAATGCGAAAACCAATAAATATTTCTTTCTCATTGACATTCAAAATCACATGGATAATTTTTTTGTTGGCTGTAATTTCTAATGTTCAGGCGCAACAGACAAATCCGGATAGCATTGCCTCCCGGTTTGAAGATTTTAATGCTAATAACCTTCAGGAAAAAATATTTGTTCACACAGATAAGGAAATGTACCTCGCAGGGGAGATCATTTGGTTTAAACTTTATTATACCTCAGCCGGCACAAATAAACTCTTAGACCTGAGTAAGATAGCCTATGTAGAGGTAATAGATAAAAATCAAAAGCCAGTTTTGCAGGCGAAGATTTCAATTGAAAAAGGCACAGGAAGTGGTTCATTGTATTTGCCAGTATCACTGACTTCCGGAAATTATCAATTCAGGGCCTATACTAACTGGATGAAAAATTTCAGTCCCGATTACTTTTTCAATAAAAACATAAGCATCATCAATTCATTGTTAAAACCTGAGAAACTTCAGTCGGATGCTGTTTCTGCCAAATACGATGTACAGTTCTTCCCGGAAGGAGGTCAGATCATCGAGAACCTTCCCGGAAAAGTTGCCTATAGGGCAATCGATGATCAGGGTAAAGGAGTCAATTTTACGGGTACTCTGGTTGATCAGGATAATACCGTCCTTGTGAGGTTTAAACCACTGAAATTTGGGATCGGTAGTTTTTCTTTCACCCCGGTAGCAGGAAAAACATACAGAGCAGTGGTTGAAATGCCTGGTGAAACTATCGTCAGGGAAATTCCAATTGCAAAAACAGGTTATGTTATTCAATTGTTGGATGATCAGGATGATAAATTAAGACTAAGTGTACAGTCAAATGGAGTTCCTGCCAATCAGGAGGTGCATCTTTTTGCACATACAAGGCAGATGACAAAAATTAAGGCATCCGCTAATCTGAGTATGGGAAAAACGGAGTTCCTGATTGATAAACGAACACTGGGTGAAGGGGTTTCTCATTTTACTGTTTTCAATGCCTCAGGACAGGCAGTTGCCGAGCGTTTGTTTTTTAAGAGACCTTCGGGCAAGCTCCTGATCAAGGCCAGTGCTGACCAGCAGAAGTATTCACCAAGGAAAAAGGTGACCATAAGTTTGGATGCAAAAGATGAAAAAGGTCTTTCTATGGCAGCAGATGCATCAGTATCTGTATACGCAGCCGATAGTCTGGAATCTGATAATGGAGATATTTTCAATTACTTATGGCTTAAATCAGATTTGAAAGGAAATGTTGAATCACCCGCTTATTATTTCACTAATAATGATGCCCTAACTAACGAAGCTCTGGATAACCTGATGCTGACACATGGCTGGAGGAGGTTTGTATGGCAGGAAATTATGAAGAATACAATGCCCTCATTTGAATTTCTTCCTGAAATTGAAGGTCATATAATCAACGGAAAAATAGTTGATACACGAACCAATGCACCGGCAAAAAATATTATGACTTATTTAGCTGTGCCGGGCAGAAAGCTTCATATTTACGGTTCAAAGAGCAATAGCTTTGGCCAGATAAGGTTTTATACCAGAGATATATTTGGACCCTCCGAAATAGTTGTACAAACTAAATTTCAGCAGGATTCAACATACAGAATAGATATTTCAAATCCATTTTTAGAAAAATACTCTTCCTCAGGACCATTTGAATTGAATTTGTCCGAAAAATCCAGATCCAGGATCCTTAACCAAAGTGTCAGCAGTCAGGTGCAGAATGTTTTTGCAGGTGATAAGCTCAGGACCTTTTATCCAGCATTGACAGACAGCAGTGCTTTTTACATTAAGTCCGACAAAACATACCTGCTTGACAATTTCGTGAGATTCAATACCATGGAAGAGGTTTTGAGAGAATATGTCACTGAAGTTCCTTTAATGCGTCAGAAGGATGATTATACCATATTGGTAAGAGTTAAGCCTCACCCCAATGATTTTCCCAGAAATGTTGAGCCACTGATACTTTTGGATGGAGTACCGGTTTTCGACCGTGGTAATAAGATCATTAAATATGATCCCAAGAAAGTGCGTGAACTGGAAGTGGTTGCAAAGAGGTATTACCTTGGACCGCTTATGTTCAATAGTATCATAAACTTTAAAACATTTAAAGGGAATCTTCCTGATTTTCAGCTTGATACCAGGGCAACTGTGATGGATTATGAAGGTATGCAATTGAAAAGAGAGTTCTATTCACCGCTATACGAGACTGAGGCGAGTGTTTCTGCCAGACTTCCTGATTTCAGAAATGTTCTATATTGGTCGCCTGATGTTAAAATTGACTCAAACGGAAAGAAAACGATCAGCTTCTATACCTCCGACCAGGAAAATAAATACACAGTTGTACTTCAGGGAATCAGTCCGGAAGGTAAAGTTGGTGCCTCTAAAATTGAGATCCTGGTAAAGAAGTAAAATTCCTGAATCTGTAAAGTTATTGGGGTATTTACCTGTGAGTATAAATTTGTAATTTCGGTTAGAATAAATAAATAATATCATGCGTTTAAAGCCCCTTAAAAAACAGCTAATTCTGTCAGTAATAGCTGTTATATTTAGTATTCTTACAGGTTTTTCTCAGGTTAAGGACTACAAGATCAGTGTTCAATGGCAGCCTGTTCAGAATAATTTTGAAGGCAAGAATCAATCATTATCGGTATTGACGATAATCAATGCATCTGAACATGACCTTCCGCCTCATGGATGGAGTTTATATTTCAACTATGGCGCAGATATTCCGAAGCCTGATAGCAGAGGCCTGACCATGTCATTCATTAATGGTGATCTGTATAAAATAGAGCCAAATGCAGCTTCTGACGGGATCTCAGCAGGAGCTAAGATCAATTTCCAGATGATCAAAACCGGGAGTACAGATAATGTTACCCAATCACCACAGGGGTTTTATATCGTATTTGACGATGCACCGAATAAGGCTGTACCTGTTAAGTGCATCTATCCGGAGCCTTCACCTGAATTTATAAACTCCCTTCCTGCATCAAAAACTTGGATGGATCCAGCCTTTGTCTATTCAAAAAACAGGGACATTCAGGATATTCCTGCTTCGAAATTACCACTGATATTCCCCAGTCCTTCAGAAATGAAGGTAACTAATGGAGAGTTTAGAATTACTCAGAGTACAGCCATTTCTGCAGATCCATTGTTTACGAAAGAGGCAAATTATCTGGCAGATGAACTTGCAAAAGTACTTACAGCTAAGCCTGCGATCAGTAAACAAGGCGGAATTGTTTTAAAAAGAGATTCTAAACTGGCTTTGGAAGAATATGAACTTCAGGTTACTGATAAAGGAGTTCAAATATCTGCCTCGAGCCCTACCGGTGCATTCTATGCAATTCAATCGCTGAAGAGTCTTATTCCCCCCTTAAGCTGGAAAACTAAGCAGGCATCTGTCACAGTTCAATCGGTAGAGGTTAAAGATCAGCCACGATTTGGCTACCGCAGTTTTATGCTGGATGTTGCCAGAAATTTTCAGACGAAAGAACAGATATTAAAGATTCTGGATCTGATGAGCTTGTATAAGCTGAACGTCTTTCATTTTCATTTTTCTGAAGATGAAGGCTGGCGGGTTGAAATCCAATCACTTCCGGAGTTAACTCAGGTTGGAAGTGTGAGAGGACATACTCAGGATAACAAAAATAATATTCAGCCCTCATTTGCCTCCGGAGGCGTTCCAAATCAATTGCCGGGAAGTGGTTTTTTGAGCAGAAAGGAATTTATTGAGGTTCTGAAATATGCCACAGCACGACATATACAGGTTATACCTGAGATCGAATCTCCGGGGCATGCCCGTGCAGCGATCAAAGCAATGGAAAACCGTTATGCCAAGTTAATGAAGGCCGGTAAAGCTGCGGAGGCTTCCAGATATCGTTTGATCGATCCTCAGGATAAATCCAAGTATCGTTCGGTTCAAGGCTGGGAAGATAATGTGATGGATGTAGCTCTGCCTTCTGTTTATAATTTTGTGGAAAAGGTGACTGATGATCTGATCCTGATGTATAAGGAGGCAGGAGCGCCCTTAAAAACCATTCATTATGGCGGTGATGAAGTCCCCGCAGGAGTTTGGGAAAAGTCGCCTGCCTATGAGAAACTAAAAAGATCTAACCCGGCAATAAAGAATACGGATGATCTCTGGTATTATTACTTCGGCCGTTTGAATGAAATGGCAAAAAAACGAGGACTATTTATTTCTGGATGGGAAGAAGCAGGGATGCGGAAGACCATGCTGGACGGCAAGCCAACTTATATTGCCAATCCTGATTTTGGAAACCAGCATTTTCAATTGCATGTTTGGAATAATGTGATCGGCTGGGGTGCTGAAGATCTGGCCTACAAATTAGCGAATGGCGGTTATAAAGTGGTTTTATCTCCGGTATCCAACCAATATTTCGATCTGGCCTATAATAGTTCTTATTTTGAGCCTGGTTTAAAGTGGGGAGGATTTGTAGATATTGATAAACCATTTTATTTTCTGCCTTTTGATTTTCTGAAAAATATAAAGGAAGATGGGCAAGGAAGGCCGATCAAAAATCTGGATCAGACTAAGATGATCAGACTGACAGATTATGGTAAATCCAATATCGTCGGATTACAGGGTTTATTATGGTCTGAAAACAATGTGACTTCCGAGCGTCTTGAATATATGATGCTTCCAAAATTATTGGGTTTAGCTGAGCGTGCCTGGGCAAAAGAGCCTGAATGGGCCATGGGAGAAGTTTCTGCACTGAATGGTCTGTATTACACAAATGCGTGGACAACTTTTGTAAATATTGTTGGAAAACGTGAATTACCCCGTTTGAATTATTATCATGGCGGATATACTTATCGCATTCCTGATATAGGTTTAAAGGCTGATAATGGTAAAGTTCATGCTAATATTCAGCTTCCCGGTTTAGACATAAGGTACACGGTTGATGGATCGGATCCAGTAGCCGGAAGCACAATTTATACCGGTCCGGTTTCAGAAAAAGGAAAATTAAGATTCGCGGCATTTGATGCGGCAGACAGGCGGGGAAAGATCATGGAGATTGTCAATAAATAGTGCCTTAACTCAATCGATATAAAATATCGATTGAGTTAATTTTCAATAATTTGAAGGAATCAGCTATTCTAAACTTGTTTAGTTTAGCGTTTGGCTGCCGGAAATTGTACAGATTTTTTTCTTTTGAATTCTTAAAAAAAATGTTTTTTCATTGAAAATCAATGATATAAGTCATTATTAATACTGATGAGTGTCAGTTCATGCGCTCCATTAATCTGTAATTTTATCCCTTTAGATTATCTATTAAAAAACCACTAATTTTTTTGATCATGGGAAGCGGTTTTAAAAAGAATGCGAGCAGCGAATCGGCTATTTATGGAATTGGATTTATAGGTGCACTGATTTATTTTATTCAACATGCTACAAGCTTTGGAATGGGTGTTTTAGGCTTCCTGAAAGCCTTGGTTTGGCCGGCAGTACTGGTTTATAAACTTCTTGAATTTCTAAAAATGTAAGTTGATGGAAATTATTCCGGGAAGCAGGAAAAAAAATAAATCTACCCTGTTTGCTTTTGCCAAAAATTATAAATTTGCCACATCTCAAAAATCCTATAAAAATGAAAACTATAAAATCCCTTTTTATATTATTTACCTGCTTCTTTTGTTTCAATTCAAATCTCTTTGCTCAGGAACATGCTACTCAAACTGCAGGATCGGAGCATTCTTTTAAGCATTTCAGGGCTAGTGCAGCCATGTATCATACCTATATCAATACAGAATCAGCAGAGGGAAAGAAATACCTTATTGTTCCTTCATTAGGCTTTGATCTTGAATATTGGTTTAATGAGAAGTTTGGCCTGGGATCGCATAATGACCTTGAATTGATCAGTTTTGAGGTTGAAAAGGAAGGCCATACCACACTGGAAAGAGAAAAACCTTTGTTATTAACTATGGATGCATTGTGGAAACCTTATAAAGGATTGGTATTGCTTTTGGGACCGGGGGTGGAATTTGAAAAAGCAGAGAATTTGTTTGTTGTGAGGGGCGGAATTGAATATGAATTTGAGTTAAAAAGTTCACATTGGGATATTTCTCCTACAATCTTTTATGATAGCAGAAGACATGCCTATGATACTTTTTCTTTTGGAATAGGTGTTGGAAAGCGATTTTAATTAAGCTGCTTATTTACTGCTGTTTTAATTTCTTTGACAGAAAATACCCGGTTTTTTCAAATCCTTCTTTCTCATAGAAACGATGTGCATCTTCCCTGTGGAAGGCTGATTCCAGCTCAAGAAATGGACAATTCTTATCTCTGGCAATTGATGTAACATCGTCCAGCATCAATTTACCAATACCTTTTCCACGATATTTTTCATCGATCACCAGTTCATCAATATTGGCCAGTGTACCCTGTGCATAAAGATTATTACGAAGGCTTAGCGCACATAAACCGATCACTTCATTTCCAGAACAAGCCAGGCGGATGATATGGCCTTCAATATCGAATGAGTTCAGAAAAGCCTTCCCAAATAATTCTTTATTAAGTTGACGATTAGGCCATAATTGCTGTAGTAGTGAAAAAACTTCATCCAGGTCTTCTGGTGTGCTATTTCTGATTAGTATTGAATCGGCATTGGCTTTTTTGGACATGGTTTGATGATGGAGTATTTTATCCAAATTTAAAAATTCCCTAAAACTTTCGACTTACGAAATCACCTCTGTGTTTATAAAGTAGATTTCGTTACCCGATAGCTATCGGGTCGCTTAGTTGGTATGTGACTGACGAATTTTCCGCGCATGATGCACGGAAAATTCGTAACCCGATAGTTATCGGGTCCTACTGAGCCAGTTTTGTTGTATTATTCAAATGTTCAGCCAGTCTGTTGATTGCATCAGCGGAAATTCTTATCTGATCCTGAGCTTCTTTCCAATCGCGTTGTTCGATCGCCTCACGCACTCCAGGCATCGTTTTTACACCATATCCGGTATAAAATCCGGGAGCATAAATGGTGTGTTTATACCAGGGACGGCGTGGCAGACCGTCTTTGGTCAGAAGGCTTTGTTCTGCCTGGTAAAGAGCTTCATTCAGCGCCTTCAAAGATGTGCCCGGTATGTTTCCTTTGGCTATCCTTTCTGATAAGGCTAATGCTGAAGACTCCAGTTTAACCAATGAATTTTGAAGCACTGAGAAATCAATGTAAGGTACTTCAGCTTTGGGTATTGGCAGCTTTTCTGGCTTTGCCGGATCAGCAGCAAGCTGATGATTATTCCCTGATATTACCTGGTTATACACCGCAGTTGATTCTCTCATCTGATCAGTCATACTGATCATTTCCGTCACATAGGAAGATATGGTTTTATGGAGATTTTTAAATTCGAAAGGGAGAGTGTCGGCATTGGCCATTCGCAGCACTGCACGGCCAATTGTTTGAGAAAGTGCACGACCATAATTGAATCCGGGATCACCAAATCTGCTGTAATAATCATAAGAATCATAGGCAGTATGATATTCGCCACCGGCATTCTCTCCGCCAAATCCTATGTTTAGTGATGGCACGCCTGCATGCTGCAGGAAGGCAGAATAATCAGAACCAGAGCCTAATGCACTGATGCTCATAGATTTTTTGGCCATATTATCTTTTCTCGCTTTATCAGAACCTGCTGAAACTATTTCTCTTGCTTTAAGTCGGTCGTAAATACTGACATTGGTTTGTGGGTCGATCACATCTTTTGCGATTCCGTCGACCATAGATTCCAGTCCGTGGGAGCCCCCGGCAGATAGAAAACCGCGTCCGTTTCCGTCAGAATTGATATAAACTACTGCTTTTTGCTTTAATTCGGCCACATGATCCTCCACCCATTCGGTAGATCCTATTAATCCCGGTTCTTCTGCATCCCATGCACAATAAACCAGTGTCCGTTTTGGTTTATAGCCATTCTTGACCAGCTCACCAATTGATTTTGCCTCCTCCATCATAGACGCGATACCACTGATCGGATCATTAGCGCCGGGGTTCCAGGCATCATGATGATTACCCCTGACTATCCACTGATCAGGGTAGTCTGTACCTTTGATCTTCGCGATCACATTATAGGCAGGCACTATTTTCCAGTCGAATTCCAGTTTTAAACGGACAGATGTTTTACCCGGACCGATATGATAGGTGAAAGGCAATGCTCCGCGCCAGTCTTCAGGTGCTACCGGTCCGCCTAAGGATTCAAGCAGCGGCTGTGCATCATGATAGCTGATAGGTAAAACAGGGATCTTTAATAAATTTTCAGCGTCCTCACGGGCTAATCGTTTAGCGTTTGGCGTCGCTCCGATGAATGGAGTCAATGGATCGCCGGGATAGATGACCATATCCATGATCGATCCCCGCTGAACACCAAATTCGTTTTTGAAACTTCCCTTGGGATAAACATCACCCTGATAGTATCCGTCTTCTTTAGGATCAGAGTAAATGATACACCCGATTGCTCCATGTTCCTGCGCTACTTTTGGTTTAATTCCCCTCCATGATCTGCCGTAACGAGCGATAACGATCTTACCTTTAACATCGATCCCTAATTTTTCCAGCGTTAAATAATCCTCTGGCAAGCCAAAATTCACGAAAACGAGTTCCGCACTCACATCACCATCTGCACTCCATGCATTATACGATGGAAGCTGATCAGGGTGACCCGAGGTGGCATCTTCTTTGTAAGCAGGCTCTTTCAGTACGGCCTTATATTTGGTGGGCGCTGTCATTTCAAGGATCCGAACTTTCGGACTTGGGAAAAGTACCTGATAGGTAGCGATCTCTGCATCCCAGCCATAGCTTTTGAATTTGGCCAGAAGATTTTCTGCAACTTCCTTACTTCCCGGAGAACCTAAATAATGAGGCCTTAATGTAAGCTCTTTGATAGTTTTGCCAATATTTTCACTGCTCAGATGGCTATCAAATGTTTTTTCGAGCTGCTGCTGGTTTTGTGCTGAAGCCGTACCAAGAACTATTAAAAAGGCAGATAGGGAAAGTAAGTGTTTTTTCATTATTTTTTTATGATTAGGTGGTTAGTAGTTAGGTGGTTAAGGGTTTTCTGTTATCTGTTATCAGTTATCAGTTATCAGTTGTCTGTTGTCAGTTTTCAGACTTCATACCTCATACCTCAGTCCTCAGTCCTCAGTCCTCATCCCTAATTATTCAATTTCGCCTCCACACTGATCGTTAAATTCAATGCTTTCGACACAGGGCAGTTTTTTTCAGCTTCAGCAACGGCTGCATCAAAAGCTTCCTGACCTATACCTGGGATCTTTGCCACTAAGGTTATGTGTGAGTTGGTAATCACTCCATTATCAAGCGTGATATCGCATTTACTGGTAAGTTCCTCTGCGGTAAATCCGGCAGCATCCACAAGGAAGGATAGCTTCATGGTAAAGCAACCTGCATGGGCTGCGGCAATGAGTTCTTCGGGATTGGTACCTGTACCTTCTTCGAAGCGTGACAAGTAAGAGTATTGCGTTTTACTGAGTATTCCACTTTGGGTGCTCAGATCACCTTTTCCTGTTTTTCCTGATCCTTGCCATACGGCTGTTGCACTTCTTTTCATAATTTGCTGTTTATGTTAATTGAGACAGAATAGCTGTTTTTACTTCTGTAAAGCAAGATAGTAAATTCTCTTTTATCCTGACCTGAGAATCACGATATTTGCACTAAAACCAATTCTCTATGTCTGATTCACCTGTATACAATTCCGATACGATCATTGCGCTGGCAACGCCTTCTGGAATAGGCGCAATTGGAGTGATCAGGCTCTCGGGTCCCGATGCGATCGCTTTGGTGAATGAAGTTTTTGGAGGGAAGGACCTTAGTATTCAGCATACCCATACCATTCATTTCGGTACGATTCGCGATGGGAATCTTATCATCGATGAGGTCTTGGTTTCCTTGTTTATCGGCCCTAAATCCTATACCCGCGAAAACGTGGTGGAGATCTCTACCCATGGTTCCGCATTTATTATTGAAAGTATCATCAAGCTGCTTATTCGTAAAGGTGCCAGACCTGCCAATCCCGGTGAATTTACCCTGAGGGCTTTTTTAAACGGACAACTGGACCTTTCACAGGCAGAGGCTGTTGCCGATCTGATCGCTTCCAATTCGCAGGCGTCGCACCAGGTTGCCATGCAGCAGATGCGGGGTGGATTTTCAGGAGAACTGCATCATTTGCGTGATCAGCTCATCCATTTTGCAGCCATGATCGAGCTGGAACTTGATTTTGGTGAGGAGGATGTAGAATTTGCAAATCGCGAAGATCTCAAAGGACTGATCTATCAGATCCAGCGAATATTACACCGCCTGATCCAATCATTTGAGCAGGGTAATGTGATGAAGAACGGGGTGCCTGTAGTGATTGCAGGTAAACCTAATGTGGGTAAATCAACCCTGCTGAATGCCCTTCTGAATGAAGAACGTGCCATTGTTTCAGAGATTGCCGGCACTACGCGTGATACGGTTGAGGACGAAATGATTATCGGCGGACTCCGTTTTCGGTTTATTGATACTGCAGGCATCCGTGAAACTGTGGATATCATCGAAGCAAAAGGAGTGGAGCGTACCCATGAAAAGATCAAACAAGCGAAATTGATCATCTATCTGGTTGATCCTGAGCAGGATGTGAAGGAAATACAGTCTCAGGTTAATTATTTAGAGCAGCTTAGTATTCCATTTCTGACTGTGGTTAATAAGAAGGATCTGGTTAACGATGATTTTATAGTACAACTGGAGGGTGTTAATTTGAAGTCTGAAGTCGGAAGTCGGAAGTCGGAAGTCGGAAGTCAGAAGTCTGACGATCGGACCTCAGACCTCAAACCTCAGACCTCGGACCTCAGAACTCAGTCCCCAAACCTTATTTTCATCTCTGCACGTGAAAAACAAGGAATTGACTTTCTAAAACAAGAAATTCTACGCAAAGTAAATCTGCACAATATCAACACGGATGATGTGCTGATATCAAATATCCGTCACCTGGAGGCTTTGCAAAAGACCGAAGAATCCCTGAACCGGGTACTTGTAAATATTGATAATCCCATTACTTCAGATTTCCTGGCTTCTGATATCAAGCAGGCTCTTTATTATCTTGGTGAGATCACCGGGCAGGTTACTACTGATGATTTGCTGGAGACGATATTTAGTAAGTTTTGTATTGGAAAATAACCTCATTGCTCATAGAAGCAGAATCCCGGTTCTTTATAGCATAAACGCAGTTTTCGTTTCTCTTAGAAGTTGATAAAAGCCTATGTTAGCCACCTTTTTCCTACGATTTTCAGACTATTTATTTTTAGTATGAAATTGTATTAAAAAAATCTCGAATTTTTACTCCACTCCACACCCGGTTATCCGTTAGATGATTTTGGAAATTCTTTTCTCCAGTAACTAAATATACTTCGTTTAAATACGCATATCCTTTGATCTAACACATGATCTCATGTTGAGAAGGTAAATGTTCAGGGTTGTAGTTTATAACTTTTTATAACTTGTTTTTACAGTTTGGAGAAGGGGTAAAAAACAGCGTATTTCCAACCTCGTTTTTGAGTGTTTTTCCAGAGTTTTCATACAATTTTCCCAACTAATTGCTTTTGACTGCCTTTTGATTTCTTTTGCCGGAATTTTTAAAAAAACTGTGACAAAGGTTTGACCCCTGAGAAGTAATTATAATTTTTAGTAAGAATTAAATTTGTAATCAACTAAACAACAAATCGTTATGGGCGTAAAAGTCAGGGAGACAACACTAAAAAATGACCGTGTAAGATTATCACTTGATATCTATAAAGACGGTAAAAGCAGGTTTGAAAACTTACAGCTTTATCTTTTCGGGAAGCCGAAAACTATTGTTGAAAAGGATCACAACAAACGAACAAGACAGATAGCGGAGAACATCCGTTTGAAGCGAGAGGAGGAAATGCAGGATGACAAATTCAATATTTACACGGGTTTTAAGAGTCAGGGGAGCTTCATCGACTACTTTAAAAAGATGACTCGTGAAAAGCGGGGAAGTGGTGGAAACTACGGAAACTGGTATTCAACATGCAAGCATCTGGTCAATTTTGTAAATGGTAAGGAATTAACTTTTGAACAATGCGATGATAAGTTTCTCAATCTCTTTAAAAACTACTTATTGACTGGAAACATCACCAAAGGCCATCTGACTCTGTCAAAAGCTTCTGCATCGTCATACTTAAACAAAATCAAGGCAGCTCTTACGCAAGCTCACATTGATAATATCATATCAGATAATCCGGGAAGGAAAGTACGGGGTATTAAGGTAGAAGAAAGCAGGAGAGAATATTTACTACTTGAAGAGATTAAACTTCTAACAAAAGAGGAATGTAAGATTCCAATAATGAAGAACGCTTTCCTATTTAGTTGTCTGACCGGACTGAGATGGTCTGATATCAATAAGCTAACATGGGGCGAGATTACATTTTCGGAGGCGGAAAGTAAGTGGAAAATCCTATTCAGTCAGCAAAAGACTAAACAACTTCAATGGCATCCGATATCAGAACAGGCTTATAGCATCCTAGGGAAAAGGGGAGAGAATGACGAACGTGTTTTTAAAGGACTGAAGTATTCCGCATGGCATAATTTTATTCTGGCGGAATGGGTGTTACTGGCTGGTATTAAGAAACATATCACATTTCACTCAGGGCGACACACATACGCTACGTTATTATTGACTCATGGTGCTGATATATTCACAGTATCAAAACTTTTGGGTCACAAGGATATTGCCACAACACAGATTTATGGAAAGATAATTGATAGTCGGAAGAATGAGGTAATTGAACTCTTGCCAGATATTGGCATTTAAATGTATTTTTGAATTTGACACGAATTTTTCTTACTGAATACTATGGTAATTTTGTATACCAATGGACGAATGCCTTAAAGAAATAGATCTTGCTTTCATGTATAGCATTAGGAAAGTTAAGTCCTTTTCAATGCGCGAAAATATAGAAGGTTTGTACTGGCCAATACCAGATATCGAAGCCGACGGGCGTTGTAATTTTTCAGAAACAATATTAATTTCACAATTATACCGGAGGTGTGTAGCATATTTAACCTTAAAGCAGGAGATAAATTCCAATATCTTAGAACGGAATGTAGGTTACTTTGACTTGCTTAGGCATATATTCGAAGTGCATTTTTTTAGTCTGATAAAAGTATTTAATGATATTATTCCAGATTATTTTATTCAGAATAATCTGGATAGGGATATAAAAGTAGCGCTTCGAAATTCAAATCTTACTGTCGCTGAAGCACAAAAAGTTGTAATTCTAACTCTAATTCACCACTTTTTTTTATTTGAGGAGTTACTGGAAAGTTGTTACCCAAAATATGACAGGCTTCTGAAAACGGACCATTATGATAGTAACCTTTTGGATCTTGAATCAAATTTTATTAAATTAAAATACACAAATAATGTTATTGAAATCATCTATTCTGCTCTAAAAGATAGCCAGTTCATAAATTTAACTTTTTTTGAGTTCAAGAGTTACTTCGGCCCTCGGAACTCAGTTGAGAAAATTTTCTGGTATGGTAGTGAGGTTGCTATAGTCATCCTGTTTATGGGGCATGAAAACGTTAAGGGTCTTAATGTTTTATCAAAAGATTCACTACAGCTAATTCCACGATACTTTTTAAAAGCTGATGGAACTGAATTTAAAATTACACAATTGAGGGTTGTTTATCAAAAGGTCCGACAGAAACCCCGTGGAACCCAATCCATTCTGAAACTTCTTTCGACATTAAACAGTTAATATTAGTTATTAATAGTTTTCATTAACGCAATATTATTAAAAGTATTCTCAATTGGGGCTATTTCTGGATTAACTAATAGACTAACCTTTACAAACCATTCCCCATTTTGGTTAATATAGTTTTGTATAACGCTTCTGATCAGGGCATTTTACAAATTAAATATTAATCAGATGAACAAAATCTACATGATCCTGGAGCGGATCGAGCAGCTCTTACTGAGCAATAAAACAACTTTTACCGTAGCTGAATTCTCAGCGTATTCTGGTCTAAGTAAATCAGCAATTCATAAACTTACCCAACGAAAACGGATCCGGTATAGCCGGCCTAATGGGAAACTCATCTATATTTCTAAGGAGGCCGCTGACGCTTATCTCCAAAGTAATCCGGTTATTCCCGATGCGGATATCGAAAAGATGGCTATTGATTATACTATTAATAATCCAAGAAAACGGTGGGACGCAGCTTAATATCCGCATATTATAAATTTCAACTCATCAAGGAGGAGTTTGGAATTATTAAACTGAAACCTTTATTCCGGTATTTGAACGAAGATTCTTTCAACCTCATTTTTGAAAGCCCCGATGCGTGTAAAATATCCGTAATTGGTCCATGCCCTGAGGTAAATGGTTACATCTGTTATTCCTTTAAGTTCAAAGATTATGATCAGAACGATGGTATGATATTATTGAGTACTTCTGCTGGCTTGCTGCCTCTGGGTGTTGGTCGGGCTCTGGAATCAAACGACTGCTTTATTTGGCGTATGACTGAGGAAAATATTTTTGAAGTCTTCGTCTGCATGGGGATGTGTGACCAATCTTATCAGTTGCTTTCGAGTGTACAGGATGGAACGGGGGGTACCCGTGAGGAAATAGATTGGCTGTTTGAGCGAATTGAGGCGCTTGATATTGAGAACGATTAGTGTCTGGGGAGGAGGTTCGCCTCTTCCCTTCTCTTAACCTAAATCCTTTTTAACCTAAAAAAATATAAAAGAACCTTATAAAATGATCGATACAATAAAACTAATACTCTTCATAATACACATCTCTAACCTAGATCAACTTATCACACATCTCAAAAGTACACTTGAAAACATAACTGAGATCCACAACATAAAAAGAGGAACAACTTACAAAGGAAAATTAAAAAATATGACAGTGAGTGTATCCAGTGGATGCATAATGATAGAAGGTTCAATTACAAAATATTGGAAGGAAAACAATCAGGTAAACTTAAGAGCTTCAGAATTTATGGAAGCAATTCAAGATATAGGTGAAAAACTTCAAATTCCAATCCTTTTGGCTAAGGTAGTTCGATTAGATCTTGGAGTCAACATTACGTTTCTACGTCCTGAACTTGAATACTATGATGTATTGGGATACTTGAGAGGTTTTAATCGTCATCAGCAGAAATTTGGATTGAATTATCTGAACATAAGTAAAGGAGGGAAAAAATACATCTCTATTTATGAAAAGTTGAGGAACATAATAAGTCCTGAAGAAGTGACGAGATTGTTTATGGGTCAATATGTTTTGAGACTCGAGTATAGATTTCAGAAGCCGTCAGACCTTACCGGATTTCTCAAGGTGGATTTTGTAACACCATTGGAGATTTACAATGGATACTCTCAATTAATAAAAAAGTGGGAAGAGGTGTTCCTTTCGATTGAGAAAAAGAGTGACCTGATTGAATTTGCTCCCGAGGCCTTTAAAGAACGGGGTGCATTTGATAACCAACTAAAGTTAATGGGGTTGAACGCCCTTGGCGGTATGGAAGGGCTAATACGGATGTTAAACAAAGCCAAAAAGAGTAAGGTATTTACTTACCCGAACCAGTCTTCAAATATTCTTGCTAAGTATAGGAAATTGACTCAGACTCCTGATATGACCATTAAGACTGAATTAGCGGTGGAGTTTGAGAGAAAGGTGAGGTTGATGGCTGAATTAATGATGAATGAACAAATGGAAGATAAAATTTTAGAAGAGGAGGTAGAGCAAAAATAACTTTAAAAAGTACCAAACGTGATCCAGGATCATTTTTGGAATGATTAATAATGGGTAGGAAGCTTATGATTACTATGTTTTCTCATTTCTCCTGCATTCTTTACCTGTTGTTAGCTCTTCATACCTTCCGAATAAAATAATGCGGGAGAAATTAATTAATTAACATGATAATAAGTCTTTAATCAATCTCAGGAATGGGGCAGGAAGACTTTAGTACTTACTTCACCATTTATAGGTGATCAAAAAACAAAGAAAATGAAAAATGACGAAAATTTAAAAAGTAGCATAATGAAGTATGCCAAAATTCGCGTGGAAAAAGATTCTTACACAGACAAATGTTATCCAATTGTACTCTGCAATTATGGCGATCATGAATTGTTAGATTCTATCTTATCACGCATGGGAACTATTGAATTTACCGTAGATGAGGGTTATCCTTCTTATTGGATCACACTTAAAAACCAGAATAAATTCATTCAAATTGATCAAAGAGACCAATTTGGTTTTATTTATAAGTCATTACAAGGTGTTGACCAGCTTCCAATAGTAGATAGTATCCTTGTATTTGTAGAAGCCCATTTTAAGGTTTTACATTTCTTTGTAATCGAAGGTGCGTATCATAATACATCGGTACTGTTCGAAGATTTTAGAACCAACCAACTTAATGAAGCCATCGCATTATTTCTGGGTCAGGATCAGGATGTAATCTGTAAGATTCAACACGCTGTCCTTGATGAAAAGGAGTCTGAAAGAATAGAGAAATTCAAATTGTTCAATCACTATTTAAAGCTTGCTCCAATTGCTTCTGGACCAAATTTATATACCAACGGCTTGGATTCAGAAGGGGACGGTTTTATGGGTCGATTCTTTGGTAGGGAAAGTTGTGGATTTTCATATAAGAAAGAACACCCATATTCAATGGATTATACTTTACTGCTTTCGAATCACTCAACGATATGCGAATTTACAATGAAAGGGGTTTACGGAATACTTTCCGATATAGAACCTAAAGTTGATTACAATGGAACTGTCCTCGTTTATCATAGTCTTTCAGAAAATACTTTCGAATTTTTTAGCACTAGGGATCTCACTTATGAGAGTTCTCAAAACTTATTAGACCAGTTTGAAAAGGGGAATTTAAGTATGGAAGTCGATAGGATAATGCAGAAAGAAGGTTCCAGACGCTTCAATAGTTGGAATGACCAATATTTCCAATTGTTAAAAAAGGCCAGAGAAACTACAACCTACCATGAAAATTGTAGCCTGGAGTTATAAGTTTTCCATGTCTCATTCATCCATTTTAGTCGTTTTTTTTGGTCTAAAAGCTAGGAATATGGGACCACTCAACTAATTAACAATCACGATTACAGTCTTTTAAAAAAATCTCAGAGATGAGACTGGAAGACTATTGCCTTTACATTCCGAAATAGGCGCGGACTAAACTAATAAAAAATGAAAAAATCAACAAGAAACAATGCAGACATGTTTAAGGCATATTATAAATTCCTTATTACTGTACGGGACGACAATGGATACATGATAGATGGGGTAAGAGCAACCAGTCTGGTGCCTTTTCTAATTGAGCATATCGGAAGGGACAAAGTTTTTAATATTCTATCCAGGCAGAAAGTTAGTTCTGTTTGGCGAACAACTAAGCAAGGAGGCAGATTAGAGAAATTTATAGTGTATAATGTTTACGGTCCTGAGACGACGCCTCTGGAACTAGAGTTTAAACCTCCATATAAAGATTGGCCATTAGTAAGTGTTGCAGTATGCCAGAGATCAAAAAGAGCAATCGTCGTATTGCAATTTGATTGTGAGAATCATGTATTCGTATCAACCTTAAGGAGGCCTCAAGCTGATAAGTTGATATCTGATCTATTAAAAGGGAAACTAACTAACGAATTGACACAGCTGTTGGGACCGGGACATGACTTCTTGAGTCAATTACGAATCTACACAGCACCTGAGGAATAAATGGAGACGCAAGTGAGCGGAATCGTAATTCGGGCGGGACCCGATATAGGTTAAAGTACTGTTGAAAAAAGCCCGAGGTAGATTAATCTCCGCTTTATGTAAACCAAGGAGGGCGCTGTGCGATAATGATACGAACCTGTTATCGCACCGCACTTTCATTTAATTCACAAATAATAAATAGAAACTTTTATGCTTTTAGTAATTATATATAAAGGCATATTCAATAACCAATTTAAATGACAAGAGATTATACAAGTATGAAGGAGCTTCGGGAAAGCTATATGCTCGATGCTTTAAATAAGCTTGAGGAAAAGATGAAAAAAATGAAGCATTACCTCAAGCTTGAATTTGGACTAGATATTACAGATTTCGCGGAAATTGAAGTCCTATCCAGTTTTTGTAGCGAGTTGTATATGCACAAGCTTCCGATTTCCGATGAGGTAGTGAGAATATTACTAAGGAAGCTCAGGAAATGTCAGGATATCTTACGCAAATTGAGGGAAGTAAGTGCACAAAAGAAAGAGGATTTAGCCTTTATAAGTGTTCAGTTAAATACTATATCCGAGGCACTAACCAATATTAAGAAAAATGCTACTCATTTGAAGTATTTAACCAAAGACGTGTGTGCAATCGTTAGTGTATCTCAAAGTGCTAATTTGCCTGATTTAATGGTATTTGATTCAGCAACGTTGAATCAACTTCTTCTAGAGGAAGAAACAACTGATCAAGAAGATGAAGAAATTGTGAACCCAGATATCTACTTGGAGGCTGAGCCAATAGAAGATTGGGGCAAAATGGAAAACTTTCATTTTCTTGACTTCACACCGTTACCTCCTCGGCCTGAATCAACCTAATTGACTTTGACGTCGACAGGGAAGATTTTTTAAATCTTCCCTGTTTTTAAGTTGATTGTCTAATATTTTTTTATTAATATTAGATTGAAAATCAATTAGTTAATGAAAAAAGTATCAGATATAAAGATTATTTACACTCCCAAAATAAAACATTCAAAACTTCCTGAGATTTTTAGTGCCCATGAAGCACATTTGCTGTTTAGAAAATCATGGGATATTGGTAAACTCTACCTTGTGGAACAGTTTAAAGCGATGTACCTGAATAGTAACGGTAAAGTGTTGGGCATTTATGAGATATCAAGCGGAGGATTGACATATACTCAGGTGGATACCAGGCTCATCTTCCTTGGAGCAATTAAGTGCTGTGCGACATCTATCATTTTAGCTCACAATCATCCAAGCGGGAATCGGGAACCAAGTGATAGTGATTTGAGAATTACAAGGCGTCTAAAGGAAGCAGGCAGGTTACTGGAGATAAATATATGGGATCACTTGATCATTACCCCAGAAGGGTATACAAGTATGAGAGTAAGTAAAATTATTCGTTAACATGAGTGCAGTTGACCCTCTGCCAGTAATTTATTATTTTAAGGTAAATTCTAAAGATGATTACACTAAAAGAAAAAGATGCTATTCAGCACCAAATATTAAACGCCCTTGAAACTGCGTACTGTAAAATAGATGAAGCCATTTTGTGGTTTAATGGTGCTAGTGGGAAAGAAATAAGCCGTCTCTGTGATGTCAGAGACTTAAGTAGGGTATGTAAGGAGCTTTTCCTTTACAATTCCCGTTCTACTAAATTGATACTTCCGCTGTTGATAACAGAGTTGGAGCAGAGTCCGGAAGATATTGTTAAAATTCAGACTTCTGAAGGAGCAAAGCCGAAGATCCCTGATGTAATTAAGGAGTTGTTGAGTAAACTGAAAAATCAAACCCAAATACTGAAGAACCTATCAGTAAAGTATGAAAGATATCAGTAAAAGATGCCTACATTAATGTAGGGGACAATCAATAATATTTTGAATGTGCAAAAGAGTAAGCTAATTGATACTTAATTAAATGGCTTTTCAGGAAAGAAATCACTGAAGTTGCAATTAAATACCTTTGCTAATTTATTCAAGTGGTTAACATTGTATTTAGCTCTGTGATTTGGACTTTCAACATTACCAACGAATCCGATAGAAATATCCATTTTAATGGCCAACTGAGATTGTGACAGACCAGATTGTATGCGCATCTCCTTCACTCTATTTATTATGAATAGCTCAATTTCTGTTTTATTAACTCGCTTCGCCATTGTGTTGACAATAACGAGATAGAAAAAATTAAAAACACCTGCACATGTATATGTAAATTTTTATATATTTAGGAAATGTATTTTATGTTAGAAGAAAATAAAACCAATTCGAATTCTGGATTAATCATTACCGGCTATTTGTTTTCTGTCTTATCAATTGCATTCTTTCCTTTATTGTTTGCTATGGTTGGAGTAATAATAGGGGTTATAAATATTACGAAGAACAATATTGGCATGGCATTTTCCAGATAATATTCTCAGCTGTTTTTGGATTTTTAGGGGCAATTATAGGATTTCGGGTTGGTTTAGGATTATCACCATTTTGACTTTATTAGACTTATAAAATCTCAATATCATTTAACCATATTTCTTCTGGTATTTTAATTAGTTAAATGCAAATAACTTATTGTAACACATTAAAATATAACCATAGATGAAAATAAAATTTCTGCATCAAGGATTAATTATTCTTACTGTTACATTATGTAGCTGTACATCAAAAGTAAACTTCAATTTTAATTCTAAAGAAACGATAAAGAGCAAAATATTTGATAAGAATCCAACAGAAGCTGCTAAAGGTGCCGTTGAATTGTCGTATCAGATATTCAATATAATTGATGAGTACTGCGAAAGACCTATTGGAGATGAATTCTACAGAATGCAGATTTACAATGTTAGTTCAGATGGGAGTACTAAAGAATATTCGGTTATTGGTGAAATCAAGCTCCATATGATTAACGGTAAAACCAAAATTCTGACAGTAGAGGGTGACTTTCCCATTCCCTACTTTATGAAGAATAGTAAGGATGTTGGTCAGTACAAAAATAAAATCATAAAGGAGTTTGAAGTTGATGGAGAAATTTGGTTTGGGATTTATTCTGCTAAAGAAAATACCATAATCGATTATACTGATTGCTCAAACGTGAAGGTGTCAAATAGCATTCTAACATCTCGGATGGCAGTAACAAATAGTAAGGAAGCCTTAAATACATTGATTAACGATAATATAACAGCCTTAATGTTTTTATAAGAATTTATGATTAAATATTTTAAAGTCACAATTACAATTTCAATCTTTTCTTTCACCCTGAATGCATGTTCATCAAATGGGACTTCTAAAAAAAGTAATTTGGAAACCTCAACTGAAATTTTGAAAGATACTACACCTGTATTTCAAAAGGGAGAAGGTGACATGTTGTATATAATTCATACTGACAAATTAGGCGAAACGATTAAAGAAGGTGATTTTTTATCGTTTAAATCTATTGAAAGGACTGAAGGTGATTCAGTATTGTACAGTTCATACGATTATGACCGTCCCTCATTATTGGTAAAAGAAAAATCTGTCTTCAAAGGAGATCTTTTTGCTGCTCTTGGTCTTTTAAGTGAAGGGGATAGTGCAACATTTAAAATTAACCTCGATTCAATGGTTCAAAAAATGGGCCGTCCTCAACCCTCAGATACCCAAAGTAAATATCTTATTTACACAATTAAAATTGACAAAGTACTTCCAAAAGGTAAATTGACCGAAAGCCTTTTCCGCGGAAAGATCGATCAGTTCCTGAAGGCTGAAATGGAAGTAGCTAAGACTGGTGAAGTAAAGAAGGTAAAAGCTTATATTTCGGCAAAAACTTTAAAACCAACAGTAACAGCATCAGGCTTGAACTATGTTATTACCACTCAGGGAAGTGGTCCAAGAGCTAATCCAGGTGATACTGTAATAGTAAATTACACAGGAATGTTCTTAAGCGGTAAAGTTTTTGACAGTAGCCTGGCAGATGTAGCTAAAAAGAATGGAACATATAATCCACAGCGTCCTTATGAGCCACTTAAACTTCCGGTTGGAATGAATGGTTCTATCGCAGGATTTGAAGAAGGATTAATGTTATTACCAAAAGGTGCTAAAGCCACTTTGATCTTACCTTCAAGCCTGGCTTATGGTGAGCAGGGAAATCAGGGAATTCCTCCATTTACTCCTCTTATTTTTGAAATAGAGTTGATTGATATAATTAATAATTAAATTAGAAGTCTTCAGCTATAAAAATATTTCTTACAACAAACCTTCTTCCGCAAAGCTTAAATATCCATCTTCTGTTACTATAAGGTGATCCACCACAGGGAGATCAAGTATACGTCCAGCTTCAATCAGCCGTTTTGTAATACTGATATCAGATTGACTGGGCTTTAAATTCCCACTTGGGTGATTATGAGCCAAGATTATTGTACTGGCACATCCTTTCAATGCTGCAATAAAGATGATTTTCGGATCAACTACTGTTCCAGCAAACCCTCCTTTTGAAACTTCATATATTCCAAGGAGCTTGTTACTTCGACTTAATAAGAGTACATAAAAATGCTCAATTAGATTGATGGTTTTCATATCCCAATGCTCCAATAATACATTATAAGCATCTCGGGCTTCAGAAATTATTGGCAGTTCTGATCGTTTGAATTTGGGAGTATAGCTTAATTGGACTTCACTGATACAAAACATTGTAATTGAGGCTTCTATCTAATTATAATGAATATTCAGCGGCTTCAATGATTTTTATTTTAATTGATGTTAAATTTACTGAAAACAGCTTTTAAGATGAACAGAATTACTTTTACCCGGGAACAACTTTATGACTTAATATGGTCTGAATCACTTTTGACTCTTTCGAAAAAATACAACATATCTGATGTTGGATTACGCAAAATTTGTATTCGGATGGATATTCCATTACCAATGGTTGGTTACTGGAATAAAGTAAAAGCAGGTAAATCGGTTGAGGTGAAAAAGCTGTCCAGCGTTTATAAGGGAGAGAAGGAAATTTCTTTAACACTGAGAGTTGAGGGTGAAAATCAAATTGAGGATGGACTTTCCCCTCAAATGGCACTGCAAAAGGAGATTGAAATTGATCCAAATACTAATTTAAGAATTCCTAATGTGCTTTCAGATCCAGATCCAATCGTAGAAAATGCACAGAAGGTTCTAAATGAAATTTTAAAAAGGACGAAGGAGGAAAAGTTAGAGGTTGTAAGTCTAAATGCTTACATTAAAGTGACCCTAAAGAATATGAACAGATCTTTATTGATCATGGATACTTTTGTAAAGGCTATGAGAAAGAGGGGGCATGAGTTCAATATTGAAAATGGCGAATGTTATGTTCTTCTGAATGGAAAGGAAAGGATGAAGATGACATTAAAAGAAAATCAGACTATTGTTGAATCACAAGATCGATGGAGAAGCCGGGAATATATACCTACAGGAATATTATCATTTATGTTCGAACACTATGGAACTACTGCAAGCTGTAAGGATGGCAAAGAGATTATTGAAAACCAATTAGCTAAAATCATTGCTAAACTGGAAATATTGAGTAAACGTCTTGAAAAGGAAAGACTTGCTAATGAAGAGTGGCACAGAAAGTATAAGGAAGAACGAAAAAAGCAACAGGAGTTTGAAGAACGTAAGCAATTGGAATTGAAAACTTTCAAACAAACACTGAGTGAGGCTGAGCGATATCATGAGGCAACTTTAGTTCGTATATATGCTGACCAAATTGAGCAGAAGGCAATAAATGATGGAAAGTTAACTGAAGAGGTAACTATACGGCTTAATTGGATTAGAAGAAAGGCAGACTGGTATGATCCCTTAATGAATGGTCATGATGATTGGTTGGATGCAGGAGATATAAGGAAAATGCATCAAAATGATACTAATTCATATCAAACCTCATATTATCAAAGAACCGCTGAAGTAAATGAGTGGCCCTTAGCTCCATGGTACATTAAAAAGTAGAATTAACACAAAAAGGAACCGAAATTTTTCTCTAAGAAAGGAAGCGATTTTACCACGAAATTAACCTGAAAACAACCATTTTCATATTGGTTTTCTTACTAATCTTGGTTTAAATGGTCAAAAACCTTGATAATTACTTTTTACTTGTAAAAGTAACCATAAAAATAGGCACTTAATAAAATTAATATTTCCATTCAAAAGTCGTTTTGGGTAAAAATAATGGTAAAAATGTTCGAGTGTATTTATAATTATTTACCCTAATTTGAATGGTCGATGTTCTGGTTAGCCTCCATGTTTGACAGAAATTCTTAACTTCATAAATTATTATCTTTTATTTTAAGCCTTTTTTTAGGGGGATGTACTTATTGATTAGTTGAAATTCTTTTTAGGGAGATATCACTATTTAATTAAATCTATGTATAAGATTTAATTGTTTGTCTTGAGTCGCCTATTACCTGATTTTATTTAGTTTGATATTAAATGGCCGAATATTTTACATATTGGCCGAGAGTGGTTTTAAACCTTGAAAGAGGATAAAGATTAGTAGAAATTAATATTGATTAGAATATTTTAAAATAAGCAATTGAACTTGATTTTTAATATAATATGTATATAGATGTTGATCATGATGAAAGTAGAATCTAAAACATATGATGCAAATTTCACTGCCGGGGGCTTACTTCTTAATGAATTCAAAGCGTTAGAGTCTATAATATTAGGAACTGAGTTTGAAAGTAGATTACAAGAAGAAGTAGAAAGCAATAGTGTAATTGGAATTGCTACTATGTCTGCTCGTAAACGAATTATACCACAAATAAAGCGCAGACACTCCATTGCACCTATTGGTTTTTGGGATCATTTTTTTCAATGGAATCAGCAGGAAATGAAATTCGGATTATTGTATTTGTGCTTTAAAACTTACGCGATAGTCTTAGATATACATATTGAGGTTGCACTGAAAAAATTCAAAACGGGAAATACATTGAACGCATATGATGTTCAAATGCGTTTGGATGAAATTGCATCTAAAGATGATCACGTTTCTAAATGGTCAGTTAGCACCATGGTAAAAATCAATGCTCAATATAGAAGGGTATTAAAAGATGTTGGCTTATATGATGGTACTCATCTAATGCGACCCCTTAAAATATCTTCAACATTTTGGCAATACTTCGAAGACATAAATGAAAGCTGGTTTCTTACTGCTTGTTTTATAAAAAACTAGGGAAATGACAATAACTGAATTATACGATCAATTATCTGATAAAGGATTTCAAGATCACCAAACAGGTAATTTATTTTTTCCTGCTTACATGTTCATGTACAATCCAGAGCTGGAGTATGAAGTGGAAA
The DNA here is from genome assembly GCF_900103545.1 of Daejeonella rubra. Taxonomy (GTDB): domain Bacteria; phylum Bacteroidota; class Bacteroidia; order Sphingobacteriales; family Sphingobacteriaceae; genus Daejeonella; species Daejeonella rubra. The sequence continues at coordinate 316,041 of NZ_FNHH01000001.1, forward strand.
AAGAAATTTTGGATATCAAGAATAGATTACACAGACCAAACAATTATTTGGATGTGATGGTGCTTGATATTTTTGAAGAGTTTATCAGTTTTTTGAAAAATGAAAAATTTGGCAACTCAACGAAATATAATTTCTATTTAGAGCATGAATCCAATAAGAAAGATGCTGTTGATAAAGCGCTCAAACAAGATGCTTACACAGAAAAATTCATGAATTATTTACGAGATAAAATTGCTGACCATCAAAATGATGCAGACTATGAAATTGCTTATGTTTTTATTAAAGGATTTGGCAATTCATACCCTTATATAAGAGCCAGTAGATTCATGAGTAATTTCGAAAAACATATAAAAGGATACAAATTAATTATGTTCTACCCTGGAGTTGCAAAAGGATACTACAGTTTGTTTGGACTTTTACAAGACGAAAACCTATATAGAGCTATTAAACTAATAAACGAATAATGATGAAATTAAATGAAATTTTCGCAAGAGACATTTATAGGGATATTAACCCTGCAGTAGTTGTTAGTGCAAAAGACCCTAAAACAATTGAGGCAGAGATAAAGGAATACGTTTTTACTCCTGAGATTATAGAAAAGTTGTTTACTATAATCGATACTATAATTAATAAGAAATCAGGCAAAAGTGGTATTTGGATTAATGGCTATTATGGCTCTGGAAAGTCGCATTTTATAAAATTTGTTCATTATTTAATGAACAGAGAAACTTCTGCTGATGCTTTTGAAGCATTGGAAAATGGAGTGAATGATAATTATGACAATACCAAACCAAATACCAATGATAAAATCACAATAAGTAATTTGAGACTCTTGAAAAAGAAAATTACTGATACACAATGTGATGATATCATGTTTAATGTTGAAGATGAAACTGATGACGGAAGTCAGGAACGTTTAACGCGTATTTTCCTCAACATGTTCAACAAGTTTAGAGGTTATAATTCTAATGATATTCCATTGGCAATATTGTTAGAAAAAACAATTGACGAAAAAGGGAAATTTGCTGAGTTTAAAAAATTAATAGAATCTGAATTAGGATTCAATTGGGATACAGATGCTGCAAAAGTAGCTTCATTTTCTTTAGACAGTGTATTGGATATTGCAAAAAAAGTTTGTCCCGATATTGATATAGTTTCACTTCATTCTAAACTATCAAATCCGGAAAGCTATAAAGTTGGAATTAATGCAGTTCTAATTCCAGAGTTAAAAGAATATCTCAAAGGCAAGGATAAAGATTATCGCCTATTATTTTTAGTGGATGAAGTTTCGCAGTATGTTGGTTCAAACAAAGAAATTCTTTTAAACTTTCAAAATATCATTGAAAGAATCAGCGAAGATTGTAATAACCAAGTTTGGATTGCTTGTACAGCGCAGCAAACATTGGATGAAGTTTCCTTTGGTGCTGATGGTGTTCAGGATGTTCAGGAGGAATTCGGGAAAATCCTTGGTCGCTTTGATACTAGAATATCACTTCAAAGCAATGATGCTTCTTACATCACTCAACGCAGGGTATTGGATAAAAACAGTAATGGTGTTGCTGAATTATCGAAGATATATACTGCAAATAAAGATTACATCGAGAACCAATTTAAAATCAGTCATGATTTATATAAGGGTTATAAAAATGAAGGGGAGTTTCTATTTGGATATCCGTTTGTTCCTTATCAGTTTAAATTGATTGCACATGTTTTTGAAGCATTTCAACAATTGAAATTTGTTATTAAGGAAGTAAAAGACAACGAACGTTCAGTATTAGGAATCACACACTTTACGGCTAAACAACATGCAAATGATGAAGTTGGTGGTTTTATACCATTTGATGGGTTTTATAATCAACAATTCCACACGAACCTCACAAACAGAGGTGCAAAGGCAATTGAAAATGGTTTAGAATTACCTTATGTCAAAAGTAATCCATTTGCAGCTAGAGTTGTAAAAGTGTTGTTTATGATTTCAAATCTCCTTGAAAACAGAAGACAAACCTTTCCTTCAACTGTAGATAATTTAACCGTGCTTTTAATGGATAAACTGGATCAAAATAAGATGCAGTTGCAAAAAGAGATCACTGATGTTTTAACTAAATTAATTGAAGGAAGTATTATTCGTGAAGAAAAAGGAAGTTACTTCTTCTTCAATGAAGACGAAATGGATGTTCAAAACATCATCAAGAACCAAATTATTGGTTTGGATGATCGATTGACTGCATTTGATGACTTTTTTAGACCAATTATTAAATTACAACCTAAGGTGGCTTTTGGTCAAAATGATTTCAAAATCAGTTATAACATTGAATCTAAAGAATTCTTGAGAGGTGGTGATATTAATCTTGTTGTTTTACTTACGGATAAAACACCAATCATTCAAAAAATGCTTGACGTAGGTTCAAAAGATTTAGTCATTTGTATTAATGAATGGTATAACAATGATGCTGCATTAAGGCATGATTTTGAATGGTATTGTAAAACTAATAAATACCTGCTTAATGGATCTGGCAGTGCCTCTGGTGAAAGAGCTAAGACTAATGAGAACTTCAAGATTAGAAATAGACAGCTAAGTGAAGATATTATCAGAGTAATAGAAAGAAAATTTATTGAAAGTAGGTTTATTGCTCAAAATGCAATCCTGGAGGCTGATCAAATTAATGGTATAAGCCCATCTGATAGAGTAAAAAATCTTATTGAATATCACTTAGGTAATATTTATAGATTCCATAAGCTATCCGATGGATATGCTCGTAACCAAATTGAATTGAAGAATGCCGCTGCCAGCACTCAAACAGAAATGCCTCATCTTACACCTGCCGAGCAATCTGTTAACGATTTTATTACCAGTAACAATAATCAAATAACCATTACTGATTTAATCAAACAATATGGTGATGCCCCATTTGGTTGGCGCTTTGAAGCAGTTTTAGAAGTCGCTTTAAAATTAGTCAAAAAGAAAAAAAGAGAATTCAAATACAAAGGTGCTCCTAGATACCCTATTGTTGATTTTATCAATAAAGCAGTTTCTACAGCCGAAAGAATGTCTTGCGAAATTGTAACTGGTGAAGATATAGATCAAGTTTTATTAGATGATGTGGTTTCTACTTACAAATTTGTATTCAATGAAAATATTGCCACGACATCTGATGGGAATGAAATGTTTGAAACACTTTCTAATGTGCTTTCAACTAAAATGAGATGTATGCAGCCATTTGAATCGGACTATTTTGGAAAATATCCTTTTGGTGGTAGTTTTCAAAAGTCAATTCATCAATTGACTACTTGGACAACCATTAGAGATCCGAAAAGATTATTTCAGGATTTCATTGGTTCAAAAGATTTTGCCAAAGAATTATTTGATATTGAAAAAGGAATTGAGGACTTTATCAATAACAACTTTAAGGATTATGCAACCTTGAGTTCATTTTGCGAGAATAACAAAGAAAATTTCAAAGAATTTTCAGTCGACAATCAAGATAAAGCAAAAATAGTAACGGACTTTCTATTGCTTGAAGACCCAAGAAAGGACTTTAGACATGCTAAAAAAGCACACGAAGAATTAAGTCAGGCACTAAAAGATTTAACTGCGGAATTAAAGAAAGAAGTGAAATTAACTTACAGTTTCATTTTTGACGAATTAGAACAGGAAGCAATAAAATTGAATGTAAGCATTTCAGTTTTTGACAGTCGCGATACAGTATTGAACGCCATTGATGCAAATAATTCAATTGCACTATTGAAAAACAAAAAGCTGAGTGCTGCAAATTTCAAGAGTGATCAATTAGAAAAAATAATTGCTGCAATACCAGTTCCACCAGGAGGTAGCGGTGCAACTTCGGCATCATATCATATTACCAAAGGTGTTTCAACTATTTCAAATGAAGCAGAAATGGATACTTTTTTGAAAAAGGTAAAAGATGACATGCTAAAACTATTAAACGCAAATAAGACCATAATTTTGAAATAGATGAATACAAAAACATTTGCACAACAATCACGTGTCCTATTAATGGATGGAGTTGCCAATAAATTAATGTATTGGGGCTTTAATGCTGAGGGTTCTACTATTGAGGAACCTAACCCAGTTGCAGGTGGTTACATTTTTAGAGGCAAAGTATTTGATGATGAAACAGTGCCTAAATTATGGAAGTCTTTACAGCAGGCAGTTAAGGCAAAGGGAATTGATTTAGTAAAAGAGGAAGCAGCATATACCTGGTTTAACAGGATGATGGCACTTCAAATAATGGCTAAAAACGAATATCTAGATGCTCAATTAGCCTATGTGCCGGGTATGGCAAATACACCTCAGATTTTGCAAAAAGCAAGGCAAGGTCAATATATATTTTTAAACAGCAAAGAACAGGAACGGTTAAAAAGGATTGTCACTGATTTTAGCAAAGAACAAGAAACCTTTGCATTGTTGTTGGTAGGTTATTGCCACAGCAACGAAATGCTGAATAATGTTTTTGGCAAACTAGACGATTATACTGAATTGCTTCTGCCCGACAACATGCTTCAGGACACTGGATTTTTACACTTGCTCAATACAACTGATGCAATATCTGATGAACAATATAAAGAGGTAGAATTAATAGGCTGGTTGTATCAGTTTTATATATCTGAACGAAAGGATGAAGTGTTTGCTTCTTTCAAGAAAAAGAAGAAAGCAGAAGCAAAGGATATTCCTGCTGCTACCCAAATTTTTACCCCCAACTGGATTGTTAAGTACATGGTGCAAAACACTGTGGGTAAAATCTGGTTGGATAAAAATCCTAATAGTAAAATAAGACCGAGTTTAAAATACTTGGTGGATAATGAATATGACTCTAAATCTGAACCAATTATATCAGAAATAAATCAATTAACATTGATAGATCCTGCGGTAGGTTCTGGTCATATATTGGTTGAGGGATTTGATCTTCTCTATCAAATGTATATGGAAGAGTACTATACACCTGAGGAAGCTGTTGAATCTATATTAATGAATAACCTTTTTGGTTTGGATCTTGACGACCGAGCGGCACAGCTTGCTACTTTTGCTATACTTCTAAAAGCAGCAAAAAAATACCGAGATGTTTTTGCCAAAGGCTGGTTGCCAAATGTTTATGCGATGCCTGGGTATGCCACGTTTAATAGTCAAGAAATAAAGGACTTTATGGGTACTGACGGAACAGCTTTTGAAATGGAGTTGGAAGCTGCGTTGCATGTAATGGAACAAGCCAAAAATTTAGGTTCAGTTATGAAGTTGAGTTTGAGTGATGATGCCAGAACCTTTATTAAGAAACGATTTTTTAACCTTAAAAATACTGACTACAGAGATATTAATACGGAGCTCGTTTTCCAAAAGATTAAATCTTTTATTTCTGTATTGCTTATTCTTTCAAACAAATACACTTCAGTTGCTGCGAATCCTCCATACATGGGTAAGAAAAACATGAATTCTAAGTTGAAAGATTATTTGTGTGAAGTTTACCCTGATTCTTGGAATGATTTGATGACTACTTTCATGGATGTGAATTATGGGTTATTACTGGAAAATGGACTTTCTAGTATGATTAATATTCCATCATGGATGTTTTTAAGTACTAATGAGTCTTTAAGAATTAAATTCTTAAAAACAACATATTTAAGTTCTGTCTTGCATTTTGGCAGAGGTATTTTTGGATCCGATTTTGGATCAGTGGCTTTTTGTTTTAAAAAATCTTTAAGTGAAGTCAATCGAATTGGAATCTATAGAGGGTTGTATGATAAAATAGGAAATGTAGAATCAAATGATATAAAAGAAAAATATTTTTTTGATAAAAACTTCAAAAGTTTTGATCATTCTCAATCAGAATTTTTGAATATACCCCAAAAAACTATTTCTTATTGGCTTTCTTCACATGCGTTAAATGTTTTTTCTAATAATGAGAGTATCAAAGATTTGTGCCCACCAGTAGTAGGGATGATGACTGCAGATAATGATAAGTTTGTTAGAAATTGGCAAGAAGTATCATTAAAAACAATCGGATTTGATTTTGGTAACAAAGAACAGGCAATAATAAGCTCTTATAAATGGTTTCCGTATAATAAAGGAGGTGATTTAAGGAGGTGGTATGGTAACAATGAATATATCGTAAATTGGAAAAATGGGGGGTATGAAATATACAAGAGTGGTATGACTAGTTTTCGTGGGAAAAATTACTATTTTAAGAAGGGAATTACTTGGTCATTTTTCGGTTTTAACGCTTTTGGAGTAAGATATAAGCCAGAGGGCTTTATCTTTGATATTTCAGGAATGTCATGCTTTCCAAAAGAAGATAAAATTTACTATTACACTTCATTATTAAATTCTAAAGTTGGATTTCTTTTTTTGCAAGCAGTAGCTCCTACGGTAAATTTCCAAGCTAATGACATTGGTGCAGTACCAGTTATTTTTCCAGATGATTTAGTAGGTATTAATCATATTGCAAGAAACAATATTCAAATCTCAAAAGTTGACTGGGATTCAAAAGAAATTTCTTGGGATTTTATAAAAAGTCCATTGTTGAATAATGAATGTTCTATAAAGGATGCATATAATAAATGGCTAAAAAATGTAAGCTTTGATTTTTTTCAATTGCATAAAAACGAAGAAGAGCTAAACCGTATTTTTATTGATATTTATTCTTTAAGAAATGATTTAGAACCTGAGACATCTTTGAAGGACATTACTATATTACAACAAGAATTAAAGAAAAATGATCTTGAAGAATTAGAAGATAAATTCAGAACCAATGGTAAAGATGCTGTAGAACTGCCTATTAACCGTGACGAAGTGATCAGTCAATTCGTCAGCTATGCAATAGGATTATTTATGGGTCGTTACCGCTTGGATATACCAGGTTTAAATATTGCACATCCAAATCCTACCAAAGAGGAATTAGCCAGGTACTCATACAATCATGGAGAAGTAAGCATTGATCAAGATGCCATTCTGCCTTTAATGGGTAAAAATTGCAATTTTACCGATGATGTGGTGAAGCAATTTAACCAATTGCTCGATACCATTTGGGGGCATGATCAGCGAACAGAAAACATCAACTTTATTCAGGAGTGTTTGGATAAGGAATTGGACAAATTCCTGGTCAATGATTTTTGGAGCTACCACTGTAGTATGTATAAAAAAATACCAATTTATTGGTTGTTTAGTTCAAAGAAAGGATCATTCCAGGTATTGGTGTACATGCATCGTATGAATGAGTTTACGGTTGAAAAAATTAGAGCTAATTATTTATTGGAGCACTTGAAATATCTAAGATCCGAAATCGCCCAAAAAGAAGCAAATGCAAGCAGCTTAAGTACAACCGAAGCAAAGCAATTAGACAAACTAAGAGCCGACTTAATTGAATGTGAGCAATATGATATGGCTTTAAAAAATGTAGCAGACCAACAAATCAAATTTGATTTAGATGATGGAGTTGCCAAGAATTTCGAATTGTTTGAAACAGTAGTTGCAAAAATAAAATAGAATGATTCAAGAAAAAGTAAGCAGTTATTTTGAACGATATCCTGATTTGAAAATTCTTTTTTTCTTTGATGAAAATCAGGAATTTTTAGAAGAGGTAAAATCGCTGGCTATACCTCATATACATTTAGAATTTTATACTGATAGTGCATTTACCACTAAATGTAAATTACTCAACGAATTAATAGATACTAAAGTGCTACTGTACTTGCCAATGGCACATCCAAATACACAGGATGAATACCATCGATTTCCATTGTTAGGTCTATTGCTTGCCAATAAAGAATTGAAACTAGATAATGTTGGGGAGTTTATGGAGAATTATGGTTTGCAACGCCACCAAAAAGCGTTAGTTACCAAGTACATGAAGGAACTAAAGTATTCGGGTGTTCAAATGGTTTGCGATCCAATTTTAACCCCTTATGGATTTGAAGAACCAGCATTACAAAGAGGACTCATTTCTTCATTTTTGAAATTAAAAATTATCGAGAGTTGGACCCTGATCATTTCTAAAATATTAACGCTGCTTGTTGCAAAAGATGATTCAGAATTAAACAAAGTGCTTGCAAAAATTGCTGATTTGAAAATGCAGGATATCATTATTCAGCAAGTTTTTGAAAATACTAGCTATGCGATGAAATCTCTAAGCCGTCAAGAGTTAATGCAAGCTGCAAGATGTATTTTCTACAACAAAATAACACAAACCATTACCACCGTGTCCAATCTTGACCCTTATGTATCATTTAAAATTAAGGATCAAACGCAAATAGTTCGCTTGAATCAATTGTTAAACGAAACAGAAATAAATACCCATTTAAGCAGTTCGTTTAATGATGTTTTGAAATTGGTCAGCAACGATATCAAAGGCGATAAGCTTATTGATATTTATGGTTTAGATGCCAACTTTGCTGAATTTAGTCCATCAATGATTTGGGCAGTAATAAACAGTTTACAGAACCAAATCGCTGATGCACCTGAAGCAGTGATTAAGAAGTTGGATAACATTAGCATTCAGCAAACATTGGATGAAGGAATGCGGAATTTTTTGAAGTATTTAACTCATTTGGCAAAACTTCATCAAATGGTAAATGGCATATCCAGCTACATTCTTAATAGCCCAGAAGACTATTTAAAGGCCTATTCAGAAGAATTTTATCTTATCGATACTTTGTATCGTAAGGCTATCAAGGCATACAAATTAATTGATTATTCTGAGCTAAATTCTAACATTTTATTGGATGATTTGCATCTTGCTTTGAATAATCGATACGAGGCACATACAGATAAGTTGAACAGGGAATGGCTAAAGTGCTTAGATCAATTTGAGTTTGATTATTCCAAAATTCCAGTTGCAAAGCAATTTGACTTTTTCCAAAATGAAATAGAATCATTAAATCAGAAAGTAGTTGTTTTCATATCCGATGCGCTTCGTTATGAAGTAGCTCATGAATTATTGTCAGAATTGCACGGGGATGTAAATAATACGGCTAAAATGAAGTATATGATTGCTTCTATTCCATCAAAAACAAATATTGGTATGGCACAGCTTTTACCAGCTGGTGAACTTGTTTATAATAATGGCGATATCAGTAATTCAACTATTTCAACGGAGGGTTTACCTAACAGAAATACTATTCTTCAAAAGTTTAAGACAGATTCTTTGGCAGTTCAATACTCAGACATCATTGGTAATTCACAAGAGAAAAATAGAGCAATATTTAAAAACTCCGTTGTTTATCTATATCACGACATCATTGATTCTACAGGAGATAAAAGAGCCTCTGAGAGAAGGATATTTGATGCAGTTACTGATGCTATAGATGAAATTAAACGTTTAGTAAAAAAATTGCACGGAAGCCTGAACGTTGCAAAAGTTATTATTACAGCTGATCACGGCTTTTTGTATAATGACAGAGAAATTGAAGATAAAGACCTTGAGTCAATTTCAGAACCTATTCCATTAACCTCACATAATAGGTATTTTATTACACCAACAAAATCTCAGCAAGCGCTTAGTTATTCAATTCCGCTTTCAAAAACAACTTCATTTAAAGATGATGTATTTGTGACTATACCTTATTCAGTAAATAGATATCGTAAGCAAGGAGTAGGGCATCAGTTTGTACATGGTGGTGGGAGTCTTCAAGAGGTTGTTGTCCCTATAATAGAGAGCTCAAGAAAGCGAGAGGAAGTTGTAAGCAAGGTAAGGCCTTCACTGATAAATAAAGGCGATTTAAAAGTTGTTTCAAATATTTTGCGTTTGAACATATTGCAAGATACCAAAGTATCTAGAATGGAAAAAGAGTTGAGCATATCGACCGGTTTATACAACAACAACCTTTTGGTAAGTAATGAAATAATATCAATACTTAATTCTACTTCAGACTCTCCAAGTGAGAGAGCCGTAAGAGTAGAATTAACTTTATCCTCTGACACACCAAAGAATGCTTTTCTGAAATTAAAGATTTTTGATGTGGATGATAAATTAAATCCGCTTATTGAGGAACGAGTTCAAAATAATACGCTTATTCAATCCGATTTCTAATGACATTAAAAGAGAAAATAATTCACCATTTTGAAGGTAAAGTAGTTAGGAAAGACCTTACTTCTTTGGTGAAAGGAAGTAATCCTGTTCCTGTATATGTGTTAGAATATTTATTGGGGCAGTATTGTGCTATTGACGATGAAATGGTGATTCAAGCGGGCATAGAAAAAGTAAGGAATGTAATTCGGGAAAATTATGTTCATAGATCAGATTCTGAAATTGTAAAAAATAAAATTAGAAGCACTGGCAGTTATAAAATTATAGATAAGATTAATGTTTCTCTGAATGATAGGGCAAATATTTACGAAGCTGAGTTTGCGAATATGGGGCTAACAAAAGTTCCAATTTCAGATGCAATTGTTGATGCTAATAAAAAATTACTCAGTGGAGGTGGAGTTTGGTCAATTATTGAAATGGGATACTCCCATGAAGACGGAATTGCTGTAAGGTGGGTTATTAATGATTTAAAGCCAATTCAAGTTTCTAATGTTGATTTAGAAGAATACATTCAATTGCGGAAAGAATTCACATCAGACGAGTGGATAGATTTAATGATGCACAGCATTGGCTTAAATCCTGAATACTTTAGTAAGCGAGATAAATTCATACAGCTTTCAAGGCTAATACCACATGTAGAAAACAATTATAATTTTATTGAACTCGGACCAAAAGGAACAGGTAAATCACATATATTTTCTGAATTGTCGCCTCACGGAGTTTTGGTTTCGGGTGGTGATGTTTCTAAAGCACGATTATTTGTAAACAATACAGGGAACAAAATTGGTTTAGTTGGTTACTGGGACGTTGTTGCCCTGGATGAATTTGAACAAGAAAAAGGCGGTAAAAAGACAGATGGAGACTTGGTTAAAATCATGCAAAATTTCATGGCCAACCAAAGTTTTAATAGAGGAAAAGAAACATATCAAGCGACAGCTTCAATGGCATTTGTTGGTAATACCAAACACAATGTGCCTTATATGCTTAAAAACTCACATTTATTTGAATCAATTCCTGATGGCTATATAAAGGGAGCATTCTTAGACCGCATCCATATGTATATTCCTGGTTGGGAAGTGCGCATTCTTAAAAGTGCTGTATTCTCAAAAGAGTATGGTTTTATAGTTGACTACCTCGCTGAATTATTAAGAGAATTAAGAAAATCAGATTTTTCTCCAATTCTTGATAGTAAAATTTCATTAGATGGCTCATTAACATCTAGGGACAGGGTTGCAATAAGAAAATCATTCTCAGGAATGGTGAAATTAATTTATCCTCACCAGGAATTATCTGAGTCTGAAACTATTGAATTACTTGATTTTTGTATTGAGGGCAGAAAAAGAGTGAAAGATCAATTATATATTATTGATGAAACATTTAAGTCAGAGCCTGTAGAATTCAAATACCGTGTATTATCAAGTGGACAGGAATTTGCACCTGAAACATTGGAAAAACAAAACTATTTCGCAGCAGTTGAAGCCAGGCAGGAAACAGAATATTCAGAAGAGGAATCTGAAAAATTGGTTCCTTCATTTGTTGATTTAAAGCCACATCAATTTATTTTAAAGGATAATCAAACAGGTATTTCTTTTAAAAAATTATTTGGCAATTATTTAAAAGGGGCTACTCATATTACACTTCAGGACCCATACATTCGAATGCCATACCAATTTAAGAATTTACTCGAATTTTGTATGATGCTCGGAAATAACAAAGATCCTGAAGCGGAAATTGATTTTGAAGTTATAACTTGGAACACAGAGGAATTTATGCCTGACTCAATTGTCTTCTTTGAAGAGCTTCAAGAAAACGTTTTGGATTTAGGGATTAATTTGGTTTATAAATTCGAAAACCATCATGACAGGTATATAGTTGGAAATAATGGTTGGAAAATTACACTAGGTAGAGGCCTTGATATTTTCGAAAAAACTGAAGGGCGTTTCAATGTTGCAGACATGGATCAATCTAGAAGAAAATGTAAGGCTTGTGAACTCACATATTTGAATAAATAGGCGGATTTGTATATTTTAATCAATACATTAAGTATTAAAATTGAATCTAAATTCCACATAATAACAGACACTTCATTATGATAGAATGAATTTATCAGTAATTATATGTTTAAATGATTTTTAAAAAAATATTTAATATTTTAACCTAAAAGAAACTTATGATATTGCCGATAAAAAGAATTAATGAAAGAGTAGAAATTGCCAAACAGGACTCTGACACGTCTTTATTTTTTAACCTTATGTATGCTGGCGAGCAGCTCTTAAAGCTGATTACCGTTTCGATGGTTTCCGGTATTAAAGATAGTAAGGGAAATAAGGATAATGATCAATATTCACAATATTATGAGTTGGTACATGCTGATAGTATTGGTGTTTGGTCTAATGTACTTGATAATATTCTAACCGGGCCAGCATATCATTTCTTATTAGATCAATATCGTCCTTTTTGGAGTGAATTAATGGAAAAATCAACAAATCCTTCCTGGCAATACGGGTCATTAACCGCTCTAAACAACTGTCTGAAGGTATTAAATGAAAGGCATGAGGATCTTCCAACCAAGTACGCCCTAAAAAATTGGTTTAAGCTTTTTGTTCAACTGAGAAATGACGCACGGGCTCACGGAGTGATAAATGCCGTTGAAATAGCAAAGATTTGCCCCAATCTTGAGACATCTATAAAATTAATATCTGATAATTTTTCATTATTTAAGGTAAACTGGGTTTATATAAAGCAAAATATTTCCGGTTCATACAGGACTACAAATTTAAATGAAGGAGAGAAGCAAGAGCTTCTGGGCGAAGCTGCAAATAATCTTGTTCTAAAGGATGGGGTGTATTTAATTTTAGATGAGCCGCATCATATAAATGTTTTATACTCTACAGTTGAGGCAACGGATTTTTATTTCCCCAACGGTAACTTTACTGAGAAAAGCTACGAGTGCCTATCATACATCACTGGAAAAAAACTTTATCAAGATTCTACTCAGTTTTTAAAGCTACCTGGTCAACTTCCATCTAGTGAGACTGAAGGTAAAGGCAAGTTAGACTTGATTCACACTACCTTTACCAATTTACCCTTTGTACAAAGCATATATATTAATAGAAGTGAATTAGAAAGCGAATTGGAAACAGTTCTTCTGCTTGATGATACTTATCCTATTATAACTCTAAATGGAAGAGGTGGTATAGGCAAAACCTCATTAACACTTTTCCTGTTAAGGAAAATTTGTAAAACAGATCGTTTTGATGCTATAATTTGGTTAAGTGCGCGGGATATTGACCTTCTCGAAGAGGGCCCAAAGATTGTTAAGCCACAGATTCTTGATGAAACTGATATTGGTAATGAATTTACATCATTATTAGAGCCTTCGGGTTTTTTAACAAAAGGATATAATTCAAGGAAGTTTATAGAAGACGAATTAAGAAATTCTGGGCCTGGTACAAATGGAAGGATTCTCGTTGTAATGGATAACTTTGAAACTTTGAAGAATCCCACTCAGGTTTACAAGTGGTTAGTTACTCACGTCAGAAATCCAAATAAAATTCTTATAACTTCTAGGCTTAGAGATTTCAAGGCGGATTACCCAATAACTGTTCAAGGGATGAATCGTCAAGAATTTAATGAGCTCGTAGAACGGGTATCTATTGAGTTGGACATCCAAAAACTGCTAAATAAACGTTTTCTAGATGAACTTTATAGCGAATCTGATGGCCACCCATATGTAGTTAAAGTAATGTTAGGAGAAGTTTCTATTCATAAAGAATTACGAAATGTAAAAAGGGTTATTGCGGGGAAAGACGAAATCCTAACGGCACTTTTCGAACGAACTTATTCAAATCTTTCAATTTCTTCTAAGAGAGTATTTCTAACCCTGTGCAGTTGGAGAAACATTTTCCCAGAAATAGCTATCGAAGCGGTTTTGAAGAGGGAAGACAATGAATTGATAAACGTTGAAGATGGAATTGAAGAATTATTTCGCTATTCTTTCATTGAGCTTATTAAATCCAATTTTGACGATTCTGATTTTATTTCAGTACCACTTGCGGCTTTTGAATTTGGAAGGAAGAAATTAAGTGTTAATCCACTGAAAAGTAAAATCTTATTGGATATTCAAATTCTCCAGTTTTTCGGTGTTACACAATTTACCGATATTAATAAAGGACTTAGGCCAAAGGTTGAGCAATTTTTTAAGAATATCGCCATCAGTATTCGCAAAGATAATTCGCTAATAAGTAAATATTTACCGCTATTGGAATTTGTCTGTCGTAAATATCCCGAGGGATGGAAACTATTGTCTAATTTATATTACGAACTAAATAATCTTCCCAGTTCAATTGATGCTCTACAAAAATACCTAGCAGATCACCGTCCTGATGTGAAATCTAAAATTCGTGCATGGGAATTTCTATCCAAATTATACGCGCTTAACAAGGATTATACTGGTGAGGCACATTCATTAACAGAGATGTCCAAAATCGATGAGGTAGATTTTAACGATCTTAGTAATGCAATCAACAGCTTAAATAATTTGTTTAAAGAACAAAAGACGAAGTTTAAAAAAGAGGAAATCTATATACTGTTAATATCGGTGGCTGAAAAAATGAACAATAGAATAAAGATGGGGGAGGGTTCTCCAAGTAATTACACCAATTTAGCATGGGTTTATATAAACTTAAGTAAGAAAGATACAGCTAAGACACTAGTCAAAAGGGCACTCGAAAAAGAACCGACACATTTTCATGCTTTAAATTTAGCCAAGGTTTTGAAAATTGACATACGACCCTACTATGCTGACTAGTAAAAATACTTGTGATTATCATCAAATTTCAATATTTTAATTATTTAGGAAAATTCGCTGCATAGCCATTGTTGCTGATGTGGTAAAGCTTCTTTTAAAATGTCGATAACTCAGTCTCAATGTGATTTCAAACTTTTATAACTAACTTAACTTTATTTGATTATCATACAGTTTTGGATATGCTGGAAGGAGCTGCTCGGATTAATGAGCAATTTGTCAACATGTTTCTTTAAAGTATTATTTTATTGTATTAACTAGACAGACCCTTGATAAGGGTAGGAATTTTAAATAATCATATTAAGTAACAATCAGTTACACCACACCATAAATCTTTGCACGTCTGTTAAAGGCTTCTTTTGCGCCTTCAAGAATATTACATGCAATATCTCTTGTTTTCACATCATCGATAGATCCATTAGAAACGATCGAACATTTATCATTTGTACTCTTAAGTATTATTATTTGTTCCGCATCACCTAGGATGGCAATATTTGCGTTATGAGTGACAATAATTATTTGACGTCTTTCTTTTGCTAACCTAAGTACAGGTACTAAACTATGGTAGATAAATTCACCATCTAAATTATCTTCAGGTTGATCAATAATCAACGGGGCATCACTTTTTGAAGAAAGAAGTAAAGCTAAAAGCACTGATTGTTGTTGCCCAAGTGACAACTTAGAGAAATCGCGATTTGCATAAGTAGGTTTGCCCGTAGCATCAGGTATAGTTCGAGTAACAATTAAATTTGGCAAATCATAAACTTCACATCGTTCTAGCGCAAATCTAATTGCAGGATCAGAAAGTAATGATATAATTCTGTCCGCTTCCGTCTTATCAAAAATTAGAGTCTTTTCTTTCGTAACAACTTTCATTATAGTTGCTGAATCTTTTGCGTCAATTGCTTTTAATAAAGTCGGCATCGTCAATTGAGATATTAACATGTTAGCTTTTGCGAATTGAGTATTTCGCCAGTTTAATGTCTGTTTTATCAACTCTTCTGCAGTAGGAGAGTACGCATGGGGCGTAAATTTGAGGGTTACAGTTAAATCAGTCAATACAGATTTAAGGGTGGATGAAGCATCTTTCGCATATGCTATTCTTGTCATAGCTATCTTCTCCCTTGCCGCCCACCGCCTTAATAATGCCTCTTTATACAATTTCTTCTGTTGGACTAAGTGAGGTTGCCATGATTTTAAATTAGTTACATTAGTTTTAGCTTGAGCTTCCGCCTCGGCTAATTTCTGTATATAAATAAGATCTAATGGTATATTCTGATCGGCTAATTCCTTTTTCTTTGCTTCTATAATTTTTTGGGATTCCGCTTCCTTTGTTTTCCATTCAGCTATACCCTGATTAACAAGCCCCTCTAATTTCCTAAATCCAGTTTTAGTTTGCTCTTGTGTAGCAGTAGATTCGATTTCAAAAGTTCTTGAATACTCAACTATACTTTTAAATTCTTCACCTCCAATTGTTAATTTTTTGGGGTCGGCTAAGTTGGCAATTTCATCAATTGAAGCTTTTGTCGAAAGCTCATAAATGCTATGCTTAATACCGGAAATTTTTTCAGAGATTTTATTTCTTATTTCTCTTTCATTAGCCAATTGCCTTGATAACTCGATTACTTCCTTTGCATTTGCTTTTTGTAAAGCTGCAAGTTGCTGTTGGGTTACTTTAAGAGTTTGTTCATATTCCGGTATTAAATTAACGTGAGTTCGATATAAGGCTTATTCAAGTTAAAAAGAAAGTTGTAGGGATTTGGTTTGATCAAACTCAAACTGTGATTTGATGGAAGGCTT
>NZ_FNHH01000055.1 GCF_900103545.1 Daejeonella rubra
AAGATTATGTATAAATTATACTAACACTAAAAAGCTAAATCGTAAAACCTAAAACTTTTTAGTAGAATAATCTTAATAGTTGTGCAACAGCCACTCATTTAACAAGGCAGGATTAAAATCTGAGGAAGTTAATATCTCCTGATTAAGCTTGGAACCAAAAGCCATTAATGGGTTAGTGGTTGATGTTCCGGTATGTGAAACAGAAACGTCTGGTAAAAACAGCGCATTTGATTGCCTGTAATCTGCCTGGGCCGATTTGTAATCCTGCTCAGAGATCCTGAGCTGAAGGTTTTTTTCAGAGACCTTTTGCCAGATGTCCTTTTTGGAAATACTTATCGTATCCTGAGCTGAGGCCAGTACCGGAAATAATATTATTCCGGAAAGTAAGATGTTTTTTATTCTCTTCATATTGATGAGCTTGATTGACATACAAAAGTACCTGCCCTAAAAGGTGCATATGGTAACAATTGTCACAATTGAAATTCATCTAATTGAAAGTTAAAAACTGTGATTTTTATTTACGGGAAGAAGCATTGAATCTATTTAAAAGAAATATCAGATAAATAATAAGGCAATTTCAACAAAATAGAGTGATCAACTATTAAGGGTCCATGACTTTATGATTCAGAAGGTGGTAAATGGAGCATAATATGCTTTCATCCATGCCGAAATGCGGGATGCAGGAAGAGTGAATCAAAAGAACTTAAACTTTCATTATTGAAGGCATCTCTATTGCTATTGAGCAGTAGAGATGCCTGTAAAATATATTAGAACAATCCCAACTGTCCTTTATCATCAATATCCAGATCATCCGGATTAGTGATCTCAAAATCAATTTTCTTAACTGGTTTTTCTGGCTCTTTAGAACTTTCAGCCTGAACCTCAGGGATTATTTCAGCCGCAGTCTCGGAACTATCCTCTGTTTTTTTTGCTTTAGCTGACCTGTCTGGTTCTTTAGAACTATCGATCTGAACTTCCGGAATAATTTCTGGCTCTGGAGCATTTTCCTCTTCTGAATCTTCAGTTTGTGTGGTAATTACAGGTTCCTTGGAACTTTCGATCTGAACCTCCGGTATTACCTCAACCTTCGGCGATATATCCTCCTCTGGATCATCCATTTCACGAGTTTCGGACGGCTCTCCGGAATCTTCAGATATTTCTTCCTCCAGAACTTCAATATCTCTGGCAAGAACAGAAACCGGAGTTGCCTGATGTAATCCCGGGGCCTCCGTCACAGGGGTTGGAATATCTGAAACCTCTACCACTATTTCATCTTCCTCCTCTTCAACAGGTGAATGGAGAATTTCAATATTTTTTACTTCATGCGGACTAAGCCTGTTACCCATGGCCTTCATTCCCTTCACCTCAATTGCATCAGCAAGTTCGATCTCAGAAATTTCAGAAATTTTTGTTTTGCCTTTTAATATCTCAAGCCTGATCTTCGGTTTTGAATGACCTGAAATAAAGAACAATTTTGAACCGGGCTCTTCACTGATCACACTGGTTTTCTTTCCGATTGAGGTATTTTCGAAAACAAATCGCTTCAGATAATGGCTTCCTGATTTACCCTCCAGATAGATCACAGAAAAGACCTTCTCAGGATTGTATTTCTCAATCAATAATAACTTATCATCGAAATGATTGCTCAGGTCAAAGCTGCTGAGCTCGTAAACTCCCTGCTGATTCACTGTCAGGATCCTGTCGTCACCATCAAACTCACCCAGATATTTTCCTCGTCCATCAACATTGAGTCGCTTCAAAATCTCATCATACCAGATCTTACGTCCGGATAATGTTGAAACTCCCTTACTCTTCAGAACTACTTTCTTAACAGGATACTTAGTAACGATATTACCCATCGAGCTTCGGCCTTTGATCACATGATCTGCAAAATCAAGGTCGAACTGCAACTTTTTAAGCTTGGAATGTGGTTTTAACTGAATATTGACAATTTCAGCCTCTCCATTCGGATTTGCGGTAAAGTATAATACTTTTGAGCCCTTCCCACCCTTGGTCAGATCGTATTCTTTCTCCCTGGTAACACCCAATACCGAGAATCGTTTGATATAGGAAGTGCCACTTTCACCATCTTTGTAGATCAAATTATAGACCGTACGCTCATCATTCTTTTTGAATACCTGAGCATGCAATATCCCCTTCCCTACGAAGGTCTTTTCAGCGACTTTAGATACATTGAACTTACCATCTTCCCTAAAAACGATTACTTCATCCAGATCGGAACAATCACATACAAATTCATCTTTACGCAATCCTGTACCAATAAAGCCATCTTCACGGTTCATGTACAGCTTAACATTGGCCAAAGCAACTTTGGACGCCTCAACTTTGTCAAACGCCCTGATCTCCGTTTTACGCTCCCTCCCATTCCCGTATTTAGCTTTTAACTTCTCAAACCAGGCAATGGCATAGTCCGTTAAGTGCCTCAGGTATTTATTTACTTCTTTAATATCACTCTCCAGCGACAGTAATTGCTCGTCTGACTTTTTAAGGTCAAAGCGGGTAATACTGCTCATTGGCTTATCGATCAGCTTTTTATAGTCCTCCGCAAGAATTTCCCGATAAAACTGCGGAAAGAAAGGCTCGAAAAGTTTGTTTAATACCTCTACCACAGTATCGAAATTACCTGAACTTTCATACTCTGGATTCTTATACATCCCTTCCTGTATGAAGATCTTAAGCAATGAACTGAAAAATATCTTTTCCTTCAGCTCAGCAAGTTTTATTTCAAGTTCCTGCTTCAGGAGGTTTTTTGTATGATGCGTACTCTCAATCAGAATATCATTCACACTCATGAAGTAAGGCTTATCGCCTTTAATAATACAGGTGTTCGGAGAAATTGAGACTTCGCAGTCTGTAAAAGCGTAAAGTGCATCAATAGTCACATCCGGAGATATCCCGGGAGCGAGATGAATGATGATCTCCACATTTTTAGCCGTGTTATCCTCGATCTTCTTGATCTTGATCTTACCCTTATCATTGGCAGCGATCACGCTGTCTATTAGTCCGCCGGTAGTTGTTGTATAAGGTATCTCGGTTATAGCAAGCGTTTTTTTATCCCGCTCAACGATCTTTGCGCGCACCCTGATCTTCCCACCACGCATACCTTCACTATAATTGCTAAAATCGGCCATACCACCCATCTGAAAATCAGGCAGCAGATCAGGTCGATTCCCTTTCAATACTTCAATGGAGGCATCGATCAGTTCAATGAAATTATGGGGCATGATCTTGGTCGCCAGTCCAACAGCAATGCCGTCAGCACCCTGTGCAAGCAAAAGAGGAAATTTAACAGGCAGCGTAACCGGTTCCTTATTTCTTCCGTCATAACTGCTCTGCCATTCGGTAGTATCCGGATTGAAAACAACCTCAATAGCGAATTTGGATAATCTGGCCTCGATATAACGGGGAGCTGCCGCAGAATCACCGGTTATCGGGTCACCCCAGTTTCCCTGAGTGTCGATCAGTAAATTCTTTTGTCCGATCTGAACCATTGCATCACCGATAGAAGCATCTCCGTGAGGATGATACTTCATGGTATTACCTATTACGTTGGCCGCCTTATTGAAGCGCCCATCATCCATTTCCTTGAGCGAATGTAAAATACGGCGTTGCACCGGCTTTAGTCCATCATGAATATGAGGTACCGCACGATCCAGAATTACATAGGATGCATAATCTAAAAACCAGTTTTCATATAAACCGGAAAGCGATATCACATTATGTAAACCTTCATTCTTTGTGTTTTCGCCTTCAGTATTTTCTATTTCTTCACTCATCCTAATAATGATGTACTATCGAATTGTAAATATAAGTTATCGCGGGAAAATGTAGGCGGGAAGTTTTTAACAGGTCTTAATAATATTAATTCCAAAAGAACATTTCAAATTTTCAGTAACCGCCGATACCTGAAAGTCCTAAAAAAAATAAATCTGACCATCTATCTGATTTTTAGTAAATTAAATAAATTAACTGTGCAAGGCAACCATTTGACCAATTAGATCGTGTACATTATAAAGAGATATAAAATTGAGTAATTCGCTGCAGCAATTGCCCGATAAACTTCGCATGGATTGCATCAATGGCGAACCGGGAAGCCAAAAGAAACTGTATTACGGTTTCTATGGCTTTGCTATGGGAATTTGTCTGAGATACTCAAAGGATCGGGATGAGGCAGTTGGAATATTAAATGATGGTTTTTTAAAGGTGCTTACACGCCTGGAAAGTTTTGACCCTTCCAAGCCATTTTTACCATGGCTATCCCGTATTATGACCAATACAGCTATTGATCACTACCGAAGTCAATTGAGGCAACCGATAACAAGCGATGTAACAGAACTGGAAATTTCAGGAGAGGATCCTGAAATCAATAGTAAACTAAACTATGAGGATCTGATCAAAATTATTCAAACACTACCACCTGGTTACCGGGCAGTATTTAACTTATTTGCTATTGATGGATTTTCACATGAGGAAATATCAGAACAATTAGGAATTTCTATAGGTACATCTAAATCAAACTTATTCAAGGCGAGACAAAAACTTAGAATAATGCTTGAAGAACAAAATAAAATAACAGCATTAAACAGCGCATCTAATGGTGCAATAATTATCAATGAACAATTTAAATCCCAACAAGACAGACACATTTTTCAAGCAGGCACTTGAATCTGTTCCTGATCTTTCTCCAAACGAGAAAGACTGGAAAGATATGGAGCACCTTTTGAAAGATCAGCCTAAAAGCAGGCCTGTTATTGCATGGCTTTACTGGCCTGCAGGAGTTGCTGCGGCTTTACTTATTTTCTTTTCAGTCTGGTTTTATGACAACTCCAAAGTTGCACCTGTACCACAGGCACAAAACAAAATACCCGAAAAAGCAGTTGAACCGAATTTAACAAAACAAAACCCGGCTCAGACGCAAAGCAAACTACCTGCAAAAGAAGTTGAACTGGCTATTACAAAACAGAGTCCCAATCAGCTCCTTAGCAGAGTCAGGCTGAAATACCCTAAAAAAATTACCGCAATACCTTTAGAATCTGAACAAAACACATTACTGTCTTCCCTGAGCATCAAACCGATTTTCAAGGCTGATGCTCAGGACAACCAGATCATGAAGCCTGAAGTACTTAAGGATAGCATAGCTGCTATTAATGCAGAATTGCTTCAGGAAATCAATACGCAGGAGGCGATCGTGCTGAATACAGAACCTACAATTATTGCTGATCAGGCCACACAGAAACCAGATAGCATCCCTTCAAAGAAAAAGCTTGAAATTTCGTATCCAACTAAAAAATGGGGAATCAGCATGGCATTTGCATCCGATTTTAACTCAGTTAACGGAATCACTAACAGTCTCTTTGGATATAGCCTTGGAATGGGAATCAATTACAAGATCACTAAAACCATTTCTGCTTCAACTGGCCTGTACTATTCGCAAAAACAATACACTTCAGATAAAGCATCTTATAAAACTCAGGAGAAACCTTTTGCTACCTGGACAAGCTATTCAAAAAAGATCGAAGCAGACTGCAAAGTGATCGATATTCCTCTAAATCTCAATCTATTGGTCAAAAGCGGACCTGAGACTAACTTATTGGCCTCTGCCGGACTATCATCTTATTTCATGCTTTCAGAGAAGTATAACTTCATTTACAATCCCACACCAGCCTACCCTGCCAGCGGCAGGTCATACACAATAAAAAATTCAAACAAGCATGTTTTGAGTGTGATCAATTTAGCTGTCGGATTGGAAAAGCCACTAACTAAACAGAGCAGTATTATCATACAGCCTTATGCCAAATTGCCCCTAACAGGTATCGGACAAGGCGAAACAGATCTGAGATCTTTCGGTTTAGGCTTACAGCTAAACTATTCCATGAAGAAAAAAGCTAAGTTTTTCGGATCGGGAAGGGAAAAGTAAATTGTTTTGAGGAAAGCCCTTCTGAAATAGAGAACCACCCCCCTTAATTCCCCAGCGGTGGACACTGGGAGGTTAGAGAAATTTTATTGTAATCTAAATTATCAATTCATTAATGCATTTTCCCTCAAGGTGGTGTGATTACCAATCAGTATTTTCGATCTGAATTCCCCTCTGGTTGGTGTTTTCCTTTAGACTTGTAAAAGTAAAACAGAGTATAGAACTTGTGTTTTACAATAGTTACAAGGGCAAAGGCAAATTAAGGTGTTCTCCGGGAATTAA
>NZ_FNHH01000004.1 GCF_900103545.1 Daejeonella rubra
TGCTAAAATTGTAAACCCAATTCAGGACAACAAAAAACCTGTAAACATATTTCAGGATTAAATCAAAACCTGTAAACTTTTTTTAGGACGATACACCAATATAATAAGGCGGATCTTCACTTTCTCCTGGAAAACTGCGAAATTATTTGTATCGATCATTTTTTAACCTTCATTAGATTTTATGACGAAGACAGGAAAAATTGTAATGCACTTTAATGCCTTTCAATTGACATTCGTTAAAGAGAGATTGATTGGGCTGAGGTAACAGTGAATAAAACCATTCAAAAAATTCAAATACACCAGCAAATCAATGGATGATCTTGAATAATAACTCCTTCATCAGTTCACCCTGTTCCGTATTTCCGCTTGCATCTACACCTTTAATTTTCATATCACATTCTCTGAGGTAGCTGATCACACGAAAAACCTTTTCCTTATTGTAAATCCTTGCTGCATTTTCAAAATCCTTCACAAAATAGGGTGAAACTCCCAGCTCCCGTGCAAGTCCCTGCGGAGACCGGTCGGTAGCATAATGAACTTTTAGGATCTTTCCAAAATAAGAATTGAGGTTTCCCAGCAATAAGAAAATGGGATTATTCTTAGGGTTTTCAGCGAAATAATTAATGATCTGGTTAACTTTAAAGGCATCCTTACGGGCTATGGCATTTTGAAGTTCAAATACATTGTACTCCTTACTGATACCAATATTATTCTGAACATCATCTGTGTTGATCTCCTGCCCTGCCTTTACGTTAAGCATCAGCTTTTCGAGCTCATTGGCAACTTTGGACAGATCATTGCCCAAATATTCTGCCATGAGAGCCGAGGCCTGCGGCTGAATCTTATATCCTTTTTCACGAACGAAACTTTCAATCCAGGCTGAAACCTTATTATCATTCAGAGAAGCTGATTCAAAAACAATTCCCTTTTTCTCTATGGCTTTATAGGTCTTTTTACGCTTATCAAACTTGCCATTCCTGAAACAAAATACCAGAATAGTGCTTTGAAGAGGGTTTTCAAAATAGCTTAATAAAGGATCACCTGATTTTTTATCATCCTCTCCATCCTTCCCCCATTTCAACTCCTGGGCTTCCTTAACCAAAACTACCTGATACTCACTCATCATCGGATAGCGCTTGGCAGCATTCAATATGCTCATGATATCTGAGTCCTTACCATAAAAAATGCTCTGATTAAAGCCTTTTTCGGCATCCGACAGCACATTCTCTTCAATAAAATCACTGATCTTATCTATATAATAAGACTCCTCGCCATGAAGCAGGTAGACCGGTTTAAATTTCCGGTTTTTAAGATCTTTAATAAGGTCGTTGATATCCATTCTGGTCTTCGAAATTACAAAATATTGCAAATCTTTAAAGGGTACATAGCGCGAATTAAAATATAATTCCGGGTATTAGGCAGAATAGAATGATTTTGTGAAATTTACAGAAATGTTTGAACCTGTCCCTTTAAATCTTACGTCCTATCCACTTCGTGTCAAAGAAGAAGGAAACGCAACCTATATTTTTGATGAGATCAGGAAAAAATTTCTGGTCCTGACCCCTGAAGAATGGGTCAGGCAGCATCTGGTGCAATTTCTGATCCATGAAAAGAAATATCCCCGTTCACTGATACAACTAGAGGGAGGCTTGAAGTTGAATAAGATGCAGAAGCGTTCAGACATTCTGATATACAATAACGCAGGAAAAAAAATCGTACTTGTTGAATGCAAAGCACCATCAGTTAAGATCAGTCAGGATACCTTCGACCAGATCGCACGATATAATTTCATCCACCGTGTTCAATGGCTTCTGGTAAGCAATGGCTTGCAGCATTATTGCTGTGAAATTGACTTTGAAAATGAAAGTTACCGATTTGTTGAAGAATTGCCGGAATATGGGGACTTTAATTATTAAAATATCAAGATTTCTTAACACTATTTAAACAAAAGCTTAGAATCCATTTTCTTCTGGCATTTTTTGGCTTCTCCAGATCGATTTACAAAACCCTGGTACTGAAGCTACATATCTGGATTTTTCGAATTATTAGGGTAAATATATACCTCAGTAAACAACTTTGCTGAATCGAAGGCCATCACACCCCAATATTATCCAAACCTTAACCCTTAACCTTATATTTTCATTTTTTTAATTTAATGATAACAGGATTAAACCTGATACATAACATGCGGATTATACTATTGTGAAAATTTATAACCCATCTATATAATTAAAAAAACAAAAAAAAAATGAATGTTCTTTACACATTATTCAAAACAACACTGATGGTAATTCTCTTAGTGTTCTCATTTTCGAGCCAGGTACGCGGGCAGGGAATCATTTCCGGAATAGTTACGGATGACCAGCAGATTCCGTTACCAGGTGTAACTGTTTTGGTTAAAGGTAGTACAACCGGTACAACTACCAACAATGAAGGTTATTTTAGTATTCAGGCAAATAACAGCCAGACACTTGTTTTTCGCTTCATTGGTTTTGAAACACAGGAAATCTTAATTCAATCACAAACCTCCTTACGAATTCTGTTAAAAACTGATTCCGAAGCCTTAAATGAGGTAATCGTTGTTGGCTATGGCACTCAAAAGAAAGCAAATTTAACAGGAGCTGTTGATCAGATTGGCAGCAAGTATTTTGAAAACCGCCCATTAACTAATATAACCCGGGGTCTGCAAGGCGTAATTCCGAATCTCAATATAAAAATGACAGACGGAAAACCTACCCGAGGTGCCACTTATAACATACGTGGAATAACTTCTATAGGATCAGGAGGAAGCGCCCTTGTATTGGTTGACGGAGTGCCCGGAGATCCGAACACATTAAATCCCAATGATATTGAGAGTATTTCGGTACTTAAAGATGCATCATCAGCTGCCATCTATGGAGCGAGAGGAGCATTTGGAGTAGTCCTGATTACAACAAAAAGTCCGAATAAAGATAAAATACAGGTTAACTACAGTACAAACTATTCTCTCAATCAGAGAACCACAACTCCAGATCTTATTTCTGACGGGTATACCTGGGCCAAAAACTTTGATGAGTCTTTTAACTCCTGGAATGATTATCTGTCACATCCTCAAAGTATAAACTCACAATTACCTTTTTCCCTGTCAGATCTTGACTCTCTGAAAGCACGTTCTGAAAATCCTTCTCTTTCCAAGATTTCCATTAACCCTGTAAATGGCAATTACCAATATTATGGCAGTACAGACTGGTTCAAGGAATTATACAAAGACAATAACGCATCTATGGAACACTCCCTGAGTATTGGTGGTGGAACTGAAAAGATCAACTTTATGGTATCAGGAAGATATTATTCGCAGGAAGGGATTTTCAGATATAATTCTGATGATTTCAATAAATATAACTTCAGAGTAAAAGGAAATATAAAGATAAACGACTGGCTTAGTTTAAATACTAACTCTGATTTTTCGAATGATCAATATACCTATCCCTTAACAGCTGTTGGGGGACTTAATGCCGTTTGGCGAATGATGGCTGTAACTGCATTTCCGGTTTCTCCCATGTTAAATCCTGATGGAACTATGTCGATTGTAGGAGCATATTCAATAGGCGACTTTTATTATGGAAAAAGTAAATCAACTGCACAAGAAAGTTTTACCAGAAATACTATTGGTTTTGAAGCAAACCCTATTAAGAACAGACTGAGTATAAAAGGAGATTTCTCTTATTTAAAGACCAATAGCAGTGATGAAAGGAAATTTTTCCCTGTACCATACAGCATAAAACCCGGTGAGATGATCACTTCAGGATTAAACTATTTGTCAGAAAATGCTTCGGATAGAAATTATTATGTTTCGAATTTGTACGGAGAATACTCACTACCATTGGGTAATCATAAATTGAAATTCCTGGCAGGGGGAAACCTGGAATACGATCAGCTAAAAAACAGATACACTCAAAGAGATGGTTTACTAGTTGACGATCTCGTAGATTTTAATCTGGCAACCGGGCTTAATTACAGATTAACTGGAGGTGGTGCCGAGTGGGCAACAGCAGGTATATTCTACCGTGCAAATTATTCCTTCAAAAATAAATATTTACTTGAGCTGAATGGCCGGTATGATGGTTCTTCAAAATTCCCTGAAAGCCAGGCATTTGGATTTTTTCCTTCAGCTTCAGCAGGATGGATACTTTCTGAAGAAAAATTTCTTCAGGGTAGCAAAAATTGGCTTGACAATTTAAAAATACGCGGTTCGTATGGCTCATTAGGAAACGGAAATATTGCTCCATATAGCTTTATACAGACCATTTCACCAGCGACATCAAATGTAATCTCAAACGGAGTTTTTCCTAATTATATCCAAAAGCCGGCAGTCCTGCCCGATGGCCTTACCTGGGAAAAATCCACTACCCTGGATATAGGTGCGGATCTGTCACTTTTAAACAACAGATTTACAACAACATTTGATTGGTATCAGAGAAAAACCACTGACATGATCACATCCGGACAGCCTTTGCCCTCTGTATTTGGTTCAGCAGTACCAAGAGGAAACTTTGCTGACCTGCTAACAAAAGGATGGGAAGTTTCAGCAAGCTGGGCTGACAGGATCGGGACATCTAATCCTTTAAGTTATAGCATACGATTAACCCTTGCTGATAATGTTTCCACGATCACCAAGTTTTATAACCCCAATAATCTGCTTTCAACTTATTATGAAAATCAGCGGCTTGGAGATATCTGGGGTTTCCAGACTGAAGGTTTTTTTGAATCAGCAGAAGACATAGCAACACATGCAAATCAGAGTTATTTCGTTGTCTCAAACGCCAATAAATTGCTCCCGGGTGACATAAAATTCAGGGATGTGAATAATGACGGGAAAGTCAATAACGGCAAAAACACATTGGGTGATCCGGGAGATCAGTCTATCATTGGTAATTCATCAATCAGATTCCCATATGGTATTACAGGCGATCTGGGCTGGAAAAACTTCTCTTTATCATTCTTTTTCCAGGGTATAGGCAAAAGAGATTGGTTCCCTTCAACAGAAGCAGCATACTTCTGGGGGCAGTCAAACAGGCCTTATAGCTTTTTACCAGCCTTCAACCTGAACCGCTGGACTCCAGAAAACCCAGATCCTAATGCTTACTTCCCACGCTACAGAGGATATACAGCATTGTCAGGAACAAG
This sequence comes from Daejeonella rubra, assembly GCF_900103545.1. Taxonomy (GTDB): domain Bacteria; phylum Bacteroidota; class Bacteroidia; order Sphingobacteriales; family Sphingobacteriaceae; genus Daejeonella; species Daejeonella rubra. The sequence goes on from NZ_FNHH01000004.1 coordinate 5,167, forward strand.
AGAACTTGCCGTTAAACAGACCAGATATCTTCAGGATGCAAGTTATATACGCTTGAAGAACCTGACTGTCGGATATTCATTACCATCCCCCGTCTTAAAAAAACTAAAGATATCCTCATTCAGAGCATATGTAACGGGTCAGAACCTATGGACTTACTCCAAAATGTTTAAGGTTACCAAAAACTTCGACCCGGAAGTTATTGAAGGATCTGATCCAGAAATTAACTCAGGTGGAGGAGATGGATTTTCATATCCAATGCAAAAGAGCTTTACCCTTGGAATCAACCTTGGCATCTAACCAACATTTAATAAAATATTAAAATACAAGAACATGCGTAAAATATTTATTCCATTATTAGTAATTGCAGCATTTACTATAACGTCATGCAAAAAGTACCTCGACCTGAAACCCATTGATAAACTTACTCCGGAACAGGCTTTTGCAAATGAAAATAATCTCCAGCTTTATGTTAATTCCTTTTATGACCAGATGCTGCCTACCGGACCGGCTATCTATCAGGGAGATGTTATGTCGGATATTACTGTTCCCAATGCTGTTCCCAACTATATCGGAGGAAGATTGAGTAGTCAGGATGCAACAGGATGGACCTGGGGAGATCTGAGAAATATCAATTATTTTCTTGAAAATTACAACAATCCTGCTATTCCCTTAAAAGCAAGAAACCATTATGCAGGTATTGCCAGATTTTTCAGAGCCTATTTCTATTATCAAAAAGTTAAGCAATTTGGTGATGTGCCATGGTATGGAAAAACACTGAATGTAGATGACAAAGATTTGTATAAGGGTCGTGATTCCCGAAGCGTAGTTATGGACTCGGTCTTGGCTGATATTGATTTTGCAAGCAATAACATATACAGTACTAAAGACAATTCAAGCACCCGGATCAGTAAATGGGTAGCGCTTGCATTAAAATCAAGAATTTGTCTTTTTGAAGGAACATTTAGAAAGTATCATCCTGAGGCTGCATTAACATCAACAGCTGACAAATGGCTACAGGAAGCTGCAAATGCATCGGACTTGCTGATCAAAAGCGGGCAATACAGGTTACAGAATACTGGTAATCCTAATACAGATTACCGATCACTGTTTATAAGTGAAAATCCTGTATCTAATGAAGTCTTATTAGCCGCAGTGTACAATAACTCTTTAAAGAAATGGCACAATGCAGCATGGTGGTTCAACAGTGCAACTTTAGGGGCACGTTTAGGACTGGATAAAAAATTCATTAATACCTACCTTAATTCAGACGGGAGCCGATTTACTGATATTTCGGGCTATCAAACAATGGAATTCCAGAATGAGGTAAAAAACAGAGATAAAAGATTACAGCAAACAATCAGAATGGGGAATTATAAAAGAACCGACGGATCACCAGCCCCGCCGGACTTTACAGTTACTTATTCGGGCTATCAAATCCAAAAGTTTTCTATGGATGATAAGTATTTTGATACAAGAACTGAAAGTTACAATTCCATTCCAATTATAAGATATGCAGAGGTATTGCTTAATTATGCCGAAGCAAAAGCAGAGCTGGGAACTATTACTGTTACCGACTGGAACCTTACAATTGGAGCATTGAGAAATCGTGCCGGTATCACCAATACAGGTATGCCTGTAAGTCCTGATGTATATTTACAATCACAATTTTTTCCGGGTATAAGCAATGCAGCCTTGCTGGAGATCAGGAGAGAAAGAGGAGTTGAAATGGTATCCGAAGGTATTCGTTATGATGATTTACGCCGATGGAAAGCCGGTAAACTCCTTGAAAAAGTATATGAAGGTATTTATGTACCGGGCAAAGATCAGCTTCTTGATTTAAATGAGGATGGTAAACCTGATGTAAGCTTCGTAGATAAAGTACCTGCAAACCGGGTTAGCGGAGTTACCTATTTTGTACTTGACAATAATACATCAAAGTTATCTCAGGGAAATAAAGGGAACCTCATCTGGCTGAGCAATACGCCTAAGTCATATGCAGAGAAGCATTACTTATATCCTATACCTGCAAATGAGATCTTATTAAACCCTGCTTTAGGTCAGAATAAAGATTGGTAATTAAATAGTCAAACAAACCCTCGTCATTATGGCGGGGGTTTGTTTTTTTATTGAAAAATTCAATCTGAAATCCTGAGGCACATAATTTCAAAGATCATTTCAAATGAATCAATTCCGATTTAAAACCTCAGTTAAAATAATCTAGTCACTTCAATTATTCGCCATTTCCGACAAAAGCCAGGCACAGGTTCAGGAATTATTGAAAAGCTGGCAAGTAGATTTATAATCATTTAAACCTAAGTCTGTGTCAATATCTTTTGCTCAGAACCTTTACTTTCCGGGACAATAATTACAAAAGAAAAGTGGGATTTATACCATATATCTTCGAAATAATACTACTTAATAGCTATACGGTCATGTAATTTGTTATATTGCAGAAACCTTTAGGTAAGATTAACATAATTTCTGTTCCTGGATTGATTAACCCTCACTCGTTCTAAATTCATCGTAAAAGGTGGCCATTACTTGTGTTTAACACTTTCGATATTTATATGGCTATTTTGATCTTTTTTATTGCGCATTGGTTCCTTTCTCTGTTTTTTCAAACTTTTTTCCAGCATCGTTATGCCTCCCACAGGATGTTTACTATGAGTAAAACATGGGAACGTATAATTTACCTCCTGGCTTATATCTTTGAAGGTGCTTCCTTCTTAAATCCGCGTGCTTATGCACTGATGCATCGTGAACACCATGCCTATAGCGACACCGAAAAGGATCCGCATTCTCCCCATTTTTTTACTGATATATTTCAGTTGATGAAATCTACGATTATTACTTTCAGAGACCACCTGAATCGTACGAAAGATCCGGAGGCTCGATTTCAGGGCAACTATCCTGAATGGCCCCTTATCGACAGAATTGGATCATCCATAGCCTCCAGACTACTTTTCGGAGCAGCTTATACCTGGTTTTATATTGCCTTTGTTCCGGCAGGATCAGAGTGGATGTACCTCTTGCTTCCTATTCATTATTTGATGGGCCCCCTGCATGGTGCAATTGTCAATTGGTGTGGTCATAAATACGGATATTCAAATTTTGACAATAATGACAAATCAAAAAATACAACTCCATTCGATCTGCTGATGCTGGGAGAATTATTCCAGAATAACCACCACCGTTATCCGAATAGCGCCAATTTTGGAAAAAAATGGTTTGAAGTTGATCCTGTATACCCCATCATGAAGTTAATGCATATGGCAGGAATCATAAAACTTAAAAAAGCAATCTAATTATGCCAATTTTTAGTTGATGATTTTCTTACACTAAAAATTTTAACCTACAAAAGGAGGTGTAAACAAAGTATTCATCTGTAATTAATTTACAATTAATTAATTATCTGCTATATTTAATGACTTAATACTTTAGCAAGGCCGGTCAAAACATAAGGGCAATTATTAATACGAATGAAATACCATAAGTACATTTTTGCTCTTTTATTACTGATTTTCTGTATAAATAGTTTTGGGTCTCATAAAGCGTATGTTTCCGGGCCGAACGCAAAAAATGGAATTCTTGATCTTCGAAACTCTTCCCTAAACACAAAAATACCATTGAACGGTGAATGGTTCTTTTATTGGAATCAGCTTATTAGTCCGGGTACAGAAAATTTTAAAAAAGGAACCATCGTTGATTTTCCTTTCCTATGGACCAATTATGAAAAGAATGGCCAAAAACTTCCATCCTTTGGATATGCGACCTACAAACTGAATGTTCTCCTTCCCAAAAGTAACACGCCTGTTCGTATTGGCATTCCGGATATGTATTCTGCCTACCGGCTTTATATTAATGGTATTCAGGTAGCTTTCAACGGGAATGTAAGTACCACTAAGGAGAATTTTGAACCTTATTGGCAATATCAAACAGTTGATATCAATCCTGGTACAGATACCTTAAAAATGGTTCTTCAAATTTCAAATTTTGTCCATAGCCGGGGAGGAATATCTAAACCTATGTATATAGGGTTTAAGTCCGTCATTGAGCAATACAGAGTTCGGGCAATATCTATTGACTTGTTTTTAACTGGTTGCTTATTTATGGGTGGGCTCTTCTTTCTGGGCCTATACCTATTAGGCAACAAGGATAAAGCGACTCTGCTATTTTCACTTTTCTGCATTGTTTACAGTTATAGGATCATGGGAATTGAAGATTATATTCTCCATACCATTTTCCCTGGAATGGACTGGTACATAACGATTCGAATTGAGTATCTGACCTTGTTCGTAGGAGTTGGAATATTTGCTCTATATACACGTTATTTATATATAGAAGATGCCTACTTTAAGATCACCAGATTTATAAGTTCAATGTGTTTCATCTTTTCTATTTTAACCCTGGTACTGCCCCCTTTATATTTTTCGCAATTGATCAATCCCTTTTTAATTGTAATGATAGTTTGTATAATCTATACTCCATTTATCTATCTTATTGCATACAAAAATAAACGGCCCGGGTCCTTTTATGCATTGTTAAGTGCAGTCATGCTGATGGCTATATTTACAATTGCCTTATTAAATTACTGGCACCTGACGGGCCCTTTAGATACAATCATTTTCATACTGTACATATGCTTTTTCTTTCTGCAATCACTTATTCTTTCGCACCGGGTATCTTTCACCTTAAAAAAAGCAAGGCAGGAAGCAGAACTTGGTTTAATAGCAAAAAGTGAATTTTTAAGCACGATGAGCCATGAGATCAGGACTCCATTAAATTCAGTGATTGGTATGAGCCATTTATTACTGAAAAAGAGTCCACGTCCAGACCAGATAGAAAAACTCGATGTGATGCTATTTTCGGCAAATAATCTGTTAGCTATTGTCAATGACATATTGGATTACAATAAAATAGAAGCAGGCAAAGTAAGCTTTGAACACATTGAAATGGATATTTTACTCATATCCAAAAATATCATGAACGGACTAAAGGGTTCGGCAGGTGATAAAGGAATTGAAATAAAGCTAAGCCTAGATAAAACCATTAAAAACAAGCTTTTAGGAGATCCTACAAGAATAACTCAGGTATTAAGTAACCTGATCCATAATGGAATAAAGTTTACAAAAGAAGGGTCTGTAGAGCTTATTCTATTTGCAAAAGAACAGACTGAAAAAACAATAACTATCGAATTTAGAGTTAAAGATACAGGAATAGGAATTTCAGCAGAAAAGCAAAAGCTGATTTTCGAACGTTTTACACAGGCAGATTCATCTACATCAAGGAACTTTGGAGGGACAGGCTTAGGGCTTGCGATCAGTAAAAAAATTCTTGAATTACAGAACTCCTCCCTTAATGTAGAAAGTATAGAAGGTCAGGGATCTGATTTTTATTTTATTCAAACTTTTGAGAAATGCCTTCAAAGTACTAAAATAGAGTCCGCTTCAATTACAATCTCCTCAGAAGAGGATCAACCTCTATCAGGGATAAAAATCTTACTGGTGGAAGATAATCCTATGAATGTAATGGTAGCACAAAAATTCCTGGAGCGATGGGGAGCTAAGACAGATATTGCAATTAATGGATTAGAGGCATTAGAAATGGTTGATCCTAAAAAGCATAGTCTTGTGCTTATTGATCTTCATATGCCTGTGATGGATGGTTATGAAGCCAGCAAAAAGATGAGGGAAATAGGTATTAAACTACCAATTATTGCTCTTACAGCTAACCTGCCAAAAGAAGTGGAAGATAAAGTCATGAAATGTGGTATTGATGATATCGTTGTTAAACCTTTCCTGCCTGATGAACTTTACAGAAAGGTATTGCATTACGTATTTAAAAAGCAGTAAAATTGATCAATTGATGGCAAAAGGCCTGAAACTGCTAAAATATTTGTGCTGAAATAGATTTATTTGCAAATACGATATATTAATCGTAATATTGCAATTAATTATGGGACTTACGAAATCTGAAATATTCTCGGCCGAGCAAAATCAATTAGCTCAATTACTGAAAGCTTTGGCTCATCCGGCACGTATTGCCATATTACAACAACTAATGAAAAGCAATACCTGCATATGCGGAGATCTGGTTGAAGAACTCGGTTTAGCACAGGCTACCATATCACAACATCTTAAAGAACTAAAAAATGCCGGTTTAATTCAGGGCACCATTGATGGAGTTAGTGTTTGTTATTGCATTAATCCTGAAACCTGGAAAATGCTGGAAAAAGAGACCAGCGGTTTCTTTGCATCCTTCAAACCTGCAATAAACTGCTGTTAAAATTTTTTGAAGAGAAATATCGCAATATTACAATCAATTATAAATCAATTTATTATGAAAACTGAAGCAGAGATCAAAGAACTGGTAAGACAAAAGTATAGTGAAATTGCTTTACAGGATAAGACAACCAATGAAAGCTCTTGTTGTGGTGCAGGTGGATGCAGCACTGAAGTTTATAACATCATGACAGATGATTATAGCAATATGGAAGGTTATAACCCTGATGCTGACCTTGGCCTGGGATGTGGTTTACCAACCCAGTTTGCTGTGATTAAAAAAGGAGATGTAGTGATTGACCTTGGTTCAGGAGCAGGCAACGATTGCTTTGTTGCCCGTGCAGAAACCGGCGAAAGCGGCAAAGTGATCGGCATTGATTTTACTGAAGCAATGATCGCAAAGGCTAGAGCAAATGCTGAAAATCTTGGCTTCAATAACGTAGAATTCCGTCAGGGAGATATTGAAAACATTCCTGTAACAGCAAATAGCGCTGACGTAGTGGTCAGTAATTGTGTATTAAACCTTGTTCCGAACAAGAACAATGTGTTCAAAGAAATTTTCCGGGTTTTAAAACCCGGAGGACACTTCAGCATTTCGGATGTTGTATTAACAGGTGAGCTTCCTGAAAAAATCAAAAATGCCGCTGAAATGTATGCAGGTTGTGTTGCAGGTGCAATTCAGAAAGAAACCTACCTTGAATTGATCCAGATCAATGGCTTTACAAATATTCAGTTACAAAAAGAGAAAGCGATCATTATACCGGATGACATACTGGTTAATTATTTAAATGCTGAAGAGATCGCTGAATTTAAGTCTGGTAAAACCGGCATTTTCAGTATCAGTGTCTATGCACAAAAGCCAGACTCTGCAGCTGTTGCTTCTACATGCACTCCTGGAGGAGGTTGTTGTTAAAACTACACAAGCCGGGCAGCTTTTGCAAAGCTGCCCGGCTTAGAAAACCTGCCTGATAATCAGTCATTTTCAAAACCATTTTCACTTAATCCACGTATCAAAGGAAAAAGATTGTTCACTATGACTTATCAGTATTATATCAATAACTATCGTTCATTAAGAACAGAGGTTCCTTATTGGAAGTTTTCAATTGTTATTACTCTTATTCTGGTTCTGAATATTATTGGCTATAATTTTGAAAATATTGCAGTCATAACCATGAATTTGACTCTGATCTTAATACTTTTTCTACTTATTTTCTCATATTTTCAGAAATATCAAAAAGTACCCTTCGTCGAAATAAACAATGAAATATTAAATTATTTCGATGCCGAAAAGAATGAAATTATAAAGGTTTGTGTAAAGGATATTACCCATATCAGCACCAAATTTTGTGAATTAAGAGTACATACTGATGAAAAGATTCATGTTCTTTACTTAAATGCAATCAGAAACGAAACAAAGCGCTGGGAGATCAAAGAAAAGATCAGAACATTAAAAAGCTGACAGAATTTTAAACTCCGCCAGCCTTAAAATTTATTTCAATTGATTTATTGTAATGACTTCAATCCTGCTTTCAGGATTGCGAGTTTAGACAAAGCATCCTCTTTTTTGCGACGCTCATTTTCAACTACATCTTCTTTTGCATTTTGAACAAATCGTTCATTAGACAGTTTAGCTTCCACCGAACGCAGAAAACCATTCAGGTAGTCAATTTCCTTTTCAAGCCTCTCCTTTTCTGAATCCACATCAATATTGTTTTCCAGAGAAATAAAGAATTCATCTTTACCTGCCATGAAAGTGTTTGCACCAGGAACGGGCTCCTTCACAAATTCAGAGGTGCTGATATTAGCCAGCTTGAATATAATAGATAAATATTCTTCATAATTAATTGAAGAATTAACTCTTATACTTAATGGTAAAGCCTCTTTCGGAGATATCTGCTTTGCATTTCTAACATTTCTGATCTCAGAAACTACTTGTTTAACGGTATCAATATCACTCAAAAGTGCCGCGTTTACCTTGCCTGCAACAGGATAAGGAGCAACAATACAGCAATCAAGCTCCTGGCGTTCAGTAAAAAGGTCATCATGCCACAATTCTTCTGTCAGAAAAGGCATAAAAGGATGAAGTAATTTCAAGATCCGCTCGAAGTATTCTATGGTAACCCGATAGGTTTCCGGGTCGATCGGCTGCTGATAAACAGGCTTGATCATTTCCAGATACCAGGCGCAGAAATCATCCCAAACCAATTTATAGATACCCATCAATGAATCTGAAAGACGGTATTGCCTGTAATTTTCCTCAATCTCAGCAAAAGCCTGATTAAATGCAGAGTCAAACCAGCTGATAGCCTGCTGATTGGTATTCGTCAGGTTTTCATCAACTTCCCAGCCTTTCACAAGTCTGAAGGCATTCCAAATTTTATTGGCAAAATTACGACCTTGTTCACAATAGCTTTCATCAAACATCAGATCATTTCCTGCAGGAGAGCATAATAGCATCCCTACCCGAACTCCATCAGCACCATATCTTTCGATCAGGTCTATTGGATCAGGTGAATTACCCAATGACTTCGACATTTTTCTGCCCTGCTTATCACGTACAATACCTGTGAGATAAACATTTTTGAATGGCGCCTTTCCTCTGAATTCATGTCCCGCCATGATCATTCTTGCCACCCAAAAGAAAAGTATCTCAGGGGCAGTAACCAGATCATTGGTTGGATAATAATAATTAATATCTTCATTATCAGGATCTTTAAATCCATCAAAAACAGAAATTGGCCAAAGCCATGAAGAGAACCAGGTGTCTACTACATCATCGTCCTGCCTGATCTCATTTGAATCAGATTCCGGAAACTGAGTCTTAAATTCATGAATCGCTTCTTCTCTGGTTCTGGCAACAACCCACTCTCCTTTTAAATTATACCATGCCGGTATGCGTTGTCCCCACCATAATTGCCTGCTAATACACCAGTCCTTGACGTTCTCCATCCAGTGCTTATAGGTATTGATGAACTTTTCAGGGATCAGCTTTACCTCTCCGTTCAACACATAGTTCAATGCAGGTTCAGACATTTCAGACATTTTGCAGAACCACTGCATAGAAAGCTTAGGCTCAATTGCGGCATCTGTCCGCTCAGAAAAACCGATCTGTGATTTATAATCCTCTACTTTCTCAAGGCTACCAGCCTCTTCAAGCATTTTACTGATCATCTTACGGGCAACAAAGCGGTCCTCTCCTACCAGTATCTGAGCATTTTCATTTAAGGTACCATCATCACTTAAAATATCGATTACCTGGAGCTTGTGTTTTACACCCAGTTCATAATCATTCAGATCATGTGCCGGAGTAACTTTTAGACAGCCGGTACCGAATTCCATATCCACGTATTCATCCTCAATAACAGGTATCTCCCTGTTTATCAATGGTATAAATACAGATTTTCCTTTCAGGTGACTAAATCTGGGGTCATTTGGATTGATACAAATTGCTGTATCGGCCATGATCGTTTCCGGACGGGTTGTGGCTATGGTCAGATAGGTTTTAGATTCAGCAGCCAGATCTTTTACTTCGTACCGGACATAATATAATTTCTGATTGACCTCTTTGCGGATAACTTCTTCATCAGAAACCGCTGTTTTACCTTTAGGATCCCAGTTGACCATCCGGATACCGCGGTATATCCAGCCTTTCTTGTATAGATGAATAAAAGTATCAATAACAGCTTCTGAAAGATCTTCTTCCATAGTGAAACGTGTTCTGTCCCAATCGCAGGATGCACCAAGTTTCTCTAACTGTTTAAGTATGATTCCTCCATATTTATCTTTCCATTCATAGGCGTAATCAAGAAATTCCTCTCTGCTAACATCCTTTTTCTCAATTCCCTTTTCCTTCAGCATGGCTACTACTTTAGCCTCTGTCGCGATAGATGCATGATCTGTACCAGGCACCCAGCAAGCATTTTTGCCTTGCATTCGAGCCCGGCGAATCAACACATCCTGTATTGTATTATTAAGCATATGACCCATATGCAATACTCCGGTAACGTTTGGTGGAGGAATCACAATGGTATAAGGTTCACGGTCGTCGGGAACTGAACGGAAGAATTTTTTATCCAGCCAGTATGAATACCATTTATCCTCTGTTTCTCTAGGATTATATGTTTTAGGAATGCTCATTTGCCAAAGGGGAATTTAAAATTGTAAAAGTACATTTTTGAGAGGTATTTTTTGAATAGACTCAAGCTGTATTTTCATAAAAACAGGTTTAAAGGATATTTTTTTGTTCCGGATCAATAACAGGGATTACCCAACGATAATTTTACTGCAAAACTGTTATAAATTGTAGATTTGATTTTTATAATGAAAAACTCTCATTATTATAAAATTCAAGGCTTTTTTCTTAATAATTTAAGATTGGGCCGCCAAATTTCATTGTTCAATAGTAGTTTCAATCAATTTCATTCTTTTCTTATTGCAATTAACTCTTATTTTTATCTTTTCTATACTAACCAATAAATATTGAACCATGAATTATACTAAAATAATTCTGTCTGCAGGCTTATGCATTGTTACGATGCATGCCAGTGCACAGCATGACTCAAAACCAGTCAAAAAGCCTGTATTCATTGATAAATCCGGGATGGATCTGACTAAAAATCCAGGGGATGATTTTTATAATTATGCCAGCGGTACCTGGATAAAGAACAACCCTGTTCCTGCAAAGGAAACGAGATGGGGTAGTTTTAACCTCTTACGCGACTTTAACATAACTGCTGTAAAAACTATTCTGGCAGAATCGGCGAGCAATAAAAAAGCAGCAGCCGGATCAGTTGAAAAACGTGTAGGCGACTTCTACATGGCTGGTATGGATAGTTTAACTATTGAAAAACTGGGATATTCTCCAATCAAACCGGATCTTGAAAAGGTTAACCAGATCTCTGATCTGAACGGAATAATTAATCACGCAGCAACAATGCGTACCTATGGTGGCGGATCTCCGTTTTTTGGTTTTTTTGTCGGACAAGACAGAAAATACGTAAAAAACATAGTCCCGCAGTTGAGCCAGGGTGGCACAACCCTTCCCGACCGCGATTATTACCTGAAGAATGATGCAAGGAGCTTAACCATTCAGGAATCCTACAAAAATTATATCACACGTTTATTCACCCTTTCAGGATCATCTCCGGCAGACGCTCAAAAGGCTGCTGAAACTATTTTCAACCTGGAAAAGGCACTTGCCTCTGCACAAATGAGCAGGGTTGAGATGCGTGATCCTTATAAAACATATAATAAATTCTCAGTTGCTGATTTTAGCAAGTCCACTTCTAACCTGAACTGGAAGAGCTTAATGCCATTAATGAAGGTAAGCGGGCAGGATACGGTTCTGGTAAACTCTCCGAAATTCTTCACTGAATTAAATGGATTGCTTAGTTCAACACCTGTCAATGATCTAAAAACCTATTTGAAATGGAATGTGCTTAAAACTTCAGCACCTTTTCTAAGCTCTGAATTTGTGAATGCAAGCTTTGCATTTAACCAGACTCTTTCCGGTCAAAAGGTTCAAACACCGCGCTGGCAGCGTATGTCTTCATTAACTGATGGCACCGTTGGTGATCTTCTTGGTCAGATCTATGTTAAAAAACATTTTAAACCTGAAGCAAAAGAAAGAATGCAGGAACTGGTTAGCAACCTGGTTAAGGCTTATGAGATCAGGATCAAGAATCTGGATTGGATGACTGATGTAACTAAACAAAAAGCATTGGATAAACTACATGCATTTACTCCGAAGATCGCTTATCCGGATAAATGGAAAGACTACAATGGCCTAGAGATCAAAAGAGAATCATTCTTTCAAAATCTTAGAAATGCTGGAGCATGGGGATATTCAGATATGGTCAATCAACTTGGGAAACCGGTGGATAAAAGCCGCTGGGGAATGACCCCACCAACTGTAAATGCGTATTACAATCCGGTTAATAATGAGATCGTTTTCCCTGCAGGAATTCTTCAGTTCCCATTCTTCGACCCAAATGCTGACGATGCAGTAAATTATGGAGGAATTGGAGCTGTCATTGGGCATGAGATATCTCATGGTTTTGATGATTCAGGAAGTCAGTATGATAAAGACGGCACATTACGTAACTGGTGGACTGATGAAGACCGTGCCCGTTTCAAAGTAAAAGCTACAGCATTACAGGAGCAATTTGACGCCTATACTGTACTGGATACCATTCATGTAAATGGAAAGCTTACTCTTGGTGAAAACATTGGTGATCTTGGCGGATTAAATGCAGCATATGAGGCATTCAAAATGACCAAACAAGGGCAAAGCACTGTAAAAATTGATGGGTTCACTCCTGATCAGCGATTTTTCCTTTCATGGGCTCAAGTTTGGAAAGGCAATATCCTGAATGAAACAGCTGCACAGTTCATCGTAACAGACACCCATTCACCAGGACCATACCGTACTATCGGTGCACCGGTAAATATGGATGCATGGTATAATGCATTTGATATTAAACCGGAAAATAAACTTTATAAAAAACCGGAAGACCGCATCAGGATCTGGTAAAATCATTTAAATAAGACCATTAAAGCCCTTTGTTTAAATCAAACAAAGGGCTTTTTTTAATAAATTTTTGAATCAGATAGTATTCTACATAAGAAACTGAAAAAAAATAAGTTTAATTTGCATACTCAGAGTATCCCCCGGAATTGTTTATGAGAATAAAGAGATTTTCTAAGTACTGTCTGTTCATTTTATGCTTTTTAAGCTTCGAACTGCAAGCACAGATCAAAAACCAGGAATATAAACTAATGCTGGACAGCCTGTACGATCACAGCGTTCCCCTTATATCTGTAGAAGATCTTATCAAGCTAGATAAAAAGGATCTTTACATTTTGGATACCCGTGAAAAGGAAGAATTCAATGTCAGCCATATAAAAAATGCCCGTAATGTTGGATATTTCTGGTTTGATATGCGCAAAATATATGATATACCTGAGAATGCCACGATCGTTTTATATTGTTCTGTTGGGATGAGAAGCGAAAAAATTGGCGAAAAACTGATAGAAGCAGGATATAAAAATGTATTTAATCTATACGGCAGTCTTTTCGAATGGGTAAACCAGGGAAATCCGGTTTACAAAAAAAATGGCGTTCAGACCTCTGAGATCCATACCTACAATGAATCCTGGAGCCATTGGGTAAGCCGTGGAACTAAAGTTTATTGATCCTTTCAAAACAAATCAAACACAGCAACCTATACAATGGATCATTTAAGCTTTGCACTGACCTCTGACGGTTCAAAAACCCTTTTCAATGAACAGGTAGGTGAGAATTATCATTCCCGTCACGGAGCATTACAGGAAAGCAAACATGTATTTTTAAACTCCGGACTTTGTTTTTACCTGGAAAAGGAAACAGAAAAAAAAGCCTCAGTACTTGAAGTTGGTTTCGGAACAGGCTTAAACTTTTTGGTTACCGCCGATCATTGCCTGAAAAATGAGATCTCTCTTAATTATACTGGAATAGAAGCCTATCCTCTGAATCAGGAAATGATCGCTGAAACTGGATATCAGGAATATGTATCTGAAGAATTATGGAATTCATTCCTTAATAATTACTCTGTTGCCCTAAATCGGAATACCGAAATAAGCTCTGCTTGTTCACTCAGAATTGCTCATAAAAAACTGCTTGACTTCAGATCAGAAGAGCTGTTTGATGTGATCTACTTCGATGCCTTTGCTGCTGTTCATCAGCCAGAGATGTGGAATCCGGAATCGCTAAATCATATCTGCAAATTCTTAAAGCCGGGTGGTGTATTTGTAACCTATGCGATCACCGGCGATCTGAAAAGAACGATGAAGAGTCTTGGTTTTTCAATTGAAAAAGCACCCGGGGCTGCCGGAAAGCGGGAAATGCTGAGAGCCGTCAAATTGTAAAAAACAAAAACCCTATTTTTACCAGAAATAAGATCCACATCATGCCGGCTCCCAATACCATACCCCCTGCAGGAAATAATCCTGCATCTGCGTTCGAACGCCTTTTAACTATTATGAATACGCTTAGGGAGCAATGCCCATGGGATAAAAAGCAGACCATGGAGACGCTTCGGCATCTCACCATTGAAGAGACCTATGAACTCTCTGATTCAATACTTGAAGGGAATATGGACGAAATTAAAAAGGAACTTGGAGATATAATGCTCCATCTTGTTTTTTATAGCCGTATTGCATCCGAAACCAATGATTTTAACATCGTGGACGTGCTGAATGGTATTTGTGAGAAGCTTATTCATCGTCATCCTCATATTTACAGTGATGTAATAGTGGAGAATGAAACAGATGTGAAACGAAACTGGGAGCAGCTAAAATTAAAAGAGGGCAACAAATCAGTTCTGGAAGGTGTACCATTATCATTACCTGCATTGATCAAGGCTTCCAGAATTCAGGAAAAAGCCCGCGGAGTAGGTTTCGATTGGGAAGAAAAATCACAGGTTTGGGAAAAGGTTGAGGAAGAATTAAGAGAGTTCAGGGACGAATTTAACACTATTGAAAACACGGCCATTGATAAAGAAAAAGCGGAGGCTGAGTTTGGGGATCTGTTGTTCTCCTTAATAAACTATGCCAGGTTCATTGACATAAACCCGGAAGATGCCCTGGAAAAGACCAATAAAAAATTCATCAAACGTTTTCAATACCTCGAAAGTAAGGCTAAAGAGTTGGGGAAAAGCCTGAAAGATATGAGTTTGACAGAAATGGACGTTTTCTGGAATGAGGCAAAAAGTATTTAAAAATTTCGTATATTAATGAGGGATAATCGTTTTCCTTTAAATTCTATAAAATGAACACTGCATACAGGCCATTATTGGCAGCAACATTTGTTTTATTCTTGTCCATGCTGTCGTGCAGCAAAGATTCAATGAATGGATCCGGCGTAGCTTATTTTGATATTATATTTGAGCTTAGCATCGGCAGGACTGTAATATTCGCTAAAGACAGTAAAGAATTAACCATAAGCATGATCAGTGTAAACGACAGTCGCTGCCCGATAAATGCAAACTGTGTCACTGCCGGAAATGCAATTGTAAAACTCAGATTATCCGATAATTCAGGATCGGAAGTATTTACAGAACTTTGTTTAGGTCAATGTGAAAATTCAGGATCAGATACAAAACAGATCACTCTGAGCAATATCAGCTATTCAATTACAATAAGAAAAGTTGAGCCCTATCCAAAAATAAATGATACACAGGAAAAAAAAGTTCTGTTTTCGGTTAGTAAGATCTAATATTACTTAAATCTTATCGCCTTCAGAGGAGAAATTCTGGTAACCAGCAGTGAAGGAATAAGAAGTACCATTAAACTGATTAGCAAGGTTCCCGCATTAAGTAAAAGGATATCCTGAATATCTAACTGAACGGGTACAAAACTCATATAATAAGAAGCCTGATCCAGCGTAAAAAAGTGGGTATAGTGCTGAAAAAGACCTAATCCTATCCCCAGAACATTTCCGCTTAACAAGCCGAGCCCGATCAGGTAAGTAGCGTTATACAAGAATATTTTACGAACATTCCAGTTGGAACTTCCTAATGCTTTCAGTATTCCGATCATATTGGTACGTTCCAGGATCATGATAAGTAAAGCAGATATCATATTGATCACTGCAACGGCCATCATCAGGATCAGGATAACCTGAGTATTCACATCCAATAAAGACAACCATTCAAAAATGGCTGGATAATACTCCTTTACAGTATATGATTTGAGCTCAACCCCAAGATCTTCATAAACCTTATTCTCGATTATATCCAGATCATTAAAATCGTTTACCCTCAACTCGTATCCTCCAACCTGTGAAGGTTCCCACTTATTGAGACTTCTGATCAGTTCCAGATCGCCGATCACAAATATTTTATCAACCTCTTCGACGCCCAGGTTATAGATGCCTGTAATTTCAAATTTTCTTTTCCGGAGTGAATTTTCAATAAAATACATCAGAAAGTCATCACCTACCTTCAGATTAAGCCTGTCGGCAGTAAATTCCGAGATCAGTATCTGTGATCGTGATTTAACAGGATCAGAAAAATCAATCACTTTACCTGCGACAAGTATCTTTTTAAAATATTCCCAGTCATAGGTTTTATCAACCCCTTTCAGCACAACTCCTTCGGCTTCATCGCCGGCATTAATAATTCCCGGCTTTGTTGCAAAAGGCTGGATAAATGAAATTCCCGGACTTATGCTTATTTTTTTAAATTCAGAATCTGAAATACTGAAAGGAGTATTTTCATAGGATGTATTCAGGTCAAGCTTAGCAATCTGAATATCACCTGAAAAACCTCTTACTTTTTCTCTGATCTCAGATTTAAACCCTTTTACTATGGCTACAGCCAAAATCATTACGGCAAGGCCAAGCATAATTCCAAGAATTGCGATTCGCACAATTAGCTTTGAAAAAGTACGTTTGGAGTTAAACGTTATACGCTTTGCAATGAAAAAAGGTAAATTCAATCCTGAAATGGTTTTTTTTGTACCTTAGCAAAGATGCATTTTTTTTAATTTCGTTTCAGAAACAATTAGCCTTAAAGATTCATTTATACCTGATTTAATCCTAACAAAACATGTCCCGTTTTACTTATTTAATTTTAGCAATATTCACTTTTATTTCCTGCAACAGCTCAGCACAGCAGATACAAACAGGAAGAAATCCAGTTCCTGACCCCAGAAATGTCAAAATTGAAAATATTGACAAAGTCCGGGGTAAACTTCGTACCGGAGCGGAACAAACTGAACTATACCTTCCTTATCTGAAAGGAAAGCGAATAGGAATGGTTGTAAATCCAACTTCTGTTATTGGCAGTACCACTGTTGTGGATAGTTTATTGTCCCTTGGTGTTAAAATCGTTAAAATATTTGGCCCTGAGCACGGATTCCGGGGAGATGCGAGCGCAGGGATTCATGTTGACGATAGCTTTGATGCAAAAACCGGCATACCTGCGATATCTCTATACGGAAAACATAACAAACCAACCAAAGAAGATCTTGCAGATATAGATCTGATGATCTATGACATTCAGGATGTTGGTGTAAGGTTCTATACCTATATAAACACACTGCAGCATGTTATGGAAGCTTGTGCAGACAATAATAAAGAATTACTTATTCTGGATAGACCAAACCCAAATGGTTTTTATGTGGACGGACCAATCCTTGATCAAAAATTGAAATCAGGTATCGGAATTAACCCAATTCCTATCACTCACGGACTTACCATTGCGGAGTATGCACAGATGCTGAATGGAGAAGGATGGCTTGCCAATAAGGTTAAGTGTAATATAAAAGTGATCAAGAATGCTAATTACACTCATACAATGCCTTATGTATTACCGGTTAAGCCATCACCTAACCTGAATACCGCACAATCTATTTTACTGTACCCATCATTATGTTTATTTGAAGGAACTATCATTAGCCAGGGACGCGGAACTTATTTTCCATTCACTATTCTGGGAAATCCTGATCTGAAAGGGAAATACAAATTTTCATTTGTACCCAAAGGGATTAAAGGAATGAGCGAAACCCCTTTGCACATGAACAAAGATTGCTATGGGATAGATCTTCGTCAGTACAATACAAATAAGATCCGTAAGGAAGGAAAAATAAACCTTAGCTGGTTAATCGAATTATACAATGCTTATCCATATAAAGATAAATTCTTTGACTTCAAGCAGAGTAATCAGATGGGTAATTTCGACAAACTTGCCGGCACCTACGATTTGAAACAACAGATCATTGCTGGTAAATCAGAGGAAGAGATCCGCCAAAGCTGGGAACCCGGACTTTCTCAGTACAAGTTAATGAGGAAGAAGTATTTACTGTATCAATAGGACCGGAGGACGGAGGACGGAGGTCGGAAGTCTGAGGTCGGAAATTCAGTCCTCATACTTCTTACCTCATACTTCAAACCTCATACCTCATACCTCAGACTTCAGACTTCAAACCTCATACTTCAAACCTCATACTTCATACCTCATACTTCATACTTCATACTTCATACCTCATACTTCAAACCTCATACCTCAATATGAAAATAGTATTCATGGGCACCCCCGATTTTGCCGTCGCTTCTTTAAATGCGCTCCTGGAAGCGGGCTTTGATATAGTTGGAGTCATTACAGCTCCTGATAAACCTGCAGGCAGGGGGCAGAAGATCAATGAATCTGCAGTTAAGCAATATGCAGTAGCAAAAGGACTAAAAATACTGCAGCCAGTAAAATTGAAAGATCCTGAATTCATTGAAGAATTACGCTCATTAAAAGCAGACCTTCAGATTGTGGTTGCTTTCAGGATGTTACCTGAAATAGTATGGAATATGCCTTCAAAGGGAACAATTAACCTTCATGGTTCTCTCCTGCCCCAATACAGGGGTGCTGCACCCATAAACTGGGCGATCATTAATGGCGAAAAAGAAAGCGGAGTAAGTACATTCTTCCTGAAACAGGAGATTGATACCGGTGATATTTTATTTACGGTAAGGGTAGAGATCGATGAACAGGATACTGCCGGTGATCTGCATGATAAATTGATGAATATCGGTGCAGATCTGCTGGTTAAAACTGTTAAAGCAATTGAATCAGGCGAGTATAAAGAAATCCCTCAGGATAAAACCGGCGAAAAGGTTCTGAAAACGGCTCCAAAAATTTTCAGGGAGGATTGTCAGATCGACTGGAATCAGCCGGTAATGAAAATATATAACCATATCAGGGGACTTAGCCCCTATCCTGCTGCATTTTGCATTTTCCAGGACAAGACACTTAAGATCTACAAAGCTGAAGCAGAACAGGCAGTACATCAATTGGAACCGGGAAGTTTTCAGACTGACCATAAAACGACCCTTAAATTTGCCTGCCCAGATGGCTTTATTTCTGTAAAGGAATTACAATTAGAAGGTAAAAAGAAAATGAAGATCGATGAATTTTTAAGAGGTGTGCGCTTATAGTTGCGTATTATAGCAAGTTTAATTTTTCACTCAGAAACTTCGACACTTCGTTAAAATATCGCTTGTTATTATATCCCATTACCCATTGAATGCCTCTTGCTGCATTTGTGATAAACACCTCATCCGCTTCATTTAGAATATCCGGATTCACCTGAGCTTCAATAAGTTCTATGCCGTTCTCTTTCGCCAAACGCATAACTACCTGCCTCATTACACCCCCAATACAGCCTTCATTCAGAGATGGTGTATATAACTTCCTGTCATAGACAACAAACACATTACTGCTCATTGACTCACAAAGGAATCCATGTTGATTTAAGATCATCACTTCATCAAGTGCATTTTGATTTTTAAAAATACCAGCAAGAACGTAAACCAGTGAATTACAGGTTTTAAGATTAGCAAGAATGTTTACCGGCTTGGTCAGTTCATCATAAACGTCAATAATGAGTCCTTTTTTATTGAAAGTATACTGGTTGTCTTCCATTTTCTGGCTCTCCAGCACATAAGCCATTTTATTGGAAACCGGACTGTACAAACCTTCTGTATCACGAAAAACAGTTAGTCTGAATCTTGCATCAGGTCCGGTTTTGTTTCTTCGTGCTAGCTCATCAACCTTCTCACGCAAAAACCAGGAATCTATGTATGAACTATTGTCCAGTTTAAGCACTTTCATTCCCTTTTGAACCCTGTCAATATGAAGATCCGGGAATTTCAAAACCCCGTTCATGTACCGCATGGATTCAAAAAGTCCATCACCATAACGAAAACCACGGTTATTTACTGAAAAGATCTGCTGATCAGATGGGAGAATATTACCATTAAAATTAATGAACTGCTTACCCATTTTTATTCTTTTATATAATTACGCCATTTCTCTATCACAGCTGAGATATCAGCAGGAAGCTCCGTTTCAAAATGGATAAATTTTCTCGTTGAGGGGTGTATAAACCCTAATGATTTAGCATGCAAGGCCTGTCTGGGCAGGATTTCAAAACAGTTCTCTACAAATTGCCTGTACTTATTGAATACAGTACCCTTTAAAATCTTGTCGCCGCCATAGGTACTATCATTGAATAAAGGGTGACCTATATGTTTCATATGTGCCCTGATCTGATGTGTGCGCCCGGTTTCCAGCTGACACTCGATCAATGTTACATAGTTGAACCGTTCCAAAACCTTGTAATGAGTAACCGACCACTTGCCTTTGCTTTCATCATCATAAACAGCCATTACTTTTCGATCCTTAACACTTCGACCGATATAACCTGTAACGGTACCATCCTCAGTTAAATCTCCCCAAACCAGCGCTATATACTTTCTTGCGATCGAATGATCGAAGAACTGCTTCGCCAGAAAAGTAATGGCCCATTCGTTTTTACTGACAAGAAGTAGTCCGGAGGTGTCTTTATCAATTCGATGAACTAAACCGGGTCTGCCATCATTTCCAGGCATTTGAGGCAATTGCTGTGAATGGAATACCAACGCGTTCACCAGAGTGCCTGTATAATTATTAAAACCAGGATGAACGACCATACCAGCCGCTTTATTTACCATGATCACATCATCATCTTCATATATGATATCAATTGGAATATCTTCCGGATAAACCTCTGTATCACGGGGAGGATGAGGCAGAACCATAGAAATTACGTCCAAAGGCTTAACTTTGTAGCTAGCCTTTACCACCCTTTCGTTCACTAAAACGTTTCCGGCATCAATAGCATTCTGGATTCGGTTCCTCGAAGTATTCTCGGTTCGGATGATCAGAAATTTATCCAGCCTTAACAATGACTGGCCCTTGTCCACCACAATTCGCAGGTGCTCGTAAAGATCCTGTTCCTCTAAATCCTGATTCTCATCTGTCATGGTGCAAAATTAAACCTTTGAAAGGATTATTAAGAATAAACCAGCATTGATCTTACTAAGATTTAGATGCGATTGTTTTAATCTTGCATTTTTCATCCTGATTGCCTAAAAGAATTTACCTTTATTGCTGATATTCAATTGATATGCTTTTAACCCGAATGATCAATTAAAGAATTAATTTAATCTGGTCTCATTTAAATGAGACTCTCAAAATAAAATAGAATGAAAAAAATCCTATCTATCCGAATCTTTATCGCCGTTCTGATCTTCTTAATTTCAGGTTCTGCATATTCACAAAGTGATGTATCAGGCTTAATAAAATCTGGTCCGGCAGATGCAACAAAACTGGCACAAGCATATTTGAAACCACTTTTCAAAGGATTTGGGGTAGGTTTAAACTCAGGATGGAACAATTCAGCACACTCAAAGAACCTGCTGCGTTTCGATCTTCGTATTGGATTGACAGGAGCTGTAGTTCCACCGATGGATGAGACTTTCGATGTAACAAAAATCGGATTGTCTAATAATGTAAGGCCAACTAATCCGGCTCAAACCCTCACTCCCACCTTTGCTGGCGGGAATTCTTTAAATACACAGCTAACTGTTTATGATTCAGCTAACCAGCCTATAGAATCATTCACTATGCCAAAAGGAACCGGTCTTGGTTTGATACCTGCCCCACAATTACAAGGCTCCATCGGGCTCCCAAGAGGCATTGAGCTTACATTAAGGGCAATGCCAAAAGTGAATATAGGAAACGACATTGGGTCGATCGGTATGTTTGGAGGGGGAATAAAGGTTGAATTACTTCCTTTAATATCCGGGATGGCCGACAAATTATTTCCGGTTGATATAGCGGTGGCTGCAGGTTATACTCAATTTAGTTTTGAGGTTCCATTGGATGTTCCTGTACCTTCAGGATCAATCCCGGCATCACCTGGTCAGATCCAGGATTTTTCGAATCAAAGGATTGAAGCAACATTTTCAGGAATCAATACAGAGGCAATTATTTCAAAAAGATTTTTGGTTTTCACTCCATTTTTAAGTCTTGGTTACAATACCGCTAAAACAGATGCCGGGTTAAAGGGAAATTATCCTATTGTTACCGGTGTTACTCCATTAGGACAAAAAACATATACAAGCTATGCCAACCCTGTGAATATCAATCAGACTGATATAAATGGATTCAGAACTAATATTGGTTTCCAGCTAAACCTTGCCTTCTTCAGAATATATGGATCCTACAGCATGGCTGAATACAATTCATTTAATGGTGGTATCGGATTTGGCTTAGGGAAATAAGATTTAAGGGATATTTTGAATCTGCCCAGCAATCCAGTCCTCCGATGATCGAACTAGATATTTATAGCCCGGTAGAAGAAATCATTAATCCCCTGTTTATAAAAAAGGGGATACAGGTTTTTGTAAAACGAGATGATATGATCCATCCGTTCATCTCCGGCAATAAATGGCGGAAGCTTAAGTATTTACTAGGGGATGCCGCATATCTAAACAAAGACCATTTGGTAACTTTTGGTGGTGCATACTCCAATCATCTTCTGGCAACTGCCTGTGCAGGAGCGAAATTCGGATTTAAAACTACCGGGTTTGTTCGTGGGGAAGAAGTTAAAAATGAAACCCTGACTTTATGCAGGCTGTTTGGCATGCAACTAATATTTATTGACAGGGAGAGCTACAGGAATAAAAACAGGCTATTTGAACTGCATTTTCAAGATAATTCCAAAGCATATTTTATTGATGAAGGAGGCGCTGGTCCACTTGCTGTTATGGGCTGCTCAGAACTAATCAATGAATTACCGGAGGTATATGATGATATATTTTGTGCAGCCGGAACCGGAACCACTGCATCCGGGATCATAAAGGGATTAATGGACCGATCACTGCCCACAAAAACTCATGTAATTCCGGTATTGAAAGGCGCAGAATTCCTCAGAGCAGAAATTGAAACCTTTTCAGGCGGAAATTCTTTTGAATTTCATTCCGGCTATCATTTTGGAGGTTATGCAAAAACGGATGAAGAACTTTTGAATTTTATCAAAGATTTCTGTGGCACAAGCGGAATATTGATCGAACCCGTTTACACAGGAAAAATGTTCTATTCACTGTTTGATCTGATCACAAAAGATCATTTTAAACCCGGCAGTAAAATTCTGGCAATCCATACAGGTGGGCTCTCCGGAATTTCGGGAATGATCAACCGATTTAATTTCTAAACAATCAATTTCAGGCAGAAATTTACTGGTTCCCACAGAATCCCACAGCCCTGAAACAATACCTGAAAATTATTAAACATTCAAAAAATAGCTTTAAACTGTTTAAAGCTATTTTTTACTGAAGCAGGGCTAAAAAAGGCTAAATTTGGTCATATGAGGGCTTTTTTTTAATTTTGGGTCTAATCAATTGACCATGTATAAACTATCAGTATCACCAGATCAGGTTCAGGAAACACTCAGCAAACATATACTTGCTGATGGTTATGATTTAACTTTCGACATGGAAAAAAGTAATGGGGTTCATATCTATGATTCCAGACATAACCGCACACTATTAGACTTTTTCACCTGCTTTGCCTCTGTTCCTTTGGGCTATAATCATCCCAAGATGGTCAATGATGAAGAGTTTAAAAAAAATCTGATGCTGGCAGCTTTAACTAATCCATCCAATTCAGATATATATACCACTCAATACGCTCAGTTTGTTGAAACCTTCTCTCGTGTTGGAATTCCGGAATACCTTCCTCATGCCTTCTTCATTGCTGGCGGAGGACTTGCGATTGAAAATGCATTAAAGGTTGCCATGGACTGGAAAGTTCAGAAGAACTTTAAAAAGGGATATACAAAGGAACGTGGTTTGAAAGTGCTTCATTTTGAAAAAGCATTTCATGGCCGTACCGGTTACACGCTAAGTTTAACCAATACTGTAGCCGACAAAACGAAATGGTTTGCCAAATTTGAATGGCCAAGGGTAAGCATACCTGCCATTAAATTTCCATTTACTGAAGATGGATATGAAGATCTTATTAAGAGAGAAGCACTTTCATTAGCACAGATCCATCAGGCATTTCTAGATAACAAGGATGATATTTGTGCTATAATCATTGAACCTATACAATCAGAAGGTGGTGATAACCATGTTCGTCAGGAATTTCTGGAGCAATTAAGACTTATAGCTGATGAAAACGATTGTTTTCTGATCTACGATGAAGTTCAAACTGGTGTAGGTTTATCAGGTAAATTTTGGGCACATGAGCATTTTGGCGAGAACGCTCGTCCGGATATTGTAGCTTTTGGAAAAAAGATGCAGGTATGCGGAATACTGGTAGGCAATAAAGTGGATGAGATAGAAACAAATGTGTTCAAAGTACCTTCACGGATCAATTCCACCTGGGGAGGAAACCTGGTAGATATGGTTCGATCTACGCGAATACTTGAAATTATTGAAGAAGACGATCTATTATCTAACGCAGCCATCAGCGGAAGCTATCTGCAGGAAAGGTTAACCGAGATCTCTGGAAAGACCGAAAAGGTTTCAAATGTACGTGGAAAGGGATTAATTACTGCTTTTGACTTCCCTAATAAAGATATGCGCGATCGCTTCATCACTAAAGGGATGGAAGAGCATGTTATGTTTCTGGGTTGCGGTGAAAAGACCATTCGTTTCAGGCCTGCCCTGATCATTGAAGAGAAGCATATTGATACAGGGCTTGAAGTTCTGGAACGGATTATTCCTAATCTGTAATAAACATATTAGCCCAGCCCCGGATTAAAATCCTGGGCGGGGCTAATACAAATTCAACTTAGATCCATAAGATCATCAATACCAAGCAATTTCCTGCAGGTAAAGCCTTCAGCATGAATAGCATTGATTGACTTTCCTAATTCGCGGGAACGTGCTTCTATTACTTTTAAAAAGTGAGGGGAAGAAATATAGGTTTCCTGATCATCACTTGCAGAATTAAAGAACTGGGTTTTAAAGGCATGAATACATTCCATTTTTTTATCCCAGAAATCGCTAACATCTACCACAATATCAGGCTCAATATATCTGTCCTGAATATATTGAAGCATTAAACGGGGCCTGTAAGCTGTTTGGGATTCCCCATCCAGCTCTGTCTTAATTTTGGGAAGTCCTGAAAGGAATAATGCATCATTTACCAGATCACTCGCTCTGCCATGGTCAGGATGACGGTCATGAAGGGCATTACATAAAACGATCTCAGGAGTATATTTACGGATCATCTGAATGATCTTTAGTTGATGTTCCTCATCATTACGAAAAAAGCCATCCCTCATTTCAAGATTTTGGCGAACATGCAGACCTAATATCTTTGTTGATTCAATTGTCTCCTGGTCACGTGTTTCAGCTGTTCCACGTGTCCCTAATTCACCTCTGGTAAGGTCGATTATACCAACCTTTCTACCTGCAGCAATTTGCTTCAGAATTGTTCCGGAACATCCTAATTCTGCATCATCAGGATGCACTGCAAATACCAGTATATCTAACTTCATAAGGGGGTTGAATTCAGTAATTTATTGATCTTCTTATTAATTCTGGATGAACTAGGCTTGGTAAAAGGATAAAAGAAATCAACCAGCTCGCCATCTTTATTAATTAAATATTTATGAAAATTCCATCTCGGACTGGCACCTACGCTACCGTTGAGCTTCTTATCAGAAAGAAATTTGTATAATGGATGCGCATAAGCTCCCCTGACACGGATCTTATCAAATACAGGGAAGCTTACTCCGAAATTAACCTCACAAAAAGTACTAATTGCAGCACCTTCCAGAGGTTCCTGTCCTCCAAAATCATTTGAGGGAAAGGCAAGGATTTCAAAATCATCCCCTTCATGTACCTTATAAAGATTTTCCAGTTCCTTCAGCTGGGGAGTAAACCCGCATTCTGAGGCTATATTGACTATTAACAATACTTTACCCTTATAATCAAGCAAATTCGTTTCTGTACCATTCAATCGCTGAACAGTAAACTGGTAAACTGATTCTTTATTCATAAATAGCTGTAAGAGTAATAGCCTGAGGCTTGTATGATGGCTTCTATGTCCCTATCTTCCTGAGGATCATACGTGTTTTTGAGGTTATTGCCGAAAATTCTTGCAATCGACTGGTAAAAGAATGCTGTTATTCCACCTTTCATATCTTTCAGGAGATCATAACTACTGGTACCTGTCTCCCTGTCGATTAATTTAATCAGAATACCGCCTTGCGTTATAGTTAAATTTTTTATCTCTTTGTTAAACATATCTTTTATTTCACCTTCGAAGGTCTTTATTAATACTCTTTTCTCTTTTCTGCTTTTCGCATAGTTCAACTGTACCTGCAGATCTGCATATTTCCTTCTGGCGTACATGGCATAAGGCAATACTTTCAGAACATTATATCTTAAGCGATTGAATTTGGCTTTTTCTTCGGGCGACTTAAATAAACGGGTATCTGAGATCGTTATTTCAGGTATAACAACCCAGGGGATCAATTCATTATTTATGTTGGTGGTGGAAACGCGTATTGTGTCGGCCATACCCTTTACCGTTGGGTCATTCTTATATTGGCCTAATGCCATTTTTGACATCAAAACCACTAAAAGTATTACCGATAGCCTTAAAAATTTCATAAATTTATAGTCTACAAAAATACAGCTAATTATTATATTTATTAATACCCAAATTTAGATATTGTAACCCTGTGAAAATGTTAACGTTTTTTAGAAATAGCTATTGTGTTAAAGGATGAAAGAACTTGTGATCGATATTGAAGCGGAAAAGAAAGAAATACTTAAGAGATATCGTGCATTATTAAGGGCATGTAAGTCGACTATGCAAAAAGGCGACAAGCGAATGATTCGTCTTGCCTTTGACATGGCCCTGGCAAGCCATCAGAATATGCGCAGAAAATCTGGTGAGCCATATATTTACCACCCAATAGCGGTGGCACAGATCGCTGCAGAAGAAATTGGTTTGGGTACAACATCCATTGTGTGTGCGCTGCTTCATGATGTTGTTGAAGATACTGACATTACACTGGATGATATTGAGCGCGAGTTTGGGAAAAAAGTTGCAAAGATCATTGATGGATTAACAAAAATATCCGGGGTATTTGACTATAACAGCTCATTACAGGCTGAAAACTTCAGAAAAATGCTTCTTACCCTTGCTGATGATGTCAGGGTAATTCTAATCAAACTGGCCGATCGTCTGCATAATATGCGTACGATGGACTTTATGCCCAGAGATAAGCAGCTGAAAATTTCTTCAGAAACAGTTTATCTGTATGCTCCTTTAGCACACCGGCTGGGCCTTTACACCTTAAAATCAGAACTTGAAGACCTTGCCATGAAGTACATGGAACCGGTTACTTATAAGTTCATTGCACAGCAGCTAAATGAGAAAAAAGCAGAGCGGGAAAATTTCATAAGGGATTTTATAACACCGATCAAAGAAATATTAAACGAACAGGGCCTTGATGCCGACCTGTACGGACGACCGAAGTCCATACATTCTATATGGACCAAAATGCGCAAGAAAAATATTCCTTTCGATGAGGTATATGATCTTTTTGCCATTCGTATTATCTTGAACAGTAAACCTGAAAGTGAAAAATCAGATTGCTGGAAAGCATATTCTATAGTTACAGATCTATACCGTCCGAACCCTGATCGCCTCCGCGACTGGATATCTTCACCGAGGGCAAACGGATACGAATCACTGCACACTACTGTAATGGGTCCCAGAGGACAATGGGTGGAAGTTCAGATTCGTACTAACAGAATGAACGAAATTGCTGAGAAAGGCTTTGCTGCACATTGGAAATATAAAGAAGAACCTAATACAGACAGTGGCCTTGACCAGTGGATCCATAAAGTACGCGAGCTGCTGAGCAACCCTGAAGCCAATGCATTAGATTTCCTGGATGACTTCAAGATGAACCTTTTCTCGGATGAGATATTTATTTTCACTCCAAAAGGTGCATTGATTCAGCTGCCTGTTGAAGCTACCGCACTTGACTTTGCTTTCGAGATCCATACCGATATTGGTGCAAGTTGTATTGGAGCCAAGGTCAACCATAAACTGGTTCCATTATCTCATAAACTTCAAAATGGAGATCAGGTAGAGATCATAACTTCAGGGAAGCAAAGCCCAAAAGAAGACTGGCTTAGTTTTGTTGTAACTGCCAAGGCGAAATCCAAGATCAAATCTTCATTAAAAGAGGAAAAAAGAAAGATCGCTGAGCAGGGAAAAGAAATACTGGAACGAAAACTCAAATCTTTAAAAGTCACTTACAATACCGATAACCTTTACAAGCTTTCGTATTATTTCAAACTTTCATCTACCCTTGACCTTTTTTATAATGTTGCTCAGGGAAAGATCGATGTAAAACAACTTAAAGAGTTTGTAGCTTCTGAAAAAGTTGTTGAGAATAAGCCAGAAAAAATTGATAATGGCTATAATGAGCAGCTGATAAAGAAAGTAAAAGGTGACGATAACGACACATTATTAATCGGTGAAGACCTTCAGAAACTGGATTATAAGCTTTCAAGCTGCTGTAACCCAATTCCCGGGGATGATGTATTTGGTTTCGTAACCGTTGGTGATGGCATCAAGATACACCGCACCAATTGCCCAAATGCAGCAAAACTCATGTCAAACTACGGTTACAGGATTGTAAAAGCCCGTTGGAATTCACAAAAAGAACTGGCATTCTTAACCGGATTACATATTACTGGCATTGATGATGTTGGCCTGATTAATAAAATCACAACGGTAATTTCGAGTGATTTCAAAGTTAATATGCGTTCGATCACCGTTGATACTGATAATGGTATTTTCGAGGGGTCTATCATGGTTTATGTGAACAATACGAAGCATCTTGACAACCTCATTAACAAGCTGAAGGAAGTTGTTGGGGTTACTTCGGTAACACGTTTTGATTCAAACCCTGAAGATTTGGTAAAGGCTTCCTGAATTAAATACTGAATATTCTTATTTTTTGGATAAATTTGGGGGTCACTAAAACATACTATGTCCGGAAAAGACACTATTGCACTGGTAATTAAAATTTTTGAGGCTTATCTTGAAAATAAAAGCTTGCGAAAAACCCCGGAACGCTATGCAATCCTGGAAGAAATTTATTCCCGAAACGACCATTTTGATGTGGAATCATTGTATATCCATATGAAAAATAAGAAATATCGGGTAAGTCGTGCCACTGTTTATAACACCCTTGAGCTTTTGGTTTCATGCGACCTGGTTACCAAGCATCAGTTTGGCAAGAACATGGCACAGTTCGAAAAATCTTACGGTTACAAGCAGCACGATCATATTATCTGCATTGATTGCGGAAAAGTAGTAGAATTTTGTGATCCAAGAATTCAACAGATCCAAAGTATGATGGGCGATATTTTGAAATTCGACATAAAACATCATTCTCTCAATTTATATGGCAATTGTGGTCGCCTGAAAGAAGGGCATTGCGATTCATTTGTAAATAAAAATTAATTTTAATATACCCATACCCCGCATTTTAAATCATGACTGTTGACGTATTGTTAGGCCTCCAATGGGGCGACGAAGGAAAAGGAAAAATTGTTGATGTATTAAGTCCTGAATACGACTTAATTGCCCGTTTTCAGGGTGGACCAAATGCTGGTCATACATTGGAGTTTGATAATCAGAAATATGTTCTGAATACAATTCCTTCAGGAATATTCAACGACAAGGCCATGAACCTGATCGGAAATGGGGTGGTTATCGATCCGATCATTTTAAAAAGAGAACTTGATAATCTGAAAAAAAACGGATTTGACCCGGTAGCCAGAAAAAAGATGGTTATTGCCCGCAAGGCACACCTCATCCTGCCTACACATCAATTGCTTGATGCAGCGTCAGAAAGTAATATGGGGGCGGCAAAAATTGGTTCGACCTTAAAAGGTATCGGCCCGACTTATATGGATAAAACAGGCAGGAATGGCTTACGTGTTGGTGATACCATGCTTACAGATTTCCGTGAGCGTTATGACCGGCTGGTAAATAAACACAGATCTATTTTATCACATTACGGTGAGATCCCTGATTATTCTGAAAAAGAAGCAGCATTCTTTGAAGCTGTAGAATTATTAAAATCTATTCCTCAGGTTGATAGCGAGCATTTTGTTAATCAGTATTTAAGAGAAGGAAAGAAAGTTCTGGCTGAAGGCGCTCAGGGCACTATGCTTGATATCGACTTCGGGTCCTACCCTTTCGTTACCTCTTCAAATACCACCACTGCAGGAGCTTGTACAGGTCTAGGTGTTGCCCCTAAAAACATAGGGAGCGTAATCGGAATATTTAAAGCATACTGTACACGTGTAGGCAGCGGTCCCTTTCCAACAGAACTGGAAGATGAGACAGGCGAAGAACTAAGAAAAATTGGCCATGAATTTGGAGCAACTACAGGCAGGCCGCGCCGCTGTGGCTGGATTGACCTTCCTGCATTAAAATATGCGATCATGCTTAACGGAGTGACAGAAATGGTCATGACAAAAGCGGATGTGCTTAGCGGATTTGAAACTATATATGCCTGTACCCATTATAAATACAATGGTGAAGTAATTGATTATATGCCATATGATATCAATGCTGTTAAAGCAGAGCCTATATTCGAAGCAATTCCAGGCTGGGCAGAAGATATCACAGGAATTCGTGAGATCGATGCCATTCCGGAAAAACTAAAGAATTATATCAACTACCTTGAAAAACATCTGGGTGTACCGGTAAAATATCTTTCTGTAGGTCCAGATCGTGTACAAACACTAACACTTTGCTAGTAAAGGCTGCATAAAATTTATTTATGGCAGTAATTATGATTTAATGTATCTATGTTAAAGGTTTTCTATACTGATGATCCGGATACATTAAAATTAAAGGGTTTACATTGGGCGAATTCCTTTACTACCGCCTGCTATTTTGATTCAAATCATTATTCTGATCCCTATTCAGCATTTGATGTATTTATTGCAGCAGGAGTAAAAAAGGATCTGAATCATTCAGAAAAAGGATCTTTTGATCAATTAAATGATCTTTTATCACAGAATCAGGCCTTTATTCCTGGTTATTTCTCGTATGACCTTAAAAATGAGGCAGAGGAGTTATATTCAAACAATCCGGATCATCTTGCATTTCAGGACATACACTTTTTCCTGCCTCAGCATACCATTTTAATCAAGGGAAATGAGGTTCAGATCTATAGCGATTTGCCTGAAGACATCTGGATAACTCTGAATGAATTTGTGGTTCCTATATCTTTAGAACCTGTTAAAAAGCCGCACATTCAAAGCCGGTTCAGCCGGGATGAATATATCAGCACGGTTCAGGAAATTCAGAAACATATACAGCGGGGCGATATTTATGAACTTAACTTTTGCCAGGAATTTTATGCTGAAAACTCCTGCATTAACCCGCTTGATGTCTTCATTCAATTAAACAAACTTTCCCCTACTCCATTCGCTAACTATTTCAAAATAAAGGACCATTACATTATTTCAGCAACGCCAGAACGTTTCCTTAGTCGCAGAGGTAATAAACTGATCAGTCAGCCTATAAAAGGCACATCTTCCAGGAAACCGGATGCAATTCAGGATGAAGAGCAAAAAAATCTGCTCCTTAAGGATGAAAAAGAAAGATCTGAAAATGTGATGATCGTTGATCTGGTAAGAAACGATCTGACAAAAAGCGCAAAGGCAGGGACTGTAAAAGTAGAAGAACTTTTTGGCTTGTATAGCTTTAAACAAGTTCACCAAATGATATCAACAGTGGTTTGTGAAGTAAAGGAAGGCCTCCCAAATACCAGTATAATATTAAATACCTTCCCGATGGGCTCAATGACCGGTGCGCCTAAAATAAGTGCTATGCAGCTTGCTGAGAAATATGAACGCAGTAAACGCGGAGTATATTCCGGGGCCGTTGGGTATTTTGCTCCCAACGGCGATTTCGACTTCAATGTGGTTATACGCACGATCCTCTACAATGCTGATTCAAACTATTTGTCTTTCCATGTCGGCAGTGCAATAACACTGGATTCCGACCCAGAAAAGGAATACGACGAATGTTTATTGAAAGGGATGGCGATCACTGAAGTCTTATCCCTGAATACACAGAATAAACTTATTTAATTCTGGCTCCTGTATAAAACTGACGTGCTTCAGGCAATAATTTTCTGATCGCAGAAATACGGCTCGCATCATTTGGGTGAGAGCTAAGGAATTCAGGAGGAGTACCATTTCCTTCTTTAGCTGTTGACATACGTTCCCAAAATGCTATTGCATTTGTAGGATCATAACCGGCCATAGCCATAAAGATCAAGCCTAAACGATCAGCTTCACTTTCCTGGTTACGTGAATATTTCAATATTGCCAATTGACCGCCAATTCCATACAGCTGACCTATAATTTGCTGCGTACCTTGCGATGCACCACCAACAGCTGCACCTACAAGTCCGCCGCCTGCCTGTGCAAGAGTCATTTGTGAATACCTTTCTGCTGAATGCTGGGCAATAGCATGCGCTATCTCATGACCCATAACTGTGGCAAGTCCTGCTTCATTTTGAGTTACCGGCAAGATTCCCGAATATATAGCTACTTTACCACCCGGCATACACCAGGCGTTAATATCTTTACTCTGAACAAGCGTAAATTGATATTGATAATTGTATTTATCTCCATAACCATTTGCCTGCATGTAGCGGTTAATGGCAGTAGCCAGCTTATTGCCAACAGTTTTAACTCTTTGTGCATCAGCTCCACTGGAAATGACCTTTGTTGAGGGATCAGATAGAAATTGATTGTAGGCCTGTCCTGCTGCCTGTTGTAAGGTAGCATCATCAACCAAACTTAATTGGTTACGTCCTGTAAGTGGTACCTGAGAGCAGGAAAAAAGCAGGGCACTAATAGCAAGTGCGCTGATCATGGATAGTGTTTTCATAATTCTGTTTTAAAATATCAGGGGTGTTATTCTTTTCTTTTAAACAGATTGACTTTTGATTCTTTCCCTTTTAATAGACGTTCAATATTTTTTTGATGTGTGACCAGGATCAATACACATATACACATTCCATAGAGAACTACTGAACGGATCGGTGATTGAAAAATGAATATAATACTTAAAGGGAATGTAAATCCTGAAAGTATTGAACTCAACGAAACATATTTTGAAATCATCAATACAACTACAAAGGTAAGAACGCAAAGCAATGCTGCCCCTGAGTGTACTGCTAATATCATTCCAAATAAAGTTGCAATTCCTTTTCCACCTCGAAAACCTGCAAAAACTGGAAATAAATGGCCCATTACTGCTGTAACACCTAGTGCAAGCTGATAATTAACAAACTGAACTGAATTTTGCGGACCAGTAACTGAAAGACCGATCAGATAGGCAAGATTAGTTGCCGTATAACCCTTTAAAATATCAAGTACCATTACTGCAATTCCGGCTTTTTTCCCTAAAACCCTGAATGTATTGGTAGCACCTGCATTTCCACTGCCATATTCCCTAACATCGATTCCATAAAAAGCCTGTCCTATCCATACTGCTGTAGGAATAGAACCGAAAAGGTATGCAAGAATTAATGCCGAAATGGAGTAAATTGAAATCATTCAGGTGCAATATTACTAATTCAATCAGGTGTAAAGATCAAATTTTAATTTTATTTAGGATTTTACTGCCTTTAAACTCATATCGAGACTTCTTACAGAATGTGTCAACGCTCCCATTGATACATAATCAACACCACAGTGTGCATATTCCAGGACATTTTCTTCAGTAATTCCTCCGGATGCTTCAGTAATAAAAGCACCATTGATCAGATCAACAGCTTCCCTGAGCATTGAGAACTCAAAATTATCAAGTAATATCCTGTCTATCCCGCCAATTTCGATCACTTGCTTTAACTCCTGCAAGCTTCTGACTTCTATTTCAACTGGAATATTAATCTGATTTACTTTCAGGTAATTTTGTGCTGATCTTATTGCGTTTGTAATACCTCCGGCATAATCAACATGATTATCCTTGATCAGTATCATATCATATAGACCAAACCTGTGATTCACTCCTCCTCCTATCTTTACTGACATCTTTTCAAGATAGCGCAATCCGGGAGTGGTTTTTCGGGTATCAAGAACTCTGGTAGCTGTCCCTTCAAGGATCTTAACAATTCGGTTAGTTTTACTTGCAATGCCACTCATTCGTTGCATAATATTTAAAACCAGACGTTCTGCCTTTAGAATTGAATGTACACTTCCCGAAACGTAGAAGGCTATATCACCATAATTTACTGGCTGCCCATCAGCGATCAATACCTCTATACTAAGTTTTGGGTCAACAATTTTGAATATCTCTAAAGCAACCTGAATCCCGGCAATGATACCTGAATCTTTAATGAGTAATTTGGCTTTTCCTTCCTGACCTTCAGGTATTGTAGAAAGTGATGTATGATCTCCATCACCAACATCCTCAGCGAGAGCATTGAGAATGAATGGCACTAAAATTTCTTTGTCTAAATTCATTTAAATTGACTGTCCCCAAAAATAGAAATACTTATTAATAAATTTATCCTTTGTCGTACTCTATCCTGATCACCTTAATATAGAACATCTCCCCATCCTTTGCCATAGAGATAGAAACCCTGAATTTACTATTTGCACTTTGAAGAGATAAAACAGCGAACCGATAATTTGGACTTGAGTTAAGGCGGTGAATTACTTTTACAGAAACAGGTTTATTCTTTGATAAAAAATCCCGGAGAATAAGTTCTGCCTGGGCTTTTGAATATTCATTCTCGTCCATAAGAATATTCATTTCTATTAAGGGAGCAAAATGTCCGGAAATATTCCGGCTGTCTGATGCTTTGAAATATCCGGCAATGGAATCAAAAGCATCTGTTTTCTGGCTTTTAACAGGTGATAATATTATAAAAAAAGAAAAAATAGTGATAAAGATTGAAGTTCCCATATTCTTAGAGGTAGCAGAGCAATAATTACGCCATAATACAAATAATGTACATTATTTTAATCAGTGAGTGTATATTTGCATTGTGGAAAATAAAAAAGCAATTCTTCTTATTCTCGATGGATGGGGCTACGGGAAACATGATAAGTCTGATGCGGTAAGTGCAGCAAATACCCCATTTTTTGATCAGCTGATCAAAACCTATCCAAATTCTAAACTTGAGGCTTCCGGTGAGGCAGTTGGACTACCGGCAGGGCAAATGGGAAATTCTGAAGTCGGACATATGAATCTCGGTGCAGGCAGAGTGATCTATCAGGAACTGGGAAGGATAAATAAAGCTGTCAGAGACAATGAACTGGTTAACCACCCGGTTTTAAAATCAGCATTCGATTATGCAAAAAACAATAATAAAAATGTACACTTTATTGGACTATTATCAAATGGAGGAGTACATTCTCATATCGATCATATAAAAGGGCTATGTGATGCCGCCAAAGCCAATCAGGTCAAAAATGTTTTCATTCATTCATTTATGGATGGCCGTGACACCGACCCTAACTCCGGTCTGCGGTTCATTATGGAACTTGAAGACCACTTGCAGAATTCAACAGGAACGATTGCTTCTGTTGTGGGTCGTTATTATGCCATGGACAGAGATAATCGTTGGGAACGAGTTAAATTAGCTTATGACCTTCTGGTACACGGCACAGGGAAACCAAGTAATGATATTTCTGAAAGTATCCAGAGTTCATATGACCAGGGTGTAAGCGATGAATTTATTCTGCCAATTGTAAAAATAGATAATGATGGTCTCCCTATTGGAAAAGTTGAAGAAGGAGATGTTGTAATATGCTTCAATTTCAGAACAGACAGAGGAAGGGAAATTACCACTGTTTTAACTCAGCAGGCATTCCCTGAGTTCGAAATGAAACCCCTTGATCTATATTATGTGACCATGACAAGCTACGATGATACCTTTAAAAATGTTCGTGTCATATTCACCAAGGATGATCTGAATGATACCCTGGGTGCTGTTCTTGAGAAAAACAACAAAAAACAGATTCGTATCGCCGAAACTGAAAAATACCCTCACGTAACTTTTTTCTTTTCGGGCGGAAGAGAAAAAGAGTTTGCAAATGAAAAAAGGATACTTATTCCTTCACCAAAAGTTGCAACATATGATCTGCAGCCTGAAATGAGTGCAAGACTAATTGCAGATGCAATATGTACTGAACTGGAAAATGGATGGCCTGATTTTGTGTGTCTGAACTTTGCAAATCCTGACATGGTTGGACATACCGGAGTTTTCAGTGCCGTAGTCAAAGCTGTTGAAACGGTAGACCAATGTCTTCAGAAAGTAGTTGAATGCGGTATAAAAAATGGCTATTCATTCATTATTCTGGCCGATCATGGCAATGCCGATTACATGGTTAATGCAGATGGCTCTCCCAATACCGCACATACCACTAATCTTGTCCCCTGTATATTAATCGACAAGGACTATAAGCATATTCATGATGGTAAGCTCGGCGATGTTGCTCCTACGATCCTGAAACTTATGAATATTGAGTCTCCCGAAATCATGACTGGAGACATACTGGTATCTTAATGAGAGCTAGTCCTATTTTTCTGCTTTTTTTTATCCTGCTCTCCTGTAAACCAGCAGAAGAGAAGGCTTTTAAAGCTCCTTATGCAGATATTAAAGGTTTTTTCGAGGCCGAGGTATTACGATTGACCAGGAATAAGTCTGCCGTAGATAAAACGATCGAACAAAATGGTCTTTCAGAAACAAAAACCAGCCTTTCAATTGACTGGGAAAATGAACTCAGTCTTTTTACAGGATCGGATATCAACAAAGCCGCATGGCAGGATAGTTATAAGATCATAGAAGATAGCAGTTCAGTATCCTATCATGCTATTGATCCAAATTTACGTACCAGGGAGATCCGGATCATAAAAGACATCAATGGCAAACCCAGGCAAATAAAGATCAAAAATATCAGCAGGAATTATCTCTATGAGTCGTCAGAAACGCTCATCTATATACCAGACTCAGCATATAGCATTGATAAGAACCAAAAAGTCATTCTTCTGGGTAAAAATTCTTACCGCATCAACGCTGAAATAATCAAATAGAGACTTCGAGAAGTCATTTGTTCAAATCAACTTATTCAATTTCGGAATCAACTTTTAGTTTTCTGTAAACAAAAAGGTAGTAATATAAGATGACCAGAAGTCCGGCAAGAAAAAACACAATTGAATAAGGCCGGAGTGTATCATCAAAGAAAAATTCTCCGATCATCCAAATGGTATTGGCCATTATCCAAAAACATACAGCCAAATTATGGTACAATTCAGATAAAAGCTGTCTAAACTTATAGGTTATATAAAAGGCAAGAAAAAGAGTTGGAAAGATCATTATAATACCCAGAGTACGGATATCCATAACCCAGCAGGTATCTTTAATAAGCCAGCATGCGATGTGCAGGTTTTCAAATTTTCTTATAGAATTGATCATTGAGCTATTTGAATAGCCAATATCCCCAAATTCTTTTAAAAAAGAAAACCCGGCGATTACCGGGTTTTCAAAAATTTAAATCTTAAAAATTATTTCAGATTTTGCATGTAAGTTTTTGCATCTGCTAACTGAGTTATGATATCTCTTCGATCAGGAGTGATTGACAAAACCTTTTCAAAATCTGAAATACAAGCTCTGAATGAGCTTGTAGCTTTATTTTTATCGTAAAAATTAGGAATTTTCTGACCTTTCAATACTCCATAATCTCTATAAGCAACGGCTCTGTTCTGATACAATTTCACATCTTCAGCATTCAGTTCAATGGCCCTGGAAAAATCCTTAATAGATGAAAGAAGCAATTTTTCACGATCTGAATTTGAAATGCCCTTTGTTTCATTTGCCATTATATTTCTGGCTTTTCCCCTGTAATAATAGGCACTATTCTCACCCGGCTTTAAAGAAATTACCCTATTAAAGGTATTTACTGCTGCTTTATAACTGGCGGAATGATAATATGAATATCCCAGCATATAAAGGGTGTTCACGTCTGAAGAGTCTGTAGCAAGTGCTTTTTCGAGGTTGGAAACAGCTGCTTTAAAATTTCCGTCAATAAGGGCTTTTTGCCCCATCTTATGGTAAGAAGTTTGAGCGAATGCTATATCCGCTGTTAAAAGGATTAATAATAAACCTAAGAATGATCTCATTTGAATTAGCGAAAAATTATATTGGTTTAGAACGACTTAAATCGTAAATTATTTTAAATGTACAAATTTATAAAACAGAAGAAAAAAGAAATTGTTATTTGAAAGATCGGGAATCTTGTAAACCCTGGAAATGAGTAATCATCGTATCTTTAATTAATAAAATGTTTGTCATAAAGCAATAAATTAATAAAGCCGGTAGAATTGTCGGTAAATAAAATTGAATCTGCCGATTATTAACAAGAACGGGAATTGGCACATACCTTGCACTTTTAATATGCAGGCTGTTTTATAGCCTTTGAATAAATTCAACTGTCATTATGACGTTATTAAAGATATAGATGAGTAACTACGACAACTTTGACTTTAACCGTACATTGCCCTTAATTAATGAAGATACTGAGTTCTTTCCGCTGATGTCCCAGGAGGATGAAGAGGAAATGAACAACGAAGAGACACCAGACATTTTGTCGATTCTGCCTTTAAGAAATACTGTTTTATTTCCAGGTGTCGTTATTCCTATAACAGTTGGCAGAGATAAATCCATCAAATTAATAAAAGATGCCTTTCGTGGCGACAGAATCATTGGGGTTGTTTCCCAGCGTGATGTTGGCATTGAAGATCCTACTTTTGAGCAGTTGAATCAGGTTGGAACAGTAGCACTTATTATTAAAATGCTACAGATGCCTGATGGAAATACGACCGTTATCATTCAGGGTAAACAGCGTTTCCGCCTAAATGAAGAGGTCCAGAGTGACCCTTACATTAAGGCTAGCATACAGAAATTTGAAGAGATAAGGCCAAAAACTGACAAAGAGTTTAAAGCGCTGATGGCCTCCATTAAAGAGATGGCCATGCAGATCATACAACTTTCTCCTAATATCCCTAGCGAAGCAGGTATTGCCATAAAAAATATTGAAAGTTCATCATTCCTGATCAACTTTATTTCTTCCAACATGAATGCAGATGTGGCTGCAAAACAGCAAATGCTGGAAGTAGTTAACTTGCATGAACGTGCAAAAATGGTTCTGGGTCATTTAACTCAGGAGCTGCAAATGCAGGAGCTTAAAAACCAGATTCAATCAAAAGTCAGAGTTGACCTTGATAAACAACAGAGAGATTATTTCCTGAATCAGCAATTAAAGACCATTCAGGAAGAGTTAGGTGGTAACTCACCCGATCTGGAGATAGAAAATTTAAGATTACGGGCCACCAGAAAAAAATGGAGTAAAGACGCAGCCACTCATTTCAATAAGGAGATTGAAAAATTATCCAGAATGAACCCTGCAGCAGCTGATTATTCCATTCAGATAAACTATCTGGAATTACTTCTGGATCTGCCATGGAATGATTTCACAAAGGATAATTTCGATTTGAAAAGAGCTGAGAAAGTTCTGGAAAAAGATCACTACGGGCTTGAAAAAGTAAAACAAAGGATCATTGAATACCTGGCTGTTTTAAAACTAAAGCATAACATGAAGGCTCCAATACTTTGCCTGGTAGGCCCTCCGGGAGTTGGAAAAACTTCACTGGGGAAATCCATTGCAAAAGCATTAGGCAGAAAATATGTCAGAATGGCCCTGGGTGGGATAAGAGATGAAGCAGAGATAAGAGGTCATCGCAAAACCTATATTGGTGCTATGCCCGGAAGGATCATACAGTCGATAAAAAAGGCCGGTACCTCTAATCCTGTATTTGTTCTTGATGAAATAGATAAAGTAGGCAATGATTTCCGTGGAGATCCATCTTCTGCCCTGCTTGAAGTACTTGATCCTGAACAAAATAATGCATTTTACGATCATTATGTTGAAGTAGATTATGATCTGTCAAGCGTTATGTTTATTGCTACTGCCAATTCATTGAGTTCCATTCAACCGGCATTATTAGACCGTATGGAGATCATTGAGGTGAATGGCTATACCATAGAAGAGAAAATTGAGATCGCGAAACAGCATTTATTACCCAAGCAGCGTGAACAGCATGGTATTAAATCTAAAGACATATCTCTAAAGGCTAATGTTATTGAAAAAGTCATCGAAGACTATACCCGTGAATCGGGTGTCAGAGGACTTGAGAAAAAGATTGGATCACTGGTTCGTGGTGTTGCAACTAAAATTGCAATGGATGTGGAATATAATCCATCTATTAGCAAAACTGATGTAGAGACTATTCTTGGTCCGCCAATATATGATAAAGACCTTTATGAAGGCAATGAGGTTGCTGGTGTTGTCACAGGACTTGCATGGACTCAGGTGGGAGGTGATATTCTGTTTATCGAAGCAAGTTTAAGTCCCGGAAAAGGGAAACTATCGCTTACGGGCAACCTTGGAGATGTGATGAAAGAGTCTGCAACAATAGCCATGGCTTATTTACGTGCCAATGCCTCAAAATTTAATATTGATTTCCGCTTGTTTGATCAATGGGATGTTCATGTACATGTTCCGGCAGGTGCAACACCAAAAGACGGACCTTCAGCGGGAATTACCATGTTAACAGCTTTGACATCTGCATTTACCCAACGTAAAGTGAAACCTCACCTGGCTATGACCGGAGAGATCACACTTCGTGGTAAGGTATTGCCTGTCGGGGGGATCAAAGAAAAAATTCTTGCTGCGAAAAGAGCAAATATCAAGGAGATCATATTGTCAAAATCGAACAGGAAAGATATTCTTGAGATCAAAGAGGATTATATAAAAGACCTGAGCTTTCATTATGTAAGTGAGATGAAAGAAGTTATTGAATTAGCTCTAAGTAAGGACAAAGTAAAGGATGCCATTGATATTTCTGTAAGAAACCCTGTATCTGCTGCAGTACATTAAACTGCAGTATTGCAATTTTGGTTATATTTATATCGATAATATTAATAGGGTTTACTATATCCAAAATGAAAGCAAGATGAAAACAAAATACACTGCATTATTAACCCTTGTCTTATTGTTTTTAAGCGTCCTTGTAAAAGGTCAGGAATCCGGTTCAACTTCTTCAGGAAATGAAAAAAGGGCACAAAATATATTTGTTGAGCTAGGTGGTCAGGGATTGTTATTTACCGCCAATTACGACTCTCGTTTTTCAAACCGCAGAGATGGCTTTGGCGGCAGGGCAGGAATTGGCTACCTCTCTATAGAAGGCGATAATGCAACCACCGTACCTTTATCACTGAACTACTTGCTGGGAAAGGGAAGACATTTTTTCGAGATGGGCCTTGGTGCTACACTTCTGGCTACCGGTGGCAACGATGACTCCTTTTTATTTGATGAAAACAACAGTAATATCATCGGGACAATGAGCTTTTCTTACAGACTACAACCTGTTGATCGTGGATTTTCATTCAGAGCAGGACTCAGTCCGGTTTTCAACAAGGATTTTTTTATTCCCTACTATGCAGGATTAAGTTTAGGATACAGTTTTTAATCCTGAAAGAAATGCAATTTTGTTGGATTTAATATCTACCTAAACCTTCTACTTTTACCTATTAAATGAAAAAAGCAATTTTATCGTTATGTCTTACCTTTTGTCTTTCTTTTTATTCAGCAAAGGCTCAAACCAATAATTATAAAAGTGAATTCGGATTCAGAAGTGAAAACGACTCCTATCTTGCCGGTGGACAAGACCGGTATTATACCAACGGATTATTACTAAACTTTCGCACTGCATTAGATCAAAGTAAATTGGGAAACAAAAAACTCAATAAAATGATCCTTGAATTTGAAGCAGGTCAAAAAATATACAATCCTCAATCAGGTAGCATTCTGGATATTGTCAATGTTGACCGCCCCTTTGCAGGGTATTTATATGCCGGAGCTGCTCTTAACCTATTGTACAATTCAGAGAATAACCTTAAGCTGAGTTTGCAGACTGGAACCATTGGTCCATCTGCCCTGGCAAAGGAAGCTCAGGAATTGATGCATGATGTAGTTGGGTTCTATGAGATCAATGGATGGCAATGGCAGGTTAAAAATGAATTTGCAATAAACGCGTCAGCAGAATACAACTATTTACTTAATCGCTCAAAGACTGGCAAGGTTGATTTTGCAGCTAACTCCTATGTTAATATCGGAAATACCTTTTCAGGAGCCGGTGCAGGCATCACGTTCAGAGCAGGAGCAATAAATCCACTATTTAATTCAGCAGGCACTCAAAGCAGGATTTCAAAAAACGCTCCCGAAAAGGATCTGGTTAAAAAAGAGTTCTTTTTTTATGCGAAACCAATGCTGCATTATATTGCATATGATGCAACCATTCAGGGTGGGCTGTTTATAAAAGAAAAGGGACCGGTTGTATTTGAGACTAAGCCTGTGGTTTTTAGTCAGCAGGCAGGAGCAATCTATTCTCACAACCGTTTTACAGCCGATTTTTCCATATTATTTAAAACCAGGGAAGTGGAAAGCATAGCAAAACCACATCAATTTGGTTCCATTGCTTTGTACTACAGATTTAATTAGATCTGATCAATATTATCTAATCATTAAAATGAGCCCTGCGGCTGATCTTTTTCAAGGCTGTCAATTGCTTTGATTTCAATCGTTTTTCTATTGCTGATCTCTTTGGTTTGCTTGGTTTTCTAAGCTTTGGCTTGTACAATGCCTTCTTTAGAAGTATTAGAAGTTTTTCAATACTCTTCTCCTTATTATGAAGCTGGCTTCTCTCCTCTTCTGTGATAAC
Source organism: Daejeonella rubra (assembly GCF_900103545.1). Classification (GTDB taxonomy): domain Bacteria; phylum Bacteroidota; class Bacteroidia; order Sphingobacteriales; family Sphingobacteriaceae; genus Daejeonella; species Daejeonella rubra. Next base: position 48,174 of record NZ_FNHH01000004.1, read on the forward strand.
CTGAAGCACTCCTTCTGAATTAATCCGGTTGGCAAGTTTCAGAAATAACAATTCCTTTTCTCCTTCTGTAAATATCGGTGATGATCTTATATTTATATTAAGTTCAACCTTGCTGGATACCTTATTAACATTCTGTCCCCCCTTGCCTCCGCTTCTGGAAGTCCGGAATGTAATTTCCTTCAAAAGATCCTGTTTAGAAAATGTCATACACAAAAATAGCAATTTGAAAATCAACAGGATCCTTGCAGAGTCTTTTGTTAGAAATCTGAACAGCACTATTCAGATATCCAAAGCAAATCCTATTTTTGCAGGAATGAGCAAAAATATTGTTGTAGCCATAGATGGATATTCTTCATGCGGTAAAAGCACATTGGCAAAAGCATTAGCCAAAAGATTGCATTTCATTTATATTGATAGTGGAGCTATGTACAGGTCGGTAACCTTGTTTTTTCTTAGAAATAAGATAAATCTTAAAGACCAGGAATCGATTAAAAATGCCTTAAATGATATTCACCTGGATTTTCAAACAACAGAAAGTCAAACATTAATTACCCTGAATGGCGAAGATGTTTCGAAAGAAATACGTCAGATGCCTGTCGCAGATATGGTTAGTACAGTCAGTGCCATAAAAGACGTTCGCATAGAAATGGTGAGGCAACAGCAAAGAATGGGCAGAACAGGAAACATCGTGATGGACGGTCGGGATATTGGAACGGTGGTCTTTCCTGATGCAGATCTTAAACTATTCATGACAGCTGATCCTCATATCAGGGCAGAAAGAAGATATAATGAACTTATCAGTAAGGGTGAAAAAGTAAATATTGATGAGATCTTTGAAAATCTTGCCAAACGTGATCATCAGGATACCACCAGGGAGGAGAGCCCCTTGATCCAGGCAGAGGATGCAGTGGTATTGGACAATAGCTATATTGATGAAGCCCAACAACTGGACTTTGCTATGGTATATATCAAACCACTCCTCGCAATATAAGTTTCAATTATTAAAACACCTTTCAGGAATGCCTTTTTATCCTTTCCACGAGGGTAAACATTTTCCTATTTACCAAATGCGATAATTACCCGCTTTTTTTCATCTCAAAAGAATCCATACTATCCAGTACTTTACATACCCCCGGAACAGAAAATGGCTCATTTAACTGAATGAATATGCTTTAATAAATAAAGCGATTAGTATCAGACAGTTCCGGATATAATTAAATGAAAATAAAGCGTCAAAATGTTTTTTAATAAAAATGAATTTTTCTACCTTTGCAGTCCGATTTAATATCGGAAAAAGGAGATAAATTAATTAATGGCTAAAAAACTAGAAGCTGAAAAGGAGTTGACTGCTAAACAAGCGGAACTTCAAGGCGAAGAGACCACTACGGTTAAACAAAAGGAAACCATTGAATCAGAAGCTGATTCTGTGTCGATCGAAGAGATCAAATCAAAAACATTGATCACCCCTACAGGCGATTTCGACTGGGATGCGGATGATAAAGGTTTCGGAAATTACAGTGCTGCAGACCGTGAAAAGTTTGAAGAACTGTATGCAGGAACTTTCAATTCGATCAACAAAGGCGAGATCATCTCGGGTATTGTTGTATCGATCAACAACAAAGATGTGGTATTGAACATCGGATTTAAATCTGACGGTTTAGTATCATTATCAGAATTCCGTGATACACCTGACCTTAAGGTTGGTGATTCAGTTGACGTATTTGTAGAATCACAGGAAGATGCTAACGGACAGTTAGTATTATCCCGTAAGCGTGCAAAAACTCAGCGTTCATGGGAAACTATCAATGAAGCTTTGGATCAGGACAAGATCATTACTGGTTTTGTTAAGAGCCGTACAAAAGGTGGATTAATTGTGGACATTATGGGTGTTGAAGCTTTCCTTCCGGGATCGCAGATCGACATCAAACCTATCCGCGATTACGATATCTATGTAGGTAAAACAATGGAATTCAAGGTTGTTAAGATCAATCATGAGTTCAAAAACGTTGTAGTATCACACAAAGTGCTGATTGAAGACGATTTAGAAAATCAAAAAACTGAGATCGTTGCGAAACTGGAAAAAGGACAAGTACTTGAGGGTACTGTTAAAAACATTACCGATTTCGGTGTGTTCATTGACCTTGGTGGCGTAGACGGTTTATTACACATAACTGATATTTCATGGGGCCGCATAGAGCATCCACGTGAGGTATTAAACCTTGATCAGAAGATCAATGTTGTTGTTTTAGACTTTGATGACGAGAAAAAACGTATCGCATTAGGATTAAAGCAATTAACTCCACATCCTTGGGAAGCATTAGATACGGCATTAGAGATCGGATCTAAAGTTAAAGGCAGAATTGTTACAGTTGCAGATTACGGAGCATTCCTTGAAATCACCCCGGGTGTTGAAGGTTTGATTCACGTTTCTGAAATGTCATGGTCTCAAAATCTTCGTAACCCTCAGGAATTCCTGAAAGTTGGCGATGAAGTTGAAGCTCAGGTATTGACATTAGATCGTAACGAGCGTAAAATGAGCCTTGGTATCAAACAACTTACTCCTGATCCATGGAAGAACATCGGTGAGCGCTACCCTATCGGAAGCAAGCACAAAGCTGTTGTTAAGAACATGACTAATTTTGGTGTATTTGTTGAGATCGAAGAAGGCATCGACGGATTAATCCATATTTCTGATCTTTCATGGTCTAAGAAAGTTAACCATCCAAATGAATTCACTAAAGTAGGTGAAGAACTTGATGTGGTTGTTTTAGAACTTGATGAGGCTAACCGTAAACTGAGCTTAGGCCACAAACAGTTAGAAGAAAATCCTTGGGAAACTTTCGAAACTGTATTCACTATTGATTCAATCCACGAAGGAACTGTCTTAAAGGTTACAGATAAAGGTGCTATCGTTGCGTTGCCATACGGTGTTGAAGGATTCGCTCCTACAAAACACATGGTAAAAGAAGATGGTTCTTCTGTTAAAGCTGATGAGACTGCTGAATTCAGAATCATTGAATTCAATAAAGATTCTAAGCGTATCGTAGTTTCTCATGCCCGTATCTGGGAAGAGGCAAAAGCTGAAGAACGCAAAGAAGAATTCAATGCTAAGAAGAAGGAAGCAAAAGCTACTACTACTGCCGTTAAAAAGGTAAAAGAGTCAGTTGAGAAATCTACTTTAGGTGATCTTGGTGTATTGGCACAATTGAAAGAGAAGATGGAAGGTGCAGAAAGCAAAGCCAAAAAAGCAAAGAAAACTGAAGATGATGCCGCAGCAGCTAGCCCTGAAGCAGCAGAAAGCACAGAAGAATAAGCTCTAAAGCTTTATTATAATACCAAAGCCCTGATTCACGTCAGGGCTTTTTTTATTTAAATGAATTATTTCAAAGAATTCTAGCTCCCAATTTCCAATTATTTAATATCCTGTATTAAATTACAGAATTCTCGACAGGGGTTTAATAATTTTTCATATTTTTGCTCAAATTAAACCACTGATGCAAACATTAACCCTGCTAGACGGTCAAAGATTCCAGATCACAATCCAGCGCCTTTGCCATCAGCTAATAGAAAATCACGACCATTTCGATAATTCAGTAATCCTCGGCATTCAGCCTCGCGGAGTATTCCTCGCGAAGCGGATAATAGCAGAGTTGAAAAAGACCTTACCTGATGTTTCAATCGAAAGCGGCAACCTCGACATCACTTTCTTCCGGGATGATTTTCGTCGTAAAGAAGGCTTGTTAATTCCAAGCAGTACTGAGATCGATTTCATTATTGAAGGAAAAAAGGTGATTCTGGTGGATGACGTATTATGGACCGGAAGGACTATCCGCGCAGCCATGGATGCTCTTCAGTCATTCGGCAGGCCAGAGAAAGTTGAATTACTGACACTGGTAGACAGGCGTTTTTCAAGGCATCTGCCTATAGAAGCTGATTATATTGGAATCAAGGTCGATACTATTGATTCACAAAAGGTCATAGTGAACTGGAAAGAAACTGATCATGAAGACAAAGTAATCTTACTATCAGAAAAATAATGGCAGAACAAATTCTTACTTTAAGTACTAAACACCTGCTGGGAATAAAAGATCTCACTACCAGAGATATCGAATTAATTTTTGAGACTGCTGATACCTTCAAAGATGTACTTAACAGGCCAATTAAAAAAGTCCCTTCCCTGAGAGATATAACTATAGCAAATATATTCTTCGAAAACTCTACCCGAACACGTTTATCCTTTGAACTTGCACAAAAAAGATTGTCTGCAGACACAGTAAATTTTGCAGCTTCATCTTCATCCGTAAGTAAAGGTGAAACATTGATCGATACGGTGAACAACATCTTGTCAATGAAAGTAGATATGGTTGTTATGAGGCACCCTTATGCCGGGGCAGGAATCTTTCTAAGCAAGCATGTAAACGCACAAATAGTAAATGCCGGAGATGGAGCTCATGAGCACCCTACACAGGCCCTGCTTGATGCCTTTTCTATCAGAGAAAAATATGGTGAGGTAAGAGGGAAGAAAATTGCGATCATAGGTGATGTACTTCATTCAAGGGTAGCCCTTTCTAACATACTTTGCCTTCAAAAGTTAGGTGCAGAAGTAATGGTATGCGGACCAAGCACACTTATTCCTAAATACATTGGAACGCTTGGTGTAAAAATTGAACATGATCTTTTAAAAGCACTCAACTGGTGTGATGTAGCAAATATGCTGCGCATTCAACTTGAACGTCAGGACATAAAATATTTTCCTTCTTTAAGAGAGTACTCAATGATGTACGGGCTTAATAAACAGATACTTAACTCGCTTGACAAAGAAATTACAGTCATGCACCCCGGACCTATTAATCGTGGGGTGGAGATCACAAGTGATGTAGCTGACAGTAAACAATCTATCATCCTGGATCAGGTAGAAAATGGAGTTGCTATCCGAATGGCTGTACTGTACCTTCTGGCCAATCAGCGCAACCAGTAGAATCCTGAGTTGTTAATAGTTTTATTTTTTCAATAACATCATTGACAAATCTTCGTTATTATTCTGTTTTCAACACATGTTAATTACTAATGCAAAAGTCTGAGAGGGTTTAGATTAAATTAGCACTTATTATTTTGGTTACTTATGCTCAGAAAATACACAATCTTCACATTAATCTTCGCATTTTTTACTATTCCTGTACTGGCCCAAAACACTGCATGGTTTGATCTCAACCAGGACTTTAAAAGCGGAATGGAATTGCTGGAAAAAGAAAAATATGCTGCGGCTTCCATTCAATTTAACCGCGTTTTAAAGAATGATCAAAAATCAAATGCGAAGGCAGAAATCAATCCTGAAGTCAGCCTCCTGAAAGAAAATGCCAGATATTATATCGCATTATGTGCATTAGAACTTGGCAATAGCGATGCGGAATCCCTATTTCTAAGCTTTATAAGTGCCAATCCTGCAAACAACTACACGAAGCTTGCGTTTTATCAGGTTGGTCGCTCCTACTTTGCTCAGAAAAATTATCCAAAAGTGATCGAATGGCTCAAGAAACTGGAAGGCAACAGCTTATCCGGTAAAGAGTCGTCAGAGTACCGGTATAAATTAGCTTACTCCTATTTTGAAGTAAAGGAATACGATAATGCAAAGAAACTTTTCGCTGAGCTGAAGGATGAAAAAAGCATTTATAATGAGCAATCCACTTACTATTTTGCCTATATCAGCTATCTGCAAAAGGATTACAAAAAAGCACTGGTAGAATTCGAAAGATTAAAAGGGTCAACCTTGTATGAAAACAGTTATCCTTATTATATTTCTGCTCTATACTTTCTGGATAACCGTTATGACGATGTCTTAAGCTATGCCATTCCTATCCTGAAGTCGACGAAACAATTATATGAAACAGAAATGTTCCGAATTGTTGGAGCATCATACTTCGCCAAATCAGATTATACGAATGCAGGAGTTTACTTTCAGAATTTTCAGCAAAAAGATCAGGGGAAAACCCAAAATAATCAGGACAATTACCAGATCGGTTACACCGCGTTTAAGCTTAAGGACTATAAAAAAGCCATTCTGGAACTGGAAAAACTTGAAACTGCGGATGAATATTTCCAAAGTGGAATGATCGCTTTGGGTGAATCCTTCCTGAAAACTAATAATAAACAAGCGGCAAGAAGTGCGTTTTTTAAAGCCTCAAAATTAACCTTTGACAAGCAGTTACAAGAGGAAGGGCTATTCAATTATGCTAAATTATCTTATGAACTTGAATTCCATCAGGTAGCTCTTGATGCGACTCAGCTATTTATTAAAACATACCCGCTATCTCCAAAACTGGATTCTGCAAAAACCTTATTGGGAGAGATTCTTCTGACCACAAAAAACTATAAAGACGCCATTGACATCCTGGAAAGTATTCCGAACAAAAACAGGGAGGCAAACGAAGTTTATCAGAAGGTAACTTATTACAGAGGATTAGAATTTTATAATGAACGTGCTTTCCAGAATGGTATTTCCATGTTTATGCGATCCAATAAAAACGTTGAAGACGATGAGATTCACTCATTAGCGACCTATTGGCTTGCAGAAGCTATGTATGAGGTTAGAAAATTTGGAGAATCAGTAGACAATTTTGAAAAGTTCATGGAACTTCCGGCCTCACGTAAAACTGAAGTTTATAATTTCGCTAATTATGCACTTGCCTATGCTGCCTTTGAGCATGAGAGTTATAGAAAGGCTGCTACGTATTTCACCCGTTTTCTGCGTGGTAATGAAAAAGACCCGAATACTATCAATGATGCCATTCTTCGATTGGCAGATTCATATTTTGTATTAAAAGATTATGATGATGCCCTGGTCTATTATAACAGGATCATTGCATCAAAAACATCGAGTGAAGATTATGCGTTGTTTCAGAGAGGAATGATACAGGGTCTGCAGGGCCAGAACGACTTAAAGATTGCAACTCATCAATCATTACTGCAACAGTTTCCAAAATCAAACTACTCGGATGACGCCAGTTTCGAGATCCCCTATACTTATTTCATTAAAGGTGATTTTGAAATTGCCAAAACGGATCTAAGCTCACTGATAGAAAAATATCCGCGAAGCAGTTATGTACCACGTGCTTTGATCACAATTGGCCTCGTTGAACTTAATCAGGATCAGGAAGAAGCGGCGATTGTAACTTTCAAACGTGTAGTTAGTGAATACACCACTACTGATGAAGCAAAACTTGCTTTAGAATCTATCAAAAATATCTACCTGCAAAAATCAGACGCCACAGGATTTCTGGACTATGCCAATACCACGAGTATAGGAAACCTGAGCACCTATGAGCAGGATAACATCACTTTCCAGGCTGCTAATAATCGCTTTCTTACAGCTGATTATCAGGGCACATTTGAGTCTGTAAATGCATACTTCGATAAATTCCCAAAAGCGGTACATGATAAGCATGCCCGTTTCATTAGAGCAGAAAGTTTAGTAAAACTGAAGAGACCAAATGACGCTATTCCGGATTACGAGTACATTTTAAATGACTGGACAAGCGATTATACTGAACGTGCGCTAATCAGTATATCAAAGATCTACCTTGCTCAAAAGAAATATAACGAAGCTATCGTTCACCTGAAAAAGCTCGAACTGACATCTGAATACAAGGCTAATTATAGTTTTGCCGTTAATAATCTGATGGAGGCTTATGCCAATATGAATTTACCGGATGAAACACTTCAATATGTAAAATTCATCAGAGAGTCTAACAAATCCTCTGAAGAAGATCTTTTCAGAGCAGGACTTTATTCTGGAAAAGCCAATCTGATCATTGGTGATACCATCCAGGCTGTTAATGATTTCACTGAAGTTGCAGAAAAAACACAAACTGTTACAGGAGCTGAAGCAAAATACAACATCGCTAATATCTTATACCTGAGAGGTGAATATAAAACCTCCTTGTCTACAGCATTTGATCTTACCAACAAAATGCCTTCCCATGATTATTGGGTGGCAAAAACATATATTCTGATTGCTGATAACTACATCGGACTAAAAGATGTTTTCCAGGCAAAAAGCACTCTTCAGAGTATCATTGAAAATTACGAGAACGAGGATGATGACATTCTTAAGATGGCCAAAGAAAAATTGGAAAAACTGAAATAAAATAATAGATAATGAATATTCCGACTTTAAAATATACGCTGATAGTTAGTTTGTTTTGTTTATCTGTTACAGCTCAGGCACAGGATAAAAAAAATGAAACTCCTCCAGGCACCCAACCTCCAACCCTTACTGAAGAGATAGAGGTTGTCAGGCCATATAAACCAGTTCTGGCTGATGCTGTAAAGATCCGTAGGAATCCTGACATGAACACCACCAAGGCCTTTAAACCGGTTCTGAGCTATAATATAATTGATAAGAAGCTAGATCTGAATTCCAATATCAAAGAATTACAGGCACAAAAAATGGCAGATGAACGTGCAGCTGTACTTTCCAATAATTATATCAAAGTTGGAGCTGGAAATTTCAATACAGCTCAGGCTGAAGCTTACATTAATACTGGCCGTGATGAAGCATTACAAAGCGGAGCATATTTCAAACACCTTTCTCAACAAGGCAATTTAGAAAAACAGCAGTTTTCAAATCAGGAACTGGGTATTTTTGGCAGGTCAATTGGCGATTCTTACGCTATTTCAGGAAATTTAAGCTACGACAGAAGATCAACTTTCTTCTATGGTTTTGATCCTTCATCAAGTGTTCCTGCCGACATGAGTAAACAGCGCTTCAGTACCATTGCTGCAGATGCTGAAATAGTGAATAATTATTCCGAGTCCGCCCTATTCAATTATGCTGCAAGTATAAATGCCTACCAGTTCAGCAATATTGACGATGCCCGTGAAAGCTCAGTCCTTTTAAAAGGATATCTTAATAAAGAAATCAACCTTTTTAATATCGGATTGAATACATCGGCAGATTTCACTTCCACAAAAGACCTTGCTTATAAACTAGGCAACAATATACTTAGAGTAAACCCTTATGTGAATTTTAAAGGAAATGGCTTTGAATTAAAGCTGGGGGCTAATATTGTACAGGAGTTTGGTACAAATAGCAGATTAAATATTTTCCCATCAGTATCCGCAGAAATTCCTGTGGTTCAGGGATATGCAGTAGTATTTGCAGGAGTAACGGGCGATGTACTTAAAACATCAATAAGGGACCTTGCTTTAGAAAATCCATTTTTAAGTAAAAATTTAGCCATAAAGAACTCGCTGGAAAGTATGAATATCCAGGCAGGAGTTAAAGGCAATGCGGGTGCTGAATTTGGTTATAAGATCATGGCTTATTATAAAACCATAGATGATATGCAGCTAATGGTTAATAATCAAACAACAATTAACCGCTTTGATGTAATTTATGATAATGGCAAAAGTAATATTTTTGGTTTCGAAGGTGAATTAAATGTAAAAGCTTCCGATGTTTTTAATATTAGTGGCAAAGCCCAGATCTTCAATTATGATCTGGCCAGTCAAGCGCAAGCCTGGTTCAAACCAACTGTAAGGCTAATCTCTAATGCCAGAGCTCAGGTTAATCAAAAACTTTACCTGGATGCTGAAGTTCTTTTCCAGGGAGAAACTTTTGCAAGGGTGAATGCAGCAGGTGGAGGTTTTACATCAAGAACTTTAAAAGGGTTTGTAGATCTTAGTGCAGGTGCAGAATATAAAGTTCATAATAAGATCGGAGTCTATCTGAGAGCTAATAATTTAACAGGACAATCCTATCAGAGATATTTATTTTATCCCAAAATGGGGCTGACAATACTTGGTGGAGTAAATTATTCCTTTTAAAGCTTTGTTTGGCAGCTTGAGAATTAAAATTTAAATTAGACATTAATGGAAATAGGCCTTTATATTGAAGATTTGTTACGTGAGCAGGATGAAGTAAGCGTCTCTGGCTTAGGTACTTTTAAGAAGGTAAGGCTAGCCGGAACATTTGACAGATCAAGCAATATATTCTACCCTCCATCCTACTTATTATCTTTTATTGAGCGTGAAACCAGCGATTCAAGTCTAAGCCAGTATATAAGTATTAAAAAAAGTCTGAGTATTTCTTCTGTAGAAGAACTGATTAAAAAGCTCGTTTCAGGCATAGTTGAACTACTAAATAGCTCTGATTCAGTTGAAATCCTGCATATAGGTGTCCTTCATAAAAAAAATGGAAAACTTACTTTAATAGCAGCCGATGATTTTGGAACAACAGATAACTTTTTCGGATTAAAACCCATTGCTGAGCTTAAAAATGAAAATTCTATTCCTGTTCAGGAAGAAAAAGAAATAGCTGCACCTGTAATAAGTGAGGAAAAAGAAGAGGAAGAAGAGGAAGAAGAGGAAGATGAGGATTATGAAGAAATTAAGAAAACAAGATCCTGGATTACCATTTTCGCGAGCTTTTTAGCCTTTTTAATTGCTCTTTCAGCATTATTTTACTTCAATACCGACTTCAATAGTTTCATTAAAAATAAAAGTGCAGGAGTTTTTTCTTCAGCTAATACAGTTCAGGAGCCATCAACTGATTTAATTGATTCAACAAAATTAAGCTCAGATTCAATAAAAAATGCTGTTGATAGTGCATCAATCTTAGCAGATAGTATCAGGCAAAAATCAGATACTACCATTGCAGTTGCCAATGCACCTGCGGCAGTAGCTGCAACTTCAGAAAGTGAATCCATTAATTATGAGATAATTGCAGCTGCATTTGCAAGAAAAAGTGAGGCAGAAGTTTATATTTTAGAGCTCAGCACAAAAGGGATTCAGGCAAAGATCGTAGAAAATATGCCCGGAAAAATGCTAAAGATCAGTCTTGGTACGTTCTTAGATGAAGAATCGGCAAAAAAAGAATTAACTAGAATACAAAAAAATATAAATAAAGATGCCTGGATAGCCCGGGTAAAACAATCCAAAAATCCATAATAATGTTACTACTTCAAATTGATACGCTTAATCCTATAGCTGATACCGCAGCAGCTACCATTCAGACCATGCAAACCGGTGAAGAATTGAGGTTTATTGAACTCCTGTTTAAGGGTGGTTGGGTAATGGTACCTTTGGCACTTCTTGCATTTATGGGTCTGGTTATATTTGTGGAGAGATATCTAACTATTAGAAAGGCTTCCAAAGATGAGATGAACCTAATGCTGCAAGTAAAACAGAGCATTAAATCTGCAAAGCTGGATTCTGCATTAGCCATCTGCAGAAACAGTAATACTCCGCTTGGAAGAATGCTTGAAAAAGGCCTTTTGCGAATTGGAAGACCTATTAAAGATATTGAAGGAGCGATTGAAAATGTTGGAAAACTTGAAGTTTCAAAACTGGAAAAGAATATCAGTATCCTTGGTATTATTGCAGGTATTGCTCCAATGCTTGGTTTCGTAGGTACCATCATTGGTGTAATTACTATTTTTCATGAGGTATCTGTTAAAGGAATCATCGAAATTGGAACTATTTCTGGAGGACTTTATGTAAAAATGATTACTTCAGCAACCGGCCTGATCATTGGTATTATTGCCTATGTATTGTATCATATTCTGAATATCATGGTCGACAGGATCATCCTTAAAATGGAAACTGATGCTATTGAGTTTATTGACCTATTAGAAGAACCAGGCAAATGAATTTAAGAAAACGACAAAAGAGAGGAACCGTTGAGGTTCATACATCAGCATTGAACGATATCATGTTCTTTTTGCTGCTGTTCTTTCTCCTGGCATCAGCTGTTGCAAATCCCAATGTTGTTAAACTGTTCTTACCCAGATCAAGTTCAGGGCAGTCTATACCTCAAAAGACCATTAACGTATCAATAACAAAGGATCTTGAATATTTTGTAGAGAAAAAAAAGGTAAATGCCTCCGATCTGTTTCAGAATATAGAAGTATATCAAAAAGCATCTCCTGACCTGACCATAATTCTATATGCCGATCGTACGATCGCAATTGAGAATGTGATCGAACTGACAGATATTGCCAACAAACTGAAGGTTAAACTAGTGTTAGCTACAGAAACAAAAAAATGATAGAATACCGCAGACAGGAAGAGAATAATTATCCGAAAGCATATGCCATTTCAACTGGTATTATGATCATCTTTCTGGTGATCAGCTTTTTCATTATTGCGAGCCGTGTTGAACCTGATACAGGAACAGGTGGGATCATAGTAAATTATGGTACGTCAGAATTCGGTATGGGAGATGATTATATGAGTGTTGAAGAACCCTCAACCTCTCCTGATGCCAATAATACTGCACCTGATAAAGTGATCATGGATAACAACACATCTGCTGATGTAAGTTCAGAGGTTACGGATAAAGCCATTGCAACTCAGAATAACGAAGATGCTCCTGAAATTGTCACCAAAGAAAAAAGCACAGCAAAATCACCTTCAGTGAGCGTCCCGGCTAAAGATAACAAGCCTGCTGTAAACCAGAATGCACTTTATAAAGGTAAAAAGAACGATGGCCTTGGAAAAGGTGATGGAACAAGTACCGTTGCAGGCAATCAGGGAAGTACTAATGGCGATCCGCTTTCGCCCGACTATGGAGAAGGCGGCTCAGGTAACGGAAGTTATGCGCTGGACCTTAAAAGCAGAAAATTCACCAATCTGACTATTCCTAAAGATGATGGTCAGAAATACGGAAAAGTAGCCGTTAGAATATATGTAGACAAAAATGGTATTGTTGTGAATGCCATCCCTGGTGTAAAAGGAACCACCTTATCAGACAAAGCTATCTGGGAAAAATGCCGGATCGCCGTTATAGGATCTTCCTTAAACAAACTTGAATCAGCACCTGATGTTCAGATTGGTGTGGTTATGTTTAATTTTAAGGTTAAATAAATTAATCTCTGGTTTAAATTTTACAATTTCAATTAAATCAATTTACGATTTCATCAAACAATTCGTTCATATATGTGTTTCATATGTATGAAAACAATTAAATTATATAGTTTAAGCCGACAAATACTAATTTCCCTTAGTATCTTATTTATCTTTTTTCTTTTAAGCTCCTGTTCGAAAAAAATAAGTTTTAACACATCAACTGTTGTTCCGGCAGCACAGGGTGTTGTTAAAATCAATAAAGACGATAATAAAAATCATACAATAGATATTAAAATAAAAAACCTGGCAGAACCGGATAGGCTTAAGCCTGCAAAGTCTGTTTATGTTGTTTGGATGGTTACAAAAGAAAACGGAGTAAAGAATATTGGCCAGTTGGTAAGTTCCAGGGGACTATTTTCAAGTCTTTTAGAGGCTACACTGAAAACTGTTACTCCATTTGTCCCGACCAGGATTTTTATAACCGCAGAAGAAAATAGTGATATCACAGTACCAGGTTCAGAGGTTATTTTAAGCACCAGGTCATTTTAATTAACAGCCAAATTTCCAGAATAGGATTCTCTTCAGGATATTAGCCGAATAAAATCATTAGGGTATTAATGAATTATTCTGAGACACTCCACTATTTATATTCAAGGCTTCCCATGTTCAGCAGCCAGGGAAAGGCTGCGATCAAGCCGGGCTTACAAAATACAGTCAGGTTCTGTAAAGAATTAGGCAACCCACAGGAAAAATTCAAATCAGTTCATATAGGTGGCACCAACGGCAAAGGTTCAACTTCGCATATGCTGGCTGCTGTACTTCAGTCGGCGGGGTATAAAACAGGCTTATACACTTCACCGCATCTCCGGGATTTCAGAGAAAGAATCCGAATAGACGGGAAAATGATCTCTGAAAAGGAAGTGATTCAATTCGTTAAAGATCATCAGCAATACATAGAGGAACTGGAACCCTCATTTTTTGAGGTTACAGTTGCTATGGCCTTTGAGCATTTTGCAGTAAATCAGGTAGATATCGCAATTATAGAGGTCGGACTTGGCGGCCGGCTTGATTCAACAAATGTGATCAACCCTGAACTGAGTGTGATCAGTAATATTGGATATGATCACATGAATATTTTGGGAAATTCCCTGAATGAGATCGCAGCTGAAAAAGCAGGTATAATTAAACAGGGAGTACCTCTGGTTATTAGCCAAAGACAAAAAGATGTTGAAGATATATTCGTCAACAGGGCCTTAGAAATGCATTCAGATCTTACTTTTGCAAGTGATGAATGGGAGATACTTAGGTCTTCAACACAAAACATCTCAACTGATTTCTTAAAATTAGAGATCAGGCAAAAAACAAATACAAGTTCTCCTGTTTTCAATTTCGGCAGTCTTGAATTAGATCTTACCGGAAGCTATCAATTAAAGAATCTGGCAGGCGTATTAAGCGCTATAAAGCAATTAAGACTAAAGGGTTATCAAATAGATGACCTGGATGTTATATCCGCTTTAAAAGAGGTAAAAACTCTTACCGGCCTGATGGGACGCTGGCAAACTTTGGATAAAGATCCACTGATCATTTGTGATACAGGACATAATGAAGATGGGATCAGGGAGGTTATGAAAAACATCAATTTAACGCCTCATCAGGATCTTCATATGGTAATTGGAATGGTTAAGGATAAAGACATTTCCAAAATCCTTACGCTATTACCCCAAAAAGCATTTTATTACTTCTGTCAGCCAGATATCCCCAGGGCAAAACCGGCGAATGAATTACAATTAGAAGCTCAGGAATTTGGCCTTAAAGGTGAATATTACACTTCAGTAAATGCAGCTTTAGACGCAGCAAAGGCAAACGCAGGAAATAACGACCTCATATTTATAGGTGGAAGCACATTCGTGGTGGCTGAAATTATATAAAATTATTATTCCGGTCGTGATTATGGATTCTGATTAATTTTATCATCCATAAGGTAAATAAATTATGAGCCTTATGATAAATTTCACCGAGAATTTATACAAGACCCAGTGGCTGGAGATTGTATTCCAAAATCGTAACAAAGCATATGGTGCCTATGCTTTAAGAAATCAAAATACAGAAACAACGCTTAAAGCTTTAATCTATGCCTGCGTTTTATTCAGTGCCCTCATTATGGCTCCTATAATTTATAATCAAATCTTCGGAACTAAACTATCAGATAAGATCATTGAGCCCTTTTCAACAATTGAAGTCAAATTAACAAAGATTCAAATAGTAAAGCCGGTTCCCCCTGTTGCTAAAGCTCCAGCTAAACCGGTCAAACTAAAAAGTGTAAACTTCAGTAATTTGCTGGTTGTTCCTGAAGAGCAGCCACTATCCGAACCTCCTACTCAACAACAACTAACTGAAGCAGTGATCAGTTCCGTTGATTCAGAAGGTATTGAAAGTTCTGGATTAAATCCTGTGGAGATCTCAACCGGAGTCTTTAATGGAGCGGTAACTACAGAAATTCCGGAAGAGAACACAACTCTTTATACCCTGGATGGGATTGAAACCTACCCGGAATTTACAGGAGGTCATGCAGCATTTGTCAAATACCTTAACCGAAACTTAAGGTATCCGGAAGCTGCCGTTGAAAGGGGTATCCAGGGTAAGGTGTTGGTTAGCTTCATTATTGAAAAAGATGGCCAATTATCCAATATAAAGATCATACGGGGAATTGGCAACGGATGTGATGAAGAGGCCATAAGAGTACTTGAAAAATCCCCCAAATGGAAGCCAGGGATACAAAACAAGCAAAAGGTGAGGGTTGCCTATACCCTGCCCATTAATTTTAGTTTGCCCTAAAATCATGAACCGGCATCAAAAATTTGATGCCGGTTCATAAAAAATAAGATTTCTATAAAATTAGTCTTAAAACTAACTCTTATTCTTATCCAGTGCTTTCCACATATAGTAAATAGGCACACCGGTTAAAACAATTATAAGTCCGGGCCATGTAAAATTAGGCTTATAAATAATAAGTAAAATACAAAAACTGATACCCATTATGATGTATAATGCAGGAAGAAAAGGATATCCAAAAGCCTTATAAGGCCTTTCTGCATCGGGTCTTTTAACCCTTAAAATGTAGATCCCCAGGATTGTTAACACATAAAATATAACGACTACAAATGAGATCATATCAAGGAGGTCTCCATATTTTCCACTTAGACATAGCGCAGATGCCACCAGACATTGTAACCATAATCCAAATTCAGGAACCGCATGTTTATTCAGAGTTGCAGTCTTTTTAAAGAATAAGCCATCATTTGCCATTGTGTGGTAAACACGAGCTCCGGCAAGGATTAATCCATTATTACAACCAAAGGTTGAGACCATGATCATAAGTGCGATAATTACCGTCCCAACATTTCCGAAGATCACGCTTGAAGCTGCCACTGCAACCCTGTCTTTTTCCGCATAGGCAATTTCCTCTAAGGGTAGAACAGCCAAATAAACAAGATTTGCAAGAACATAAACAATGGTGACTATCATAGTACCCAGAAATAAACTCAATCCGATATTTCTTTTAGGATTTCTAACCTCTCCCGCAATAAAAGTTACGTTATTCCAGGCATCACTGCTAAATATAGAACCAACCATGGCAGCGGCCACCGCACCAAGAGCGGCAGCTATGGTAAGCGACTGAAATGAACCATCAGGGCTTAGTTTTTGCATACTCCATGCATTCTCCCAGTTACTTGTCCATATTTCAGGCTTCATAACGATAAATCCAAAGATGATCAGACCAAAAAGGCTGACTAATTTGGTCAGAGTAAATGAGGTCTGAATCATTTTTCCACCCTTTACTCCTTTTGTATTTATATAGGTAAGCAATATAATTATCGCAATTGCCAGAACCTGGGCTGCAGATATTTTGACTGATCCAACCGTAAGCAGAATGAGATCTTCACTAACCTGAGGCCATAAATATGCTGTAAACTTTGAAAAAGCAACACCAACAGCTGCAATAGTGCCTGTTTGTATAACTGCAAAGAAACTCCAACCGTATAAAAACCCAACAAGCGGGTTATATGCTTCTTTCAGATAAACATATTGTCCACCAGCTTTCGGAAACATTGCACTAAGCTCTCCATAACTAACCGCTGCAATTAAAGTCATTAATCCGGTAATAAGCCAAACAGCAATCAGCCATCCGGCAGAACCAACATTACGGGTAATATCAGCTGCAACGATAAAAATTCCGGAACCGATCATACTACCAGCAACCAGTAAAGTTGCATCCAGCAGACCGAGCTCACGCTTCATTTCATTTTGGTCTAGAGTTTCATTCATATTAATATTGTGTTTTGATTTAAGATTAAACTTACATTAAAAAAATATCTGTAATCAATAAAATTATTCGAAATCCAATTATTCTTTCTTTTGATCAAAAAAAAGAACAAAAAATGCAAATAAATATTTTACATAACTTACTCATAATCAGATAGTATAATTCATGCCTGAAAGAAATATGGTTGAATATCACAACATTATGAATTTCATTGTTTGATTAATAGAATAAGCCTGCTATTTTTGCCGATTGTATAAGAAAAAATAACGAATATAAACAGAGAATTATCCATGGAGTTTTTACAAAACAATTTGATTTATTTAATACCGGCGATGGGTGTTTTTGGCATCGTGATTATGGCTATAAAATCAGCCTGGGTTACTAAGCAGGATCCCGGTGATGAAAACATGCAGCGGCTCTCAGGTTATATCGCGGATGGAGCTATGGCTTTTCTAAAAGCTGAGTGGAAGGTTCTGGGATATTTTTCGGTAATCGCAGCAATATTGTTAGCCTATTCAGGTACCCTGGTTGAAACTTCAAGCTGGGTAATTGCAGTTTCTTTTGTTATCGGTGCATTTACTTCAGCCCTTGCGGGTTATATAGGAATGAACATTGCAACAAAAGCAAATGTTCGTACTACACAGGCTGCACGTACAAGTCTGGCTAAAGCATTACAGGTTTCCTTTACTGGTGGAAGTGTAATGGGAATTGGTGTTGCAGGACTTGCTGTTTTAGGACTTGGAAGCTTATTCATTGTTTTCTATAATATGTATGTTGTAAATACAGGTGGCAGTGTGAATGGAAAAGAGATGGAAAAAGCTCTTGAAGTTTTAGCTGGTTTTTCACTTGGTGCTGAGTCTATCGCATTATTTGCCCGTGTTGGTGGTGGTATTTATACTAAAGCAGCAGATGTTGGTGCAGATCTTGTTGGTAAAGTTGAAGCGGGAATTCCTGAAGATGATGTAAGAAATCCTGCAACAATTGCAGATAATGTTGGAGACAACGTTGGCGATGTTGCTGGTATGGGTGCCGATCTGTTCGGATCATATGTTGCAACTATATTGGCAACCATGATCCTGGGTCGTGAAATCGTTTCTATCGATAATTTTGGAGGAATTGCCCCTATCCTATTACCAATGCTTATTGCAGGTCTGGGTTTAATATTATCAATTGTTGCTACTGCATTTGTTAGAATAAGCAAAGAAACTGATAGTGTTCAGAATGCTTTGAACATGGGTAACTGGTCTTCAATTGTATTAACCGCCATCGTTTCTTTCTTTGCAGTAAAATGGATGCTGCCTGCAGGAGAAATGTTTATGAGCAGAGATATGGTTGGTGGTGTTTTAAAAGAAGGAGCTATTTCATTTACAAGTATGGATGTATTTTATTCCATCATTGTAGGACTGGTTGTCGGAACACTAATGAGTCTGATCACCGAATATTACACAGCAATGGGTAAACGTCCGGTACTTAGTATCATAAAGCAATCTTCAACAGGTCATGCGACCAATATAATTTCAGGTTTAGCTGTTGGTATGGAATCAACAGTTGCTCCAATATTGGTACTTGCTGCTGGTATATACGGATCATTCTACTTCGCCGGATTCTATGGTGTAGCAATTGCTGCAGCAGGAATGATGGCAACTACTGCGATGCAGTTATCTATCGACGCTTTTGGTCCGATTGCTGATAACGCAGGTGGTATAGCTGAAATGAGTGGATTACCTCCGGAAGTTAGAGATCGTACTGATAACCTTGATGCTGTGGGTAATACTACTGCTGCAACTGGAAAAGGTTTTGCTATCGCTTCAGCGGCATTAACTTCACTGGCATTATTTGCCGCATTCGTTGGTGTTGCTGGTATCGACCACATTGATATTTACAAAGCAGATGTTCTTGCAGGATTATTTGTTGGAGGAATGATTCCTTTTATATTCTCAGCACTTTGTATCTCTGCAGTAGGCAGAGCTGCAATGGACATGGTTAATGAAGTGCGCAGACAGTTCCGTGAGATTCCTGGGATCATGGAATATAAAGCAAAACCTGAATACGAAAAATGTGTTGCTATTTCAACAAAAGCATCTATCCGCGAAATGATGTTACCTGGAGCTATTGCTCTTATCGTTCCTATCATCATAGGTTTTTCTTTTGGCCCTGAGGTTTTAGGCGGACTATTAGCAGGTGTTACCGTATCAGGTGTACTTATGGGTATGTTCCAGTCTAATGCAGGTGGTGCATGGGATAATGCAAAAAAATCATTTGAAAAAGGTGTTGAAATTGATGGTGAGATGTACTACAAAAAATCTGAACCACATAAGGCTTCAGTAACAGGTGATACAGTTGGAGATCCATTCAAAGATACTTCAGGTCCATCTATGAACATTCTGATCAAACTAATGTCTATTGTATCACTGATCATTGCTCCTCATATTTCTGCAGGCTTAACGCATACTGTAACCGTTGAAGTTCAAAAAGAAATTAAAGTGATCAAATCTGAAGATCAGGCTGGTAACACAACCATTGATACTATTGTAAATATTACTGATACGATCAGAAGATAATAAAATACGCAGAAGGGAATTCAAATTGAATTCCCTTCTGCGTTAATCTAATTCTATATAAGTACCTGTTAATCTGATCAATTCTTACATATTCTAAGCCCTATTGGCAATAGCATTCGGGTTTCATTTTTCCATTTTAATTAATTACGTTTGAAATCAGTTTAAATCATACTTTCACATAAAATATTTTAACTAAACCAATTCGTATGTTCCACAAAAAATCCATCGAACAGTTAATGTTCGAATCAAATGAAACAGGTGAAGGCACATTAAAACGATCATTAAGCAGTGTAAACCTGGTTGCTTTGGGAATAGGCGCAATTATTGGTGCCGGACTATTTTCCCTAACTGGAATAGCGGCAGCTGAGAATGCCGGGCCGGCAGTTACCATTTCATTTGCACTTGCTGCTTTTGCCTGTGCATTCGCCGGACTTTGCTACGCAGAATTCGCCTCCATGATACCAGTTGCAGGTAGTGCATATACCTATTCTTACGCAACTATGGGTGAGTTTATGGCCTGGGTCATCGGCTGGGATCTTGTTCTTGAATACGCATTAGGTGCCGCTACAGTAGCAGTAAGCTGGTCGAGATATCTTTTAGAACTACTGAACAAATACAATATTGATCTTCCTCATGAGTTAATTGTATCGCCATGGGAAACTATGAAATTGGGAGATGGAACTGTCATTGATGGTGGTATTATCAATCTGCCAGCTATCTTCATTGTTAGTATTTTATCTCTTGTACTGATTCGTGGAACTCAGGGATCTGCAAACATGAACAACTTCCTGGTAATTTTAAAAGTTGCTGTTGTGTTAATGTTCATCATATTAGGATGGAGCCATATCAACCCTGACAATTATGTACCTTACATTCCAGAGAACACAGGTAAATTTGAAAATTTCGGATGGTCAGGTATTTCAACAGGAGCTGCAGTGGTGTTCTTTGCATTCATTGGCTTTGATGCCGTTTCAACTGCAGCACAGGAAGCAAAAAACCCTCAAAAAGGAATGCCAATTGGAATTTTAGGCTCCCTGGTTGTCTGTACTATTCTTTATGTTCTATTTGCTCACGTAATGACAGGTCTTGTTAATTATAAAGACTTTGCCGGAGACGCAAAACCTGCGGCAACAGCCTTTGCAATGACAGGTTATACATACCTGCAAGATGCTCTGATCATTGCAATTCTTGCAGGATATACTTCAGTTATACTAGTTATGTTAATGGGACAGTCGCGTGTATTTTACACAATGGCTAAGGATGGTCTACTTCCAAAATTCTTTGCAGCGGTTCATCCAAGCTTCCGCACACCATGGAAAACTAATTTATTCTTCCTTGTTTTTGTGAGTCTTTTTGCTGGTTTCGTACCAGTTTCAGATTTAGGGCACATGGTGAGTATCGGTACATTATTTGCGTTTACATTGGTTTGTATCGGTATCATGGTCCTTCGTAAATCACTTCCAGATGCAGTTAGACCATTCAGAACACCATGGGTACCATTCGTACCTGTAATGGGTATTATTGTTTGTGTTTACCTGATGTATACTTTACCTGCAGAAAGCTGGCTTCGTCTATTAATCTGGATGACAATTGGTGTAGTGATCTATTTCATATATGGTAAAAAACACAGTAAGGTTCGTGAACTGAGAAATGGTAAAATAATTGAGAAAGAAAGAGAATAATTTAATCTTCTATTCTTGTAAAAAAGGTTTCAGACATGTCTGAAACCTTTTTTTAATTACAGGAATTTAATACCGCCATATCATACTATTTGAATAAAAAGAACCCTAACATGGAAAATTTCAATTATAAGCAGATCCTTTCAGTTACAATGATCCTTTTTGCAATCATTGATATTCTTGGATCCATACCTGTTGTAATATCTTTGCGAAATAAGGTTGGTCATATCCAGTCTGAAAAGGCGTCCATTGTAGCTCTTCTGCTGATGATATTATTTCTATTTATTGGAGAGGAAATGCTCAAAATTATAGGACTTGATATTTCTTCTTTTGCGATAGCCGGTTCTGTAGTTATCTTCATTATTGCTATGGAAATGATATTGGGCATTAATTTTTTCCGCGAAGAGGCCCCGGAAAGTGCCTCAATTGTTCCTTTGGCATTTCCACTTATTGCAGGTTCAGGAACACTAACCACTCTCCTTTCACTCAAATCAGAATATGCTACTCAAAATATCATAGTTGGAATAATTCTTAATATGATCTTTGTATATATCGTATTAAAGAACACCATTTACCTTGAAAAAATTCTGGGCAAAACAGGGTTAAATATTATGCGTAAAGCATTCGGGATCATTCTTCTGGCCATTGCCATAAAGCTGTTCAGAAACAATACAGGATTATAATTGATTGTATATTTGTTTTCAGGGCTTAATTAATCGCGCAACAAACATTGTATCCGCTTTTCTAGTGTAGCCATTGATCAATTCTAAAGCTTCAAGCATCATTCCATGCTCAGACTGAAGATACTTGACAACCTCTTCGTTTTCTTCTCTGAAAACAGAACAGGTTATATAAATCAAAGGTTTTCCGGGTTTGAGATATTTTAATACGTTTCCGGCGATAGTCTTTTGCAAATTTTGAAATCCCTGAATTTTATATTCCTCAAACTGACTGATCATTTCCGGAGTCCTTCCCCATGTACCTGAACCACTGCAAGGAGCATCCAGTATGATCCCATCAAACTCATAATGATGAAGTTCCGGATCAGGATTTGTCGTAAGATCAATTAATTTCTTCTGGTAAGTTCTCAGTCCGGCAGCAATAAATCGTTCATCCAGATTATCCAATACACTGGCCCGGATATCTGAAACCACCAATTTTATATCAGGCTGTTCAGAAAATAACAACAATGATTTACCCCCTGAAGCCGCACAGGCATCCCACCAGTGTTCGTATCGGTTTGGCTTGAAATAGTTCAGGGTATGCTGAGAAGAGAGGTCCTGAACCTCGTATGGCTTCACTGAATAATTAATATCCGGAAATAATAGATTCAGGTTCGTTCCATTTGGCAATGAAATGGTATAATCTCCAATTTGGCTGTATTCAATACCGCTTTCCTGAATTGTTTTCAAAACAGCGCTAAGTGAAGGAGGATTTATCCGTATAAAAAGATCCGGCTGAATAAACAGTGATGAAAGGAATTTGCTATCTTCAATTCCATCAGAGAGGTGATCTGTGAAAGGGAAAACTTCCTTTAATATCAAGCCTTCATTTTCTTCTGCATACTTTATTTTTTCATCAAGCGACAAATATATTTTCTCATTAAGGTCAGCACGAAAATGCTGGAGGAAAGGATTATCTACCGAGGTGCACAAGAACTCCGCGAGGAAAAGTCTTTGCTCTGTTGTTTTATCTGATAAGGCCTTGCCTAATCTGAAATAATTATATAATAGCCTTGAAGCCGACCGGCGATCTGTTGAGCCCATCTGCTTATTTTTTTTGAAAAAATCCGGTAGAAATTTGGTAATAGGCCTATCGCCAGGGTAACTATCCAGAACCTTCAAAAAGGTTCTCAGCTGTTGTTCTGATCTCATTTTACAGGCTGAAGTTCAAAGTTATTATACCTGAGCATTATTAGTTCATTATTTATGTATCCAAATTTCGGATTTTTTGAAAATTTAAAATTATTATGCAGGCCCTGATAAATACTGTCATCCAGATGATCAGCATAAGCTTTACCATACTTTTCAAGCAATCCTCCGAAATAATAGCCAATATCAAACCCTTTAAATGAATACTCTGAGGGCTCCAGACCATATTCATCCCGGTAACGGGCGATGAAATTTTTAACATTCTGTGCTTTATAATTCACATAATATGATGTACTGATCCGTGATTTAAGAGCCTGCATCTTTTCCTGATTTAAATATTTAGCCTTGATCCAGTTAGGATGACCAAATAATTCGATCCTGTATCTTTGATTTACCAGTTTATACAGTTTATCTATTGTTGGAAGCAGAAATAACCTGTCGGATGAAGCTATGATCACCAGATTATTTTTTGAAAGGTCCAAATAGCTTTCAATAGCAATAGCAGTGGGCCTTTCAGTAATTCGAAACTTCCCTCCCGACAGTTGAGTTAAAGAACTCTTAAAAAAGGTGGAAAACTTTGAATCATCGGCTTTCTGCGTATTGATCAATACCAGGTTAACCAGTTCAGGCTTGTAATTCATGCTAATAAATTCAGCGATTTTCCGTCCATGCTGATCAATCGTATTATTAACTGTAACCAGTCCCGGATTATTAAATTCGGATGGCATAGATGCCGCTAATGGTGAGATCTGCAAGGTCTCCCCCAGTTCAGCGAAATCAGCAAAGGACTTTATAGCTTCAGGAAAAACAGGGCCAATGATCAGGTCATTACTTCTCACTGAACTAGCCATCGCCAGGTTAACCACTCTGGTTTCCTGATTTTGTGTATCAAATACCTGAAGGTTAAAATCATGGCCTTTTGCTGTAAGCGAGTCGAGTGCAAGTTTAAAACCTTGGTAAAAATCTATCGCCAGATCAGCTTTTGCAACATCTTTTCGGCCAGCAGTCTTAAGATTTATGGAATTTAATTCAAATGGCAGCAAGAGCGCTATTGAGTGATCTGTTTTCTTTTTAACAGGTACAATTTCTTTCTGTTTATCTCTTTCAGCAGGTGAAGGGATATCAACAGGCTTGGGAGCAGTAATTTTTTTTGAGCATGCTGAAAAAAGGATCAGCATACTCAAAATCAGTAAAAAATTATTCCCACTCAATAGTCGCAGGCGGTTTGGAACTAATATCATAGACAACTCTGTTAATTCCTTTTACATTATTAATTATTTCATTGGAGATCTTAGCAAGAAGATCGTAAGGCAAATGACTCCAATCTGCAGTCATACCATCCACAGAGCTTACAGCCCTTAAACAGATAACATGCTCATATGTTCTTTCATCACCCATAACACCAACGGATTGCACAGGTAAAAATATAGCACCTGCCTGCCATACTTTATCATACCATCCCGAAGATTTCAAATTATTGATATAAATAGCATCTGCTTCCTGAAGAATAGCTACCTTTTCTGGTGTAATATCATCTAAAATTCTGATAGCTAGTCCCGGACCGGGGAATGGATGTCTGCCTAACAGTGCGCTATCCATACCTAAAGTTTTCCCGACTCTTCTAACTTCATCCTTAAATAGTGTATTTAAGGGCTCCACTACTTTGAGCTTCATGAAATCAGGCAAACCACCTACATTATGGTGCGATTTTATAGTAGCAGAAGGGCCTTTAACAGAAACAGACTCAATAACATCCGGGTAAATAGTACCTTGTCCCAGCCATTTCACATCCTGCACTTCATGGGCAGCATCATCAAACACTTCAATAAATACCCTTCCAATGGCTTTTCTCTTCGTTTCAGGATCCTTGATACCGGCAAGCTGACTTAAAAACCGATCACCCGCTCTAACCCCGCGGACATTAAGTCCCATATGCTGGTAAGAGTCCAAAACCTGCTCAAATTCATCTTTACGCAATAAACCATTATCAACGAAGATACAATGAAGGTTCTTACCGATTGCCTGATGCAGGAGCACGGCCGCAACCGAAGAATCTACACCTCCGGATAAACCTAAAATAACTTTATCATCACCTATTTTATCTTTCAGTGCCTGAATAGTGGTCTCAATAAATGCATCAGGAGTCCAATCCTGACTACAATCACAAATATCTACCAGGAAGTTCTGAAGCAATTGTTTTCCATCTGTACTATGAGTTACCTCAGGGTGGAATTGGATCCCATAAACTTTTGAATTCTTTATGTGGTAGGCAGCAACTTTTACAGAATCAGTGCTGGCAATAATCTCAAAATTATCAGGAATCGATGCAATGGTATCTGCATGAGACATCCATGTTTGAGAACCTTGTGGAATATTTTTAAATAAAGGATGCGAATGATCAATAAAATCAAGGCAGGCCCGGCCATACTCCCGTGTAGAGGATGCCTTTACTTCTCCACCAGATTTTTGAGCGATATATTGTGCTCCATAACATACTCCCAGAATGGGAAATTTTTGCTGAAGCTCTTCAAGATCAACCTGAGGAGCATCCTCCTGTCTTACTGAATAAGGACTTCCCGAAAGAATGATCCCTTTAACAGAACTATCAAACTCAGGAAGATGATTAAATGGATGTATCTCGCAGTATACGTTTAGCTCTCTGACTCTCCGTGCAATAAGTTGAGTGTATTGCGACCCGAAGTCAAGAATGATGATTTTTTCTTGCATGGGCAAAGATAACTTTTTTGTACAGAGGCTGAAAGTATTATAAAAAACCTTTTAAGCTTTTTATCACATTTTTATTAAATTCGGTAATTTGCAGACACAAAAATGGCCGGATCTAAAGTTTTATCGTTCAATGTCCACCTGGAACCTGTTGAAGGCCCGATGGTTCATCACGTGATCATAGTGCCGGATGAATTTTCGAAACAGTTCATCACAGGAAAAGGATCTGCTTGCATTCTATGTTCCATTGGTCAGCAGCCGGAGTTCCCCTGCGCCCTGATTCCCAGGCATGAAAGATTTGTGATCATCGCCAGTAAAAAATTGATCAAAGAACACAATCTTCAACTAGAGATTCCGTTCAGGATATCTATACGTATTGATCCTGGTAATGGGCTTGAACTACCGGAAGAGTTTAGTGAAGTCTTAGCTCAGGATGAATTTGCTTTCCAGGCCTACGAAGCACTTAATGACGGAGGAAAACGAGGTTATATTTATTATATCAGGCAGGGAAAATCAATTGATACCCGAATAAAACGAAGCATGGAAATTGCAGAAAAGTTAAAGCAGAGACATGGGTCAAAACAATAATTTTTTCATGAATCATGTTATAAGCCTGGAACCAGGTAATTATGACAGAATTTAACTGATATCAGAACTATTAAACCCATGTTAAAACAGGCAGCAGAGTCCCTTTAACTAATTGGACAGATATTTGCAGGCTAAATGCATGAAATCTATGATCATCAACCTTTTTATACTTTTATTGTTGTCATCCTGCGATTTTTCAGCAGGTGATCATTACACTCCTGCAGCGCTTACCAGCAAAAAGTCGGTTTCAGAAATTCCAATAAAAGAATATACTATCTCTGATGGATCTGAATCAGACTCTTTAGTAATAAAATTGAATGATTCAGGAAGAACTAAAGCCGATCAATTGGTAGATTTTGCGGAAAGTTTAAAAGGAATTACCTACAAATACGGATCTAAAGATCCCAACCAGGGATTTGACTGCTCCGGCTTTATTTCCTATGTTTTTAATCATTTTGACATATCTGTCCCAAGATCCTCCATAGAATTCACAAATTTTGCAAAAGAAATAAACCTGAAAGAGGCTAAGCGCGGGGATTTAATTTTATTCACCGGAACTGATAGCACAAAACGAGTAGTTGGTCACATGGGGATCATCACCTCAAACAATGGACTGATGCATGAATTCATTCACTCTACATCAGGAAAAGCCTTCGGAGTAACAAACACCCCATTAAATAAGTACTATCAGGGCCGATTTGTCAAGGTTATCCGATTTTTCAGGGATGATCAGCTATAAAAAAGCAGATCTTTAAAATTCGTTCAGATTAAATTATTCCATACAGAGCTCCACCTTCTGTACCCATACTATCAACTTTCTTCTCAACTTCCGCATCTCTGATGAGTTCCGGAGCGTGATGTTTCTTAATGCGGGCATCAATGATCAGGGGACCCTTACAACCCCAGTGTTTATGCTCAATAAATGAGTTAACACCATAAATATCATGGGATGGATTACTTCTGGTAAAAGTTATCCAGACAAAATCATTAATAGTTTTAGCTACAAAACCAGCATCATCACAAAGAATAAAGAGTGGCAAACCTTCCAGGTTAGCAGAAGCTAAAGCGCTGTTCAAAATTTCAATTTCACTCTCTGTATGTTCATAGCTTAAAAATGGAGGAGCTTCAACCGCTAAAACACCCGGCATGACCATTTTAAACTTATCAAATGGCCTTGGAAGGGAAAAAGATTCAGGCAATTCGGTCCATAAAGTTCGTTTTTTATCTCCGGCAGCAGCAATTGCCACCTTTGAACCGGAATTAATATCAGTGCCACTATAATCAAGTGTATCAATAGTTGTTCTGGTATAAAAATGCAGATCGCGACTCAGATCAATTCGTTCCAGTATGTGCTTAAAAAAGCCTGAGATATCACTTGTTTTAAGGGAAGGATCATCTTCCTTGCTAGAAATAAATAAATATTTAGCAAGACTAAGCTGACTTTTTCCTAAAATATGGTTAGCAATTGTAAGTATTTCCTGGGGCTTTCTTTCCTTAAGATATGGAGTATACCGTTCGCTACCGATGGCAAATAACAATGGATGTACACCTGCGGCATCAACAGCATTTACCTCGTGAAGGCCCGGGATCTCTTTTGGTATAGCTGAACCTGTAATATCATGGATCAAAGCACCAAAACTGGTATCCTCCTGTGGTGGTCGCCCAACAACAGTAAATGACCAGATTGCATCTTTACGATGATACACATTCCGAACTTTCATTAGGGGAAAAAGGTGTTTGAGGCTATAATATCCTAAATGATCACCAAAAGGCCCTTCAGGTTTATTCTGCCCGGGTTCAACGATACCAGTTATCACAAAATCGGCATCAGAAGAAATGCAGAAGCCCTCTGAATCATAAAAATAGCGGAATCGACGATTGCCAAGCGCTCCGGCAAAGGTCATTTCTGATAAGCCTTCCGGAAGTGGCATTACAGCTGCTAAAGGATGTGCCGGAGGACCACCAACAAAAATACTAACCTTTAATGCCTTTCCTTTTGCATTAGCTTTGGTTTGATGAACACCAATACCGCGATGTAATTGGTAATGGAGACCTATTTCCTCATCCTGAATATATTCATTTCCGCCAAGCTGGATACGATACATCCCCAGGTTTGCATTCATGATGCCAGGCTTATCAATATCTTCTGTATAAACCTGAGGCATTGTTACAAAAGGACCGCCATCCATTGGCCAGTTCACTATTTGTGGTAAAGCTGAAATACTAGTCTTGCCGTATTTAACAGGTGAATTAAAGCCCTTCTTCCATGGCAAAGCAGATAAAGCAGTCATCCCCGCCCCTGCATACTTCAATGGATTTCTTACTGCTTTTAATGGATCAGATTTCAGGTCGACCAGGGTCTTGATGGCATCAAGAGTATCCCTGAACATAAATTTGGATCTTTCCAGAGTACCAAATAAGTTTGATACAGCAGGGAATTTACTGCCTTTAATATTCTCGAAAAGTATTGCCGGACCTTCATTTTCAAATACACGCAAATGAATAGCAGCTGCCTGAAGATAAGGATCAACCTCTTCTTTTATCCGAATCAGATGTCCGTTTTTTTCCAGATCAGAAACACATTCAGCGAGACTTTTATACCCCATGAGTTAAAATAAAAACACCATTAAATAATGCTGCAATTTATGAAAATGTGAATCAGGAATCTGGGCGTTTGAAATTTATGTTTTAAAGATTACAATGCCTAAATGTACTTATGACATTCTACACCAAATTTATTTAAAAAATCAACGCCTTCATCACTGGCAAGACCCTTATATTCTGCATAAGAAGCCTTATACCATACTTTTTTAATTCCGGATGAGTAGATTATCCTTGCACAGGAAATGCAGGGAGAGAGAGTTAAATACAGCGTTGAACCATCCAATGTCATTCCATTCTTAACTGCATACAGAATGGCATTTTCTTCTGCATGCAAAGCAAGTGAACAACTATTCTTAGAATCACGGGGACAGCCGGTTTCAGGCCATTCTTCATCACAATTATGTGTACCGGCTGGAGGACCGTTATATCCGATGGAGATAATTCTTGTGTCTTTAGTTAAAACGGCACCGACCTGTGCTTTCACGCAATGTGAGCGTGAAGCAAGGTCGGTTGCCAGATTCATAAATATCAAGTCGAAGCTTGGTTTTTCCTTCATTAATGTGATGCCTCTACGTCAAGCTTACTTACGTCAATTCCTTGTTTTTTCAATTCAGAACTTACTTTGATGGCAAAGTATGCCAGGTAAGCAAAACATAGGAAAGGAATAATATAGGAGAAGTGAATACCACTCGTATCTGCAAGAATTCCCTGAACTGGAGGAATGATCGCTCCGCCCAGGATCATCATGATAAGGAAAGCAGATCCCTGTGAAGTATATTTACCTAAACCTGTTATGGCTAAAGCAAAGATACATGGCCACATAATGGAACATGCAAGTCCGCCGGTAAGAAATGCATAAATAGCTACCTGTCCGGTTGTTAATAATCCGACGATCATTGCAACCCCTCCTAAAACGCCAAACGTTAAAAGTGTTTTAGCAGGTTTCTCCTGACTATAAAAGAATCCGGCGATCAAAATAACTAAACATATTCCATAGACAAAAAACTGCTGAACTGAAGTGCCGTTTAAATGATTTACAAATAAGATTATTGAGAATGCGATAAAAGGCATTAAGATAGTAAGGATGGTTTTAGTGGTCCTGGATAATTTAAATGCACTCACAGCACCAGTCCAGCGACCGATCATCATACTTCCCCAATAAAGTGAAATAAAAGGAGCAATTTCAGAATCAGAATAACCTCCAAATTCCGGCAATTGCAATAATGCTCCCATGTTACTCTGGATACTAACTTCAACCCCTACATAAGTAAAGATCGCAATCATACCCAGGATCAGTTGAGGATAGCCCATTGCACCCCAGCCTGCTTTATCTTTTCCAGCTGCTCGTAGCGATAATAATAGTGTAAGAATAATGATGAATAGAGAAAGATAAACAAACACTGAAATGCCCACGCCTGTTGCCGCTGAGATTGGATTCGCAGCAAGGATCAATAGGAAGGCAACGAAAATAATGAATAAGGGCAGATTTGTTTTTCCACTTGCTTCAACTTTCTCATCACTCGTTACTTTAGGAAGTTTTGAAACCCAGAAGAAAAGTGCGACAGCAAGAAATAGACCTGCCAGAATATAATATAATGTATTGATAGATGCAATTTCAACTTCCTTAGGAGCAGCAGCTGTTGCTGTACCAAAAAGAATGACACTCACTGCGATTGGGCCTAAAATACCCCCTAAATTGTTCACCCCGCCCGCTAAGTTCAATCGGTTAGCACCAGTTACCGGACTACCCAAAGCAACTACGAAGGGATTTGCAGCGGTTTGCTGAAGTGAGAATCCAATTGCCACAAAGAAAAAAGATGTCAATATGAATGAAAAAGAACCTGAATCAACCGCAGGTATCATCATTAATGCACCGCCTGCTGAAATAACAAGGCCTAAAGCTATACTGTTTTTGTATCCCAATTTATTCAGGATATCAACTTTTATAATTTTAGAAGCATAAAACAAAATCAGAGACCCGATAAAATAACCGCCATAAAATGTAAAGTCAATCAACTGAGACTCAAATTGTGTTAATTTAAAATGGGTCTTACAGAATGGGATAAAAATACCATTACTTGCAGCCAAAAAGCCCCAGAAGAAGAACACTGTGATTAGTGTATATAATGCGGAAGCATAATTTTTTTGTGAATTGTTATCCATATCTAAGTTCTAATTTTTAAAATAATTGTCTAACATAAATTAATTTTCTCACATCTCTAAGTTTTTAATGTTTTTATCATTGATACTATATAGTTCTTCGATTTTAGGTTAATTTGCACTTTCACGTAAATGGATAGAATTCGGAATGATAGAATCGATCATCTCAGGAATTGGTTTGGGATTTGTGCTTTCTTTTTTAACAGGACCAGTATTTTTTGCTCTGATTAAAACCAGTATTGAAAAAGGTTTCAACGCAGGAGTTTCACTTGCAGCAGGAGTTGTGGTTAGCGATATATTTTATGTTGCACTGACCCTTTATGGCACTTCTTTTCTTGCATTAGAGAATATTTACAGGATGCAGATAGGAATAGCAGGAAGCATCATCTTATTCAGCATAGGAATTTATTATCTCTTTAAAAAAGTAAAGGTAAATTATGAACAAAATACCTCGAAAAGGCATTATACAGGTTATTTTCTCAAAGGCTTTTTCATGTGTATTTTCAATCCTGCCATATTACTTTATTGGCTGAGTGTTACAAGTGGCGTAATCTCAATGTCAGGAGCAATAAAACCAGCAGATATATTTCCATTCTATGGTTCAATATTGATCACACAGTTCAGTCTGGATGTAATCAAGGCCTATTACGCCAATAAATTAAGGTATAAGATCAAGGAAAAGACCATTTCCAATCTGAATAAAATTGCAGGAGTTCTTATCCTGATATTTGCTGCAAGGATAATCTATAACCTCCTGACAGGACATTCACTGATTTAGGAATAAGTAGGCATGAGTTACGGCTCTATCAGATCAGTTCCCAACAGAATTCAAAGTAAAATTTTCAGCAAAGTGACTGTAAATGAAAATACAAACGCACCCTGTAAGCTGTTCAAACAAATTAAACTTTAATAAGCTCTCTGATTCTTTCCTTCCACCCAATTCATAAAGGCTTTATTCACAACCTTATTACCACCTGGTGTTGGATAGTTTCCTGAAAAATACCAGTCGCCCAGATGTGAAGGAATAGCCTTATGGAGATTGTCAAGAGTCTGGTATATTACCTTTACCTCGGCTTTAATTTCTTTTGGGGTTATGATCTGTGCGATTCTGTCAGATATTTCCTGATCTGTAAATTGGCTGTATATTTCCTGAACATAATTCTTCACCTGCTTATTCCCCAGCTTCTCTGATTCAATACAATTGCGGTAAACACGATCAATTACATCTTCTCTTCCAGTTTCTCTCAATAAGGAAATAGTGGCTTCAAATGCTACGAACTCTCCCATTCTTGACATATCTATCCCATAGCAATCAGGATACCTGATCTGAGGGGCAGAGGAAACTACAATGATCTTTTTGGGACCTAAGCGATCCAGGATTTTCAGAATACTTTGCTTCAGGGTGGTACCTCTTACGATCGAATCGTCAAGAATAACCAGGTTATCAGCACCTCTGTTGATCAGTCCGTAGGTTGTATCATAAACATGAGCCACCATATCCTGCCTGTCAGCATCCTGAGTAATAAAGGTCCGGAGCTTTACATCCTTGATCGCAATTTTTTCTATCCTTGCAGTCAGGCTCAATACATCTTCAAGCTCAGCATCCGATATTTTGTCGGCTCTGTTCAATAGCGCATCCTTCTGGAAATCTCTGAGGTATTTATGAACCCCTTCTACCATCCCATAAAAAGCTACCTCTGCGGTATTAGGGATATAGGAGAAGACAGTGTTTTTAAGATCATTATCAATGGCATCGAATATCTGAGGACAAAGAAACAGTCCGAGTTGCTTACGTTCCTTATAGATCGATGCATCACTACCTCTTGAGAAATAGATCCTCTCAAAGGAACATGATTTTTGTTCTTCAGGTTCTCTAAACTGCTCTTCACTGACAGTGCCATTCTTTTTTATGATCAGGGCATGGCCGGGTTTTATCTCCTTTACTGATTCCAAAGGAACATTAAACGCAGTTTGTATGGCAGGCCGCTCAGAAGTAACGATCACAATTTCATCGTCATGATAGTAGAATGCCGGCCTGATGCCAACAGGATCACGCATAACAAAAGCATCACCGTGACCAAAAATACCACTAATTGTATAACCACCATCCCAGGTCTTTGCAGAACGGCGAAGGATTGAAGCTACATCTATATGCTCTGCAATCTGGTGACTGATCTCTTCGTTAGAGAAACCTTCATTTTTATATTTATCAAATAGTATCTGATTCTCATCATCCAGAAAGTGTCCGATCTTTTCAAGAACTGTAACAGTATCTGTCCGTTCCTTGGGATGCTGACCCAATTCAAACAATTGTTCAAGAAGTTCATCCACATTGGTCATATTAAAATTACCACTTACAACCAGGTTTCTGGTCATCCAGTTATTCTGACGTAAAAATGGATGGCAACTTTCAATACTATTTTTTCCATGAGTACCATAACGCAAATGGCCCATGAGTACCTCTCCGGTGAAGCTAATATTTTCTTTCAGCCATTCAGTATCCTGAAGAAGTTCAGGAGTTTCTTTGTGGACATCAGCAAACTTTTTTTGTACGTACTCAAAGATCTCTGCTACTGCATTCGCTCCCATTGCCCTATGGCGACTTATATAACGCTTTCCTGGCTGCACATCCAGCTTAATGGTGGCAATACCCGCTCCATCCTGCCCCCGGTTATGTTGTTTTTCCATCAGTAAATACAATTTGTTCAGCCCGTAAAGGGCCGTGCCGTATTTTTCCTGATAATAAGATAGAGGCTTTAAAAGGCGGATAAGTGCGATTCCGCACTCATGTTTGATCTGGTCACTCATAAGTAGTTCTGAGATTGCAAAAATAGATATTTAATCCCTAAGAAGCCAATGAAAAAACACTGAAAATAATCTCCTGATCGCTATAATTCAAAACAAGTGAATTCAGGCTTCAGAATCAAAGGAATTGTTCAATAAGTGAGGGGAAAACAATTAGCAGCAACAGCAAAAATGCTAAAAACATACTCAGGTATGTTTTGGCCGTATTGCTTACCCTTACACCTGAATAGGCAGATTCTCTCAAATATGCATTTAAAGGCACTTTTAAATAATAGAATAAAGACACCAGAGTACTGATCGCCGCTATAATGATCATCATCAAAATTATCAAAGAACCTGATGAATTATATGCGTTCAATGCGGTTGAGAATACAAAAAATTTTGCGGTAAAGCCAACCGTTGGTGGTAAACCTGTCAGGGATACTAAAACAAGTACAAAACAAATCATTAAAATACTTAATTGACGGCCCAGGCCATTATACTCATCCAGATTTTGTTTTCCTGTTTGCTCTTCAATTTCATCTACAATTAAAAATGCAGCCATATTCATTATTATGTATATAAACATGTAAAATATGAGTGCTTTGTATCCTTCTCCCGGGGAAACAAATAAAGCCATAATCATAAAACCGGTATGACCGATTGAAGAATAAGCAAGCATGCGTTTGGTATTATTTTGCCAGATTGCGGCAAAATTCCCAAGCACCATACTGACAATAGCCATTGAGGCGAGCATCAAATTAATATCAAATGATGCAATATTAAGAGAATTAATTACGGCAATAAACTTAATAAGAAGGGCAAAACCGGCAATCTTAGGTCCGGTTGATAGAAAAGCAGTAACTGGCGTTGGCGCTCCTTCGTAAACATCCGGAGCCCAGAAATGCAACGGAACAACAGATAATTTAAATGCAATCCCAATCAAAACCATGATCAATGATACGCCCAAAGCCATAGGTGGGATATTATTTAGTCCGGTTATAAATGAAGGATCATTCAAATCAAGGGTGCCTGTAAATCCATATAACAAAGAGATCCCATAAAGCATAATAGCAGAACATACTGCACCAAACAAGGCATATTTCATGGACGCCTCACTTTGTTTTTGATCACGGGAAATGTAGCCAACCATTAAATAAGACCCCAGTGACACCATTTCAAGCGCCATATAAACCATCAGTAAATTGGCCGACATAGCCATGAGGTTCATTCCAAGGTGAACAGCCAGCAGAATAGCATAAAGATCACCTGTACCTTTTTCATGCTGCTGCAAC
This sequence comes from Daejeonella rubra, assembly GCF_900103545.1. Taxonomy (GTDB): domain Bacteria; phylum Bacteroidota; class Bacteroidia; order Sphingobacteriales; family Sphingobacteriaceae; genus Daejeonella; species Daejeonella rubra. The sequence continues at coordinate 83,610 of NZ_FNHH01000004.1, forward strand.
GAACGATTATACCTGATAAACAATACAAATAACAGACTGACAAGGCAAAAAAGAATTTTGAAGAGTATGGAAAGATGGTCCAGTATGACCATACCGCCAAATAACGACTTGCTTTCTATATGCAGAAGCCCAAAACTTTGAACCATTACAATCAATATAATACTGATTGTTAAACCAAAACTTAGCTGTGGATATTTTTTAGAGAAAAATAGGTCTGACAGTATCACAAGTATGAATCCTGCCAATAAAGTCGCCTCAGACTGAAAATACGATAAGCTTGCGATCGTATCATTAATGGAAGAGGATATAAACGGTATAAATTCGTTCATCATCCGGAAATTAATTGAACAAAGGCCAAAACGGACGCATTCATTTTATCAAATAGCAGGGAAGGAAAAATTCCCAGTGCTAAAGCCAGGGCAGCCAAAGGAATCAATGCGAATTTTTCACGGGTATTGACATCGCTGAGTTTTGAGAGCCATTCCTCCCCTCCTTTTAAACGGGTCTGACCAAAGAACATTCGTTGTAAAGTCCAAAGGAAATAAGCAGCACTCAAAAGAATACCTATAGAAGCCGCTACAGCCATCCAGCGTGGAAGTAACCCGTTTACCTGTTCTGAGGTAAATGCTCCTATTAAACTGAAAGCTTCAGCCATAAAAGCAGAAAAACCAGGCAGACCGAGTGAAGCGAAAAAAGCGATTATCACAAATGCCGTAAACTGAGGCATAATTTCTGCCAACCCGCGGAAATTTGCAATTTCACGGTCATGCACCCGGTCATAGATCATTCCTACCAGGAAGAAAAGCATGGCTGATAAACCGCCGTGACTAATCATTTGCAGCATGGCGCCACTTACTCCTTCGGTTGTAGAGGATGCAATACCCAGCAATACAAATCCCATATGAGATACTGAAGAATAAGCGATCAGTCGCTTAAGATCTGTTTGAGCGAGCGCATTTAATGCACCATAAAGTATGGAAACGACTCCAATAAGGCCAATCCACCAGGCAGATTGCATAGCTGCATCAGGAAAAATACTGTAACAGATCCTGATAATTCCATAACCTCCAACTTTCAAAAGTAAACCGGCAAGAATAATAGAAACCGGTGTTGGAGCTTCGACGTGTGCATCAGGCAACCAGGTATGTAGGGGTACTATCGGGACTTTTATTGCAAATGCCACAAATAAGACGATAAAAGCAAGTAATCGGGCAGAAATACCAAACAAATTTTTATCAGCAATAGCAGAGAAAATAGATCCATATGAATAATTGGCAGGATCCATCATCAGAATCATATTAAAAGTGTGATTACCTGTCGCAGGATTAATAACCGAAAAGTACAATCCTATGATAACCAGCAGCATAAAGACCGAACCAAAGAGCGTGTACAGGAAGAACTTGATAGCTGCATACTCCCTTCTTATACCACCCCATATTCCAATCAGAAAATAAAGTGGCAGAAGCATCAATTCATAGAAAATATAGAAGAGGAAAAAATCCAGTGCACAGAAAACGCCTATCACTGCAGTATTCAATAATAGAAATAAGGAAAAATAAGCTTTGAGTTTAGTTTTAATTTCCCATGATGCCAGGGTTGCAACAAAAGTAACTAAGGCCGATAAAATCAAAAATGGCATTGACAAACCATCAATACCCAGGAAATAATCAATTTCAAGACTACCTATATTTCCCAGGTTCAGACGAATCCATGGGAGTTTCTCGACTAATTGGTATTGAGACTCTTTACTAATACCAGCAGCAAGTGAGGAGCTGTTAAATTTTAAATAAATGAACAGACTTAACACAAATTGTATCAAACTTACCCCCAGAGTAATGTATTTATACTGCTGCTGGAATCGCGATGGCAAGACCAGAATGAGCAAGGCAGCAACAAGCGGCAAAAAAATCAGTAATGATAACATATTCAATTAGTCCCTCCCGAAATCCGCATGGCGGTGTTGATTAATTTGATTAAGATCATATAAAATAAGTTAGAATAAAAAATGAGAGCACAACCAGGAGCATAGTAATAAGATAATGCTGCAATTTTCCTGTCTGAAAATTGCGTGAAAATCGTCCGATCCATTTTGCTAAGGTTCCTGTTGCATTCACAAGACCATCCACCAGGGTCCTGTCAAACCAATAGGTAATTCCTGATAGAACTCCAACCAAAGAAGCAGATTTTAACACCAGGGCATCAATAAAGTTCCTGTCAAACCAATAGCATGCTCTTGAAAACTTTTCTACAGGAACTGTAAATAAATAGCTGTAAATTTCATTCAGGTACCATTCCCGCTTTGAAAAACGATACAATAGATTTCTATCGGGGATGGAAATTCCATCACTCTTCACGTAAATTTTATAGGTTGTAAATAATAATCCTAAACTTCCAATATTCAGGATCAATGGTACGAGCCAATGATAAATATTTACCTTTTGTATAGATGCTGAGGAAAAACCATTCCAAAGCCATGAGCTTTCAAATGAAGCCGGGTTGTATGAAAAAGCAATAAACGAGCAGAAAAATGCCAGAATGATTAATACATAAGACATTTGATTTGGTGCATCCTTGATCTGTTCAGTCTGTTCCCTGCTAATTAGTTTTGGTTGAGCCAAAAACACTTTAAAAACTAATCTGCTGATATAAAAAGCAGTAAGCCAGCTTGTTAAAACCAATAGATATGGCAGTATTTTGAATATACCATTTCTTGTTTCAGCCCATTCAAAAGCGGTGATAAGGATAGCATCCTTTGATAAATATCCTGAGCTAAGAGGCAGACCAATAAGAGCTGCTGAAGCCAAACACATCCCAATAAATGCAATTGGCATCCCTTTTCTAAGGCCTCCCATTATCCGTATATCCTGGCAGTCGAAATCAAGGCCAAGCTTATCACGGTAGTGATGCAGCTGATGAATCACAGAACCAGCTGCAAGGAATAATAAACACTTAAAAAAAGCATGTGTGGCCAAATGGAAAATACTTTCAGAATATGCTCCTATCCCTAAGGCCATGACCATAAATCCAAGCTGAGAGATTGTAGAATAAGCCAGAATCCGTTTAATATCGTTTTGAGTTAATGCTATAGTTGCGGCCATAAATGCAGTAAATGCACCTATACAAACCATTATATTCAATACAAAAGGATCAAAAACAGGATATACCCTCGCAATTAAAAATACTCCCGCAGCAACCATGGTAGCAGCATGGATCAGTGAAGAAACTGAAGTTGGGCCCTCCATAGCATCGGGGAGCCAGGTATGAAGAGGAAACTGTGCCGATTTTGCCATAGCACCCATAAAAAAGGCTATCCCTGCAATACTAAGCCAAACTTCAGGAATCTGCCGGGAACCACTTATCCATAAGCCTTCGCTGATCCGTGACTCCTTCATGAGACCATTGTCGCCAAATAGCGCAGAAATATCAAGAGTTTGAAACTGGCTAAAAATGATCATTATCCCTAAAAGGAAACCAATATCACCGATCCTGTTCATTATAAAAGCCTTTTGGGCGGCCTGAGATGCTGCATGTCTGGTAAACCAGAAACCAATCAACAGAAAAGAAGAAAAGCCTACCAGTTCCCAGAACAAATAAATCAACAAAAGGTTATCTGAAATGACCAGACCTAGCATTGAAAAACAAAACAAACCCAAATAGGCCCAATATCTATGAATATTGGGATCGCCCTTCATGTATATCCTGGAATATATATGAACCAGTACTGAAATACCCGAAACCAGGATCATCATCAATACAGTAAGATTATTCAATAAAATACCTGCCTTAAATTCAATGCCTCCAATTAAAAACCAGGGGATTTGGTAATGAAAGGGTTGTTTATTCCAGAGAAGGGAGAATAAATAAACTGAAAGTATGAAAGTCAGCGAAATATTGATCAGAGCAAGATCAGCCCCCCTGCCCTTTTGTCCGGCAAGGATCAATAGGAATGATAGTAAAGGCAGCAAAATCACCAATAGTGAAATGATACCAACAAATCCTGAAAATTCTAATCCTTCCATTTTAATCTTTCAGCTTGTCAATTTTTGAAGGATCAATCGTTTTAAAGTGCTTATAAACATTTAAAATGATTGCTAATGCTACCGCAACTCCTGCTGCGGCCAGGACAATGGCAAATAATGCAAAAAGTTGCCCTCCTCCATTTTCCTTATCATACCTGCCAAAAGCTACGAAATTCAATACCGCAGCGTTGATCATAAACTCAATACCTATCAGAATCTGAATTGCATTTTTTTTGGTTAAAACTGCATACAAACCAATACAGAAAAGGCAGGCACTTATGATCAAAAAATGACTTAGGGGGATCATATCTTTTTCCCCTTTCTGGCCAAATGTGCAGCCCCTATTAATGCCATCATCAGGAAAACCGACAATACTTCAAAGGGAAGCAGATATCTGGTCATGCTATGCATTCCGATAGCATGGATCGTATTATCCCCTTCAAGGATTGGCGCAGCCGATTTGATCCAATCTAATCCTGAAAAATCTATTTGAACAATTAGACTGACCAGAATAAATAGAAAACTAAGGCAGATGAAAATTCCGGCAAGATGATTTAATTTGAAAGTTCTTTTTATTGGCTCAAGAGAATTTAGCAGCTCCTTGTTTGAAAGCATAAATGCGAATAACATCAGGACCAATACACCTCCTACATATATTACAACCTGAGTTACAGCAATAAAATCTGCAAGCGCAAACACGTATAATGCCGCCAAAGAAAAAAGCGTAACAAAAAACAAGAAAATACTTCTTACCAGATTCTGCATGGTCACAACCATCAATGCAGAGATCAGAACCAATGCAGCAAAAAAGTAAAAGATCAATTGTTCTGCATTCATATTTTATTGTCAGTATTTTGCTGCATTGCTGCCTGCTTTGACGCAAGCCGCTCTGCATTTAACTTCTCCAATGCCAGCCGCTTTTCATCGGCTTCAGCAGCTGTCATATCAGAAAATTTATAGGTCATTTCACTTAGATCGATCATACTCCGATCATAGGTATCGGTCATAACAATACATTCTGTGGGACAAACAACAGTACATAAACCACAGTACATACATTTTGCCATATCGATATCGAATTTTGCTGCATACAACCTCTTGGTCGTACCATCAGATGTTTTACCAATAGCCTCGGTAGACTTAATACTTTCAATGTCAATACAATCAACAGGGCAGATCTTTGCACAAAGGTCACAAACAATACAATCATCCATTTCAACGTCCAGCTGATAGCGACCTACATCAGGCACAGGAAGTTTAATATGAGGATATTGAATAGTCGTTGTTCCGGTTTTTTGAGAAAAATACCCTGGATCTGATATTGGCTTCACCTTTCTGCTTTCTGTTGCAGCAAAGAAGTGGCCAAGTGTTAGTTTTAACCCTTTAACAACCGTTTTAAATACATTTAATACTTTCTCTATCATTCTACCAGGATTTACCGTACAAACCGGATTCCTATTTTTTTATTTATAATTCGATGATCTTACATCATTGTTAAGCGCCAAATACCTGAAATTAGCATACATAAAAATGCAAGTGGAGTTAATACTTTCCAGCAAAAACTCATCAACTGATCAACCCTAAAACGTGGCAGCGTCCACCTAAGCCAAATTTGTACCGCAACAACGCATAAGGTTTTTGTAAGTATCCAAAAAATACCCCAACCTATTCCTGTTGTCCATGTTGCTAATGAAACTGAGCTGATATTGGGCAAAGGACTATTCCAACCGCCAAGAAAGAGTACCACTCCGATCATACCTACCAAAAACATCATGGAATATTCGGCCAAAAATATAAAGGCAAACCTCAAACCTGAATACTCCACATGAAAACCACCAACCAGTTCAGATTCTGCCTCCGGAATATCAAATGGGGCTCGATTACATTCAGCCAATGAAGCAATAAAATAAATGATATAGGCTACAATAAGATGTGGTGCCTGAAAAACATTCCATGCAAGGATGCCTCCAATAGCCTTAACATCCCAGATGCCCAGAAAATTCACAGCTTCTGAAGTGAGTATTCCCTGCCTGATAGTTATTTCCTGAAGGTTTAAGGACTGAGAAATCATCACTACCGACAAAAGTGAAATACCGGCAGGAATCTCATAAGAGACCATTTGTGCTACCGAACGCATTGAACCTAACAAAGCATATTTGTTGTTGGAACCCCAACCTGCCATTAAAATTCCGAGCGTTTCTATGGATAGTATTGCAAAAATGTAAAAAAGTCCAAGGTTTAAGGATGCCGGAATGAGGCCCGGAGCCCAGGGCAATGCAGCAAATCCAAGGTATACAGAAACAAATATGATGATCGGAGCCAGAATAAAAAGAATTTTATCGGCGGCTGTTGGAATAATAAACTCCTTTTGAAGCATTTTTAATATATCGGCAAATGCTTGTAAAGATCCATACTTCCCTACTTCCATAGGGCCTAAACGATCTTGTATAAATGCAGAGATTTTTCGTTCAGAATAGAGTGCGAACAAAGTAAACAGGGCAGTAAATGCAAATAATGCGCTTGCAACCAATACATATGTCAGATAGAAATTCAATTTATCGGGCTTATGTACGCAAACTTACATAATCTGCTTAAAAATGCAGTGTAAATCATGCTTTTAAACTTAATCCCAGATCGGTTTATATGATAAATGTATCTTTTCACCAAAAAACAGGCGTGTGCTGCGGGCAAAAGAAGGAGTATAATCAGAAATGAAGAACTGATGTTTCTTTGGAAGTTCGTCGTTAAGTAAATTAAGGCTTGTTAATCGTTCCTTAAGATGTTCAGCCACAATTTCAGCCGTATTGATTATTTCTACTTTTCCCTTATAATAAGAAGATATTTCAGGCTTAATTAAGGGATAATGCGTGCAGGCAAGGATCAGGCTATCGATCTTCTTTAATTTTGCTGATGATAAATAAGAGTTAATGACGGTTTTACTGATATTATTATTGAAAAAGCCTTCCTCAATCATTGGCGCTAATAAGGGAGTAGCCAGTGAAGAAACCTGAATTGCAGGATCAATTGCTTTAAACTTTTTAGCATAGATATCAGAACGAATGGTTGACTTTGTTCCGATCACCCCTATTCGGCCATGGCTTCCTGAACTGACCATCCTATCGACCACAGGATCGATCACATTGATAATCGGAACCTTATCGCCTAAAAAGTGAAGAAGTTCATGGTAGGCATGCGCAGAAGCGGTATTACAGGCGATAAGAATTAACTTGCAATTCTTATCCAGTAAAAATTTGGCAATTTTAAGACTATAAAATTTTATTGCTTCTGGCGATTTATCCCCATAGGGCATATGCGCAGTATCGCCGAAGTATATTATTTGCTCATTTGGCAATAGTTTACGGATAGCACTTGCTACCGTTAGACCTCCGATACCGGAATCAAAAATTCCAATGGGTAGTGCTGAACTCATCTTTCAAAAATAGTATATTATTTTCATCCTGCCAGAAGAGCGGATATTCAGTTAGCAAGCTATAAAATATTGAGCAAAAAAAATGCGAAGCCCTAAGCTTCGCATTTTTTTTTACAGAAATTTTCTAATTATTTAGTCGCAGGGGTAATTGCAATACCTAGCTTTGCTTTAACAACATTGATCAGATCTTCACCACCGTCAAAATATACAACTCCAGGTTGTGATACGTCAAACACATAAGCGTAACCTTTTTCTTTAGCCACAACCTTAACTGCATCTTCTGCCTTTTTGAAAACTGGCTGATATAATTCAGTACGTTTTGTAGTTAATTCTTCCTGAGCTTTTTCCTGTGCCTCAGTGATACGTTTTTCAAGATCCTGAATTGTGCCTCCCAGAGTTGTCAATTCTTTTTCCAGAGCAGCTCTGTTAGCCTCACTTAGTGTTTTGTATTTCTCTTCGTAAGTAGTTACTAATTTTTGGCGCTCTGCACCCATTAACTCAAGAGATGTTTGCTTTGCTTTAGCATAGGTCTGAAAATTAGCATCAGCAGTTTTCATCTCAGGCATAGACTGTAAAAGATCAGCAGAATTGATATGACCAAATTTCTGCTGAGCATTTGCCGAATTAACTGCAAGGATCATTCCAACTGCAAGCACTCCTATTTTTAATAAATTTTTCATTTTTTTTGTATTCTGTTTTTTGTTTATGATTAGTGAGATCTTATTTATTAACTGTTCCTGGCTTATATCCAAGTTTAATTATTACATCATTACTTTTGTCTAAACGCGGACTTGCATATAAAAGTGTAATCTCGCTGTTTTTATCAAATATCATATCCAATTGCTGAGCATCAGCAACTGCTTGAATAGCTTTAGAAACACGATCCTGAATTGGTTTGATCAATTTAGTTCGAACCTGAAAAAGTTCACCCTCAAACCCAAACTTAATTCTCTGAAATTCCTTTGCTTCCTTTTCCTTCTCTATTATTTCGTTTTCACGACTTTTACGCATTTCATCAGTAAGTAATACCTGATCTGCCTGATAAGCCTTGAACATTCCTTCAATACTTGCAAATTTACTATCTACCTCCTTCTGCCATTGTGCAGATAATGCATCCAGCTGCTTCTGTGAAGAATTATACTCCGGAATATGTTTCAGGATATAATCACTGTCAACATACGCGAATCGTTGTGCATATCCTCCTAAGCTAGAAAGAACTAATAATAATGCGATAATAACGATTTTTTTCATTTCTATATAATTGTTTCAGGTAATCACCTTAATAATAACGGTTATATAATATTACAGATTTTTTCAGGGTATGCCTTTTCTAAATAACAGGCATTAGTTAAACCCTCCATTCATGGCTTGTGATATACTAAACGTAAAAGGATTCCTTCCATTATCAGGCACACCAGGTATTTTATCAAAGGCAAAGCCATAATCAATACCAAGCAATCCAAAAATCGGCAAGAATACCCTTGCACCAACACCGGCAGTACGCCTGATGTTAAATGGTGCGAATTCTCTGAAGGTATTCCAGGTATTACCACCTTCAGCAAATGCAAGTACAAAAATTGTTGCTGTCTGACTGGCTGTAATTGGATGTCTCAGCTCCAGAACGTATTTGTTAAATATCGGGCTACCTGAACCCTGAGCAATTGTTGGATTTGATCCGGCAGGAATAACTGCATTATTGGCGTATCCACGCATGGCTATGATCTCAGACCCCTGAAGGTAATCGAATCCCTGCATTCCATCACCACCAAGTTTAAATCGTTCGAATGCCGACTGGCCAACAGCTTGATTATAGATCCCCAGAAAACCAAACTGAGCTTGTGCCTTCAATACTAATTTACCATAAATTCGCTGGAACCACTGAGATTCAAACTTCCACTTGTGATATTCAGTAAAACGATACTTTTCCTTATCAGTTGCAACTGCGTAGTTCTTATTATTCAGTAAGGAGTACGGCGGAGTTGCCTGAATGGTTAACTTCAGATTTGAACCAGATGTAGGGAAAATTGGAGCATCTATCGAACTTCTGCTGAATTCCTGTGTTAAGTTAAAGTTATAAGAGTTACCGGTTGAAAAGATAAACTGATTATAATTATTCAGGATATACTGCTGAAGATTGATTGAAGTATTCGCCTGGAAATAATCATCAGGCCATTTTAAACGCTGACCCAATGAAAAGGTCATACCATTTAAACGAATTTTTTGCTGATTAATATCGTTATTTCTAAGCCCGTTTGATTGAAGTGAAGTAAAAGCACTTATTCCAAAATAAATTGGTTTTTTACCCCCTAGCCATGGCTCTGAAAATGAAAAACTATAAGACTGGTAATATTTACCATTGGTTTGCCCTCTGATACTTAATTTTTGTCCGTCACCTTTAGGCAGCGGTTTCCAGGCACTCATATTGAATAAATTGCGTGCGGAGAAATTATTAAAGGTCAAACCAAGTGTACCAACCACACGGCCTCCACCAAAACCTCCGGATAGTTCGATCTGATCAGAAGGTTTTTCAACTACATTGTATTCAATATCTACAGTTCCATCATTGGGATTGATATTGATAGGTTTAGGATCGGTTTTCGTATCATCAAAGTTTCCTAACTGTGCGATCTCACGAGTACTCCTTACTATAAGCTCTTTGGAGAATTTCTGTCCTGGTTTGGTACGGATCTCTCTCAGAATAACCTTATCATTCGTCAATTCATTACCTTTTACCATTATTTTATTAATGGTGTATTGAGGACCTTCATACATCCGTATTTCAAGGTCAATAGTATCACCATAAATTTTAGTCTGAACCGGATCCACATTAAATGTAAGGTACCCATCATTTAAATAAAGGGATGAAACATCATCACCACCAGGGCTATTTGATAGTTTTCTATCTAATTTCTTTTCGCTGAATACTTCACCTTTTTTAATTGCAAGTATCGCATCCAATACTGTGGTAGAATACTTTGCATTTCCAGCCCATGTAACGTTTCCAAAATAATACTTAGGGCCTTCATACAGATCAATCTTGACTCCAATGGTACTTTTTCCAGTACGATAGGTAGTATCCTTAATAATTTCAGCATCTCTATAGCCTTTTTCATGCATTTTAGAGATCATGTTCAGTTTGTCTTCATCATATTTATTCTGAAGAAACTTTCCTGCACCAAACACTTTATAAATAGCTTTCTCTTTGGTCTTTTTAAGATATTTCTTAAGAGTTTTGTTTTTAAAGTCCTTATTTCCTGTAAATAGTACTTCACTGATTTTTACACGATCATTTTTATCAACTTTAATATCCAGAATAATATTATTAGCTTCTGCTGTATCTTTCCTCTGAACAATAGTGACATCAGTAAACAGGTACCCTTTTTCAGTAAAATGTTTTTTGATGATATCTGTAGTAGTTTTTAATAAATTCTCGTTGACTACTTTACCGGTTTTATCATTCAACTTCTCATTTACATCTCCTATCTCTCCTTTTTTCAATCCCAATAATTCAATCCGGGTTAAACGCGGACGCTCAACTACAGCGATTTCAAAGAACACAGTATCAGACCTGATCTCAGAAATATTCAATTTCACATCATCAAAAAGGCCCTGTCCCCATAAATTTTTAACAGCATTAGAGGTAGCATCACCCGGAACAGTTATCCTATCGCCTTTGGTAAGTTTTGAAATGGTGATAAGAACATCTTTATCTAAAAATTCGGTACCTGTTATAGTAGTACCTCCAATTACCATTTCCTTAGGGTTAAGGTAGCTTAGCTCTTCGTTTGAAGTAGTTCTTGCCGGTGTTGGCGTTCCTGTTCTCCCAAACTGGGCCATTGCAGAAGTGCCGGATATTAGTAATAAAAATAATATGAGAATGCGGTTCATTTGGTGTATTTAACGGTGCTAAAATAAGCTAATCGCTTGTTAAAAAGTGTTAAAAGTGAAATTAGTTCAACTGCTCACTGATCATTCCAAAGCGTCTTTCACGTTTCTGATAATCGATAACGGCTTCAAAGAGATCTTGCCGTCTGAAATCGGGCCATAATTTTGAAGTGAAATATAATTCGGCATAGGCTATCTGCCATAACAGGTAATTACTGATCCTGTACTCTCCGCTTGTGCGGATCATAAGCTCAGGATCTGGCATATCTGCTGTATTGAGGTGGGCACCAAAAAGATCTTCAGTAATATCTTCTGCTTTTAGTTCCCCATCTCTAACCTTAACTGCAATTTTTTTCGCAGCCTCTGTTATTTCCCATCTGGAGCTATAACTTAAAGCAAGTGTAAGTGTACAATTTGTGTTTCCTGATGTCTTTTTCATAGCCTCGTTTAGCTGACGAAGACATCTGTCAGGAAGAGAATTCAAATTTCCAATAGCATTCAAACGAACACCATTATCCATCAGCGTTTTAGTCTCCTTACTTATTGTGGAAACTAATAACTCCATTAGTGCCATTACCTCAAGCTTCGGTCGGTTCCAGTTCTCAGTAGAAAAGGCATAAAGAGTTAAATACTTAATACCTAGTTCTACAGCACCTTCTACTGTATCCCGAACAGCCAAAACTCCATTTTGATGTCCAAAAACACGCAGTTTACCCTTCTCCTTAGCCCAACGGCCATTTCCGTCCATTATAATTGCCAAATGCTGAGGCAAACGGTTTTTATCTATCTGTTCAAGTAAACTCATTGACTCTTATTAACATTAAATCAGGAACATTTTAAAACAGAAACATCGTCTGTTTTAATTAAATTATTATTAACAGAGCTTAAAAATTGTTCCAAAATTTCGCGATGCAAAGTTATGACTTAATTGTGTTATTCTACTACATGAATTAAAAAGAGCATGGCACATGAAAAAAAGCATAAAATTCAGGCAGCATAGTCAAAAAGGTATATAGCATTTAATAAAAAAAATGGCTTTCTTTTCTCTTTAAATTTGAACCTGATTCCATATTCCCTTATCAAAAGGTGGGGCATTTAATAGGCACAAAAGTATAAGTAAGGCTGATTCCGGCGAACATATAAGTATCCCGGGGTCTAAAATCTCCACGCTGGTTACCTGGTATACCTATTTTGGGGATAACTGAACGATCTGACAATTGCTGTGTTATTGGACTCTTGGGTGAGACCACTGTAAAATCAGGATATCTCCCGCTAATATCATCAAGATAATCTGTAAAGGCTGTCCGGTACCCAATTTCTCCAATCAGGTTGAAATTGCCTTTAATATTATATTTCACTCCTGCACCATATGGGACGCTTATTGCGTTGTTCTTATAGGTCACAGCTTCTGTCTGGACGGCAATCAGCTCTATTTCATCTCCATTATATTGTGTTAGCGGATTGAATGAGAATGCTGCTACTCCCATGAACAAATAGGGACTAGCCCTCCTTGTTCCATAACCATAGATATCACCGGCTAAATATTTGAAAAGGTTGAACTCAACCTGTAAAGAAAGCTCTGAAATTGGAGAATAGAAATTGAGGTTCCGGTCTCGCTGGTATGAATTTGATGATTCGGCATCATTTCCCTGCACCTTACCTTGCATAAAACCTAGCTTTGCCGACCAATATCCATCGAAATTCCTTTTAATCTGGGCACCGAATGCAAGGTCGGTAAACTTTAGAGGTTTAACAGGATTGATATCTCCCATATAACCAGAACTACCTAAAAATCCTCCGGCTTCCCATGTCTGTGCAGAAGCAAAAGTAAATCCCAGGGAAAAGAGTGTAATAAGTATTAGTCTACGCATTCAGTACAGTTTGATATCAATAATTTCTTGTATCAATTCCCCAAAGTAATTTATTCCTTAACGTAGATAAATAGTTTTCATTATTAAGCCTGATCAAATTGATTCCGAAATCAGCCTTTTTAACTCTTACTTTTATGGAGGTATCTATTACTTCTGTTCTTGAATCGCAGGTTAAGAGGTATTTAGAGCTCCTTCCCTCAATCTCAAATGAAAGTATATTTGTGTCTGACAAGACAATTGGCCTAACATTCAAATTATGCGGAGAAATTGGTGTAACTACCATATTTCCGGAACCCGGGAACATAATTGGCCCTCCACAACTTAGGGAATAAGCAGTAGAGCCAGTTGGGGTTGCTACGATCAGTCCATCTGCCCAGTATGAATTCAAAAAATCACCATTTAAATAGGCATGAACGATCATCATTGCTGATGTATCCCTCTTATGAATGGTCACATCATTCAGGGCAAAATTTTCGTTCCCAAACAAATTAAGTTCTGATTCAATACATAGCTGAACGCGCTTATCCAAGCTAAACTCTTTGTTTATCAGGCTATTAATTGCAGAAGATATATCATCTTTATTAATACTTGCCAAAAACCCAAGCCTGCCAAAGTTGATCCCGATCACGGGTATGTTCGAATCACGAATCAAGGTGACCGTATCAAGTAAGGTCCCATCCCCTCCCAGGCTGATCATCACATCAACATCAGATGATATCAGGTCCTGGTAATTCCTGTAGATCTGAAATTTCTTTGGGAAAAATATCTTTCCGGAAATGAAGTGATTATATTTATCATGTACAAGCGTTTCTATATTATGTTCTGCCAGAATATTGAAAATCTGTTGAACATGCGGTAATACAGTATTATTGAATTGCCTGCCGTAAATTGCAATCTTCATGTTGATTTATTAAATATCAAGGTAATTCATGAGCTGATCATATCTATCAGAAGTGCCATCGTCAGATTTTGTATCATTGAAAGTGGCCTTTACATGATAATCATACCTTAGAAATGAAGCTATAATTGATGAGATCTCTGTCCGGTTGAGCTTGAGAGTAATTTCCAGCCTTGTTGAATCAGGGAATGACTGAACAAAAGAGCTAAGTATTTGTGCATTATCAGATTCTACGATCTGAGCTATATGAGATAAAGAGTTATTTCTGTTATCAACCTCCAGAACAATAATGCCTCCAGGATCTTTTGCTGAGGTAATTGTGGCTAAATGTTCTATGATTGCATTGATAGAAATTACACCTTTATAATTCTTATTTAAATCCAGAACAGGAACAACGCTTAATTTCTGTTCAAAAAACATCCGAATCACATCATAAATATGCTGTTCTTCAAATACAAAAGGACTGTATAAAGATAAACTCAGTACACTTGCAGGCAGCGAATTATCCTGAGCTTCCAGAAGATCCTGGTCAGAAATAAGTCCTATATATTGCTTGTTATCAACAATAGGAAGATGATTTACACGAAACTCAGCCATCCTGTCAATAACCTTCTGGATAGTATCAGAAGCTCTGACCGGTGGAATGACAGTAGTTATAAGTTCGTGTGCATACATAGGATAATTCTAATAAATGCGGTCTAAAAACTTTTTTAAATGAGCGTTAAATTCAACGGGCCTTTCCATCATTGGAGCATGTCCGCATTTATCAACCCAATTTAATTCAGAATCGGTCAGAAGCTGATGAAATTCAACTGCCACTTCCGGAGGTGTAATTTTATCGTCCCTACCCCATATTAAACAAACCGGGACTTTGATCTTATGTATATCCTTAGACATATTATGTCTGATAGCGGATTTAGCCATAGCCAGTATCTTGATCACCTTGATCCTGTCATTTACTATCTGGTAAACTTCATCAACAAGTTCTTTGGTTGCTGTTGCAGGATCATAAAATGTAAATTCTACTTTCTCCTTGATAAAATCATAGCTTTCACGTCGGGGAAAAGAACCTCCAAATGCATTTTCATACAAACCAGAGCTTCCTGTTAACACAAGTGATTTTACTTCCTCCGGATGATTTAATGTATAGATCAAGCCTACATGCCCTCCAAGTGAGTTTCCTAAAACAGTAATGTTCTTTAACTGCTTATATTTAACAAATTTATGAACAAATTTAGCAAGTGATTTAACCCCTGTTGTCAGAAGTGGCAGATCATATAAAGGCAGCAATGGTATGATCACTCTGTAGTCCTTTTTAAATTCATTCACCACATCACTCCAGTTACTAAGTGCTCCCATTAAGCCATGAAGCAATATAAGCACCTCGCCTTCACCCTCATCAATATATTTAAAACCGTTTTCTTCTTTTATCGAGAACTCCATAGAATTGTTAAGTACATATATCGTGTTACATGCTAAGATATAAGTCTGAATCTTAAATCAATATAAAAACTTATTTTAATACTGAAAAATCAGCCTAAGAAATCAGTATCAGATTTTTTAAAAATTACCCAAGAAGTTCTTTAACGACTTCCGAAATAGTTTTCCCGTCTGCCTTGCCAGATAATTCTTTATTTACAATGCCCATTACTTTACCCATATCTTTCATACTTGCAGCACCTGTACGGGCAATTGCATCTTTAATATGAGATATTATTGCTTCTCTGTCCATTTGCTGAGGAAGATAAGCTTCAATGACCTGTAATTCTTCATTTTCAATCTGGTACAGATCCGGGCGGTTTTGTGCCTGATAGATATCAGCAGATTCTTTACGCTGTTTTACAAGCTTTTGAAGAACCTTGACCTCCATTTCTTCGGTTATACCTTCTTCTGCTCCTTTTTCTGTTTTTGCAAGAAGCAATGCAGCTTTGATGGCTCTTAGTCCCCGAAGACGTGCACTGTCTTTACTCAGCATGGCAGATTTTATATCCTGATCAATAGTTTGTTGAAGAGACATTGCCTAAATTGGTTAAATAATTGGTTAGTAATTTTCTCAAAACTACACAATCCTGATTAGTTGAAGTTAAATATTACAAAATTACAATTATTAAGGCAGTGTAAAATTGGATTATTCAGGCTTATTCCTTAAAAATATGGGATGTACTTGCCTGAGCAGTAGGCATTACCAGCATATCATTGATATTCACATGAGCGGGACGGGAAGCAGCAAACCAGATTGTTTCTGCAATATCCTGTGCATGTAAAGGTTCATAACCTTCATATACCTTTTTAGCACGATCCTTATCTCCTTTGAATCTAACCTCAGAAAATTCTGTGTCGACAGCACCAGGATGTATAGCTGTAACCTTTATCTTATGTGGCAAAAGATCAATACGCATTGCTTTATTTAAGGAATCTACAGCATGCTTAGTAGCACAATACACATTTCCATTTAAATAGGTTTCTTTCCCTGCAATAGATCCCAGGTTGATGATATGGCCAGAACCATTCTGTATCATCCAGTTTGATACAACCTTGGTAACATATAAAAGCCCCTTGATATTTGTATCGATCATCACTTCCCAATCAGTTGTATTTCCGGCATTTATCGGATCCATACCCTGAGACAGGCCTGCATTATTGATGAGCACATCAACTTTTTTCCAATCCTCAGATAAAGATTCCAGCTTTTCAACTTCCTCCTTATTCCTCACATCCATTGTAAGCGTGTTGACGCGGATCCCAAATTCTGAAACGAGTTGTTTTGCCAGAGCATCTAAGCGCTCGGTTCTGCGTCCTGTAAGGATAAGATCATAATTTTGCTGTGCAAAAAGACGGGCACAAGCCTCGCCAATTCCGGCAGTTGCCCCGGTTATTAATGCTATTTTCGACATAATGATTTTAAAATTCGAAATTAATAAATTCTGGTGGATTGCTATTCAAAATACAAACTGAACTGAATGTTTCTAACAAAAAGTTTGTTAATTGGAGCTGTATAGGGGTTTTCTAACCTATCATTATCCTTCAATACACTTCTTCTTGATTGTGCAAATTTGATTTCAGGCGACATTTTGAAAAATTCAAAATACAGATCGAATCCTAGCCCTGCCTCATACCAAACCGTATTTTTAAGATTTTTTAAATATTTAGCTTCCGGACTTAAAGCTATATCATCGGTCTTCTTTTTAGACACAATATCAATGGAATATTTTGCACCGCCAATTATATAAGCCCTGAAATTCTTTCTCCTGTCAGATTTTATTTTTATACCCAATGGAAGATCAATAAGAGTTCCCTGTACTTTTCTCTGAACTGAAAGGCTGGGATCTTCAAACTCATAGTTAACGATGGCATCGGTAAATACCATTCCGGGAGTGAATCGTAAATTTGCGTTGTTGCCAAGTCTGTAATCAGATACAAAACCTAAGCCGAAACCAGGAGTCACCGGAGAACTTAAGCTCCGGAGCTGGCTGTTAATCATTGGTAATCCGTTGAATGGATCTATGAAAGGTCCTTTCCAATTCTCAATTTTTTGAATTTTATATTCAGAGGCTACATATTGGAAGGTAAAACCAAAGTGCAGTTGTTCACCATCTACACCTCCACCCCAGTTCTCCTGTGCAATTGATCTGTTTAAAGTAAAAAGGAAAAGTATACACAGAAGGAGAAGTTTCTTCATTTAACTCCGATATAAATAGAACAGATACCAAACGTTAAAGGGCGGTATTTGGTATTTTGAAATCCAACTTTTTGCATCAGTGCATTAAATTTTTCACCATCAGGAAATGAAGCGACAGATTCAGGCAGGTAAGTATAGGCACTGCTATCCTTCGAGAACATCCTGCCAATTGCAGGAGTAATATATTTAAAGTAGAAATTATAAGCCTGCTTTACAGGAAACACTTTTGGTTTTGAGAATTCCAGAATAACGGCTTTGCCTCCTGGCTTTAATACCCTGAGCATATCGCTGAGGCCCTTTTCAAGGTCTTCGAAATTCCGGACGCCAAATGCCACGGTCACCGCATCAAAGGTATCATTTTCAAAAAGCAGTTTTTCTGAATCACCTAAACGAACTTCAAATTTATCCTGCATTTTTCTTTTCAGGATCTTCTCCCTGGCAATACCCAGCATACCATCTGAAATATCTATTCCGATAACCTTCTCAGGCTTCAGAGTCTGAATCGCCTCGAAAGCAAGGTCGCCGGTACCTGTGGCCACATCAAGTATGTAGGCAGGTTTATCCTGAATAAGCTCCCTGATCGCTATCTTTCTCCAGATCATATCAATACCCAGGGAGAGAAAATGGTTCAGGAAATCATAAGTTCCAGAGATATTATTAAACATACTTGCTACCTGCTCCTTCTTGGTAGCATCCGAATCCTGATAAGGCCGTACAGTTTTAGACATGCGCAAAGATAATGGAATATGGGTTGAGATAATAAAGCTCCCGTACCTTTTCGAAAGAAAGCGAATAAATATGACCCTTAACAGATTGAATTAAATTTACAAGCTTTAAACATTGCGGTCAATATTCTACCTTTGTGAAATGATCATAAAAAGCGCAGAATTTCAATGCAGTAATACAAGGACTGATAAATTACCACCTCCTGAATTACCGGAATATGCCTTTATTGGCCGCTCAAACGTAGGAAAATCTTCTTTAATAAACATGCTGGTTCAGAAAAAAGGACTTGCAAAAACCTCTCAAACACCAGGTAAAACCCAGCTAATCAATCATTTTCTGATCAATGAAAACTGGCAGCTGGTGGATCTTCCAGGCTATGGATATGCAAAAACATCCAAAAGCAACCGTGGTGAATGGCAGAAATTCATTAGTTTTTATCTTAGAAACCGTGAAAACCTACAATGTGTATTTGTGTTGATCGACAGCCGGCTTGATCCCCAGAAGATCGATATTGAATTCTGTTCATGGCTTGGAGAGAACGGCCTTCCCTTCCAGCTGATTTTCACAAAAGCAGATAAGCAATCGCATGTTAAGTCAGATCAGAATGTTGCAAAATTCAGAAAATCACTCCTGGAGATATTTGAGGAAGTGCCAATGCATTACATTACTTCAGCAGAAACTCAGCAGGGACGTGATGAAATTCTCAATTTTATAGGTGATTTGAATAAGTCGTTTACCCGCTAAAAGTATTCAGCAAAAGGCCTAGACCTTAATATTAATTTTACTTCCAGGCTCAATTAAAAATAGAATTGTTCATGAAAAAATATTTTTCTCTAGTATTATTTGCTCACACAGTTTTTGCAATGCCTTTTGCATTCATTGGTTTTTTTCTTGCCATTTCAATAACAGGACAAGAGTTTAACTGGCTTAAACTTTTGCTGATGGTACTTTGTATGATCTTTGCCAGAAATGCAGCAATGGCCTTTAACAGATACCTAGACAGGGATATTGATGCACAAAACCCGAGAACAGTTATACGCGATATCCCATCAGGCAAGATCAGTTCAAATGAAGCATTAATATTCACTATCGTAAATAGCATTCTTTTTATTCTTACTACTTTACTTATAAACAAACTTTGCTTTTACCTGTCTCCGGTAGCACTTGCTGTGGTACTCGGGTATAGTTATACAAAACGATTTACTCCCCTCTGCCATCTTATTCTGGGCCTGGGACTAGCATTGGCACCAATCGGAGCATATTTGGTTGTTGCAGGAGAATTTGCCATGCTTCCTGTTTATTTTTCTCTGGCTGTTTTATGCTGGGTTAGTGGCTTTGATATTATCTATGCACTTCAGGATGAGGAATTTGACAGAGAAAATAATCTTAACTCAATACCGGCCTGGCTTGGAAAGAAAAATGCATTAAATGTTTCATCGATATTTCACTTTCTTGCTGTAATATTCGTGGCTATACCCTATATCATTTCAGACTTGTCATGGTTTTATCTGGCCGGTGTTTTGTTCTTTATCATTTTGCTGATCTATCAGCATCAATTAGTGAAACCAAATGACTTGTCGAAAGTGAACCGTGCTTTTTTCACTACCAATGGCATTGCATCAGTTGTATTTGCTGCCTTTTTTTTACTTGACGCTTACCTGAGAAATCAAATTTAATATGAACGACCTTAAGATCTCTAAAAAACCAAGAACCTACATCCCTGAAACTCTTAACGTAGATTGGAATAGCCTTGAACCTATATTCAATGAATTACAAGACCGGGATATAAATTCTGTTTCAGAGCTTGAAAAATGGCTTTTAGACAGAAGTGAACTTGAGGCAGCCCTCGAGGAAGATTTTGCCTGGAGATATATCCGCATGACCTGCGATACGAAAGACGAGAAGCTTTTGAAGGATTTTCAATTTTTCGCAACCGAGATCGAACCTAAGATCGCGCCTATCCATAATCAATTAAACAAGAAATTTATTGATAATCCGTATTCTAAAGAATTAGATAAGGATAGGTACTTTGTTTACACGCGTGGGATTAAAAAAGCTCTTGAACTTTTCCGTGAAGAAAACATCCCCTTAATGACCCAAATTCAGGTTGAGCAACAAAAGTATCAGGGAATCACTGGTTCAATGTCTGTTAAACTTGGTGAGCAGGAATATACACTGGAACAAGCAGCTGTATTTCTAAAAGACACGGATCGCAAAGTACGTCAGGAGGCATGGGAGGCTATAACAGCGCGCAGATTACAAGACAAAGACAAGCTGGATGAACTATTTAACAGCCTTTTAAAACTTCGCCACCAGGTAGCCTTAAATGCAGGATTTGAAAATTTCAGGGATTATATGTTCCAGGCATTGGGGCGTTTTGACTATACTCCAAAAGACTGTTATAAGTTTCATGAAGCCATAGAAAAAGAAATTGTTCCTATCTTAAAACTTCAGGCAGACAATCGTCGGGAAGCTTTAGGATTAGATGAGTTAAAGCCTTGGGATATGGAGGTAGATGTTTCAGGAAAACCAGCGCTAAAACCATTCAAAGATGGGGAAGAACTGATTGAGAAGTCTATCAAGTGCTTCCGGGGTTTAAGCCCTTATATAGGCGAAAGACTCGAAATAATGAAAGCTAATGGATTTTTTGATGTCGACAGTCGTAAAGGAAAAGCTCCGGGAGGATATAATTATCCACTGGCGGAAAGCGGTGCCCCTTTTATTTTCATGAATTCAGCTGGCACTTTCCGTGATCTTACAACAATGGTTCATGAAGGTGGCCATGCCATTCATACGTTCATCACTTCAGACCTTGAATTGAACGATTTTAAGCATACTCCATCTGAAGTCGCTGAACTTGCTTCCATGAGTATGGAACTGATCTCAATGGACCATTGGGATGTTTATTTCGACAATCCGGAGGAACTTAAGAGAGCTAAGAAAGATCAACTAAAAGATGTACTAAAAACTCTTCCATGGGTTGCCGTTGTAGATCAGTTTCAGCACTGGATATACACCAACCCTGAACATACAAGTGAAGAAAGAGCAGAAGCATGGAAAAATATATTCGAACCTTTTGGCAATAATTTCGCCAACTGGTCTGAACATCAATATGCACTGGAAAATCTCTGGCAAAAACAGCTTCATATTTTTGAAGTGCCCTTCTATTATATTGAGTATGGAATTGCTCAACTTGGAGCAATTGCAGTTTGGAAAAACTATAAAAATGATCCTGAAACAGGGCTTTCCAGGTATCTGGATGCATTAAAGTTAGGCTATACTAAAACTATTAAAGAGATCTATGAAACAGCCGGGATCGAATTCAACTTTAGTGCTGCTTATGTAAAAGAGCTGGCAGACTTCATTAAAAGTGAACTTGAAAAGCTGGACTAATTTTGCTTTTCGAACGTGCAGTTTTTGAACAAAAAACTATATCGCTAAATAAATAGCACACTTTTTGTATTCATACAGGTATGAAAAAATTAATCATACTGTTTGCAATATATATGATCCCTGTTTTATCCCATGCTCAAACCTGGGATACCTTTAAGATCGACAGCGCTGTTTCAGTTAAACTTCCAAAGGGATTTACAAAAACAGATACGGATAAAAAGTATAGCCTTGTTGCAAGAACCTCATTTGGCACTATTTTATTTTTCAAAACACCTGACATTCCACTGGTAACACCAGATATCGAGAAAGACAGACATCTGAAAAGTTTTTATGATGGCTATATAAAAAGTGTAAAAAGCTCCTCTTCTGATGCTCTTATTACGGGTGAAGAAGACAAACTTATTGGCGAACTAAAAGTTAAAGATTTTACTCTTCAGATCGATACTGGCGGTGGAATTCTGTTTCGCGATTTCAGAATATTGCATGCTAATAGTGCCACCTATATTTTTGAATTTCTTTATCAGAATATCCATAAAGAATATGCTATCCCGGAGCGTGATAAATTTTTCAACTCAATTGAAGTTAACGAAAATTTAAGCCGATCTGATCAATATACAAGCCAGGCTCTCAACCCTGAAAAGCCGGATAATACAAAATATCTTATTTGGGGAATCATAGTTGTTCTGCTGGCTGTTGGATTGACCATTTTTCTGATCTTACGAAAAAAAGGTCAGCGTCGTAATTCGTAAATAACAGTGGTGGGATTTTCAAAGGTATCTTTCTGCTCAAAAACAGGCTTCATATCTCCTGCTACCTGTATTTCCGACTCATACTGCTTACGTGATATTACTATCGCATCAGGATGGGATTTCAGATATACAGACAGACTATCCTGACTTTGAATTGCCGGAATCAACCGCTGCATATTAAAGATGTAGGCTGAATTCATCATTTTGTAATACACCAGATCAGGCTTGTCCTTTATCATATCTAATGATCCGGCAACAGGATTTATGCCGTAAACTTCAGGATAAGCTTTTGCAAAGAATAAAAAATTGCAGAGTATAAATGACAGGCCAATACTTAAAATGAATCTGTTTATCTCTCCTCTGCTGATAAAGTACCATGCCAGTATCGCTCCTACTGGAACAGGTATAAAATAGACCCAGACACCTGCTGAACTCTGAACATTCAGATCTGCCTTAAGGCCAAAATAAACTGCTGCAGGAATGGAAAATGCTATGATTAAATAAAAAACGAATGCCCATTTAACTTTACTCAGGGAGACATTCATTTCTTCGAATGCAGACAATAAATAAGCAATCAGGATAGCGATGAAAGGGTATGCAGGTGCCGTATAATTAGGAAGCTTGGTTTGCGAAAACGAAAAGAAGATGATGATTCCAAGCACTATACAAAGACAGAACAATAAAGCCTCTTTTGCACGATGCTTCAAGGCAAAAAACATAGACTGAATACAGAATACGCCTAATGGTAGTAATCCGATCATCACCATGATCAATGGCAATAAAAAGAAACCTCCATGCCCCTCCATAGTATCTGAGTATCGTTTTAAATTATGCTTCAGAAAAAACCCTTCAGTCCAGACACCATTTGTTGCCACATAATTCATCCAATACCATGGCAGGGCAATGAGCATCAATATGAGCAATCCTGCAGGAATTTGAAAAGACCAAACCAAAGACCAGGTAAACCTTCTGCTAATAATCAAAAAGACCAGCATAATTAAGCCGGGTAATGCCAGGGCAATTGGTCCTTTGGTCAGCAATCCCAAACCAAAGCAAGCATACATCAACCACAGCCAAAGCTTCTTCTTTTCTACCAGAAAGGTATAAAAGCACATAAAACTCCCGGTCATGAAAAATATGAGGTATGGATCGGGCACAGACATGCGCATCTGGAAATTAAAGTGCAATGATGACAATAAAACCAAAGCAGTCAACCAGGCGGCCTTCTCGTTAAGAAACTTTTTGCAAAATAAAAAGCTGATCAGGATAGTTAACGCACCGAAAACTGCTGAGAAAAAGCGGGCACTAAATGCCGAAACTCCAAACATTTTATAAGCCCAAACCATGAAAAAATAGTGGAGAGGAGGTTTATCTGTTCTTATCTGGCCGTTAAAATATGGAACTACATAATCTCCGGAAACAAGCATCTCGCGAGCGCATTCGGCATTTTTAGCTTCATCAAGAATATAGATCATGGGTTTATCCAGATTGAGCAAAAGCAACGTTAAACTCAGGGCAAATAAAATAAGGGCCTTGGTAGGTATATCAAGCTTTTCCAAACAACCTCCCATCTAATTTTTGCGAATGATACCATTTGGTATGTTCAAGCCACCAGATAAGCTGAAATGTCATTATTACTGCCAATAAAGCACCTGCAATAATATCCTCCATGAAATGTTGTGCCAGATAAACTCTGGAAAATGCAGTTAAAGCCGCCACAGGTATAAGTATCCAATGGCTATGTTTATAAGGAAGCAGATATGATAAAACAACCGCCAGTGTAAATGCAGAAGCAGTATGTCCGGAAGGAAAGCTATTCCATTCATGCATGGTATAACCATCAATTGTACGTATTGGAGTGATATCTTCAAAAAATTTAACCGGTCTTGGGGCATTGAATAATCTCTTGAAAATCTGAACTGCAAGAGAACTGTATGCATATGCAAGCGCAGTAAGAACAGCATAGCGGTATTTAAAAAACAGCATTCCTATTATTACAACTATTGTCATCCAGCCATCCCCGAGCCAGGTATTAAGTTTGAAAAAATGATCAAAAAAAGCAGTATGCTGATTATTTATCAATAAAAACAGATCCTTTTTAGAAAATACCAGCATCAGTGAAAATCCTGTGATCATCAGTATCAGAAAAGGGATCAGGAAATATCGCTGTCTATAAAGGATTTCAGAAAGGCTTTTATTCATTATTTAGCTTGAATGTGCTTTCAAAACTAAATAATTTTTATGTTTGATTCTTAAACCAATCAATATTCAGAGGATATGTCAATAAACCTGTTTCGAAAAAAATCGATTGAGCTGATTATGAAAGACCGGAAAGCAGGTTTTTCTGATGCTGAAATTGAGGCTGAAGGATTAAAACGGGTTCTAACCGTAAAGGATCTTACCCTCATGGGTATTGCGGCAGTTATTGGTGCCGGTATCTTTTCAACGATCGGCAATGCAGCCTTTCAGGGCGGTCCCGGGGTCAGTATCTTATTTGTTATCACTGCTATTACCTGTGGTTTCTCGGCTTTATGTTATGCTGAATTTGCATCAAGGATTCCTGTTGCGGGCAGTGCTTATACTTATGCTTATGCTTCTTTTGGTGAACTTATTGCCTGGATCATTGGCTGGGACCTATTAATGGAATATGCGATTGGTAATATTGCGGTAGCTATTTCATGGAGCGAATACTTTACCAATTTGCTGGAAGGATTCAATATCCATATTCCGGCATATCTAACAATGGATTACCTCACAGCATCAAAAGCCCATGCTGAAATGCTCACAGCCGGTACTGACCTTAGCGTGATAAGCGAAAAGGCGAAATTTGCAGCGCAGGCATGGGCCACTGCTCCCGGATCCGGTAATTTTAAATTCATTGCAGACATACCGGCACTTGGAATCGTATTTTTAATTACCTATCTGGTGTATATTGGAATCAGAGAGACAAAGAGAGCAACAAATGCAATGGTCATCCTGAAGGTTGCCGTTGTTATAGGCGTAATAATTCTGGGATTTTTCTATGTTAAACCAGCCAACTGGGATCCTTTTATGCCTAATGGCTTTGAAGGTATGATGAAGGGTGTATCCGGAGTTTTCTTTGCTTACATTGGCTTTGACGCAATATCAACAACAGCAGAAGAATGTAAAAACCCACAGCGCGATCTGCCCAAAGGCATGATCTACTCATTGATAATTTGTACGGTATTATATATTCTTGTAGCACTTGTATTAACCGGAATGGTAAGTTATAAGGAATTACAGGTAGAAGATCCACTGGCATTTGTATTTAAAAATGTGGGATTAGAAAACATCAGTTATATCATCTCAATAAGTGCCGTGATTGCCACTGCAAGTGTACTTCTGATCTTTCAGATGGGTCAGCCACGTATCTGGATGAGCATGAGCCGGGATGGACTGTTACCGGCCAAATTTTCAAGCATTCACCCTAAATATAAAACTCCATGGTTTGCAACACTGGTAACAGGTGCAGTAGTAGCCATTCCAGCTTTATTTATGAACCTTACTGAGGTAACTGACCTGACAAGTATAGGTACTTTATTTGCATTTGTGCTGGTATGTGCGGGTGTGCTGCTCCTGCCAAAAGAAGGTGCTGAAGAATCCAAACATAAACGTTTCCGCATCCCTTATATAAATTCAAAGTTTATTGTGCCCCTACTCTTCATCGGAATCTTTATTGTGTTCAAAGAGCAAATTTTAGCATTATTTGACTACAATGGAGATTGGCATGTTTACAAAGATAAACTCCCCTATTTCCTGTTTATTCTGGCAGCAATCATCATGTCTGTACTATCATTCATGAAAAATTTATCGCTTATTCCTGTTTTGGGTATGTTAAGTTGTTTATACCTGATGACAGAACTGGGGTACACCAACTGGCTAAGATTTTTGATCTGGCTTGGATTGGGTCTGATCATATACTTTTCCTACTCTTATCATAAGAGTAATCTGAATAAATAAAATCAGAGTCTATAATAATTTGTCCCGATAAAATAAGACGATGTAAAATTTTACATCGTCTTATTTTTTGGAAAAATTTAAAAAGACATTCCAATAAAAACAAATGCTGATTAGTAGGACATTAACAAAATTTAACATTCAGATCGGCACACACATGAAAAAATTGTTACATTTTTGGATATAAATACTTAATAATAAGTAAAATATCCTGTTATTTTATTCTAAAAATGATCAATATTTTCTTTATGTATAAAATATTTAACTTTTGATAGAGTAATTAATTTAATGAATAATATGAAAGTATTCACACTGGCAATACTAATTTGTTTCAGTACAATCGTGTCATTTGCGCAAAACAAGTACACTATAAAAGGATCAGTGCTTGACACGGTCTCGGGGGTTCCATTGGTGAATACAAGCATCGCCATTTTGAATTCCAATGATTCAACCCTTGTCGGATTCGGACGAGCAGCAGCCAACGGAGGATTTAATCTGAATAACCTTAAAGCAGGTAAATTCATACTTCTGGTGAGTTACCCGGATTATGCAGATTATGTAGAAACATTCAGTCTGGATAGTATCAAAGCAGCCCGGGATTTCGGAAAGATCAAAATGATATTAAAAGCCCGCCTGCTGGAAGAGGTAATTGTAAAAGGTACTGCAGCACAAATGACGATCAAGGGTGATACAACAGAGTTCAATGCTGCAGCATTTAATATAGAGGCCAATTCAAAGGTTGAAGATCTGCTGAAACAGTTGCCAGGTATACAGGTTGATAAAGACGGTAAGATCACAGCCCATGGTCAGGCGGTAAATAAGGTTTTGGTAGATGGAGAAGAATTCTTTGGAGATGACCCTACCCTTGTTACTAAAAATATCCGGGGCGACATGGTCGACAAGGTGCAGCTCTATGATAAGAAAAGCGATCAGGCTACTTTCACCGGAATAGATGATGGCGAACGCACCAAAACAATTAATATCAAATTAAAAGAAGGTAAAAAACAGGGTTATTTCGGAAAAGTTGATGGAGGAGCAGGCAATGAAGAATTTTATCAGGGCCAGGCAATGTTCAATGTGTTTAAGGAGAAACAGAAATTTTCTGCCTATGGCACTATTGCCAATACTGCAAAAACGGGCTTGGGATGGGAAGATAACAGCAAATATAGTTCATCCAATGTTCAGGTAATGGAAGGTGGTATGATCATGATATCCGGAGAAGGTGGCAGTGACCTTGATTCCTTTGATGGAAGATTCAATGGAGAAGGAATCCCAGTTACCAGAAGTGGTGGTCTTCATTATGATACCAAATGGAAGGAAGATAAGTATTCCTTAAACATGAATTATAAAGCGGGTTCGATCAACGTTGCAGGAAACAAAAACTCCCTAAACCAGAATAACCTGCCAACTGGAATCATCAATAGTAATTCCGATCAGAATTTCGATAATTCAATGTTCCGGCAAAAACTGGATGGCATATTTCTGGTTAAGCTTGATACAACATCAGACCTTAAAATCACGATCGACGGAACATTAAAAAACAGTCAGAGCAATAGCAATTTTCTGGCCTCAGGTTTCAGAGGAAATGGTATATCAATTAACAAAAGTAACCGAAGACTTAGCAATGATGCAGACCAGAAGCTTTTTAATACCAGTGCTTTATGGACAAAAAAACTAAAAAAGAAGGGCCGTACCCTATCGCTGACTCTTGGTCAGAAATACGATGATGATGATGCAGCAGGATTTCTAAATTCAGAGAATAGCTTTTTCAATACACAAGGGGTACTTGACAGCATCCAGTTAATTGACCAATATAAGACCAATGTGAGCAGAAATTCAGGATTTAATTCTAATCTTGCTTATACTGAACCCCTGTCAAAATCCCTTTCTGTCATTCTGAATTACGGCCTAAACCTGAACAATAGCATTGTAGAAAGGAAATCGTTCAATAAATCATCTACAGGAAAATATGATATTCTGGATAAAGAGTTCAGCAATGATTTTGAGCTTGATCAAACATCAAACCAAACCGGAGCCGTTTTCAATTACAGAAAAAATAAGAACATTATTAATTTCGGAACGCGATTAAGTTCAGTAGATTTTAAGCAAACTGACAGAAATACAGGAACAGTTTACCAAAGAGATTTTCTTAACTGGCTACCACAGGCATCCTTCAGGCATAATTTTTCAAATCAGAAATCATTTGAAGTACGATACAATGGTTCAACAAACCAGCCAACACTCAATCAGATCCAGCCGATCAAAGTCAATACTGATCCCTTAAATATTACTTTAGGAAACCCTGATCTTAAACCTTCATTCAGAAGTGGATTTAATGCCTACTATAATTCTTACAAAGTACTTAGCGACAAGTCAATCTATTTAAGTGGCAGCTATTCATCTACCTATAACGCAATTGTGAACAATACCGTAACAGATGCAGCAGGAAAAAGTACCTATCAATCATTTAACCTGGCCGATAAGAACCCGAATAATTTTTATTTCTATGGTGGATATGGAAGAAAGATTCCGGGAACAGAACTTAGAATTGGAATGAATTTAAATACTGATGGCAATACTTACTTCAACATGATCAATAATGTATTGAATAAAACACGTTCGAGCAGTTACGGCACCCAGCTAACATTTCAAATGTACAAGCAGAAAAAAATTGAATTTTATTTCTCCCTTGGTCCGGAATATATAACCAGTGAATCATCCCTGCAAAAACAGATCAATAACAATGGCTGGGGAGCAAACTCGCAATTTGAATTACAGGTATACTTACCACAAAAGGTAAGGATCCAAACGAGCGCAAATTTCGAATACCAGCAAAAGACTCAATCCTTTGATCAGGACTTTAACCGTCTGATCTGGAATACAAATATTTCAAAAAGCTTCCTGAAAGAAGAAAGCCTTAAACTAACACTTAGCGGCAATGATCTGTTGAATCAAAACACTGGTTTTAACAGAAGGGCAACAAGTAATATGATCATTCAGAATAGCTATACTACTATCAAAAGATATTTCATGTTTTCCCTTTCATATGACCTGAACCATATGGGTGGAGGCTCACAAAAACAATAAACTTATGAAAAATTTAACCCTGCTTTCCATCTTATTATTGACCATTTTATCAGCCCGTTCTGCTCATTGTCAGAATGCACGATTCACTACTGAAGGCACAATTGAATTTGAAAAAAGTGTGAACATGCATGCTCAGATCAAAAAATACATCAATAAGGATAATGAAGTTTATTATATTCCAGCCTTCGAGCAATTCAAAAAAACTCAAACACAATTCAGAGTATTGAAAAGCACCCTGGTATTCAGTAAAGATAAGACCCTGTTCACACCTGCCCCTGTTGAAGATGCAGCCCGCAGCTGGTTCAGTGACATTCCTGCATCTACTCAGAATAATATCATCTTTACAAACTTAACTTCCAATACCAGCATTGTCCAGAAATCTATTTTCGAAGAAACTTTCCTGGTGAGTGACAGTACACGTAAGATCAATTGGAAAATAACTTCAGAAACCCGTGACATTGCAGGATATTCATGCCGCAGGGCAAATGCCATTATTATGGATTCGATCTATGTAGTTGCTTTCTATACAGATGAGATCCCTGTTTCGGGCGGACCGGAATCATTTACCGGTTTACCAGGAATGATCCTTGGAGTTGCCCTTCCGCATGAAAACATGAGTTGGTTTGCCAAACTGGTAACGGATAAGCCTATAGCTTCGGGTCTACTTGTGGCACCCAAAAAAGGAAAAGCAACTGATAATAAAGGCCTGCTGGCTATTCTGACCAAGGTGATGAAAAGCTGGGGAAGCTATGCCCAGCATTCCCTGAAATCATTTCTATTGTAATCTGGAATTGATCCGGTGATATACATTCCTGAGATTCATCAAGGAGTTACGAAATGATAACAACCAAAAAAGACGCGGATAGAGCGTCTTTTTTGGTTTTTGAGATTAAATAAAGATCTATTCCAGGCGGGTTAATTCACTGGTGTCCTGATAAGAGATCATAAGAGGTACCCTTTCAATAGTCACAAAACTAATATCAAGGCCAAATCCACGTTCTTCAGAAAGTGAAAACTTCTTCAGTATGAAATAATAGTCCATGATAAACTTATCCCTGAAGCTTAAAACATTTGATTTGGCCAATACTTTTTCCAATACCACAAATCTGAAATCACCAATGATCTTATATTTATTCAGGGAGGTATATTTACTTGTAATATCGACCTCACCATTTTTCACCAGCTCTTCCACTACTTTTCTGAACAACACATTGATCTGCTGCTCCACACGGAAACCCAGCTTAAAATCAATCCGAATCAGTTTATTTGGGATTAAGGCTTCAACCTTATAGTCCCTTGTAAATGGTTCGTCCGTAACATCAACATGAACGAGCCAGTAAACATCTGCCCTCTTTGGCTGCTTCTGAAGAATAGAATACATTATTTTTGATTCTATCTCAGAATTAAAGTTTGAACTGGTGAGATAAACCAACTGAGAGGCATATTTAGGTACAGATTCATCCTCGCTTAATTCAGTTAGAATAGGATAATATGAATCTATCTCAACAAACTTTACAAAGCGGTTTTTAATTTTTCTTGCTGAATACCATGCCCACATGACTGAAAGCAGTAATGAAGCCAATAATAAAGTAAACCACCCACCATGAAGAAACTTAGCCATATTGGCTACTAAAAATCCTAATTCAATTAGTCCGTAGATCGTTACAAAAATTATAATCAGGTAATTAGGGAACTTCTTACGCTTAAGAAAAACAGCTACAAGTATTGTGGTCATCAGGAAGGTAAGGTTTATTGCCAATCCATAGGCACCTTCCATATTTTGAGATTCACGGAAAATCAGAACAACAATTATACATCCTACCCACAATAAAATATTGATTGAAGGAACGTATAACTGTCCTTTTTGATTACTTGGGTAATTAATTTTAACCTTTGGCCACAAATTAAGTCTCACGGCCTCTGATATCAGAGTAAAAGAACCTGAGATCATAGCCTGACTGGCAATGATCGCAGCTGCGGTAGCAATACTTATTCCGGCAATTAAGAACCACTCCGGCATAATGCTGAAGAATGGATTGTCACCCGGGCTTAAAGTACTTCCCTGATGCTGCCATAGCCATACACCCTGACCAAAATAGTTCAATAAAAGGCATAACTTAACATATATCCAACTTATCCGGATATTTGATCGTCCGCAATGCCCCAGATCAGAATACAGTGCCTCTGCTCCTGTGGTACAAAGAAAGACCGCACCAAGTATAAATAAGGCACTTGGGTTAGTTGATAGTAAAACATAGGCATAGTATGGACTAATTGCTTTGAGAATTTCAGGAAACTGTGCAAGATAAAAACTGCCCAAAATTGCCATCATGGTGAACCATACAAACATGATCGGGCCAAATGCCTTACCTACGATGAAAGTCCCGAACTGCTGTATTAAAAACAGCAGTGAGATGATGACAATTACAATTGGAACCGTTGGAATGTCTTTGTAAAAGATTCTTAATCCCTCTATGGCAGCAGAAACTGTAATAGGTGGAGTGATCATCCCATCAGCAAGCAACGCCGATCCACCAACCATAGCTGGAATGACCAGCCATTTCCCCTTTTTCTTAACCAAAGAGTAAAGCGATAGTATCCCACCCTCACCTTTATTGTCAGCGCGTAACGTAATTATCACATACTTTATTGTGGTCTGCAAGGTCAGCGTCCAAAATATACAGGACAATCCTCCCAAAATAAGGTCAGTCGTTATGATACGGTCTGCAATTATAGCTTTAAATACATATAATGGAGATGTTCCTATATCACCGTATATGATACCTAAACTAATCAATAAACCTGCAGCAGATAGCTTGTGGAGATTTTTTATATTTGACACTTCAATTAAATTATGCGACAAAAGTACATCTTAAAAACAATATCACAACTGTAGAAATAATACATTGATTTTCAATCATTTTTTTTTAAATTTATTCCAACATCTGAAGGTTTTCAGACGTATAAATATTAGTTTTAGTTAAAATTTGTTAAAAAAGACTCAAAACCCTGTAGGTATATTTTAAAATGCCTTATATTTATTTTTTTATCAGAATTGCGTATGATAAACGTCTACCTGCGAATTTTTATTATATCCATAGTGTCAACCATAATAATGGTGGGCAATACCTATGCATATAATTTATCACAGGGTTCCAGGCCAGATACGTCAAAGGTAAAAGCAAAGGTTTCTACAAAAATAACTGATACCAGGATCAATAAACCAGCCTATTTAAAAAACGGTGTTAAGGTGAATTTCATACCTTTTAAACCTGCAAAAGACAGCTTTTTTGGAAACACTAAGGTCATGGGTGCTCCAAAACCGGTCGAGAATGACAAGGTATTGAACAATGTCAAAGTATATCCTAACCCGATTTCTGATCAATTGAATTTAAGCTTTAACATGAGTAAAGATGCTACTGTTACAGTCAAAATAATGGATGTGCTTGGAAATGAGATCACTACTCTGCTTTCTGAAAGAGTTGCAGCCGGGGATCAGACAAAACCCTTCATCATCGCTTCCCGCATCACCAGCGGGTTCTATTTCATTCGCGTTAGCGTCGGGTCTGAGATCATTACAAAACGAATCTCAGTTCTTTAATCAAAATTTCATCTTCTTTTTATTCAGTATTTATATATTCGCTGTATGAAAATAATAGCTATTGGACGTAATTACGCCGAACATGCCAAAGAATTGAACAATCCAGTACCAACTGTGCCTGTGATATTCATGAAACCAGATACTGCAGTATTAAAGGATAATAAACCATTTTACCACCCTGAATTTTCAAACGACATTCATCATGAAATAGAACTCGTTTTAAAAATATCTAAAGAGGGAAAACATATAGCTGAAAAATTTGCAAGCAATTATTTTGATGAAATAGGCCTTGGAGTTGATTTTACCGCAAGAGATATACAACAAAAACATAAGGAAAAAGGTCTGCCCTGGGAATTGGCCAAAGCATTTGACAATTCTGCTCCGGTAAGCAAATTTATTCCTAAATCAAATTTCAAGGATTTAACTAATCTGAACATCAAACTGGATCTTAATGGGAATACTGTTCAAAGCGGAAATACAAGAGACCTGCTATTTTCCTATGAATATATTATTGCCTTTGTATCCAGATATATAACGCTTAAAAAAGGAGACCTTATCTTCACTGGTACTCCTCAGGGAGTTGGAAAAGTAAATGTCGGCGATCATTTGGCAGGCTATTTGGAAGATGAGAAATTACTGGATTTTTATGTCCGGTAATAATCCTTTCAAATGTTAAAAAAAATCCTATCTATAGTTTTACTGTTAACGTCCAATCTGGCATACAGCCAGGTTGGACAGACCACCTACCCTTTAAACTATTTCAGACCTCCACTTGACCTCCCTCCTATCATTGCAGGTAATTTTGGAGAAATACGATCTAATCATTTTCATTCAGGGCTCGATTTCAAAACTAATCAGCGTGAGGGGTACCCCGTTTTTGCCGTTGCGGATGGTTTCATTTCAAGGATAAGAGTTCAGATAGGTGGAGGTGGAAATGCAGTTTATGTAAGCCATCCTAATGGATTCACTTCCGTTTATATGCATTTAAGAAACTACAATGACCGAATAAGCCAGGCACTGAAGATGTATCAGTACAGAGCAGAAAAATTCGACGTAGATTTTCCGCTTCTTTCTGTTGAAATTCCAGTTAAAAAAGGTGAAATCATTGCTTTTTCAGGAAATACAGGAGGGTCAAGTGGTCCTCACCTGCATTTTGAACTGCGCGATACTAAAACCGAAGAAACTATTAACCCGCAACTCTTTGGTATTACCATTCCAGATAGGATTAAACCAACGATAACAGGCTTATACCTCTACAATCTGTATGGAAATCCTTTTAGTGAGCACACGCCTAAGCAACTTTATCCGGTTAACGGAGCGGCAGGAAAATACCAGTTATCAGCCCAAACCATTGTTAATCTTGGAGGAGAATCTGGCTTTGGAATTGTAGCTTCTGACAAAAACTCTGCATCAGACAACCTAAACGGAGCATATTCTATTGAATTGTTCATTGATGACCGCCTTATACATTCTTCTGTTTGGGAAAAATTTTCCTTCGAGTACTCGCGCGGTATAAATTCCCATATTGATTATCCAGCATTGATTTCAACGGGCAGGCGAATTCAAAAAAGCTTCACTGAACCCGGGAATGCCTTGAATATTTATAAAAATGTGGTCAATAGCGGATTGATAAATATTAGCGATCAAAACATTCATGATGCAAAGTATGTGGTGAAAGATATCGCCGGAAATGAAAGTGTATTGAACTTCAGGCTAAGGTTTGATCCAGCATTAAAAAAATCAATGAAGCAGGTTCAAGGAAAAACAATGGCATTTAACCAGATCAACAAGTTCGATACCACCGGACTAAGTATTACATTTCCTCTAAAAACTCTGTACAGCGAACTTAATTTTGTTTACAGCAGATCACCCAGGCCAGTTGGGGGATATTCTGCTATCCATCATGTTCATAATCGTTTAATACCTTTAAACGGATCATACAATTTGTTAATAAAAACGGATGAAGATCTCCCGACAAATTTGCGAAGTAAAACATTGATCGTGAATACCCGAAAAAATGCCCAGGGCGGTTTTTATGAAAATGGATATGTAAAAGCTGAATTAAAAACCTTCGACAGCTTTTATATTACGCTGGATACTGTTGCTCCCAAAATTATCCCGGTGAATATCAGGGACGGAATAAGCCTGGCTTCGGCTTCAAGAATTCAATTCCGGATATCTGATAATTTATCAGGGATCGAAAGTTTTTCCGCACTATTGGACGGGCGCTGGGTATTGATGGAATATGATTCCAAATCAGGCTCTTTATGGCATCGTATGGACGATTCTCTAAGCAAAGGGAAACACGATTTTCAACTCATTGTAAACGACAGGAAAAACAATACAGCAATGTACCATGCGGTATTTTACAAGTAGGTAGAAATATTCCCTTCACAATATTTATTTTACTAATTTTAGGGCATCAAAAACGCATTTGAATGAATGAATTAAGTGAAGGACAAAAAGCTCCGGATTTTTCAGCAAATGATCAGAATGGGAAGCCTGTCAGACTCAGTGATCTTGCGGGAAAGAATATTATTCTTTACTTCTATCCCAAAGATGATACTCCAGGCTGTACTGCAGAAGCATGCAGCTTCAGAGATAATTATGAATCCTTATTGACAGAAGGCTTTGAAGTTTTGGGAGTAAGTACAGACGATGAAAAATCACATCTGAAATTTATCAGCAAACATAATTTACCATTCTCGCTTATCGCTGATACTGAAAAGAAAATTGTTGAAGCTTACGGAGTTTGGGTTGAGAAGAATATGTACGGCAAAAAATACATGGGTGTAGCACGCAAAACATTCATTATTGATAAAAATGGTATGATCCGGAAAATCATTGAAAAGGTTGATACTAAAAACTCCTCAGCACAGGTTTTAGAAGCATTAAAATAAAATCGTTAAAATATTACAGTTCAATAAATTATAAAATCACCTCATCTATTCAAAAATCATGGCTATTTTCGCAGAGCCATTAAGCATTTAATATGACTCCAGATATTGATAAATTAACAAAAGTTGCCTCTCAGGTTCGCAGGGATATAGTTAGAATGGTACATGCCTGCCAGTCAGGTCACCCGGGTGGTTCACTTGGCTGTGCTGATTATTTAGTAGCCCTGTATTTCCACACGCTTAAGCATAATACCAAATTTGATATGGACGGACATGGTGAAGACCTGTTCTTTTTATCCAATGGACATATTTCGCCCGTTTGGTACAGTGTATTAGCGCGCTCGGGTTATTTTGAGGCATCTGAACTTGTCACATTCAGAAAGATCAATACCAGATTACAGGGACATCCTACAACACATGAAAATTTACCTGGAGTACGTATTGCTTCAGGTTCTTTAGGACAGGGAATGTCTGTTGCGATCGGTGCTGCAGTAGCTAAAAAATTAAATAATGACAGTCGCCTTGTCTTTTCATTACATGGGGATGGAGAATTGCAGGAAGGCCAGGTTTGGGAAGCAGCAATGTATGCCAGCCATAATAAAGTAGACAACCTAATTTCAACTATCGATGTTAACGGTCAGCAAATTGATGGACCAACCGATTTAATCCTTTCATTAGGTAATTTAAGAGCCAAATGGGAAGCTTTTGGATGGGAAGTCCTTGAAATGAGCGGAAATGATATGACAGATGTAGTTCGTGTACTTGATCTCGCTATATCTAAAACATCAAAAGGAAAACCGATCATGATATTAATGCAAACGATGATGGGTAACGGAGTTGATTTCATGATGCACACCCATAAATGGCATGGTACCGCTCCAAATGATGAACAGCTTGCTGCTGCCCTGGGGCAATTGGAAGAAACGCTTGGTGATTATTAATAATTCCTGATAAAAGATCAGAAAATCAGAAGATACCTTAAATTTATTTATACCTGATCCAGATCAGGAACTTGTTTTGTTATATGAAGAAATACACATACACTGAGAAAAAAGATACTCGTTCAGGTTTTGGAGCTGGTTTATTAGAAGCCGGTAAAAAGAATGATCAGGTTGTTGCCCTATGTGCAGATTTGATCGGCTCATTAAAAATGGATGCTTTTATTAAGGAATTTCCTGAACGATTTTTCCAGATCGGGATTGCGGAAGCAAATATGATGGGAATTGCTGCAGGATTAACAATCGGAGGTAAAATTCCATTTACAGGCACATTTGCGAATTTCTCAACTGGCCGTGTGTATGATCAGATAAGACAATCAATCGCCTATTCCGACAAAAACGTAAAGATCTGTGCTTCCCATGCCGGACTTACATTAGGAGAAGATGGAGCAACTCACCAGATCCTTGAAGATATCGGAATGATGAAAATGCTTCCCGGAATGGTTGTGATCAACCCATGTGATTATAATCAAACGAAAGCAGCGACTATGGCTATTGCCGATTATCATGGTCCGGTTTACTTAAGATTCGGAAGACCAACAGTGCCAGTATTTACAGATCCGGATCAGAAATTCGAAATTGGAAAAGCATGGATGGTCAATGAAGGTACTGATGTAAGTATTTTCGCTACCGGACATATGGTCTGGAAAGCTATTGAAGCAGGAGAAATACTTGCTGAGGAAGGAATCAATGTTGAAATTATAAATATTCATACCATTAAACCTTTGGATGAAGAAGCAGTCTTAAAATCAGTAGCTAAAACTGGATGTGTAGTTACTGCAGAAGAGCATAACCGAATTGGTGGATTAGGAGACAGTATTGCCCAGCTTTTAGCGACAAACAATCCGGTTCCTCAGGAATATGTGGCAGTGAACGACAGCTTCGGTGAAAGCGGAACTCCGGATCAGTTAATGAAAAAGTACGGATTGGATACTGAAGATATAATAAAGGCAGTAAAAAAGGTTATCAAACGCAAGTAAAATAAAAAAGCACGGGATCCAGACCATTAATAAAAAATATGCAGGTTGAGGATTCAGAGATATTAGAAAAATTCGCGCAGGAAAACACCCGCGAAGAAGCTTTTAGTTTGTTACTGAATAAGTATCAACAAAAAATATACTGGCACATCAGAAGAATGGTCATCGATCATGATGATACAGATGACCTTGTACAGGATGTTTTTATAAAAGTATGGAAAAGCCTCTCCAACTTCAGAAGTGATTCTCAACTCTTTACCTGGCTTTACCGGATAGCAACAAATGAAAGTATTACTTTTTTAAACCGGAAAAAATTAAGGAATAGTGTTTCTCTGGACGAGTCTGCGGGAAAGGATCTGATCGAAACTCTTGCAGAAAGCCCCTATTTTGATGGTGACAAAGCTCAAATGAAACTTCAACAGGCCTTGCTTACACTACCTGAAAAACAAAGACTGGTGTTTAACATGAAATACTTTGACGATCTCAAATATGAAGAGATCTCTGAAATATTAGGCACAAGTGTGGGAGCACTGAAAGCCTCCTTTCATATTGCAGTAAAGAAGATCGAACATATATTATTAAATTCAGATTAAACCTTTTAATTTGAAAAGTATCAAAGGAATATGGAATTAAGAGATTCAGATATGGAATGGGAAAAGGAAGCGCCAACTCTTGCAGCAATCAAGAGAGTGAATCCTTTTGTTGTGCCTTCCGGATATTTCGAATCTTTATCTGAAGACATACATGCAAGAGTGCTGATCGAATCAGCCCGTTTTGAAAGTACCGAGGAGTTTAATATCCCTGATAATTACTTTGAACAACTACCCTCAAGAATTGAGGAAAGACTTGCAATAGAAAATATTCAATCTTTGGTTCCTTCCCTGGGTTTTAGCGTTCCTGAGTCCTATTTTTCAGAGCTTAGTGAACGAATTCAATCTAAAATAGCTGAACAGAGACCCGAAAAGAAGAGAAATATTTTTAACTCGTGGATCAGTTACTCAGCAGCTGCATGTATTACACTGGTTCTGGGTACTGCGCTTTATTTTAACTCCACAGGTTATACAATTGGCAGAGATCTATCAGAAGTTCCTGACCAGGAGATCATTAACTACCTGCAAATTCACAGTACAGTCGGTGATAACCAATACATCATTGAAAACTTAAGCGTTGAAGGAATGCAGCAAGTGACTTCCGATGTATCATCACAAGAAATAGAACAATACATTAATAGTACAACATTATGAACGGAAAGCTAAAGAAAGGGATATGGAGTATTATTTTCTGCATGACTCTTAGTGCATCATTATTTGCACAGGATCACCGTGAACGCTATGAACAGATTGAGGCCATAAAAGTCGCTTTTATTACCAAGAAACTAGATCTCACAACGGATGAAGCACAGAAATTCTGGCCGGTTTACAATAATTACCAGAAGGAATTGATGGAGCTGATGAAAAAGCGAAGAGAGGACAGGCAGAAGGCTGACATCGCTCCGAATGATAAAATAAATGCAGATCTTGCTTACGAAAGCAAAATGCTGGATCTGAAAAAGAAATATAAAAAACTTTATTCCAGGGCTATTCCTGCTGAAAAGATCCTTCTTTTATACCAGGCTGAACGCGAATTCAGGGAGCACCTGATCAAGCAATTAAACCATCGCCGCAAATCAAGTAATTAATTAGGATCAGGCAGGAAGTACATATATTTTATAGCTGATTTCAAACAAGCTTCCAAATTGTGTATTTTTGCAAATGCTAAGTCCGCGACAGCTTTTCCTTCTTAATACCGCTCAAACATCCCCATCCCCACGTCTTCTGGAAATTGAAAGTGCAGAGGGTATGTATTTATATGACTATGATGGAAATAGTTATATGGATCTTGTTTCCGGCTTTGCAGTGAGTAATACGGGTCACAGGCATCCAAAAGTCGTTCAGGCAATTAAAGACCAGGTGGATAAATATCTTCATCTAACAGTCTATGGCGAGTTCATACAGTCGCCACAGGTAAAGTTTGCAGGCAAATTATCTTCTATCTTACCAGATTCCTTAAGTTCAGTCTATTTCGTTAATTCAGGTGCCGAGGCCACTGAAGGAGCCATGAAGCTTGCAAAACGCTTTACCGGACGATCTGAAATTATAGCATTTAAAAATTCTTATCATGGGAGTACCCAGGGTGCACTCAGTGTAATGGGCAATGAACATTATAAACAAGCTTACAGACCACTGCTTCCGGGGATTCGTTTCATCGAATTCAATAATCCTTTTGATCTTGACCTGATCAGTACAGATACTGCAGCCGTAATAATGGAGACGATTCAGGGCGAAGCTGGTGTAAGAGTACCAGATTTTAATTATATGCAGAGTTTGAAAAAACGCTGTAATGAGACAGGTACTTTATTAATTCTGGATGAAATTCAAACAGGGTTCGGCCGTACCGGTAAATTATTCGCTTTCGAACACTTTGGTATAAGTCCTGATATTCTGTTGCTGGCAAAAGGAATGGGTGGAGGAATGCCAATTGGTGCTTTCATCTCCAGTAATAAGATCATGAGTGTTCTCAAGGAAAATCCAATCCTCGGACATATAACTACGTTTGGTGGTCACCCGGTAAGTTGTGCTGCAGGCCTGGCCAATCTGGATGTGATCATTGAAGAAAATCTATTTAAAGATGTCGCATCAAAAGAATCTCTCTTCAGGGAGTGCCTCCAGCATCCGGAGATCAAAGAGATCAGAGGAATGGGATTGATGCTCTGCATACAGTTAAGCAGTTTTGAACAGGTAGAGAATGTGAGCAGGCGTTGTGTAGAAAATGGGATAATTATCGATTGGTTCTTACACTGCGATACCGCAATGCGAATTGCTCCTCCTTTGATCATTACTGATAATGAGATACATAAAGCATGTGCAACGATCATTGAAGCACTGGATTTCTACCGGGCCGGATAATCCATATAATTCTTAAGCAGCACATTTTCATTTTAAAGCCGTACCTTTGCACAAATATAAAATCGCTGGTATTTTTAACAGCGATGTAAAATCAATACATGTCATTCGAAAATTTAAACTTAATTGAGCCTATTTTAAAGGCTTTAAAAACAGAAGGTTATACTACCCCTACTCCTATTCAGGAGCAATCAATACCAATCATATTAGAACGTAAAGACCTTTTAGGCTGCGCACAAACCGGTACAGGAAAAACCGCAGCGTTCGCCATTCCAATACTTCAGATCCTCGAGGGTGGAAAAATATACGATAAAGGACCAAGAGCAATCAAATGCCTGATCTTAACTCCAACCCGTGAGCTAGCCATACAAATTGGTGAAAGCTTCGCAGCCTACGGACGTCATACAGGAATGAAGCATGCTGTTATTTTTGGAGGTGTTTCACAGGGCTCACAGGTCTCAGCTTTAAAATCAGGGGTTGATATCCTTATTGCAACTCCCGGAAGATTACTTGATCTGATCAATCAAAAATTTGTTCATTTACATTATCTGAAGATATTCGTACTTGATGAAGCCGACCGCATGCTTGACATGGGTTTTATTCATGATGTAAAGAAGATCATAACCAAGATTCCACAGAAACGTCAGACTTTGTTCTTCTCAGCAACTATGCCTGATGAAATACAGAAACTGGCAAACACCATTTTGGTTAATCCTGAAAAAGTAGAAGTAACGCCAGTATCCAGTACTGCTGATACCATTGATCAGTCATTATTCTTTGTTGAGAAAAACGACAAGAAAAAATTGCTTATTCATATCCTTAATGATAAGAGTATTAAATCTGCACTGATCTTCAGCCGGACTAAACATGGCGCTGATAAAATAACAAAGGATCTTGTTAAAGCCGGAATTAAGACCGAAGCTATTCACGGAAATAAGTCTCAGAATGCCAGGCAAAAAGCATTGTCTAAT
Organism: Daejeonella rubra; assembly: GCF_900103545.1. Lineage (GTDB taxonomy): Bacteria > Bacteroidota > Bacteroidia > Sphingobacteriales > Sphingobacteriaceae > Daejeonella > Daejeonella rubra. The sequence goes on from NZ_FNHH01000004.1 coordinate 125,711, forward strand.
TTTAAAAGCGGACAAATAAAGGCTTTAATTGCAACTGATATCGCAGCAAGGGGAATAGATATTGATGAGCTTTCACACGTGATCAATTTTGAATTGCCTAACATTCCTGAAACCTATGTTCACCGTATCGGCAGAACAGGTCGTGCAGGTTCAAGCGGTATTGCCTATTCTTTTTGTGATGAAGAGGAAATGGAATATCTTAAAGATATACAGAAACTGATCGGGAGGGAAATTCCTGTTATTGAAGATCAACCTTATCACATGCGTGGAGCATCTTTTATTATGAGCAAGTCAACCAAAAAGAAGGGCGGATCCGCTAAAAAAGCAAACCCAGCATCCGGAAGTGCTCCAATGAGCGGAAGTCCGAACAGGCGATTTGGCAATAAAAGAAGATAGAAAGAATAAAGAGAAAATGCTCCGGAACCAATATCCGGAGCATTTTTTATTTAGTGGATAATCCTTTAAACATCAGATCAGCAACCAGCTGATTTCCTGTAGGGTTTAAATGCACCCTATCTGTTGTGAGTATACCAGATTCCTTATTACCTGGATTATTTGCCAGATTATACTCTAAAAATGCCTTTCGCAGATCAACCAGGCCGCATCCATATTTAGCTGCCAGGTCACGTATCATTTGACTATAACGATTAAGATCACCATCCTGTGAATTACTAAAATCAGTTCTTTCGCCTATTACTGCTGGAGTACAAACAATTACCCTAATCCCTGAAGCCTGAAGCTTTTTGATCATTGCAGTATAAAAGGCAACAAATTTATCAGGATCTGTGCCCGTCTGATTGCTTTGTTTATGCCAAACATCATTCACTCCAATGTAAATGACAACTACATCTGGCTTTTTATCTAAAACATCCTCCTGAAACCTGAGATAGAGGTCATAAACCTTGTTCCCGCCTATCCCGGCACCAATCAGTTCATAATCCGGTCCACCATCCTTCTTGATTTTTTCTTGCATTAGTGTGATATAGCCTCCGGGTTTAACTCCTGCATTGGTGATTGAATCACCAAAAAATATAACCTTTTCCTTTTTTTGAACCTGCATTCCTGACATGACCAAAAATAAAAGGAATAAGGTCAAACAATATATATCTCTCATGGGTTGAATAATTAAATAGTATTAGAAAATCAATTAAAATAATTCACTCAAGCTAAAAATAAAACTGAACAAATCCTCAGAAAAAAATAAATGTTATAAAAAGGGGAAAACCAGCACTAAATATATAAGCAGGTGCCCATTACCATAGCTTTTCATTTTAAGAACATTCTGAGCAAAAATTCGGTTACATTTTTAAGAGGGTCTGAGAAATATCTTAACTAAAAATTTAATTCCCGAAATAATGAAAATTGCTTATCTGTCAACCTACCCCCCCCGGGAATGCGGAATTGCTACCTTTAATTACAACCTGGTCAAAGCAATTAATGCCGGAACTCCAGGTTCCCTGAAGGGTTTTGTGGTGGCCATGAGCGATTCGGATGATCAGAAACAGTATGACTATCCCGAAGAAGTTAAATTCGAGATCAGACAGGAATATCAGGAAGATTATATTAAAGCTACTGAATTTATAAATAACAGCGATGCGGATGTTTGTATCCTGGAACATGAATTCGGCATCTTCGGGGGTGAAAGCGGGGTATATATACTTCCCCTGATCCATCGCCTGGAAAAGCCCTTAATAACCATTTTACATACCGTTCTGAAAGAGCCTTCTTTCATCCAGCAGACCATCATTAAAGAAATTGCAGCCCAGTCTGCCAAAATTATTGTCATGAGTCACCGGGCAGTTGATTTTTTAATAAAAATCTATCAAATTCAGGAAGAGAAGATTCAAAGGATCGAACATGGAGTTCCGGACCTGGAACCTAAGGCATCAAACCCGGTAAATTCATTACTGCCTTTCCGGAATAAAACCGTACTGTTTACATTTGGATTGATCAGCAGGAATAAAGGACTTGAAACAGTTATACGTGCTTTGCCCGAAATTGTTAAAAATCATCCGGACCTGATGTATGTGGTTTTGGGGAATACCCATCCTGGAGTCCGGAAAAATTCAGGGGAAGAATATCGGGACAGCCTGAAACGATTGGCAACAAATTTGAATGTTGATAAGCATTTAACCTTTATCAATCAGTTCGTTTCAGAGGAAGAGCTTTTCAACTACCTGACAGCGGCCAAAATATACATTACCCCTTATTTAAATGAAGCCCAGATAACCAGCGGAACCCTATCCTATGCTGTTGGAGCAGGAGCCGCTGTATTATCAACACCATACTGGCATGCTCAGGAACTATTAGAAAAGGGACGCGGAATACTTTTTGACTTTAAGGATTCAGATGCCCTTGCAGCCTCAGTGAACTACCTTCTTGATCATCCTGAAGAACTAAAAGAGCTTAAGAATAAAGCCTATAACTATGGATTAAAGCTCAGGTGGCCTGCAATTGGCCTGGAGTATATGGCTGTATTGATTGAAGCCGTCGGAAAACCACCTGTCTTAAAGGACAAATCCCGTCATATAATCGATCCTGACATGATCCCTTCGTTTAACCTGTCGCATGTAAGAAGGCTGACTGATGATACAGGGATTGTACAGCATGCAAAATACGGCATCCCCAACCTAAAGGAAGGTTATTGCCTTGATGATAATGCAAGAGCCCTTATAATGGCTCTGATGGCCTATGAGCAGACTAAAAGCAAGGATGCGCTTCAGCTCCTGCCAATTTATCTGAGCTATATTCAATATATGCAGCAGGACGACGGAAATTTCAGAAATTTTTTAAGTTTCAGGAGAGAATATCTCGATGAAGTTGGATCTGAAGATTCTTTTGGCCGCACCATTTGGTCCCTGGGTTATTTGGTCGCTTCAGCTCCAAATAATTCATACAGGGAATTTGCGGAGGAACTATTTAGACGTTCAATTCCACATTTCAAGGCGCTCCACCATTTAAGGGGAATTGCAGATACAATAATTGGACTCTCTTATTATCTTTCTGTACATCCTTTCAACGAGACCATGACCAATGAACTCATTGAACTGACCGAACCGCTGATGAAAGCATTTAAGGACCACAGTAACGAGGAGTGGCATTGGTTTGAAGATAAGCTTAGCTATGATAATGCCATCCTCCCTATGGCTCTTCTATACTCTTCAGAAATCACAGGCAATTTAACAGTAAGGGAAGCAGCTTTGGATGCAATCAGGTTCCTGGATAAAATCACCTTAAGTAAAGGCTATCTGAGCCCGGTAGGAAGTGAAGGCTGGTATTACAAAAATAGCACGATGGCTATCTTTGATCAGCAGGCTATCGAAAGTATGGCGATGGTTCTGATGTATTTCAAAGCCTATGAGATAACTGCCGACAAAGAATACCTGAGTAAAATGTATTTATGCTATCAGTGGTTTCTGGGAGAAAACACGCTTCGATTAACACTCTATGACCATGAAACCAAAGGCTGTTGCGATGGTTTGCAGGCAGGAGGACTTAACCGAAACCAGGGAGCAGAAAGTACGCTTGCCTACCTGATCTCTCACCTGACAGTACTGAAAGGGATTGAGTTAGAATCCGTGTATGGCGATGATAAAAAACGTAAGTTAGTAAAGGGGATGACCTATTCTGAAGCTGTTAAAAGAGACGAAAGCAAGATCATACCTCCTGTCAGGAAAAAACCGGCTTTTGCACGTAATGTATACATAAAGCCTTAAGGAATTAGATCAATAAGGAGTTCTACTGCTCCGGATTGCTCTTCCCTGGCTATAAAAATTTGCCCAATGTAAATACAGTAACTGACAACCTTTTACATGTATCTTAAATCCTACAATGCGGATGCTTTACTCTTAAGCCTGTCCAGAAGATCATGAACATTAACATAGGCAAATGAAGAGCAATAATCAGACAATCCATAAGGGATAATCAGTGTATCATTATGAATAATTGATCCGCATGAATACAGGACATTCGGCACATATCCTTCCCTTTCCTCCTTATTAGGAATTATAAGAGGTTCTGAAAGCCTTCCGATCTCCACCGTTGGATCATCAAGCTTTAATAAGCTCGCTCCAAGACAGTACCGTCTCATCGGCCCTACCCCATGTGTAATAATTAACCAGCCGTCTTCAGTTTCGATTGGTGAACCACAGTTTCCGATCTGTATATATTCCCAGGTTGAATGAGGCTTCTGAAGCAGAACAGGGTGTTCCCATATCTGTATTTTATCAGAATACATAATATAATTATTCCAACCGTCTATCCTCGACATCATAGCATATTTCCCGTTTATTTTACGTGGAAAGAGAGCCAGATTTTTATTCTGAGCGCCTTCACCATAAAGCGGGCAGACTTTAAAATTATAAAAATCTGTGGTCTGCAATAATTTTGGCATGATCAAATGTCCGTCAAATGCAGTATATGTAGCATAATATATCACAGACCCGTCATCATTGAGAAAGCGTACAAAACGGGCATCTTCAATGCCTTTTCTTTCAAATTGGGAGATAGGAAAAATAACCCGGTCTGAAATATCTGTATCCATTGAAAAACTGATATCATGAAATGAATCAGAAAGCCAGAGAACCTTTTTGAATTCAAGCTTCAAATTAATATTTTGCTCCTTGTCCCTCAGATCCAGGATCACCCTCTGAAGTTCATGATATTCAAATTCATCACCCAATTTGTCTTTAATCTGTTCCAGAATACTATTATCGATATGATTATCAGCAGCTTTCTTGAAGAACAGTGTTTTAACATAAACTGCATTCCTTATAAGCTCTGCTTCATCAACATAATTTCCAGATGGCATAACAGTAAGATCTCCGTTATTGTCAACAATAGCCCTGCGGAAAACTATGGAGGATATGTGACCTTCACCAACAGCCCTAAAGCTGATGATCATCCTTTTCTGGCCCTGAACCAGCTCAGTCTGATCAGGATCCTCTACGATCGAGGGATTAAAGAAGGCCGCCGATTCAATAGAATATTCATGAGTAAAATAAGAACCTAACAGCAATTTCCTGAATTGGGGGATAGTGTCAAAGTCAATACCAAGATCAACAATCAGCCTTTTCACTCTTTCACAATGTCGGTTTAAGATCCGGGTAATATTACGATGGCGTTTCGAATACTCCTGTAAAATCGGGGAAATTACACTGAATACTTCAACATCAGACAATTCCATCACCCGTTTTATCAGTTCTTTGGCGCGTTCATCCTGAGTAAAAAAGAAACGGGCAATTACACGCTTAGAATCAGGGTAAAGTTTAACCGCACTGCGTTCTATAGATAATCTCATATAAATAATTTGTAATCGGTCAATATTGAATAATCATATATTATACCATTTTTGCCCTCTTTATCAGATAAGAATGTAAAACCTGATAAAAGCCTGAATGAATATCTGCATCAACGAAGTCGATCTTGTATTGCGCACATTTTAACTTCAGTTCTTTATGATATAAACTTACTGCCTCAAGGTAAGATTCCCTGACATTATTGGGATGAATCTTGAGATCCTCACCACTTTCGATATCTATAAAATGATAGGGACGATTATCAAACTCAAAGCCGAGCTCCATTTTATGATCTAAAACATTAAATATAATTATCTCGTGTTTATTATGCTTTAAATGCTGCAGGGCTGCAAAAATTTCATTGAGTCCCTCTGTTGATTCACCCTCAAGCATATCGCTGAAAATAATAACAAGGGAACGCTTATGGATCTGCTCAGCGATCTGATGCAATGCTGAAGCAACATCTGTTTTATCACCACTTCCTTTTTTATTCATCAGTTTTTCCAACTCTGAAAATAAATATTTTTGATGTGCAGTGGTAGACTTGGCTGCAGTTGTCAGTTCCAATTTATCTGAGAAAAAACTTAATCCAAATGCATCCCGCTGCTTTTTAAACAGATACATCAATGAAGCTGAGGCATATACAGAAAACAATAGCTTATTAAAATCTTTCTCCGGGTAATACATGGATGAAGAAACATCAATCACTATCTGACACCTCAGGTTTGTTTCTTCCTCAAATCTCTTAACAAAAAGCTTATCAGTGCGACCATATAATTTCCAATCAACATTCCTTACGGAGTCGCCGGTATTATAAAGACGATGCTCTGCAAATTCAACTGAAAAACCATGGAACGGACTTTTATGAAGCCCCGTTATAAAACCTTCTACAACCTGTTGGGAAAGCAACTCAAGATTCCCGAAATCCTGAAGATCTTTATAGTTTGACAGATTCGGTTCCATGCTCTAAAATAAAACAAATTCAGGGTAATGATCGCTTATTTTTAAAACTGGCAAAGAAAAAACAGGTGTGTAAGAATAAATACACCTTCCCTGCAGGTGAATTATCAAAAAAGATTTACCTTCGGAATTAGGTTTTGCTATTAACCGGTAAGCCTCTGAATCAATCTAACAAGCCCAATTATTTTAATAAAAGAAAATCAACAAACCAATGATGATTATTAAATTCAGATATACTCTAATTTCAGCTCTACTGATTTTATCAATTTCTTCCCAGGCGCAACTCAAAGACTTGAGCTTCAAAGAAGTCTTTACCAACCCGGTAAAAGATATTATTAATCCGATTCCGGTTTTCAGGGGCTGGGCAGATAATACCCATTACATTGAATACCGCATGGAAGGACAACAAAGCAAGCCTTACACGGTTGATGTACGCACAGGCGAAGCTGTTCAATCGGCACCTGCACAGGTAAATGAGGCTTCTGTAACAATAAAAAACAAAGATGTTTTTTACAAGGATGCTTTGGGAACAGAGAAACAATTAACCAGAGATAGTATCCCGGAAAAAAATCCGACACTATCTCCTGATGGAACACAAGTTGCATTTACAAGAAACAATGATCTCTTTTCAATCGATATCAATTCAGGTGCTGAGACGAGATATACGACCGACGGCTCTGATGTGATCTATAATGGATGGGCCTCATGGGTATATTATGAAGAGATCCTTGGCAGAGCAACACGATATAAGGCTTTCTGGTGGAGTCCGGATAGTAAACGGATCGCATTTATGCGTTTTGACGATTCAAAAGTTCCAGTATTTCCTATTTACAACTCAAGCGGGCAGCATGGCTTTCTTGAAAACACTAGGTATCCTAAAGCAGGTGATAAAAATCCTGAAGTCAAAATGGGACTTGTTAACCGGGGTACAAAAGGAATAGTATGGGCAGATTTTGATGCGAAAAACGATCAGTATTTTGGGACTCCTTTCTGGATGGCCGATAGCAAAACGCTATGGATGCAATGGATGAACCGCGATCAGAATAACCTTATTATTTATAGTGTAAATCCTATGAATGGTAGCAAAAGAGTTATTCATGAGGAAACACAAAAAACATGGGTCGACTGGTTTGACGGCATGTATTTTCTTAAAAACGGACAGGGTTTTATCCTGAAAAGCGACAAGAGCGGTTGGGGTCATTATTATTTTTATGATCTGGAAGGAAACCTGAAGAAACAATTAACCTCAGGATACTGGCGAGTAAACCAGTTATTACTGGTTGATGAGAAAGATCAGGAAATATTTTTCACAGCCAGACAGGAAAATTCAGCGAGAATCGACCTTTACCGGGTTAGTTTAAAGGGCAATGAAGAACCTGTGAGGTTAACATTTGGGAATTATGACCATCAGATAAGTCTTTCACCTGATGGTAAATATTTTCTAACTACCTATTCTAATTTAACAAGTGCACCAAAATCAGCGTTGCTGGATAATAAAGGCAAGGTCATTCGTGAGCTTGCCGATTCAAAAGGCTCAGCGTTTGATTCCTATAAACTTCCTAAAACAGAACTTAGCTATTACAAGACCCGCGATGGGCTTGAACTTCCAATGACCATTACTTTACCTATAAATTTCGATCCGGCCAAAAAATATCCTGTCTGGATCTCAGTTTATGGCGGTCCGGATGCCGGAACAGTTTACGACAGATGGAAAAGTCCTCTGGGACTTAACTACTGGTGGGCAAAGGAAGGTGTAATACAGGTAGCAATTGACAACAGAAGTTCAGGGCATCTGGGAAAGACAGGAATGGATTTCATTTACCGTAAAATGGGGAAATATGAGATTGAAGATTATATGGATGCAGCCATTCTGTTAAAATCTAAACCTTATGTTGATGGCACAAAGATCGGAATTACTGGTGGCAGCTTTGGTGGTTACATTACCACAATGGCACTAACCTACGGTTCTGATGTATTTACTCATGGTATTGCCAATTACTCTGTAACTGACTGGGCACTGTACGATACTCATTACACTGAACGGTTTATGGGAACCCCTAAGAATAACTCTGAAGGATATAAGATCACATCCCCTCTCACCTATGCAGATAAGCTAAAAGGAAGCCTGCGTATCGTGCATGGCACGATGGATGACAATGTTCACATGCAGAATAGTATTCAACTGATCAACAAACTGCAGGATCTTAATAAACATTTCGAATTTATGCTTTATCCGGGTGAACGTCACGGCTGGGGTGGAGCGAAATCAAGGCATAGCAATCAGGAAAATGTGCGCTATATCTATATGAACATGCTTCAAAAACCAGTACCCGCAGAATATTTAGAGTACTGGAAATAAAAAAAAATCAGATGATTAAAAACAAAGAAGCTCCTGCAGATTTACTGCAGGAGCTTCTTTGTTAATTGATATTTATACTGCTTATGCCAATTGCTTGCTTAGTTTTTCTGCAAGAACTGATTTAGGCACTGCACCAATTTGTTTATCTACAATTTCACCGTCTTTAAAGAACAAAAGAGCAGGAATATTCCGAATTCCGAATTTCATTGAAATACCTGGATTGTTATCTACGTTAACTTTTCCAACCACCGCTTTTCCTTCGTATTCTTTTGCAAGTTCTTCAACAACCGGGCCTACCATACGGCATGGACCACACCATTCTGCCCAAAAATCAACCAGGACAGGTTTATCAGATTTAAGGACTAATTCGTCAAAGTTTGCATCTGTTAATTCTAATGCCATAATAATAAGATTTTCGTGTTTATAATTCAAAGATAGTATTCAATATTCCTGCCACAAATTTACCCTGCTAATGTGACATTAATTCAACTTATAGCGAACTCCAAGCAATTTAGAAATTTCTTCTAAAAACTCATTACTTGGATTGATCCTTACTGATTTTGATGGCATCTCCAGTGTCGTTTCCTCATCATAATCCATGATCATGAATTTTAACTGACAATTTCTGCTTTCATTTTGATCAGAATTGATCCTGACAATTTCATCCATCTTATTCATAAAAGTTTCAGAAAGTTCAGTAAGTGGCAACTGTATTGTCAGACATTTTGACATTTTATCCCGCAATTCTGATAACAGAACTATACTATTTACCTTAAACTCCCAGTTATCCTTTTGTTTAAAGCGCTCTGTAACAATACCTCTAACCTGAAGAAACAGACCAACATCTAAATATTGTTTTAGCTTAATATAATCTTCACCAAAAAGAGCTATTTCAAATGTCTCACCATAATCTTCGAACATGAAAGATCCAAAAGGTTTACCTGTTTTTGTCGTACCGTGCCTGCAAGCAGAAACCAGTCCGCCAATGACCAGATCCCGGTTACTTATTTTTTTGAACTCCTCCTGGTCTTCAGGCAGGATCTCTGTGCCTTTCATTCTATTGACCAGGCTGAGGTGTTTAACCTGATGTGAGCAGAAATTATCAAGCTCAAACTTATAATTGTCTAAGGGATGTCCGGTGAGATAGATACCGATCGATTCCTTCTCATACTTCAATTTTTCGATCAATCCCCATTCTTCACATTCAGGCATTTGAGGCTCTGAAATTTCAGCATCATTCGTCCCCCCAAACAAGGAAGCCTGGGAAGAGTTCAGATTATTCTGAAAATCATTAGTATATTTTATCAGTCGCTCGATTCCATTATAAAAACCTCCGTCAGGCTTGAAAAAGAATTGTGACCTGTTATGTCCAAAGCAATCAAATGCTCCTCCGTAAACAAGGTTTTCATAAACCTTTTTACTGACAGACCGGGAATTGGTACGTCTTGCAAAATCATAAATGCTTTGATAAAGTCCATTTTCAGTACGTTCTTCAACAATACTTTCTACAGCCTTCTCTCCTACGCCTTTCATTCCTGACATACCAAAACGAACCTCACCCTTTTTATTTACAGTAAAACTCAGTTCCGACTCATTTATATCAGGCCCCAATACAGAAATCCCCATCTGTTTACATTCTTCCATAAAGAAGGATATCTTTTCGATGTTATTCTGGTTATTGAGTACCGCAGCCATGTACTCAGATGGATAATTTGCCTTTAAATAAGCTGTCTGATAGGCTACAAAGGCATAACATGTGGAGTGTGATTTGTTAAAGGCATATTGCGCAAAAGCTTCCCAATCTGTCCAGACCTTTTCTGCAACTTTAGAATCATGCCCATTCGTTTTACAGCCCTCCATGAACTGGGCTTTCATTTTATTCAGTACTTCGATCTGCTTCTTACCCATTGCCTTTCTCAATACATCCGCATCGCCCTTGCTAAAGCCGGCAAGTTTTTGTGAAAGAAGCATCACCTGTTCCTGATAAACAGTAATACCGTAGGTTTCTTCGAGGTGTTCCTGCATATCCTGCAAGTCATAACTAACCTCTTCCCGCCCATGTTTACGGGAAATAAATTTCGGGATATATTCGATCGGTCCCGGACGATAAAGGGCATTCATAGCGATAAGATCCTCAAACTTGTCCGGTTTCAGATCTCGCAGATACATTTGCATCCCATCACTCTCAAACTGGAAGGTTCCATTTGTATCTCCACGCTGGTAAAGCTCAAAGGTCTTTTGATCTTCAAGAGAAATATAATCAATGTCAATGTCAACATTATGATTCTGCTTGATCAAACGCAAAGCATCCTTGATAATGGTCAGAGTTTTAAGTCCCAGAAAGTCCATCTTGATTACGCCCGCATCTTCAATAACCCTTCCGTCAAACTGGGTAACAAGCAGATCAGATTCCTTAGAGGTTGCAACAGGTATGATATCAGTTAAATCATAAGGAGCAATGATAATTCCTGCAGCATGTACTCCAACATTCCTTACAGAACCTTCCAGGATCATCGCTTCTCTTAAAACTTCCGCCTGAAGGGTCTTACCATCATCAAGAATTTTACGCAGTGTCTTAATATTCTCAAAATCCTCCGGATTTTGCTCCTTTTTTACGGTTTCAATTGGCGCCGTCATCACCTGCACCAGGTTTGTGCCCGGTCTGTCCGGAACCAGCTTTGCCAGCATATTGGATTCCGACAGTGGCAGATCTAATACACGTGCAACATCCTTAATACTTGATTTGGCAGCCATAGATCCGTAGGTGATGATCTGTGCTACCTGATTTTTTCCATATTTATCAACCACATAGTCAATAACCTTTTGCCTTCCTGCATCATCAAAATCCGTATCAATATCGGGCATTGACTTACGGTCAGGATTCAGGAAACGCTCAAAAAGCAGATTATATTTAATCGGATCTATATTGGTAATTCCAATGCAGTAGGCAACTACTGAGCCTGCAGCAGATCCCCTTCCGGGGCCAATAAACACTCCCAAATCACGTCCTGCCCGGATAAAATCTGCTACGATAAGGAAATAGCCTGCAAATCCCATCGTACGGATAGTGAAGAGCTCAAAATTCAGTCGTTCTTCAACTTCCGGTGATATATCCCGATATCTGTCCTTTGCACCTTTAAAAGTCAGATCTTTCAGGTATTCCCATTGGTTGAGATTTTCAGATTCGGGTCCGGAATGAATTTTAAACTCCTGAGGAATAGGAAAATTAGGAAGCATGATATCACGCTTAAGCTGGAGGTGCTCAACCTTATCCACAATTTCATTGGTATTATCTAAAGATTCAGGAAGATCATGAAATACCTGCCCCATTTCTGCCTGACTTTTGAAAAAGAACTGATCATTTGGAAAACCAAAACGATAGCCTTTACCACTTTCTTCATCTGTAGCGATCGGAGTACTTTTCATATCTCCGGTATTTACACATAACAAAATATCATGTGCATTTGCATCCTGTTGATCAACATAATGCGAATCATTTGAACAAATGACCTTGACATTATATTTTTTTGCAAACTTCAGTAAAACTGCATTCACAGTTTCCTGTTCAGGTATATCATGTCGCTGTAGTTCAATATAGAAGTCCTCGCCAAAAAGGTCGAGCCACCATCTGAATTCAATTTCCGCCTCTTCCTCTCCTTTTTTCAGGATTGTTTGAGGCACAGATGCACCCAGACAACAGGTAGTAGCAATTAATCCCTCATGATATTGAAGAATTAGTTCCTTATCAATTCGTGGCCATTTACTGTATAATCCTTCAATATATCCAAGAGAGCAAAGTTTAACCAGATTTTTATATCCTGTGGCATTTTTTGCGAGTAGCAACTGGTGATAACGGATATCACGCTTTTCTTTGGTAAATTGTTTTATATGCCTGTCATTAACCACATAGAACTCACAGCCAACAATTGGCTTTACCCCGTGTTTACCTGCCTCCGCAACAAACTTAAATACACCGAACATATTTCCATGGTCGGTGATAGCCATTGCCTTCATTCCATCAGCTTTTGCTTTTTTGAAAAGGCGCGAAATATCAGCGGCACCATCCAAAAGTGAAAATTGAGTATGTACGTGGAGGTGCGAAAAATCAGGCATAAAATTTTATTGGGATGAGTCACAAATTTACGAATCTTTTGAGCCGGGTGCAGTAGTGTTGAAAAGTAAAATTTAAATTTTAAGGAGATGAAATTTGCTGCATAAGCAAAATAAGGGCATCCTATTTGCTTAATCACATTACACAAATAATTCACATCCTGGTTGTACAAATTTTAGTCCATACAATAATTGAATCCTGTCGATGAACAAAAGCACTATCATTATCTCACTCTCACTTTTTATACTAAGTAGTTGCTCCTCCCTTTATATGCCCAACGTTCCAAACACCCCTATGCTGAGTTCAAAAAATGAGCTGCATGCGGCTGCTCACATCAGTCTCAAAGGCAATACCTCCTTCAATTCTGCTTATGCTGTTTCAGATCATTTTGCGATTCTTTTGAATGGCTCAATTATGAACAATGACAAAAACCGAAAGGATTTTAGTCATAATTTACTGGAGACCGGTGCTGGCTATTTCACAACACTGGGTCCCGATAAAAACCGGATTCTGGAGATATACGGAGGTTTTGGAAAGGGAAACAGCGAAAGGATTTACAAACAGGATTCAGGTACACTCATCGAAGAACGTCAGGAAACCAGTTTCGGAAAAACATTTCTTCAGGTAAACTATAGTTCAAAGAGAATGAAAACCCTTAATCTGTTTGGAGCACGTTTCCCATTGAACTACGGCACTGCATTGCGAATTAGTCATGTAAAAATGAATAAGTTCACAATCAATGATCTGGCACAGGTAAAGGAAGACAATATTTTTGTAGAACCTGTATTTTTTACCCGTATGGCGATCAGTAGAACGGTACAGCTGCAATATACAAGCGGAAGTAATTTCGGTCTTAAGAACAGGAAATTTTTAACTGCAGGAAGTTCAGTTCTAAGTGTTGGCCTGGTCATTAATGTCGGTGGAAAAAATAATGCTTCAACACCTGCTAACACTCCAATACCTTAGTTAAAAATGAAACAAAAATCTTACAGGAATCTGTTAAAGAATTTCATAAAAAAGATTGAATTTTCTATCTTCGGCTTATAATTTGATCAGTTCCTGAAATCATTGGAACAGATGAAATACACTGTGCAGAAATGGCATTCATTAAATCACAGAATGATCCGATCTCAAATTTAAATAAATCATAAAATGAAAATTACAGTTGTAGGAGCCGGTGCCGTAGGAGCAACCTGTGCTGATAACATCGCCAGAAAAGAGTTAGCTGAAGAACTTATTTTGTTAGACATCAGAGAAGGTTTTGCTGAAGGCAAAGCTATTGATATGATGCAGACTTCTGCATTACTGGGTTTTGACACTAAAATCAAAGGTGTAACCAATGATTATGCTGCTACTGCAGATTCAGAGGTTGTTGTTATTACTTCAGGATTACCGCGCAAACCGGGAATGACCCGCGAAGAACTGATCGGTACCAATGCAAACATTGTAAAAAGTGTTACTGAGAATATCCTTAAATACTCTCCAAACACTATCATTATCGTGGTTTCAAATCCAATGGATACCATGAACTACCTGACCCTAAAAACTTCCGGACTACCTAAGAACAAGATCCTGGGTATGGGTGGAGCATTGGATTCAGCAAGATTTAAATATTATCTGAGTGTTGAGCTTGGCTGTTCTCCAGCTGATCTTAACGCTGTGGTTATTGGCGGACACGGTGACACAACCATGATCCCGCTTATTAATCATGCTACATGGAACAGCATTCCCGTTACGCAGCTTCTTACTAAAGAGCAGCAGGACAGGGTAGTTTCTTCAACAATGGTTGGTGGTGCTACTTTAACTAAATTAATTGGAACATCTGCATGGTACGCTCCTGGAGCAGGCACGGCAGCCATGGTTGAAAGCATTGTTCGCGATGAAAAGAAACTGATCTCTTGCGGAGTTGCATTAGATGGCGAATATGGTCAAAAAGATATCTCTCTGGTTGTTCCGGTAATTATCGGAAAGAACGGATGGGAAAAAATCCTTGATTTTAAATTATCTGATTCTGAACAGGCCGAATTTAACAAAAGCGCCGATGCAGTTAGAGCTATGAATCAGGTTTTGAAAGAATCTAACCATATCTAAATATATTGCTTTTATAGAAATGGCAAATACCATAGTTCCGCTGGAACTAATAAATTTAAACGACGACGGCTTCCACCTATTGGTGGAAGTTGTTGTTTTTGGGCAATCCTTTCATGCAGTACTCGATACTGGTGCCTCAAAAACAGTTTTTGACAAAGGAACAGTAGAGAAACTCATGAAGGATGGTGATCTGATGGCCTCAGACAAGCTTTCTACCGGTCTGGGGACTAATACCATGGAAAGCCATACCATCATTTTACCTCAATTGAAGATCGGAAAGCTGAAATTGAAAAATTTTGAAGCAGCAGTTCTTGATCTTTCTACAATAAATCAGGCATATTCTACTCTTAACCTGCCTCCTGTCATTGGCGTTTTGGGTGGCGATATTTTGTTCAGCCATCAGGCTATCATAAATTACAAGAAATTACGTCTAAAACTGGTCAAATAAAGGTCACTCATATCTATTAAAATCAGTAAATTGATTTAAAATAAGATGTATGAAATGGCTTCTGTTTATTCTATTAACATCCCTTCTAAATAATGTATTCTCCCAGGAGATCAGTGGAAAGTGGTATGGTAAATTAACACAGGGGCCTGGAGGTTATAACGATCTGTTTGATCTTGAACTTAACCTAAATCAAAAAAAATATATTTGGGGCGAATCCCTCGCTTCATACGGAAATGCAAATAAAATCAGGATAGGACTTTCTGGCCGAATAGTCGCAGATAGCATAAGATTGGCTGAGACCATAGACATGATCCAGGAAGATATCGTTCCATGGAAATGGGTTGCTTGCATTAAGAAGTACAACCTTGCCTACAGAAAGGATGGCAACTTTGAATATCTGGAAGGAACATGGACGGGTGTAAGTAAAAATAATCCTGAGAATGCTTGTATACCGGGCCGTGTGATCTTATCGAGATCTGTATCAGGGCTGAATCTACTCCTATCGGAACTTAAAGATTCTATAATCAATACCGAACAAATTGCTTATCAAAGTCCCGAACCTCCAATTTTAAACTTTACAACTGAGTTTCTGAAAACCATACCCAAAAAGGTAACAGAAATAAAGGTTTATCATTCAGATCTGCAGATCCTGCTTTTAGATTATATGAAAGTTGATAATGATACGGTCTCTGTTTATTTGAATCGGGACTTATTAGTAAAAAATATCAGAGTGACAAAAAGACCCACAGTAATAAATTTCAAATTGGATACACGCATGGAGCTTCATGAAGTTTTACTTTACGCCGAAAATCTGGGACTGGTGCCTCCGAACACCTCTGAGTTAATTCTTGTTGATGGAGACAGCAGACACCGGATCATGATCGTATCAGATAAAGAAAAATCTGCGACAATATATTTAAGATATAATTCTCAAAAATGATTTATGGCAAATTCCAAAACAAAAAAGCCCTTCAAACGAATTGAAGGGCTTGATTTTACTATTTAAGGATTGAATTAGATATCAATCCGGGCATATTTTGCATTTTTCTCTATAAAATCACGTCTTGGACCAACTTCATCGCCCATTAGCATTGAAAATATATGATCACATTCAGCTGCATTTTCAATGGTTACTTTTCTTAAAGTACGAGTTTCAGGGTTCAAGGTGGTATCCCACAATTGTTCTGCGTTCATCTCTCCAAGACCTTTATAACGCTGAATATTTACACTTTCCTCTTTACCTGCACCTTTCAATGCCTGTACGGCTGCATCACGCTGCTCATCGGTCCAGGCATATTGAAATTCCTTGCCTTTTTTCACCATATAAAGTGGCGGTGCTGCGATATAGATATAACCAAACTCAATCAACGCCTTCATGTATCTAAAGAAGAATGTTAGGATCAGGGTAGTAATGTGAGAACCATCCACGTCAGCATCGGTCATAATTATGATCCTGTGGTAACGTAATTTCTCCATATTAAGCGCCTTGGCATCTTCTGCAGTCCCAATACTCACACCCATTGCAGTGAACATATTCTTGATCTCATCATTTTCATAGATCTTATGTTCCATTGCCTTTTCAACATTCAGGATCTTTCCTTTTAAAGGAAGAATTGCCTGAAAATTACGATCCCTGCCTTGTTTTGCAGTTCCACCTGCCGAATCTCCCTCGACAAGGTATAGTTCACATGCGGCAGGATCATTATTCGCACAATCTGCAAGCTTGCCAGGTAAACCTGAACCTCCCATAACAGTTTTACGCTGAACCATTTCGCGTGCTTTACGAGCCGCGGCTCTGGCAGTGGCAGCAAGGATCACCTTATTGACGATCATCCTGGCTTCCTTCGGATTTTCTTCAAGATAATTGCCCAGAATCTCACCAACTGCGATGTCGACAGCTCCCATAACCTCATTATTACCTAATTTGGTCTTGGTTTGTCCTTCGAACTGTGGTTCCTGAACTTTTACAGATATAATTGCTGTAAGTCCTTCCCTGAAATCATCTCCGGTAATTTCGATCTTCATGTTTTTCAACATTCCGGATTTTTCAGCATAAGCCTTCAGCGTCCGGGTTAATCCACGACGAAATCCGGCAACATGGGTACCACCTTCATGGGTATTAATATTATTTACATAGGAATGGACATTCTCAGTATAGGTATCATTATACTGAAGAGCCAGTTCAACAGGTATTCCTTGCTTAATTCCTTCTACATAAATCGGTTCAGGAATTATTGAAGTACGCATTGCGTCAAGATATTTGACAAACTCCTTTAATCCACCTTCTGAAAAGAATTCTTCAAAAAGAAATGAACCATCATCGGTAGTTTCCCGCTCATCCGTTAGTGATAGGCGAATACCTTTATTCAGGTATGCTAATTCACGCAAACGTGCAGCAAGTGTATCAAATTTATAATCGGTGGTTAGCGTAAATATTTCGGGATCTGGCTGAAAGGTAACTGTTGTACCAGTTTTATCACTTTCACCAATTACTTTAACATCGTACTGAGGTTTACCACATGAATATTCCTGTGCGAATATTTTACCTTCACGCTGAACCTCAACCTTTAGAAGAATTGAAAGAGCATTCACACAACTTACCCCAACACCGTGCAAACCACCAGACACTTTATAAGTATCCTTGTCAAATTTACCACCGGCATGAAGTACAGTCATTACCACTTCCAGTGCAGACCGTTTTTCCTTGGTATGCATGGCAGTAGGAATTCCACGGCCATTATCTTCAACAGTGACTGAATTTCCCTTGTGTATGGTTACTTTAATATCAGAACAATAACCGGCAAGAGCCTCATCAATTGAATTATCAACTACCTCATATACTAAGTGATGCAATCCTTTAAACCCGGTATCACCAATATACATTGATGGGCGCTTTCTTACCGCTTCCAGGCCTTCTAAAACCTGTATATTATCCGCCGAATAATTAGATCTGTCTTCTGTTTCTTCGCTCATATTTTCTTATAACAACAAGTACCAAAAATAACCATTTCAGATGGAATAAGTTGCATTGTGGATAAAATAACACTACATTCCTTTACCGGCAATCCGGAGGAAATTAAATGGTTGAGATAATGGTTTGAAAGTTTATATTTGTCTAAATTTTTATAAAAAAATATGAAGAAATTAATAACAGGCATAAGTAAAATTGCAGCCATTTTCGCTATAGCAGCAATTGTTGTCTCATGCAACAAAGAACAACCTAAAACTGCGGGCACTGCAACAGGCACAACTGCAAACAATTCAGAACCTGTAGTCTATGTAAATTCAGACTCCCTGTTGACTAATTATGAATATTTTAAAGCAGTTCAGGTTACTTTTCAGGAAAAATCTAAAAAAGCTCAGGCTGATCTGACTGCAAAAGGTGCAGCTTTTCAACGTGAAGTTGCTGCTTACCAGCAAAATGCAGGTAGTTTAAGCGCAGACCAGCGTGCTTCGACAGAGGAACGTCTTGCAAGAAAACAACAAGAACTGGCTACCTACAATCAAAATGCAGGAAATGCACTTTCAAATGAAGAAGCTGTAGAAAATGAGAAATTATATAACAAGGTTTCAGATTTTTTAAAGGTTCACGCTAAAGCAAAAGGATATAAAATTGTATTGACTTATTCTAAGTCAAATCCAGCAGTTTTATATGCTGATCAAAGCCTTGATATTACAAAAGAAGTAGTAGCAGGTTTGAATGCAGAGTATAAAAAAGACAAGAAATAAATTTCTTTTAAATACCAATTGAAGAACCCCGGAACCACCGGGGTTTTTTATTTTCATGTTTATTTTGGCAATGACTTGATTTTATAGATATTGAAGACATATGTCAGGAATTGAGCAACATCAAAAATTCATGCGAATTGCAATCCGCCTTGCAGAACAAAATGTAAAAAAGGCAATCGGCGGACCATTCGGTGCTATTATAGTAAAAGATGGCAAGGTTATCGCCAAAAGTTCTAATAAGGTAACTCTTAAGAAAGACCCTACGGCTCATGCAGAGGTCTCAGCCATCAGAATTGCCTGCAAAAAGCTTGACACATTCGACCTCCAGGGTTGTGTGATCTACACCAGTTGCGAACCATGCCCAATGTGCTTAAGTGCTATTTACTGGGCACATCTGGATGAGGTTTATTATGCCAACACAAAAGAAGACGCTGCAAACATTGGATTCGACGATCAATTTATTTACGATGAGATCGCTCTTCCTTATAAGAAAAGGAAATTACCTTTTCACCAGATCATGAGAAAGGAAGCAATAAATTCATTCAAGCTTTGGGATGAGTCGGTAATGAAGATCGAATATTAATGATTAGTAGACGTAAATTCATTTGGGGTGGCATTGGAATTATCACTGCATCCATAGGTATCAACTCCTTTTGGTATGAGAAATTATTCATTGAGCTGAATGAATTTTACATTGGAAATGCAGGTCCTAAAACAAGGAACATTAAGGTTGTTCAAATCTCTGACCTTCATTTAAGATCTATAAGATCCAAACATCTTGAACTTGTTAAGACCATCAATCAACTCAAACCTGAATTGATCATGTTCACCGGTGACGTAATTGACCGAAACAAAAATCTTGGAAAACTGGACAAATTTCTGGCTATGTTCGACCCATCCATTCAAAAAACTGCAATTCTGGGAAACTGGGAATGCTGGGAGGTACATCCCAGAGAATTACTGAAGATTTATCAAAAACATCAATGCGAACTTATTGTCAACCATTCATTCAGGTATGAATTTGGAAATACTTCGGTTTCCGTTTCCGGGATGGATGACCTGATCGCCGGGAAAGCCGATTACAAAATGGCGATGGAGTTTTATGAGAAATCAACGTATCACATCATCATGACCCATTGTCCGCAACACAGGGATATTATTCAGGAGCAAATGACTGATATTCCTATTGACCTTATACTTTCAGGTCATACACATGGGGGACAGGTTAACATTTTGGGCTATGCACCTTTCAGACCAATGGGAAGTGGCAGATATATAGCCGGATGGTACAAAGATGAATTACCTCATATGTATGTTTCCAGAGGAATCGGAACGAGCGGGATACCCATGAGACTTGGATCACGCGCCGAAGTATCGATCTTTAATTTTAAAGCATAATTGCCAAATTAGAGCAGCTCTTACCTGTATTTTTTCTAAAAAATCCTAATCAAACCAGCCTTCCTGCAGATCATCAATTTCTCTGCGATCTCTTTTTGTAGGCCTTCCGGCACCTCTATCCCTGCTTAAGGTTGGACTTTGAAACATTGACTTATATGCCGGCGTATCTTCAACCGGTGTCAGATCTTCATAAAAGTTCACAGCAGTTTTTGCATCCACTCTGCGATCCAGCAAACCAACAACCTGAATTATCTTTTTATCGCTTCCCTTTTGAACGGTATACACCTCTCCTATTTTCACAACATGAGAAGCTTTCAGGTTTTGTCCGTTTAATTTTATTCTTCCGGCTTTACAAGCTTCGGTAGAAATACTACGGGTTTTAAAAGCACGTATTGCCCATAAATATTTATCGATACGCAATTTCTCTGATTCCTGCATAGTCCAAAATTACGCAACAATTGATTGATTGATACAAAAATTGACAGAAAATTCCTTTAATTTGCTTTAAATTAAAAGTATGACTACCGAATTAAAAAAACTGATTGAAACTGCATGGGAGGATCGTAATCTCATCAATTTTAAAGAATACAGAGATGCCATTGAACGGGTAATTTTACATCTTGACAAAGGCGAGATCAGAGTTGCTGAACAAATCGGAAATCGCTGGCATGTAAACGACTGGATCAAGAAAGCAGTTATCCTATATTTTCCTATCAGAGAAATGAAGGAAATTGAAGTGGGACCATTTGTGTTCCATGACAAAATGAAATTGAAAACAGATTACAAAGAAATGGGTGTCAGAGTAGTTCCTCATGGGATTGCCCGTTACGGAGCATTTCTTGCAAGGGGAGTAATCATGATGCCGTCATATGTCAATATTGGAGCTTATGTTGATGAAGGCACAATGGTAGACACATGGGCAACGGTTGGTTCATGCGCTCAGATTGGAAAACATGTTCATTTAAGTGGCGGTGTAGGTATTGGCGGCGTATTAGAACCAATCCAGGCATCTCCGGTAATCATTGAAGATAATTGCTTTATCGGCTCCAGAGCTATCGTAGTTGAAGGTGTTCACGTTGAGAGAGAAGCTGTTCTTGGGGCGAATGTTGTACTCACAGCATCTACAAAGATCATCGATGTAACAGGTGATGAACCTGTTGAATATAAAGGATTTGTACCTGCGCGTTCTGTTGTTATACCTGGATCGTATGCGAAAAAATTCCCTGCCGGCGAATATCAGGTGCCTTGCGCATTGATCATCGGACAAAGAAAAGAATCAACAGATAAAAAAACATCTCTTAACGATGCACTAAGAGAGAATAATGTGGCAGTTTAATACTGACACAGCAGCTTTTTTAATTAAAAAGGATGAATTGATTCATCCTTTTTAGTTTTATAGCATAAACATGAAAATAGGCTTTGACGGTAAGCGCGTAACCCAAAATTTTACTGGTTTAGGAAACTACAGCCGGTATGTGCTTAAAATATTAGCTGAATATTACCCTGAAAATCAATATACTGTCTTTGTTTCTAAAGCCAATCATAATTCCTCATACTTTCCGGAATATCCTTCAATACACTTTCATTTTCCGAAAAATCAATTAATAAAAAACTATTGGAGGAGTGCAGGAATTGTAAAGGATCTAAGAAAGGAAAAGATCGAGCTTTTTCACGGACTAAGTAACGAAATTCCTTTTGGGCTGAAAAAGGCCGGAATCCCATCCGTAGTAACCATCCATGATCTGATATTTTACAGATACCCCAAATACTACCCCTTTTTAGATAGAAAGATCTACGAGTTTAAGGTTCGTTATGCTTCTGAACATGCCGATAAGATAATTGCTGTCAGTGAACAAACGAAATCTGATCTGATCAACTTTTTCAATGTTGATGAATCGCGAATTGAGGTGATCTACCAAAATTGTGACCCTATCTTCATGTCAGAAGTATCAGAGCAGGAAAAGACCAGGATCAGATCCGCCTATAATTTGCCTGAAGAATTCCTGCTGAATGTGGGCACGATAGAAACCCGAAAAAATTCACTTCTTATCGTAAAAGCCCTAAAAAAGCTAAAGGCCAATATTCATCTGGTCATAATTGGAAAAGAAACTCTGTACACACAAGTAGTAAAAGATTTTATTTCTAACAATAACCTGATGAGCAGGGTTCATTTTCTAAAGAACGTCTCTTTCCAGGACCTTCCAGGGATATACCAACAGGCCAGGATATTCATATATCCATCAGAATTCGAAGGGTTCGGGATACCTGTTGTAGAAGCTTTAAGTTCGGGAGTACCTGTAATTGCAGCTAAAGGATCCTGTCTTGAAGAAGCAGGTGGTAAAGGCAGCATATATGTAGATCCAAATGACAGCGATGAACTTGCAGACCAGATCAACCTGGTTATCAACAACACCAAAAAAAGAGAGTTAATGATACGTTCCGGATTTGAACACATTATTAATTTTTCAAATCAAAAAATTGCAGATAAATTATTCAAACTTTACCAAAACCTAATCTAAATGCTAAGAGATGAAGTAAATAAGGCTTTTGAAGTATTAAAGAATGGAGGCCTGATTCTTTACCCAACCGATACTATTTGGGGTATTGGATGCGATGCAACAAACGAAGAAGCAGTAGAAAAGGTCTTCAAGCTAAAAGGAAGATCGGAGGAAAAAAGTCTGATCGTTTTATTAGATAGTGTCAATAAACTTCAAAGCTATGTGAATGAGGTACCGGAGGTCGCTTACGATCTGATTGAATATGCAGAAAATCCAATGACCATTATTTATTCAGGTGCAAAAAATCTGGCTAAGAATGCAATTGCAAAGGATGGAAGTATAGGCATACGGATCGTAAAACATCAATTCTGTGAGCAAGTACTGCAGAGATTCAGAAAGCCGATCATATCCACTTCAGCCAATTTAAGTGGGCAGCCATCCCCTTCCTGCTTTAATGATATCAGTGAAGAGATAAAACAGGGAGTTGATTATGTTGTCAACTGGGAGCAGGATGATACTTCAATAAAGAAAGCGTCTACTATCATGAAGCTTGAACCAGGCGGACTGTTTTCATTCATTCGAAAATAAGAATAAAAAAGCTATACGTTTAGAGTTGAATGTTAATCAATCACTTGAAAAAGTGCAATAATATGTTGTCCTTTGCGGATAAATTATTACCTGCCCAGATCAGGTTTGATGATCCCCATCTCCTCTAATTGAGATCCGATCTGATTTTATATGAAAGAACATTTACAACATCCTATATTCAAAAAACTCAGTAAACTGGCCGAGGAATCAAATACAGAAATATATGTTATAGGGGGGTTTGTCAGAGATCTTTTTCTCAACCGGCCATCCAAAGACATCGACATTCTGGTTATCGGTAATGGAATTAAATTTGCTGAAGCTGCCGGTAAACTTTTACACACCAAAGTTTCAGTGTTTAAGAATTTCGGCACCGCAATGCTTAAGCATGGGGATCTTGAAATAGAATTTGTAGGGGCTAGAAAAGAATCATACCGATCTGAATCCCGAAAGCCTATTGTAGAGAACGGCACTCTTGAAGATGATCAGAAACGCCGTGATTTTAATATAAATGCGATGGCTTTGGGTTTAAATGTTTCAAATTTCGGAACTTTATTAGATCCATTTGAAGGCATTCAAGACCTTGAAAATAAACTTATACGTACACCTCTCAATCCGGCAGAGACGTTTTCTGACGATCCTTTAAGAATGTTAAGAGCCATACGGTTTGCCACTCAGCTCAATTTCAATATACATCCTGATGCTATTGATGCAATCAAAAAGAACTGTGAGAGGATCAGGATCGTCTCTCCCGAAAGAATTACTGATGAATTAAATAAGATCATACTCGCACCTAAGCCATCAACAGGATTTATTTACTTATTTGACACGGGCCTACTGCGTGTAATTTTTCCTCAAATGGCAGATCTGCATGGAGTTGAAGTAGTGGATGGTAAAGGACATAAAGACAATTTTTATCATACACTTCAGGTGCTTGACAATCTTTCGGAAAATACCAATGACCTCTGGCTAAGATGGGCAGCTATTCTGCATGATATTGCTAAGCCTGCCACAAAACGTTTTGAACCTGGCCATGGATGGACATTTCATGGTCATGAAGACCGTGGTGCCCGCATGGTACCCAAAATCTTCGCTCAGCTCAAGCTTCCCTTGAATGAAAAAATGAAACTGGTACAAAAATTGGTGCAATTACATCTGAGACCAATAGTTCTTGCGCAGGATGTAGTTACCGACTCAGCAGTGAGGCGCTTATTATTTGAAGCCGGTGAAGAGATAGACAGTCTGATGTTGTTATGTAATGCAGACGTAACAACAAAGAATGAATATAAAGTAAAAAAATACCGACGAAACTTTGACCTGGTAAAGCAGAAACTGAAGGATGTTGAGGAAAGCGATCAATTGAGGAACTGGCAGCCACCGGTTAGCGGTGAAGATATCATGCTGGCATTTAATTTGAGTGCAGGTAAAAGTGTTGGCATTATCAAAAACCAAATCCGGGAAGCTATCCTTGAAGGAGAAATTAAAAATACAAGAGAAGAGGCTTATGAGTATATGTTAGAAAAGGGGAAAGCTTTAGGACTCATCCCGGTTAAACATAGCTAATAGAAGAACAAAAAAAATAGTTAAAAAATGTTTAACCGTCTTTTCAAATAGTATTTTTGTAAAAGAATTATAATAGAATAAAAATGGCAATATATAGATTTAAGGTTTCTTTTGAGGATTATGACGATATAGAACGGGATATTGACATCAAATCAAATCAGACATTCGAAGACCTTCATCGTGCTATCCACCAATCAACCGGATATAATGCTGAATTATCCTCATCTTTTTATGTAAGCAGTGATCAATGGATAAAAAATGAAGAAATTGCCTTTCTTCCTAATCAGCGAAAAATAAATAATGGGGTTGCTACCATGGAGAATTCCAAATTAAGCAGTTTCATAGATGACCCCCATCAAAAATTTTACTATACCTATAACTTTGACAGGCCATTTGATTTTCATGTTGAACTAGTCAAAATACTTCTTAATGAAGAAGCAGGAAAAACATACCCATGTGTATCACGTAGTCAGGGTGAGGCACCAAAAATGGCTGGCACCGGAATAATCCCTCCTATTGCAGCTGAAGTATCTGATGACTTTGATTTTCTTAATGAACTTGACTTCCAGCCTGAAGATGCAGAAGATCTTGAACAAATGAGCGATATGGGTATTAACACAGAGCAGGAAATTGTAGAAGATGAAGAAGAAAAGGATGAGTTTATGGATGAGTTTTCTGACAATGATGGTTATGATCCTGATGATCTTCAAAAGGATGAATACTAAATTCTGATCCGGGATTGCCAATGAACAAAACATTGATCATTATTGCAGGCCCAACCGCAATTGGAAAAACAGCATTAGCTATCAGTCTGGCAGAATACTTTAAAACTGAGATCATTTCAGCCGATTCCCGGCAATTTTACAGGGAAATGAACATTGGTACTGCAAAGCCCTCAGAAGCAGAGCTGGATGCAGTTAAACATCATTTAATCAATAGCCATTCCGTTCTGGATCAATTCAATGCCGGAGATTTCGAGAAAGAATCAATTGAAATAATCAATAAGTTATTTTTAGATCATGATCAGGTAATAATGGCAGGTGGCTCCGGACTTTTTATCAATGCGGTTAGCCATGGTTTTGACCAGCTCCCCGTAGCTTCAGTTGAAATCCGAGTCCATTTAAATAAAATTTTTGAGGAAAAGGGTATAGAATTCCTGCAGGAATGGTTAAAAAAAGTTGACCCGGTTTACTATGAGGAAGTCGATATTTTCAATCAGCAGCGCATCATTAGAGCATTAGAGGTGTTTGAAAGTACAGGTAAAGTATTTTCATCCTTAAGAACCAATATAAAAAAGCAAAGACCATTTAATATCGTTAAGATCGGACTTAATACCGACCGTGAAAAGTTATATGAACGAATAAATATTCGTGTTGATCAAATGGTAAATGAGGGATTGATTATGGAGGTTGAAAACCTGAAGCCATACAGACATTTAAATCCCTTAAACACGGTCGGATATTCAGAAATCTTCAATTACCTGGATGGGAATAGCAGCAGAGAAGAAGCTATTGAGAAGATCAAGCAGAATACAAGAAGATTCGCCAAAAGACAAATAACCTGGTTTAAGAAATCAGAAGATATAAAATGGTTTAAACCGGAGGAAGTTGAATCAATTATTCATTACCTGAATTCCATTCTGTAATATCCTGAGCACGGGGTGCAAAAAAATTAAAGAATAAGAATAGAAAAGAAATGGTACTCATTACCTGAACCATTACCAGAATTTTACCGGTTTCATTTATTGGATAAAAATCTCCGTAACCTATCGTAATACCGGTTATAAAGCTGAAATAAAGGGCATCTACCCAGCTAGTAATTGGCTGATTAAGATAATTTCCCGCAGCATATATCACCCCAAAAGAGGCTATAACCTCAAAAAAATTGAAAAAAAGAAGGATTATAGACCTGTTGGCTAATTTTCCATAATTATGCTCCGGAAGAAATATTTTGTAAAAGACATATAAAAAAGTCTCTATGAGCAAATAAATATTAAATACAAAGAGCCAGTAATGATCCCAAAGACTGTAATGAAGCATTACAAATGGCATTACTGTTTTAAAAATAACATAAAACTCGCCATAAATTTTCTTCGAATGAGCTGGCAAATTTCGGGTTAGAAAGTCAATATAGATTCCCGGGAAGAATACCTTTGAACTCACCAGAAACAACCTGACTAAGCGCTCAATACCAAAATCTTGATAATGTGAGCTATTCCACACATTGCTGATCTGTTCGAAAGGCGATGTTGAGAGCGGAATTTTAAATTTCTCGGGATCCTGACTACCGAACACCAATTTATTAAAATGCTTTCTCAACTTATGCCTGAGCCGTAGGGCCTCCGAAATTCATTGGCAAACCTGGTTGACCTTCATTGATCTTAATCCGACCGTTCAGCGCTTCAAATTTCTCAACATTTTCTTCAAGGGCAATCAGAAATCGCTTTGCATGCTCCGGAGTTAATACAATTCTAGATTTTACCCGCGCTTTAGGAACTCCAGGCATAACCCGGATAAAATCTAACACAAACTCCGTATTGGAATGAGTTATAACCGCAAGATTAGAATATATCCCTTCTGCAACCTCTTCAGAAAGCTCAATATTCAATTGATTTTCAATGTTTTGTTCTTCCATTTTATAAAGTTATAAATTCTGAAATCATTTTTTAATCTAATAAAAAAGTCCTTCTTTTCAGAAGGACTTTTTTATTATTAAATGGTGTGAATTAAGCCTCCACTTCTTCCTGTTTGGAAGCCATTAATTTATCATATTCATCCTGAGAACCAACAATGATACGTTCGTATTGACGCAATCCTGTTCCTGAAGGAATCAAGTGACCTACGATCACATTTTCTTTCAGACCTAACAGATTATCACGTTTTCCACTGATCGCTGCCTCATTCAACACCTTAGTAGTTTCCTGGAAGGAAGCTGCAGAGATGAATGATTTAGTTCCTAATGAGGCACGGGTAATACCCTGCAACATCTGACTTGAAGTAGCTGCAATTGCATCACGAGTTTCAACAAGCTTCATATCCTTACGCTTAAGAACAGAATTTTCATCTCTTAATTTACGTACAGAAATGATCTGACCTGGTTTCAGATTTACTGATTCTCCCGGATCGATTACTACTCTCTTATCGTAGATCTCATCATTTTCAAGTTGGAAATCCCAACGATCAACCAATTCCTTTTCAAGGAAACGGGTATCACCGGCATCTTCGATCATCACTTTCTGCATCATTTGGTGAACGATGGTTTCAAAGTGCTTATCATTGATCTTCACACCCTGCAGACGATATACTTCCTGAATACCATTAACAAGGTATTCCTGAACCGCTGCTGGTCCTTTAATTGACAAGATATCAGCAGGAGAAATTGAACCATCCGACAAAGGCATACCAGCTTTTACAAAGTCATTATCCTGAACAAGGATGTGTTTAGACAATGGAACAAGGTATTTCTTAATTTGTCCGTCTTTCGACTCGATTGACATTTCGCGATTACCACGTTTTACACCACCTAAGGTTACAACACCATCGATTTCGGTTACAACAGCAGGGTTAGATGGATTACGAGCTTCGAATAATTCCGTTACACGAGGCAAACCACCTGTAATATCCCTTGTTTTACCAGTTGAGCGAGGAATCTTTGCAATGATCTGCCCGATCTTCACTTTTTCATTCTCTTCAACCGCAATGTGTGCGCCTACAGGAATGTTGTATCCCTTAATACCATTACCCTTTTTATCCGCTACACGGATAACAGGATTCTTGGTTTTATCACGGGTGTCAATAATAACTTTCTCTCTGTGACCGGTTTGCTCATCAGATTCTTCACGGAAGGTAACACCTTCAATGATCGCTTCAAATTCAGCCTTACCTTCAAATTCAGAGATAATAACCGCGTTATATGGATCCCAGCTACAGATCTTGTCGCCTTTAGATATCTGAGCACCATCCTTAACATACAAAAATGCACCGTAAGGAATGTTGTTCGACATGATCATTTTATTAGTACCCGGCTCCACGATACGGAATTCACCTGAACGTCCTAAAACAACTTCAAGAGTTCCTTCAGTAGTTTCGTGACTCACAGTTCTAACGTTTTCAAACTCAATTACACCGTCAAACTTAGCATTGATCTGAGATTCAGCAGCAATGTTAGAAGCGGTACCACCCACGTGGAATGTACGTAATGTCAACTGTGTTCCCGGCTCACCAATAGACTGAGCTGCAATTACACCAACAGCTTCACCCATCTGCACACGTTTACCGGTTGCAAGGTTACGTCCGTAACATAAAGCACAAACACCACGCTTACTTTCGCAAGTAAGAACTGAACGAATTTCTATTCCTTCAAGCGGAGAGTTCTCAATTTTAACTGCAACATGCTCTTCAATATCCTCACCAGCAGAAACTAATAGTTCATTAGTCAATGGATCATAAACATCATGTAAGCTGGTTCTACCTAAGATACGGTCATATAAAGGCTCAACAACATCTTCATTATCTTTCAATGCAGTTGTGTAAATTCCTCTTAATGTACCACAATCAGTTTCACCAACGATCATATCCTGAGCAACATCATGCAAACGACGGGTTAAGTAACCCGCATCCGCAGTCTTCAATGCCGTATCAGCCAAACCTTTACGAGCACCGTGAGTTGAGATGAAATACTCTAATACCGATAATCCTTCTTTAAAGTTAGAAAGAATCGGGTTTTCAATGATCTCTCCACCTGAACCTGATTTCTGAGGCTTAGCCATCAAACCACGCATACCGCATAGCTGACGAATTTGCTCTTTAGAACCACGGGCTCCTGAATCAAGCATCATATAAACCGAGTTGAAGCCCTGATTATCGCTTGAAAGCTGATTCATCACATTGGCAGTCAGACGGTTATTGATACGAGTCCAGATATCGATGATCTGGTTGTAACGTTCGTTGTTGGTAATGAAACCCATGTTATAGTTATTCATTACTTCTTCAACTTCCTTACTTGCCTGATCGATCAGATGAGCCTTTTCTGCAGGAATATTAAGATCCTGAAGATTAAAGGAAAGACCACCCTGGAATGCCATTTGGAAACCTAATTCCTTGATATCATCAAGAAACTGTGCTGCACGAGCCATACCAGTGTTTTTCACTACATCACCAATAATATCACGAAGTGATTTCTTGGTAAGTAGTTCATTGATATATCCAACTTCTACCGGAACTCTCTGGTTAAACAGAACACGTCCGACAGTCGTTTCAATAATTTTATTTACGATACTTCCATCCTTTTCTTTCACAAAGGCTTTTACCTTAATGAATGCATGAAGATCTATTTTACGCTCGTTGTAAGCGATGATAACTTCTTCAGGGGAATAGAAGGTCTGATCCTGTCCTAATACAACACGTCCTTCGTCAGTTCTACGGCCTTTAGTAATATAATAAAGACCTAAAACCATATCCTGTGAAGGTACAGTGATTGGAGTACCATTTGCAGGGTTAAGAATGTTATGCGAAGCAAGCATCAGCATTTGGGCTTCCAGGATCGCAGCATTACCCAAAGGTAAATGCACCGCCATCTGGTCACCGTCAAAATCCGCGTTGAATGCAGTACAAACTAGTGGGTGTAATTGAATTGCCTTACCTTCAACCAATTTTGGCTGGAAAGACTGTATACCTAAACGGTGCAATGTTGGAGCACGGTTTAATAATACCGGGTGACCTTTCAATACATTTTCAAGAATATCCCAAACGATAGGATCTTTACGATCTACTATCTTTTTAGCTGATTTCACTGTTTTTACCACTCCTCTTTCGATCATTTTACGAATGATAAATGGTTTGAACAGCTCAGCAGCCATATCTTTAGGTAAACCGCACTCATGCAATTTCAGGTTCGGTCCAACAACAATTACAGAACGTGCTGAATAATCCACACGTTTTCCTAATAAGTTCTGACGGAAACGTCCCTGCTTTCCTTTCAAAATATCTGAAAGAGATTTTAAAGCACGGTTACCTTCTGTTTTAACAGCATTTACTTTACGTGAGTTGTCAAATAATGAATCGACAGACTCCTGAAGCATACGCTTCTCGTTACGTAAAATTACTTCCGGAGCTTTGATCTCGATCAAACGCTTCAAACGATTATTACGAATAATTACACGACGGTAAAGATCATTCAAATCGGAAGTTGCAAAACGACCACCTTCCAAAGGAACTAATGGACGTAATTCAGGTGGAATAACCGGAACGATCTTAACGATCATCCACTCAGGATTATTCTCAATACGGGTATTTGCACCACGGAAAGCTTCTACAACCTGAAGACGTTTTAGAGCCTCAGTTTTACGTTGTTGTGAAGTTTCAGTTGCTGCCTGGTGACGAAGGTCATAAGACTGCTGATCAAGATCCAAACGACCCAAAAGATCCTGAAGGGCCTCAGCACCCATCTTAGCGATGAATTTCTCAGGGTCCTTATCATCAAGATACTGATTTTCTTTTGGCAGGGTATCCAGGATATCCAAATATTCTTCTTCCGTTAAGAAGTCCATTTTCAGAATTCCGTCTGCCTCTTTTAATCCTGGCTGTATTACAACATAACGCTCATAATAAATGATAAGGTCCAGTTTTTTTGTAGGTAAACCTAGCAAATAACCGATCTTGTTCGGTAATGAACGGAAATACCAGATGTGTGCAACAGGAACCACAAGGTTAATGTGTCCCATACGCTCACGACGCACTTTCTTTTCAGTTACTTCAACACCGCAACGGTCGCAGACAATACCTTTATAACGGATACGCTTGTATTTACCGCAATGGCATTCATAATCCTTAACAGGACCGAAAATACGCTCGCAGAATAAGCCATCACGCTCAGGTTTGTAAGTCCGGTAGTTGATAGTTTCCGGCTTTAACACCTCCCCGCTTGAACGCTCCAGAATTGATTCCGGAGAAGCCAAACTAATGGTAATTGAGGTGAAATTACTTTTGATTTTATTATCTTTCTTGTAAGACATATCTCTTTATAAGTTTAAAGCTGAAAGCTGAAAGTTGAAAGCTTTGGCGATATTTTCGCTTTTTGCTTTTTGCTTTCGGCTTTCTGCTTAATTAGTCTAATGTGATATCCAAACCTAAACCTCTTAATTCATGAACCAATACATTGAATGATTCAGGAACTGATGGAGTTGGAAGGTTTTCACCTTTAACGATCGCTTCGTAGGTTTTTGCACGTCCTACCACATCATCAGATTTAACAGTAAGTATTTCCTGAAGTATGTTAGCAGCACCAAATGCTTCAAGTGCCCAAACCTCCATCTCACCGAAACGCTGACCACCAAACTGGGCTTTACCACCCAATGGCTGTTGTGTAATCAATGAATATGGTCCGATTGAACGGGCGTGCATTTTATCATCAACCATGTGACCCAGTTTCAGCATATAAATGATACCAACTGTAGTCTGCTGATCAAAACGATCTCCGGTTAAACCATTATATAAGTAGGTTCTTCCTGATTTAGGAATTCCAGCTTTATCAACCCATTCTTCAACTTCATCATGAGATGCTCCGTCAAAGATTGGTGTTGCGAACTTCATTCCAAGTTCTTTTCCAGCCCATCCTAAAACGGTCTCATAGATCTGTCCAAGGTTCATACGTGATGGTACACCAAGTGGATTAAGAACTATATCCACTGGAGTTCCGTCTTCAAGGAAAGGCATGTCTTCATCGCGAACGATTCTTGCAACAATACCCTTATTTCCGTGACGACCCGCCATTTTATCACCTACTTTAAGCTTACGTTTTTTAGCAACATAAACTTTAGCCATTTGTACAATTCCTGATGGAAGCTCATCACCTACACTAATCGCAAACTTATCACGCTTGTAAGCACCAAGCTCTTCGTTCAACTTAATGTTGTAGTTGTGAAGTGTTTGTTTGATCAGTTCATTCTTGTCCTCATCAGTTGTCCACTTAGTTGGGTTAACGTTTGCGTATTCAAGTTCTGTAAGTATCTTTTGGGTGAATTTTACACCCTTAGCTACAAGCAGCTCTTTGTACACATTAAATACACCCTGTGATGTTTTACCATTCACAATAATGAACAATTTCTCAATTAAGGTTTCTTTCAATTCCTTAACTGCTTTATTGTGCTTAGTATCTAACTTCTCAATAAGAGCTTTCTCTTCTTGTTTAGTTGTTTTCTTAGCACGTGAGAATAATTTTGTATCGATAACTACTCCATGAATTGATGGAGGTGTTTTCAAAGATGCATCCTTCACATCACCTGCTTTGTCACCAAAGATGGCACGTAAAAGTTTTTCCTCAGGTGAAGGATCAGACTCTCCTTTCGGAGTGATCTTACCGATCAGAATATCACCTTCTTTGATCTCAGCACCAACACGGATAATTCCGTTTTCGTCAAGATCTTTAGTAGCTTCTTCTGAAACGTTAGGAATATCAGGAGTCAATTCTTCTTCACCACGTTTTGTATCACGAACTTCTAATTCAAATTCTTCAATATGTAATGAAGTGAAAATATCCTGTGAAACAACACGCTCAGATATAACGATCGCATCCTCAAAGTTAAATCCTTGCCAAGGCATGAACGCAACTTTAAGATTTCTTCCTAATGCTAATTCTCCATCCTGAGTTGCATAACCTTCGCAAAGAACCTGTCCTTTTTCAACTTTCTGACCTTTTCTTACGATAGGTTTCAGGTTGATACAAGTGCTTTGGTTAGTTTTCTTGAACTTGATCAGGCGATATGATTTAACTTCACCTTCAAAAGATACAAGAACGTCATCCTCATTTCTTTCATAACGGATACGAATCTCATTGGCATCTACATACTCAACAACACCTGTACCTTCAGCATTAATAAGTGTACGTGAATCACGTGCTACACGGCCTTCAAGACCAGTACCAACAATCGGAGCTTCAGGGCGTAACAAAGGTACAGCCTGACGTTGCATGTTGGATCCCATCAATGCACGGTTAGCATCATCATGCTCCAGGAATGGAATCAATGAAGCTGCAATAGACGTGATCTGATTTGGAGCAATGTCCATTAAATCTAACTTCTTAGGCTCAATTACCGGGAAGTCACCTTCATAACGTGCCTTTACATGCGGAGTTTCAAAATTACCTTTATCATCGTATACTGCATTTGCCTGACCGATAGTTTTACCTTCTTCATCTTCTGCAGAAAGGTAAATTACAGGTTCTTCAACTACAACACGTCCATCCGAAACCTTACGGTAAGGAGTTTCAATGAAACCAAGGTTGTTGATCTTAGCATGAACACAAAGAGAAGATATCAAACCGATATTCGGTCCCTCAGGAGTTTCAATAGTACATAAACGGCCATAGTGAGTGTAGTGAACGTCACGAACCTCAAAACCTGCACGCTCACGCGAAAGACCACCTGGGCCTAAGGCTGAAAGACGACGCTTGTGCGTGATCTCCGCAAGAGGATTAGTTTGGTCCATGAACTGTGACAACTGATTCGTTCCAAAAAACGAGTTGATCACTGAAGATAATGTACGTGCATTGATCAGATCGGTAGGTGTGAATACTTCGTTGTCACGAATGTTCATCCTTTCACGGATGGTACGTGCCATACGGGCAAGACCTACACCAAACTGTGCGTAAAGTTGTTCACCAACTGTACGAACACGACGGTTTGACAAGTGATCAATATCATCCACCTCAGCTTTAGAGTTGATCAATTTGATCAGGTACTTAACAATGGCAATGATATCCTGCTTAGTTAAAACTTTAGTTTCAACAGGAGTACTTAATTTCAATTTACGGTTGATGCGGTAACGACCAACATCACCAAGATCATATCTCTTATCAGAGAAGAATAAACGATCGATGATACCACGAGCTGTTTCTTCATCAGGTGGTTCAGCGTTACGTAATTGACGATAGATATGTTCTACCGCTTCCTTCTCGGAGTTTGAAGTATCTTTTTGTAAAGTATTATATATAATGGTATAATCACCGCTGTTAACAGCATCCTCTTTGGTAAGGATAATTGTCTTAACACCAGCTTCGATGATCATATCGATATGCTCGTCTTCTAAAACGGTTTCGCGTTCCATGATGATCTCATTACGATCAATTGAAACAACTTCACCTGTATCTTCATCCACAAAATCTTCAACCCATTTCTTGAGCACTCTTGCTGCAAGTTTACGGCCAACGGCTTTTTTCAAACCAGATTTGCTGACTTTTACTTCATCCGCTAATTCAAATAATTCAAGAATGTCCTTATCAGAATCATAACCGATAGCACGCAATAAGGTGGTAACCGGGAATTTTTTCTTACGATCGATGTAAGCATACATGACATTATTAACGTCAGTTGCAAACTCGATCCAGGATCCTTTAAATGGAATTACACGGGCTGAATATAATTTGGTTCCGTTTGTATGACGGCTCTGGCCGAAGAATACTCCCGGTGAACGGTGTAATTGAGAAACGATTACACGCTCTGCACCATTTATCACAAAAGTTCCTTTAGGAGTCATATAAGGGATGGTTCCCAAATAAACATCCTGAACTATTGTTTCAAAATCTTCGTGTTCCGCATCATTACAAGATAAGCGAAGCTTAGCCTTTAGAGGAACACTATACGTTAAACCACGCTCAATACATTCATGTATATCATAGCGCGGGGGATCAATGAAGTAATCAAGAAATTCTAAAACGAATATATTTCTTGAATCAGAGATCGGAAAATTTTCGGAGAAAACTTTAAACAAACCTTCCTGATGGCGGTTGTCTGAAGTGGTTTCAAGCTGAAAAAATTCCCTGAAAGATTGCAATTGAACATCCAGAAAATCAGGATAATCCATCACATGCTTACTGGTAGCAAAATTTACTCTTTCGTTGTGCTTAATTTTGTTTGCCAAGGGATTGAGAATTTAGTTTAGTAAATAAACTGCGACCTGTTGTGCCAATATTGCGGCAATGTAGATCAGACATTAAATGGGTATTATACAAATGGCAATAGACCCCGACGAAAATCGGGGTCTAAACCATAATTTATGAGTTAAGAATTACTTAATCTCAACAGTTGCTCCAGCTTCTTCTAATGCTTTTTTCAATGATTCAGCTTCTGCTTTATCAACACCAGTTTTAACTTCTTTCGGTGCTCCATCAACTAAATCTTTAGCTTCTTTCAAACCTAGACCAGTAAGGTCTTTTACAAGTTTAACAACTCCTAACTTAGAACCACCTGCTTCTTTCAATATTACATCGAAAGAAGTTTGCTCTACTGCTGCTGCTGGTGCATCACCACCACCAACTGCTGCTACTGCAACTGCTGCTGCTGCTGGCTCAATACCATACTCATCTTTAAGGATTTGAGCTAATTCGTTAACTTCTTTTACTGTTAAGTTTACTAATTGCTCAGCAAACGATTTTAAATCTGCCATTTTATTTTAATTTTAAAATTTCTGTACTTGAATAATTTAATCGAACTTTTAGGTGCCCGTTAACCTCTTTCTTGTAATGTTTTAACAATTCCTGCAAGTTTGTTACCACCAGACTGCAAGCCTGAAATAACATTTTTAGCTGGAGATTGTAGCAATGCAATGATGTCTGCCACTAATTCTTCCTTAGATTTAAGGTTTACCAGGGCATCTAACTGATTATCGCCAATGAAAATTGATGAATCGATATATGCAGCTTTAAGTACCGGCTTATCTCCAGTTCTTCTCAATTGTTTGATCAGCTTAGCCGGAGCATTAGCTGACTTTGAGAATAAAATAGATGAAGATCCTTTTAGTACTTCAAACATCTCACTAAAATCACCTTCAGAGGCTTCCATTGCCTTTCTGATCAGTTTATTTTTAGCTACCTGCATTTTGATACCGTTCTCGAAACATTTGCGGCGAATATCATTTACTTTTGCTACAGACAGGTTTGCGGTGTCGGCAATATAAAAATTACCATACTCAGCAATCGTCTCTGTTAAAGCAAGAACAACTTCGTGTTTTTCTTCTTTTCTCATGATTAGATTCCCGCTACTGATTTAGTTTCAATTTCGATTCCCGGACTCATTGTCGAAGAGATGTGTATACTCTTGAAATAAGTTCCCTTTGCTGCTGATGGTTTTAATTTAGAAATGGTTTGAATTACTTCTAACGCATTTTCATAAATTTTATCAGCATCAAATGATACTTTTCCGATCGAAGTATGAATGATTCCTGTTTTGTCAACTTTGAAATCGATCTTACCGCCTTTAACATCAGTAACTGCTTTACCAACATCTGTGGTAACAGTTCCTGATTTAGGGTTTGGCATAAGGTTACGCGGACCTAAAACACGGCCGAGTTTACCTACTTTTGCCATAACGCTAGGCATGGTAATAATGATATCAACGTCAGTCCATCCACCTTCTATTTTGGCAATATATTCATCCAAACCTACAAAATCTGCACCTGCTGCTTTAGCCTCTGCTTCCTTATCGGGAGTACAAAGTACCAAAACACGGACAGTTTTACCGGTTCCATGAGGAAGTGTTGCAATACCTCTTACCATTTGATTCGCTTTACGAGGATCTACGCCTAAGCGTATGTCCAGGTCAACCGATGCATCAAATTTGGTAGTTGTGATATCCTTAACTAAAGCCGAAGCCTGAGTTAAAGTATATGCTTTACCTGCCTCAATTTTTGAATGTGCCTGTTTTTGATTTTTTGTTAATCTAGCCACTTCTTAAACTGATTTTGTATAATTAATTGTTCCAGGGTGCATCACCGCTAACGGTAATTCCCATACTGCGTGCTGTACCTGCAACCATTTTCATGGCTGACTCGACAGTAAATGCATTCAAGTCGGTCATTTTATCCTTGGCAATGCTTTCAACCTGATCCCAGCTTACACTGGAAACCTTTTTACGGTTAGGCTCTGCAGAACCACTCTTTAAACCTGTTGCATCCAGTAATTGGATAGCTACAGGAGGAGTTTTAATGATAAAATCAAATGACTTGTCAACATAGACAGTGATTACAACCGGTAAAACTTTACCAGGCTTATCTTGGGTACGTGCATTGAATTGCTTGCAAAACTCCATGATATTCACACCTTTTGCTCCCAATGCGGGACCAACTGGTGGAGATGGAT
Source organism: Daejeonella rubra (assembly GCF_900103545.1). Lineage (GTDB taxonomy): Bacteria > Bacteroidota > Bacteroidia > Sphingobacteriales > Sphingobacteriaceae > Daejeonella > Daejeonella rubra. Next base: position 163,878 of record NZ_FNHH01000004.1, read on the forward strand.
TAGCAGCGCCGCCCTTGATCTGTAACTTTATTAAAGCACCGACTTCTTTTGCCATTTTTATTTATTTGTTTTTAACTCAATGTTCGTAGTGGAAGCTAAGTAACATTTAAGGTCTTTGGCAAGTATTTAGTACAAAGTACATAGATACCCACTCACCGATAATATTTTATACGTCTTTATATCTCAATACTTTGTACTCAGTACTCAGTACTATTCCTTTTCAACTTGCATATAATTCAACTCAAGTGGTGTTCTTCTTCCGAAGATCTTAACCATAACCTTAAGTTTCTTTTTCTCTTCATTTACCTCTTCAATCACACCGGTAAACCCGTTAAACGGCCCATCCATTACTTTGACATTTTCACCAACGTAATAAGGAACATTCATTGATTCACCTTGTTCGGCCATTTCATCAACCTTACCAAGGATACGGTTAACTTCTGCAGCTCTCATTGGAACGGCATTGCCTCCCTTATCACCAAGGAAACCAATAACACTATTGATACCTTTAATTACGTGTTCTAACTCACCATCTAAAGAAGCCTCAATTAGAACATATCCAGGATAAAAATTACGCTCCTTGGCAATTTTCTTCCCATCTTTCATCTGGTAGTATTTCTCCATTGGGATCAATACCTGAGGTAAAAGATGTGAAATACCCAGACGGTTAACTTCTGCCTCTAAATATTGCTTTACTTTTTTCTCTTTGCCACTAACAGCCCTTACCACATACCATTTCAATTGATCGCTCATAAGTGCTTTAATTATGCCAGAGATTTATAAAACATCTTCAATGCATTACCAGCAGTTTCATCCATAGCTAAGATCACAAGTGAAATAATAATGGATGCTATTAATACCAATACAGCTGAATTTTGCAATTCTCCCCAGGTAGGCCAAGAAACCTTTTGGGTCATTTCTGTATACGATTCTTTTAAAAACTCTACTACGTTAGCCATTTTACATTTAGCGTAAGCACGGGAACAAGGATTCGAACCCTGATCAAAGGTTTTGGAGACCTCTATTCTACCGTTGAACTATTCCCGTTTATTAAATAACCGAGTTCACAAATATACATTGTAAACTAAGCCCGTGTATTATAAGAAAACATAAGTCCACAAGTGGACTTATGTTATCGAATTAACCTTTATAAGAAATTGCTTATTTTACAATTTCAGTAACCTGTCCGGCACCTACAGTTCTACCACCTTCACGGATCGCAAAACGAAGTCCTTTTTCCATTGCGATCGCATTGATCAGTTTTACACTGATTGTAACGTTATCACCTGGCATAACCATTTCTACACCTTCAGCAAGAGTGATCTCACCAGTAACATCTGTTGTACGGAAGTAGAATTGTGGACGGTATTTGTTAAAGAATGGAGTGTGACGTCCACCTTCAGCTTTTGACAATACATAGATCTCAGCTTTGAAATCAGTGTGTGGAGTAACAGAACCTGGTTTACAGATAACCATACCACGACGGATATCAGTCTTCTCAATACCACGTAATAATAGTCCTACGTTATCACCAGCTTCACCTCTGTCTAATATTTTACGGAACATCTCAACACCTGTAACAACAGATTTTAAGTTTTCAGCACCCATACCTAAAATATCAACCTGCTCACCTGAGTTAATTACTCCTCTTTCGATACGTCCTGTTGCTACAGTACCACGACCTGTGATCGAGAATACATCTTCAACCGGCATAAGGAAAGGAAGTTCAGTCAAACGTGGAGGAATTGGAATATAGCTATCTACAGCATCCATTAACTCCATGATTTTACCAACCCATTTTGGATCGCCGTTAAGACCTCCCAAAGCAGATCCCTGAATAACAGGAATATCATCACCCGGGAATTCGTAGAAGCTTAATAGTTCACGGATTTCCATCTCTACTAATTCAAGTAATTCCGGATCGTCAACCATATCAACTTTATTCATAAAAACAACCAATGAAGGTACACCTACCTGACGAGCAAGAAGGATGTGTTCACGAGTTTGTGGCATCGGACCATCAGTAGCAGCAACTACGATAATAGCACCATCCATTTGAGCAGCACCTGTAACCATGTTCTTCACATAATCCGCGTGACCTGGACAGTCAACGTGAGCATAGTGACGGGTAGCGGTTGAATACTCCACGTGTGCAGTATTGATGGTGATACCTCTTTCTTTTTCTTCCGGAGCAGAGTCAATTGAATCAAATGAACGTGCTTCAGAAAAGCCTGCATCAGCTAACACTTTTGTGATAGCTGCTGTAAGTGTAGTTTTACCGTGGTCAACGTGACCTATAGTACCGATATTTAAATGCGGCTTACTGCGGTCAAATTTTTCTTTTGCCATTTTGTTTTATACTAATTGTTAGGTTAATTTTATTATTGTTTTATTCTTATATACAATGCTGAGCCAACGATGGGACTTGAACCCATGACCTCTTCCTTACCAAGGAAGTGCTCTACCGCTGAGCTACGTCGGCTTTTAATTTGCTCTCAGGTTTATTACCCTCTCTTTTATTCACATTAAATGAACCAACAGATGGTAAAAAAACCTTTGAGCGGAAGACGAGGTTCGAACTCGCGACCTATAGCTTGGAAGGCTATCGCTCTACCAACTGAGCTACTTCCGCAAATCAATTTGATAATTAGCAAATAAGCTAATTAGCAAATCAGGCAACAATCATCATCAAAAATTTCAGCCGTTCTAATGAACCACTGAATTAATTTGATAATTCTCAAATTTGCTAATTTGCAAATTTGGTGGGGGGGGAAGGATTCGAACCTTCGAAACCGAAGTAACGGATTTACAGTCCGTCCCATTTGACCGCTCTGGAACCCCCCCAACATTTCCGAGCCTCCTATCGGGATCGAACCAATGACCTACTGATTACAAGTCAGTTGCTCTACCAGCTGAGCTAAGGAGGCGAAATGTTTTAAACCTATTCTTTAAAATATAAAAGAACCATTCCTTTCAGTGATTATTATCCTTTGGAGACAACCCCCTCTGAAACGGACTGCAAATCTACGAAAATTTGGAGTTGGACAAAATTTTTTACAAAAAAAATTCGACAGTCATTTAGACTGCCGAAAAAGTACCTTATTACTAGGTGTTTATGATCGAAAAAAATTATAAATTTTCGTCCGCCAGGCTTAGTGACTTAAGATTATTCGCATGGGAACGCAACTTTTCTTTACGTTTATCCAGCTGGCGCCTGAGTGACTCCACTGCCTTGTCGGTTGCTTCTTCAAAAGTTTTACATTGCTCTTTTGCAAAAAGATCATTTCCGGGGATCAATAATTTTATTTCTGTTATCTTATTTGCTTCATCATCTGTTTTCTCCAATTTAAGGTAAACTTCACCACTAATGATCTGATCAAAGAATTGATCAAGCTTGTCTGCTTTCTTCTGAATAAAATCCAACAACTTAACGTCAGCTGTAAAATGGATCGATTGCACTCTGATTTTCATATTGCCTCCTTTTGTATAAAATTAATATAATCACTCCGAAATCCGGAGCTTATTGAGTAGTTAATTTGTAATATTTTTCTTTCAATAGTGTTAAGCCTTGGGATGAGCCTGTTTGTAAATCGATTTTAATCTTTCGACTGAATTATGGGTATATACCTGTGTCGCTGCAAGACTTGAATGGCCCAATAATTCTTTGATTGCATTCAGATCTGCTCCCCTGTTTAATAATGATGTTGCAAAACTATGCCTTAATATGTGAGGGCTTTTTTTATCATGAGTTGAAATAAACGACAAAACTAAATTAACAGTTCTGTATATAAACTTCGGGTACACATTCTTACCTTCATTGGTAACGATTAGAGTCGATGATTTGTTGTCAAAATTCCGACTTAATTTTTGAAGTTTATAATCCCCGATCAATTTTGCGAGCGAGTTACTGATCGGAATGATCCTTTCCTTGTTACGCTTGCCTAAAACCTTTATTTGCTGTTCATAAACATTTATGTCATTGTCTGACAGATTTACAAGCTCAGCAAGACGCATTCCGGTACCGTATAAGAGTTCGATTACCAGGCGATCACGAATACCCGTAAAATCATTACTGAATACATCCTTCGCGTCAAGCAGAATGTCCATCTTCTGCTCAGTTATAACTACCGGCAATCGTTTAGGTATCTTTGGAGCCCTGACATGGATCATCGGACTATTTTCAATAAGCTCTTCACGTTGCAGGAATTTATAAAACGAGCGGAGAGCAGATATTTTACGATTGATCGTTCTGGCTTCAATACCCTGATCCATCAATTTAACTATCCACGTCCGAATATGCTGATGAGTAATTTTCAGCAATTCAGGTTCAACTGAAACTATAAATTCAGAAAACTGATCAAGGTCCTTTTTGTAGGCAGTTACGGTATGGGGAGAAAACCGTTTTTCGAATTGCAGGTATCGTATAAATCGCTCAATAAACATCAAAAACTATTTGCACATCCAATAGTTTGAATATACAAATAGTTTTCGGAAATTATATGCTAAATTGAAATTAAACAGTTTCGATGTTTAATCCCTGCTTGTAAATAGCTTTTTTAACTTGTGTACGACGAGTGATGGATTTTTTCTCGTATGCCTGACGGCTACGAAGTTCTCTCAATACACCGGTTTTTTCGAATTTCTTTTTAAAGCGCTTAAGTGCTTTATCTAGTGATTCGCCGTCTTTTACATTAATAATGATCATAATATACAGATACCCCCTTTCGGTTTTGGATTGCAAATGTACAATAAAATTTAATTTTATGACATACGAAAATAAAAAATATCAAACTGGGATAGTAAAGATCATACCCACGAATAATTACCTTAAAAAAGAGAAATCTGCTAAGAAATAGGTCAGGAGATTATCTTGCTTAACTTCAAACGTGACAGGGTAGCCAGCTTGTTCTTTAACTCATTCGGGTTAAAAGGTTTAGAGATATAATCATCTAAACCTGCATGGTCTATTTTATTAATTACATCATTGGCAACTGATGCTGTAAGTGCTATCATAACAGGCCTTTCCCTGCCATCATAAAATTTCTGTATCCGTCTCGATGCCTCATATCCATCCATCACAGGCATATGAATATCCATAAGAACAACATCGTAGAATTTTATTTCAGCCATTTCAAGAGCTACCTTGCCGTTTTCAGCGAAATCGGCCTTTATATCCCAGCTTTTAAAGAGCTTTTTCATAAATAAAATATTCATCGCATTATCTTCAGCAACAAGAATACTTAAGGAAGAAATATTTTCTGTTGATTCTGAAAAGGCAGAAAACAATACTTTAGAAGGCATATCAGCTAATGAAGCCTTTTTATAACTTATCGAGAATTTAAATGTAGTACCTGCATTTTCTTCACTCCTCAAGTCTATCTGACTTCCATGGAGATCCAATAATTGTTTCGTAATTGCAAGCCCGAGTCCCGATCCTCCAAATCTTCTGGTAATATTTACTGAGGCCTGGGCAAAAGGTTCAAAAATAATTTCTCTTTTTTCAAGACTGATACCAATACCAGTATCCCTTACAGCAAAGGCAATTGAAATGTTTTGATCATCTTCCTCAGATAGGTGCATTGACAATTCAACTTCACCTCTTGGAGTAAATTTAATTGCATTTCCAACCAGGTTAAAAAGTATTTGCAATAGCCTTGTAGGATCACCTATCACCACCAGATCTTTCAGGCGATCATCCATATTGAGAATGAAATTTATTCCCTTCTCATCAGATTGGTTTTTTAGTCCATCATATATTCGCGCAATCAGTTCAGCAGGCTTAAAACCGGTCTTCTCCATTTCAATCTTACTATATTCCAGTTTATTGAAATCCAGAATATCATTGATCAATGCCAGCAGACTTTCTGCAGAAAAATGTAGCACTTTTAGATTTTCTTCCTGATCTGCTCTTGGATTATCTGCCAAAAGCACATGGCTCATACCAATAACAGAATTCAAGGGTGTACGCAGCTCATGCGACATGGTCGAAAGAAAGTCCGTCTTTTCCATAGACGAATTCTGGGCTATCTCAATCGCTATCTTCAGCTGTTTATTCAACTCTATTTCATCTCGCTGAGCCTTTCCCAGTTGAGCTATTGCTGATTGTAAAGACTTCAGAAAATGATAATTAATAAATATCAGCTGAAAAAAATTAATCATTAAAACGGCAATAAAAACCGGATTAATGACCTGTCGGTTGGTAATGTATAAGTTTACTTTAGTAACACCATCCTGAAGAAATAAAATTACAAGTGCCAGAATAGCCAGAAAGGAATAAAAGATTCCCCAGCGACCATTATGTAAATAAAAACCGCAAGTTATTGCAAGCAGAATGTATTGTATGGTTATAATGCTTATTCCGTTATTGACCAGGAAAGTATTTGACCAGACGAGCATGACAAGTACTGAAAGAACAATATGGGAAGCAGGTTTATAATTCTGTCTGACCCACAATTCATATATCCCATAGAATAGAAGTATAAGAATAAAGACAATACGAACCAATTGAAAAGGGGGGCCAATCTTTAGATATACAAAAAACAAACCAATGCAGAACACTATAGAAACCAATATCATGTAGAACAGAATATGGATTCTAGCCCTTTTTATAGGATCGGTAATGTTTAAGAACACAGACCCTAACAGATTGGATTTAATACTCGCAAAATTCATTTGTAGAAGCAAATTGCAAAATTTTTATTAAAATTTTGCTTCACAAACCATAAATACCTGATAAACAGATTTCATGGATTAAAGTAAGCTTGGATACATTTATACAAAATAACTCTTTCAAAACCAGGAATTTTGAGCAATTCAATAAATGTAGCTGTGTATAACTAACATCAGTGAAAGAGTGGACCTATGAATAGAAATTCTAAAATCAGGGATAAAAAATGGTTCATCCCTGATTCTGATCTTATTTATTTTAAAAGTTCTCTTGCGATAACGATCTTCTGGATTTCGGATGTCCCTTCCCCTATCGTGCATAACTTGGAGTCTCTATAAAATTTTTCAACAGGAAAATCCTTAGTATAGCCATAGCCTCCAAAGATCTGAACAGCTTCCGTAGCAGTTCTGACACAAACCTCGGAAGCAAAATATTTAGCCATAGCAGATTGTTTTGTAACATTTTTGCCTCTGTTCTTCAAATCTGCGGCCTGCATAATTAGTAGTTCAGCTGCTTCAACCTCTGTTGCCATATCTGCAATTTTGAATGAAATACCCTGAAAACTGGAGATTGGCTGCCCAAACTGATACCGTTCCTTTGAGTAATTTATTGCAGCAATCAACGCTCCTTTTGCCATTCCTAACGACAATGCAGCTATTGAAATACGCCCGCCATCAAGAATATACATCGCCTGTTTAAATCCTTCACCTTCTTTTCCTAATAAATTTTCTTTAGGTACACGGCAATTATCAAATATAAGCTCAGTGGTTTCAGAGGCTCTCATTCCAAGCTTATTTTCCTTTTTACCATGAGTAAAACCCGGAGTTCCCTTCTCGATAACCAGGGCTGATATTCCTTTAGAATCCCCCTTTTCTCCTGTCCTGACCATAACTACAGCCACATCACCTGATTTACCATGAGTGATCCAGTTTTTTGAACCATTCACAACATAATGATCTCCATCTAATACTGCTGTGGTATTCATCCCCAATGCATCTGATCCAGTATTGGCTTCTGTCAGTCCCCATGCACCTATCCATTCAGCAGTAGCCAGTTTTGGCAACCAAAGGCGCTTTTGCTCCTCATTACCAAATGCCATAATATGACCGGTGCATAATGAGTTATGTGCTGCAACAGATAAACCGATAGATCCGCAGACTTTTGAAATTTCTGTAATAACGCTTACATACTCAAAATACCCCAATCCTGAACCTCCATATTCTTCAGGAACAAGGACTCCCATCAAACCCAGTTCACCTAATTTTTTAAAAGTTTCTATTGGAAATGTCTGGGCTTCATCCCATTCCATAACATGCGGACGGATATGCTTTTCTGCAAAATCCCTTGCCATTCCGATGATCATTGATTGATTCTCGGTTAAATTAAAATTCATCCCGTTTAGATCAGGAGTTGTAATTGATTGCATAAAATAATTGGTTATTTATGCAAGTATAGCAATAAGGAAGCCAGTTTTGAAGACTAAAATAATCAGTAATAATCAGAACGAAACGGTTTCGGGTTCAATTATTACATGAGGAAATCAGAGAGGGTGAAAAGTATCAAAATAATGATCATTTATAAGATACAAGTGAAATAATATTCTGAGATACTTGTTTGAGTTTATCATTTGCATTCAGAAAATCAAGGCTTATCACGAAAGCATAACCGGCCACAACTCCATCCAGCTTTTGGACAAGGCGGGTAGCAGCACTGACAGTACCACCTGTAGCCAGCAGATCATCATGGATCAATACCCGTTGACCGGGAATGATGGCATCCTCATGTAGCTCAAGAATAGCAGAGCCATATTCCAATTCGCAAGGTTCCTCTACAGTAGTAAATGGAAGTTTTCCCTTTTTCCGAATAGGCACAAATGGTATTTGTAACCTGTTAGCCAGCATTAATCCAAATAAAAAACCTCTGCTTTCAATTCCCGCAACAACATCTATTTCAATGCCCTCCAATTGTTTAACAAACTCATCGATTACGGCTGTGCATAATTTAGCGTCTTTTAATATGGGAGTTATATCCTTAAATATTATTCCAGGTTTTGGAAAGTCGGCTATATCCCGAATGGCAAAATCAAGTTCCTTACTGATCATAAAGTCAAAATGTAAAGTATGCCTCAATTTTACGGATAATTTCTTCATTCAGGATGGCTACTTTCTTTAAATCTTCAATTGAATGATAATTTCCATGCTGCTTTCGATATTGAATGATCGCATTCATTTGTTTATAAGTCAGATAGGGATGTTTTCTAAATTGTTCAAAGCCTGCAGTATTCGGGTCTATTTTTTGAACAAGTCCGGCGTTTAGTGAAAGCTGGCCTTGTAGCTGGGAAAATTTCAGCGAGTCTATGCCATATACCTCTTTCAGTTGCTCTAATTTATAAAACCCTCCTAACCGATCTCTAAATCGAATTATCCTGGAGGCAAAGGCAGGGCCAATACCCCGAACTGTTAATAGTAATAATGAGTCCGCTGAATTAAGTTCAATAAGGGATACCGGAACACGATCATTGGAAGTAACTGGCTTTGCAAACTTAATTTCCTTTACATATTTATTTTGAGAATATGTTGCTGCAATACGGATATACGGTTCGAGTAAAGAATACTGAGCTTCTGGAATTGAATAGATTCTTTTCAGGTCTTCTTTCTTATAGAACTTACCTCCCTTAGATACATAATTACGGATAACCCTGATCTGCTTAGTGGAAAGACCCAATCTTTGCCACTCTTTGTCTCCAATGCTATTTGGATCAAATTCAAAGTATGTTACTTTTCTGGCTTCTTTTTTATCTTCTGTAAAGAAAACTCTTATCTCCGAGCCTTTAAAATTAGCTGCCTCCTGTTTAAATTTTTCAAGATCATAAACCTGCTCCTTACTAAAACAACGATACAACCAGGGAATGGCCAGGATGATAAGTATCAGCAGGCTAAGGAGGAATATGCCATTCAACTCCTTTTTAGAAAAACTAAAAAATGATCGGACCGAACTAATGAAACCCCGCATTGTCAAAAATTAAAATGCAACAATAAAAAGCAGCTGTTCTTTGGAATACCGGGGAGAAAAACGACGGCACTGGGGGAATCTTATCAGAGACAGATTTAATATAAAGATAATAGTAAATTGTCGAATTTTGGATAAGGATTAAGCGAACAATTGATTAAGCATAAATCATGAAGATTATTACCAAAGCAGAATTTAAAAAAGCCAGCAAAATTGACAAATTTTATATGCCCGGACTGGCTTCATTGCTGATGGAAATCATGAAAATAAATGAGGTGAATGAGGTATTTAAAAAAGCTGAACATTTACAGGGTATAGCATTTATAGACAAGATATTACAAATTATAGGGATAACAATTGACTTCGATGAATCTGAGCTAAAAAATTTCCCAAAAGAAGGAGCATTTATTGCTATTGCCAATCATCCATATGGGGGAATTGAAGGTTTAATACTCTTAAAGATCATGTGTATTGTACGGCCGGATTCAAAACTAATGGCCAATTTCCTTCTTAAAAAGATCCCGAATCTTTCTGATTTTCTTATTGCGGTTAATCCATTCGAAAACGTAGAGAATTCTTCAAGTATCAGCGGAATTAAAAGTACTATCATACAACTTAAGTCCGGCATTCCGATTGGCATATTCCCTGCCGGCGAGGTTTCAACTTACAAAACAAAGATCCAGCAGATAACAGACAGGCCCTGGCATCCGGTAGTTGGTAAACTAATCGAAAGAGCGGACGTACCGGTAGTCCCGATTTATTTCCATGGCAATAATGGCTTGTTATTCAACCTGTTGGGCATGATTCATCCCTCCTTAAGAACGGCAAAACTACCATCCGAACTTTTCAATAAACAAGGCCATAAGATCAGACTAAGAATTGGCAAACCGATCAAACCTTCTGAACTTCCATTTTATCATAATCAGAACAAGCTATTAGATTATCTGAGAGCAAAAACCTATGCATTAGGAGCCGGACTAGATAATGAAAAAAAAATATTCAATCCGCGTAATCTTTTTAAGATCAGGAAAAAACCTCAGGAAATTGCCGCAGCAATTTCAGTTGAAGATCTGGATAAGGAAATTGCTAATGTAGCCGGCAACAAAGTTTGTTCAGAGAGAAACTATGAAGTTTACATTTGCCCTGCAACAGCTATTCAGAATATATTAAAGGAGATTGGCAGGCTGAGAGAGATCACTTTTCGTGAGATTGGTGAAGGGACCAATAAACAGACTGACCTGGATGAATATGATATCTATTATTATCATTTATTCATTTGGGATAAGGAATCAAGAATGATCGTTGGTGCTTATCGTATTGGAAAGGGAGATGAGATCTTTTACAGCATGGGGAAAAGAGGTTTTTACCTGAATGAATTATTTAAGATCCAAAAACAATTTTATCCGGTACTCATGAAAAGCCTGGAGCTTGGACGTTCCTGGGTAAGAAAAGAATATCAGCAAAAGCCACTTCCACTATTCTTACTATGGAAAGGAATATTGCAATTCATTTCAAATAATTCAGACTACCGCTACCTGATCGGGCCTGTGAGTATCAGCAATAGCTTTTCAAAACTATCTAAATCACTAATTGTAGAATTTATCCGGAAGAACAATTTCGATCATGAACTTGCCCAATATGTTAAACCCAGAAAAAATTTCAAAGTTGATTTTTCAAAAATTGATAAAGACCTGCTAAGTGAAGCCGGTGAAACATTGAAGGATCTTGATTCCCTAATATCAGATATTGAAACCTCTAACATGAGGATACCAGTCTTATTAAGGCAATATCTGGCATTAAATGCAAAGATCATCAGTTTTAACATTGATCCTAAATTCTCAGACTGTCTGGATGGATTTCTGATACTTGATATTGAAACGATTCCCCAGGAAATACTCAAAAAATTAGGAAATAACATCTGATCTTGATTAAATAATGTTACCTTAACATTGTTTTAATGTTAACTTAATGTTAAGTAATTAAAAATTGAGATCCGGAATTGTCATTTTCAGCCTAAAATTATCATTGATTTTAACTTTTTGTTTATCATCAGGCAATGCTTTTGCTGATAATTTCAGTATTGAATTTTATAATGGCACATTCAATTTTGAATTAAATGAATCATCTAAAATTTCTTTTTCTGAAGAGCTTTCTACTGAATCAATTTCAAATTTCTACAAAAAACTAAACCAAAGCGATCATCAGTCGCTGCTTTCATCTCTGTTAGCCTATAAAGAAAAACATCAGTTAAACGACTGGATATATTATCAATTAATACGTAAAACAGCCCAGCAGATCAGTCCCAAGGCAGAGAATTACCATCGATATACCTTATACAAATGGTTTTTTCTAAGCAAATCAGGCTATGATGCCAGAATATCTATCGGGAATAATCGATTGATCTTTTATGTTAAGAATGATGAAAACATCAATGACATTCCCTTTTTCAATATAGAAGGCAATAAGTATATGTGTTTAAACTACCATGACTACGGCAAGGTAGATTTCGAAAAGGACAAAATATTTCCTGTTAATATTAAAGTGGATGAGGCTGTGCAGTCATTTTCGTACAAAGTAACCAGAATGCCCGATTTCAAACCTGAATCTTACAGAGAAAAAGAGGTTGCGTTTCAGTATCGCCAAAGATCCTATCATTTTCAGGTCAAATTGAATCCGGAAGTAGAAAACATATTTGCCAATTATCCGGGTGTAGATTTTGAGTCATATTTCAATATTCCACTCAGCCACGAGACTTACCGTTCATTAATTCCTCTTTTGAAAAAGAATGTTTCCGGCATGGGGCAGAAAAAAGGCATTGATTATCTGATGAGGTTTACACGCTACGCTTTTTTATATCAGAATGATGAAAATAATTTTGGAAAAGAAAAGCGTTTATCCCCTGAGCAGACCTTATTTTCAAAATACAGCGATTGTGATGACCGAGCAGCCCTGTTTTTCTATCTGGTTAAGGAAATATATAACCTGCCTATGATCGCATTGCTCTACCCTACTCATATCAGTATGGCGGTGCAATTTGACAAACCGTTTGGAAAATCGATCATCTATAATGGCGCAAAATATTCAGTTTGTGAGCCTACACCACAGGAACAGGATCTCAGAATAGGACAAATAGCAGAAAATCTTCAGAAGGTTGATTATGAAGTAGTTTACCAGTATAGCCCAGCGGCTAAATAGGAAAAACAAGTTTAACAAAATCAAAGTTTCATCAAACAAAAATACCCGCAATTGCGGGTATTTTTGTTAAAGGTAATCTATGGAATAAATCTTTTATGACGCTTATATTGCTGGTTTAATTAAACCCAAACAAATTATTAATTTACCTTTCCAGGAGCATCGTATGGAAGTACCTGAGGATCATAGTTAGCCCATCCTGTAGTCCAGTCGGTTGAACCGAAAGCACCACGATAAGTAACTTTATCAAAGAATGCATCAGTAACTTTAGAATTGGTAAATAACGCTCCTGTTTCTGCAGCTGATCCTGTTTTAGCAGTAAAGTTAGGTAGCCCTTGTTTACCAGATGAAGAAGCAATAATATCTGCCGGGTATTTATATGGAGAAGTTATTAGTACATCACCATATGAAGCAGCTGTAAATGTATTAGCAGCGCGCAATGTTGTTTCAAAATCTGCCTTATTTTCACCTTTCACTTCATTGCTCTTTGAATTTGTACCAAAAACAAGATTATTTTGAAAGGTAAGGCTTCCAGAAAGGTAATTAGCCGAAGTTGCTTTTGCAACTGCAACTTTTGAGTCATCAATATAAATACCTTCAGTATAACCTGTAAATATAGAGTTTAAAATACTGATCGATGAATTTCTCCTGATCTGAACAGCATGCTGATAGTTGGCATTAAAGCCGGACATATTAGCTGCAGAAAGGGGACCAATCACAGTAACATTGCTAAATATTGCACTCGTTAAAGGAGTTTTAACAGAGCCTGAACCATCATTATCAGACTCAAAACCATTCGATCCTGAAACATCGGCAAGTGTCAAATAACGCTGAGCTAATGCAAACTGAACTTTACCAGAATACCCAAAATCTGTATCGAAATCATCATCTAAAGTACCTATTGCTAAGATATGTTTAGCATTAACTGTACCTCCGAAAAATTCAAAGGCATCATCTCCAGAACGGGTTACCTGAATATAATCAAGTGTTGTACCTGAACCAACAGAACCTAAAGTTAAACCGTTAATTTCATTATCCGGAGATAAAGGAACACCAGCAAACTCAATTCGAACATATTTTAATGTTCCTGAATTATCTGCAGGATCAGTACCGCCATATGATGCCTTACCTGAAGCATCTGTTGGAATACCCTCTATCCCCTGATTCGTTCCCTGGTTGTTCGGAGCATTACCTAATATTACAATTCCGCCCCAATCACCTGCCGCACGTGCACCAACAGCTTGATTAGAAGTAAAAACAATTGGTTTATCTATTGCACCAACAGCTTGAATTTTTCCTCCCCTATTTACTACAATTGTTCCTTTTGTAGCTTTGTCTCCTTTTATTAAAGTTCCTGGCTGGATTGTTAGTGTTGCTCCACTAGTAACATTAATAATCCCCTTTAATAAATAAATTTTATCTGCTGTCCAGGTTGTACTTGCAGTAATATCTGTCTTAACCTCCACAGTTGAACTTACAGGTGCTACAATAATCGTATCATCAGTATCATCAACTGAGCTTTTTTTACAAGCTGTTGTAAAAATTGCAACAGCTAAGGCTAATAAAATTGCTTGTTTTTTCATGTTATATTTTCTTTGTTGATTTTGTTTTAAAGTTATCTCAAGTGAATAACCTTAGTATAAAATCGAAGTAATCAAAATGTTAAATGGTATTAAGATTATGTTAATTAAAAGGAATAATTAAATGACAGTGAATAATTACTTCCAGTTTTAAATCTGCTGATAGTTTCATCTGAAGATGTGCTTGAATATTTTTTATTCATATCCTTATCGAAATACAGCACGTTGTCATTATTGAGTATATCATTTGCATTAAACTTCAATTCTCCTTTTGCCTTAAGTATTTTATATCCCAGCTGGAAATCAAAAACATTGCGGGGAGCTTCATAAACACTTGGAAACTGTTGTCCACCAGCATTTGCAATTCTACGACCAATGCGATTATACAATAGATTAAAATTCACAAGATTATTCAATGTGCTATGTTGTAATCCAGCATTGATCACGTAAGGAGACTGACCAACCAATGGTCGCTCTGTTTCGATCAGATTATCGATGGCAGGATTCTTAACCTTTGATTTGATCAGAGAAAGGTTGGTATAAAAATTGGTGTTTTTAAAGGTCTCACTACCCAAAAAAGACAAGTTTTTCCTATATTCTAACTCAATACCATAAACGTTTGCACTCTTTGAGTTAAAATAAGAGATATCAGGTGTTGAATTTGCATCAGCAATACTGGCTTCAATAGCATTTTTGAACTTCTTATAAAATGTTGAAACCGAGAATATTTGACCTGCCGAAGGGAAGAATTCATATCTTAAATCAGCATTGTCAATTTGAGCACGTTTAAGCAAAGCGTTTCCTTGAACATTTGCACCTCTCTCATAATCATAATAAGCGAATGGTGCTAATTCTCTAAACTCCGGACGGGCAAGAGTTCTGAAATAAGAAGCTCTGAAATTACTTTTATCAGTAATACTGTAGGTATAATTTACTGAAGGAAGTAAATCCGTAAAGTTTTGAGAAACCAGGTTATTTGTTGTTAGGGTACTCAGTTTTAAATCATATTGCTCTACACGCAATCCATAAACAATTCTGGATTTCTCTCCAATTTTATTGTCCATCATCGCATAAGCTGCATTCACTAATGAGTTAGCAACATAAGAATCACCATCATTGTTAATCTCATCCAATTTATATTTACCCTGGCTTACAAGATCATCTCCAAATAAAGTTTCGATAGGACGGGTTCTGATCTGATTATCGATCTGAGGATTATTTAAATCAGAAACCAGTCTTAAACCTAAGAAACGAACATCAAAGTTTCGGTTCCGATAGTTTGAAGCAATTCCAGCTTTAAATGTGGCACTCTTTTTAAGAAATTTTAAAGGAAGGCTATATCCGGCTTCTGCTGAATAAATATTCTCATTTAAATAGGAATACAGTCTGGTATTTTCTTTTCCAATATTAGTTACTCCTGCATAAAATGAGTTTGGAACATTTCTGTCTGCCACGTTACGCAGATAGTTTACCTTACGCTGATCCGGTTGATCGTTTACCACATTTCCAAAACCAAGAGTCCATTTGAATTTTGAATTATTGTCTCCTACTTTATGCTCACCTTCAAGAGCAGTTTTGAATAAAGACTTCTGCATCATATCAAATGCATAGAACCTGATATCGCCGGTTGTTTTATTGTTACCGGTACGATAGGTATATTGATCATCAAGGGTGCGATTGTAAAGATTCTTTAAGGTAATCCTGCTGTTCTTATAGGTATAAGCAAAGTTTGCCAATGCTCCCACATTTGTAGAAAACTTATATTGATCATCATTATAGTCAAACACGTGATATTGACGGGTAATTCCCAAATTCGTATTTTGAGAATTTCGGTAGGTTAAAGATAGAATTGCACCCAGGCGGTTATTGGTCTTTTCAAAATCTTTAACTCTTCCAAGGGTAAATTGATAATTTTGATTTAAAAATGCATTTCCACTGCTAATACCAAAATCCTGAGGTAAAGCTTTTATAGAGGCAATATTTTTGTTAGGCCCTACGCCATTATTGACAATTTTACGAGTTGAAGGAAAGTTATTAGGTATCGATCTTAAACCGTTATCAAATCCAAAATAGTCAGAAGTATTCCGGTGGCCACTTTGAAAATCCTTAAAAGTGGATTGTGAATTGTACCCATATCCCATACCGAGTGAAATAAAATTTTCATCAGGAATATTCTTGGTTATAATTTGAACCGAACCGCCTGCAAAGTCGCCAGCAAGGTCAGGAGTGGCTGTTTTATTAATGATAATATTATCAATCAGGTTAGAAGGCACGATATCAAATGAGAATGCCTTTCTATTCGGCTCTGTACTAGGCAAAACACCATTATCTAATGAAGCCGAATTGTAACGATCAGCTAATCCTCTGACTACAACAAATTTATTATCCTGAATTGTTGTCCCACTTACGCGCTTCAAAACTTCACTTGTATTTTTATCTGGTGATTTACGAATTGATTCAGCAGAAATTCCATCAGAAATTCTAACACTATTTTTTTGCTGGGCATATAAACCATTTATACTTTCCTGCCTTACTGTAGCCGTAATTACCACTTCTGCTAAGGCAAGTGAAGTAGCTTCCTCCATGATCACATCAAGATTAGTAGTTTTACCTGCAAGAACCTCGATATCAGTTATGTTTTTACTTTGATAACCGATATAGGAAAATGTCAAATTGTATTTCCCGGGATTAAGGTTACCTAAAGTATACCTTCCCTCAATATCAGTCGATGCACCTAATGTTGCTCCGGTAATTTTAACGGTAAGTCCTATTAATGTCTCACCTGATTTAGAATCACTTACTTTACCAGAAATTTTACCATTAACCTGGCTATACCCGGCCTGAGTACCTAAAATTAACAGGAATAAAAAGCTTAAGTTCCGTAGAAGACTGTTGTATTTCACTTTGTTACGTTTTAATTTCTACAAAGGTATTACCACAGTGTTAACTCATGGTTGCATTAACATTATGGGTAAATTACCAATGCATTAAGTTTATGTTAATCGTGTTAAGTAATTATTAACAAACCGTCTAATTCGCACAGGAGTGTATAAAACTCTTTTTTTTTGAAAAATTTGATGGTTAGAATTATTAATCGTAATATTGCGATACATTATTTAAAATCAAAGAGAATCATCCTAAATTAATTGTGAACAAAAAAAACAAGCTTTTTTTTAAACTACTTTATCGTAATATTACGATAATTAATATTGAAAAATAAAAAACATAAATAAAATGAAACTATCAGAAATTAAAGAACATCTAAGCAATGCAGAGTATATCAATTTTGAACTTGAAAATGGCGAATCTGTACCTGAACATTTTCACGTTACAGAAGTTGGTATAGTTACTAAAAACTTTATTGATTGCGGAGGCACGGTGCGGAAGGAAAATGTGGCTAATTTTCAATTATGGGATGCCAATGACTTCGATCACCGATTAAAGCCTCAAAAATTATTGGGTATCATTGCCTTATCAGAAAAGGTCTTAGGGATGGAAGATCTGGAGATTGAGGTAGAATATCAGACTGAAACCATTGGAAAATACAACCTGGGCTTTAATGGAAAGAACTTTATATTATTATCTAAAAAAACCAACTGTCTGGCAAAGGACAATTGCGGTATTCCGGAAGATAAACTCAAAGTAAATTCTAATCAGGTTTCTTGTAAACCAGGAGGAGGCTGCTGCTAAAACAATTCGGATTAATAAGAAAAAAATATTGGTACTATGTACCGGAAATAGCTGCAGGAGTCAGATCGCGGAGGGATATTTAAGACATTTTTCAGGAAACAGGGCAAAAATTTACAGCGCAGGCATTGAAACACATGGTGTTAACGCCAAAGCGATTCAGGTAATGATGCAGGATGGGATAGATATCTCGAAGCATACATCGAATAATTTGGATGAATATAGGGATATTGATTTCGATATGATAATCACGGTTTGCGATCATGCCAAAGAGAACTGCCCATACTTTCCCGGTAACGCAACCAGATTTCATTCTAATTTCCCGGATCCGGCGAAAGCTACCGGGACTGAGGAAGAAATCATGAATAAGTTCATCGAAGTCAGGGGACTAATCAAAGAATACTGCCTGAATTTTGTGAATGAAAATCTTAAAAATTAAAAAAGGAACTATAGCATAATACTGCCCGGTTTAATTTACCTGGCAATATTTCAGTTTTTGATATTAGTTTAGGATATTTAGTATCGAATTCCTGCCTTCTTCAATATAAAATGAAGTAACCAGATAGGCCCTATTAATAGAAATTTGACATCATCAAAGAAGGACGGTTTTTTCCCTTCGATCTTATGCCCGATAAACTGTCCTATCCAGGCAATAACAAAAATACCAAGACAAACCTGCCACATCTGCGGCCAGCCTTCAGTATTATGCATTTTCTCAAGAGAAACAATTCCTGCTGAAAAGAACATGATCAACAAAAGCATAAAATAGGACAAGACAGGTGATAATTTATAATAGTAATAAATGGCAAAGGCAATTAAAAAAGAGGCCCAATTAACATAACCATTATATTTTCCCAGAAACTCAAGATATGGAAAGGGAATGGCCCAGATCAAACCAAACAAACTAAACACGATGGCTGGAACACAAATCCAGTGGATAATTTCATTGGTATGATTCTGATGGCTCTCTGAATATTTATCAAAGTACACATCTACCGGCCGGGATTGTGCTTGTTTTTGCATATCTAAAAGGAGTTATAGGTTGTAAGTAATAAGTTATAAGTATAAATATCGCTCAAAATCTAAATTCAATTATTTACGGATTAAAGTTTTACTTACAAATATTACTTACAACTTATTACTTACAAATAAAACTATTTAGCGTAAGCAACAGACCTTGTTTCACGGATCACTGTAACTTTGATCTGGCCCGGATAGGTCATTTCAGTTTGAATACGGTTAGAGATATCAGCAGCAAGGATCTCTGCAGCGGCGTCAGTGATCCTTTCACTTTCTACAACCACACGTAACTCTCTGCCTGCCTGGATTGCAAAAGTTTTTTCAACACCAGGATACGATAAAGCAAGCGATTCAAGCTCTTTTAACCTTCTGATGTAACTTTCAACCACTTCCCTTCTTGCACCCGGCCTTGCGCCTGAAATTGCATCGCAAGCCTGAATAATAGGAGATATCATAGAAGTCATCTCAACTTCATCATGGTGAGCACCAATAGCATTACAAACTTCGGGATGTTCCTTATATTTTTCTGCAAGCTGCATACCTAAAATTGCGTGTGGTAATTCAGGATTATCATCAGGCACTTTACCTATATCATGCAATAGTCCGGCGCGCTTAGCCATTTTAACATTCAACCCAAGTTCTGCAGCCATAGTCGCACAGAAATTTGCTACCTCACGGGAGTGTTGTAACAAGTTCTGTCCGTAAGAAGAACGATAACGCATTCTTCCAACCATTCTGATCAGTTCAGGATGAAGTCCGTGGATTCCAAGATCAATTACTGTACGCTCACCGATCTCAACGATCTCATCTTCGATCTGTTTTTTAGTTTTTGCTACTACCTCCTCAATTCTGGCAGGATGTATACGGCCATCTGTTACCAGACGGTGTAAAGCCAAACGGGCTATCTCACGTCTTACAGGATCAAATCCTGAAAGAATGATCGCCTCAGGAGTGTCATCAACAATGATCTCAATTCCGGTAGCTGCTTCAAGAGCACGAATATTACGTCCTTCACGGCCAATTACTCTTCCTTTGATCTCGTCGTTTTCAATATTGAATATAGAAACTGTATTTTCTATTGCACTTTCAGTAGCAGTACGCTGAATTGTCTGAATTACAACTTTCTTAGCTTCCTTGCTTGCAGTTAATTTAGCTTCATCTACAATATCCTTGATCTGAATCATTGCCTGAGTACGGGCTTCTTCACGTAAAGAGTCTATCAACTGATTTTTAGCATCTTCAGCAGACAAACCGGCAATTGCTTCCATTTGCTGAATATGCTGACTCTTTAAAACATCCACATCTTCCTGCTTCTTTTTTGTCAGTTCGATCTGTTTTTCAAGGTTAGATTTAACAGTAGTTAATTCTTCTTCTTTTTTAGTCAGGTTCTCCAGTTTCTGGGTAATTGACTGTTCTTTTTGCTTAATTGAATTCTCGCGCTGATTGATGGTATTGTTTTTAGTATTAATTTCCTGCTCATGATCAGCTTTCATCTGCAAAAATTTCTCTCTTGCTTCAAGAAGCTTATCTTTTCTAAGGATCTCAGCATTGGTTTCTGCATCTTTTAGAATCTTTTTAGCCTTATTCTGGGCGCCTATTTCCTGGTTACGGAATAGTTTGCGAAGTAAAAATCGTCCAAGTACTACCCCTGCAGCAAGTCCCACTAAAATGTAAAGTACTATCTGTAATATGTCCATAATTATTTTTAATAAAAAAAACCGCAACTAAATTTTAAGCCTCATGTACTGTAAAAGCTTCATTCATTAGGATTAGAGTATTGATCATGATCAGGTGCCTAAGCAAATGACGAATCTTTTAACTCTTCTAATACTGAAGTGTTAAGCTTTAAATAGTGAAACTCAAAAATTTAACTGCGGTTAAATCTTTAATGCTCTTAAATATAAAGAACGATATTACTTCGAAAAAAAATCTGTCAACAGCTGATCCAATTGATAAACCTTTTCTGTTACATCCGTATCTTCATGCATTACTTTTCTTTCAGCTTTTAATGTAGCTGTAGCGTAATGCAAAACACACATGGATAACAGATCCTGTTTATCCCGAACCGCATAATTGTCCTGATATTCCTTTATGCGATCATTAATTATTTTAGCTGCCCGTCTAATCACTTCCTCTTCTTCCATGTTTACCTTTAATGGGTAAACCCTATCAGCAATATTTATTTTTATGGAGATTTCTCCCATTTGAGCTTATTTCACTAAGTATTACTTTTTAAGCAACACAATACACTTATCTATTTCGCGTACAAATTCGGTAATTTTTTGCTTTATGTCAAGAGTTTTTTCATTAAGACCTAAATCAGCAGATGGAATACCCTCCAATGAACGGGCTAATGTCAAAACTCTAAGCTTTTCTTCCAGTTCTGACTTCATTAAATTCCGGCTATCAACAGCCTGTTTTAATGAAATATTTTCCTGCTTCAATAAGTCGTTTTCTTCCTGCAAAGCTGCACAAAGCTCTATTAACCTGCCTGTTTTATCAATTACCTTACTAAGCTGATCTGCGACTGTCATTAGAGTTGTAAGTATTAAGTAGTAAGTTGTAAGTATTAAGTAGTAAGTATTAAGTAGTAAGTATTAAGTAGTAAGTTTTATATGTTAAGTTTTAAGCTCTCGATGATAATTCAAAAACTCAGATTAAGCTTAATTATAATTTATTAGGACATTATTTGAATTTAAGTTCTGGACTAGGAAACATTCAAACTAACTCCTTACTTAAACTTATAACCTATAACTTATAACCTATTACTTACAACTTAATACTTATAACTCATAACTCAATCCTTACTTTCTTATCTCCGCTCCCGCCTGCTTCTCGAAATTAAGAATTAATTTTTGCATGAGGGCCTCAATTTGTTTATCTGTCAGGGTTTTTTCCTCATCCTGAATCAGAAAACTAAGAGCATAAGATTTTTTACCTTCCGGAAGCTTATCCCCTACGTAAACATCAAACACATTTACTTCCTTCAAAAGACTCTTATCAGTTTTTTGGGCTATCTGTTTAAGTTGTTCGAATGTGACATCTTTATTGAGCAACATCGACAGATCCCGTCTAACGGATGGAAACTTTGAAACCTCGGTATAGCTGATCTTGTTATTTCTTACTGACCTGATGATCAGATCCCAATCAAAATCGGCATAAAATACATCTGAGCTAATATCCAGTTTCTTCAATGATCCTTTTGAAACAGTACCAAAATCAACCAGAACTTTTTCACCTTTGCGGTAACTGATGCCTGAAGAAAGATCCGGATTTATTGTTTCAACAGAGCTTAAACCCTTAATATTTAGCCTGGTAATGATCAGATCAACGGCAGACTTTAAATTATAAAAACCTGCATCACTTGATTTTGAATTCCAGTTCTCAGCATGTCTGGCACCGGTAATAAATACAGAAAGGCGCTGATTTTCCTTGTAGTTTTCATTTTCAAGGCTATAGACCTTACCAAACTCATATAACTTAAGGTCTGGATTCCGGCGGTTCTGATTGTATGAAATGGCCTCCAATCCTGAGAATAACAGATTCTGGCGCATTACATCCAGATCACTACTCAGGGGATTAAGGATCTTAACCGCTAAATCAGGCTGTGATGAATAGCTGATCTTTGTTAATGAATTACTCAGAATCTCAAAAAAGCCGTTTCCTGTAAGCAGATCTGCAGTCTGATTTTGAAGTACTTCTTTATCCGGCTTGTGGGTATGATTCAGGGATGCACGTATCTGAGTGGGAATCTCAATATTATCATATCCATGGATTCTCAAAACCTCTTCAATGATATCAACTTCCCGGGTAACATCAACTTTATAAGCAGGAACTTCAAGCTTCATGCCCTCCTGATCTTGCGATACTATTTTTATACCCAGTCCGCTTAGAGTAGAATGTATCTCTTCTGCTGAAATTTCCTTTCCGATCAAACGAGTTATATTACTAAATGTGATGTTCACATCAAATGGTTTAGCCGGTGATGGGTAAATATCAGATATATCAGATGAAATATGGCCACCGGCAAGCTCCTGAATAAGTAATGCTGCGCGCTTCAATGCAATAACAGTCATTTCGGGATCAGTACCACGCTCAAATCTGAATGAAGCATCTGTTTTTAATCCATGGCGCTTGGAAGTCTTACGTACTGATACCGCATCAAACCAGGCACTCTCTAAAAATATTTTACTTGTTGATTGCTTAACACCAGATGAAATCCCACCAAAAACACCCGCTATACACATCGGCTCATTAGCATTACAGATCATCAGATCATCAGAAGATAATTTGCGTTCTGCATCATCCAGCGTATGGAAAATCGTGCCTTCCTCACATTTTTTAACGATCACTTTCTGTCCTGAAATAGCATCTGCATCGAATGCATGTAAGGGCTGACCAAGTTCATGAAGCACGAAATTAGTCACGTCAACTACATTATTAATAGGTCTGATACCTATAACATTTAGTTTATCTTTCAGCCATTCAGGCGACTCACTTATAGATATACCACTTATGCTGAGTGAAGAGTATCTGCGACAAGCATCCACGTCTTCCAACACAACAGGAATATTTAGTTCCTGATTCTGAACTTTAAAAGCAGAAATATCGGGCATAGTTATCTGCAATTTCAGATAAGCAGCCAAATCACGGGCAACTCCCAAATGAGAAGCTGCATCGGCACGGTTTGGTGTCAAACCGATCTCAAAAACATAATCATCTTCCAGTTTAAAGTAGGTACTTGCCGGAGAACCTATCGTTGCATCTGCATCTAATTCTATTATTCCGGCATGATCATGGCCTAAACCTATCTCATCTTCAGCACAGATCATTCCTTCTGAAACTTCTCCTCTGATCTTTGATTTAGAAATTTTGAAAGGTTCTCCTGTTGTTGGATATATCGTAGTATTTACTGTAGCGACAACTACTTTCTGTCCTGCAGCCACATTATTAGCACCGCAAACTATCTGCAGGTCCTCTCCCAGTCCAACATCAACTTTGGTTACCTTCAGGCGATCTGCATTGGGATGCTGAGCGCATTCCTTGACATAGCCAATAACCAGACCTTCCAGTCCGCCGGGAATTGCCTGAACCTTTTCAAGGCTCTCAACTTCCAGTCCGATATTGGTCAGGATTAAGGATAATTCTTCAGGAGTTTTATTCGTATTAATGAATTGCTGCAGCCACTTATAAGAGATCTTCATGTTCTAAAAATGATAAACGACAAAGATAGAAAGAGATATGAGATTTGAGACAGGAAATTAGAACTGTTCAGGGTTAAAGTAATGCAAATTATGTAATTAATGTACAAAACCGGAAGCAATAACTCTACATCCATTAATCCAAAATTCCTTCATCTGCAAAACTCAGAAATCCATGATCCGTTATAATCAGATGATCCAGCACAGGAATATCCAAAAACTTTCCTGCCGATCTTAATTTTCGGGTTAATTCAAGGTCGGCCTGACTTGGCTTCAGGTTACCAGAAGGGTGATTGTGCGCCAGAATCAATGATGCAGCATGATTTTCGAGGGCCGTATTGAAGATGATCTTTGGATCGGCTATTGTTCCTGCCTGCCCGCCCTTACTTACCAGATGACTTGATGTGATCTTATTTGCACGATTAAGTACAATGATCCAGAATTCTTCGTGGTTCAAATCCTTAAACCGGGACACAATAGCTTCATAAACATCGATACTGGTACTCACCTGCACCCGGTCTGCACTGATCGTTTCTTTTCTTCGCCTCCCTAATTCCAGTGCTGCAATGATACTGATGGCTTTTGCCTCACCGATACCTTTAAATTTTGACAACTCTGAAATACTAAGCCGGGCAAGCTGATTCAGATCATTTTCACATCCGAATAAAATGCGCTTACTTAACTCTACTGCGCTCTCGTTTCTATTGCCTGATCCAATCAATATGGCTATCAATTCAGCATCACTAAGGCTTCTCCTCCCCTGATGCGACAATTTTTCTCTGGGGCGGTCCTCCTCCGCCCATGCTTTGATGGTTATTTTATGTTCATACGATCCCATAAATTAAACTTCGAAAAATAGATAGCAATAAAAAAGGGGTTCCGATTAAACGGAACCCCTTTTTTAGTAAACGGTCTTTTCAGATTATTTCAATGCGTTAACAAATTTTGTCAGTTTAGACTTATTGTTAGATGCTTTGTTCTTGTGTATGATATTCTTTTTTGCCAAACGATCAAGCATAGAGATCACTTTGCTTAAAAGCGGTGTAGCTTCTGTTTTATCTGTTGTAATACGTAATCTTTTGATTGCGGATCTTGTGGTTTTCGCCTGATAGCGATTACGTAAACGCTTAGCTGCGTTTGATCTAATTCTTTTTATCGATGATTTATGATTTGCCATTTCTTAAGCTTATTATTCCGTCCTTCTTTTAAGGACTGCAAATATATGCCGATTATTTTAATATTCAAAGCATAATTTAAAAAAAGAGCAAATGCTGTTTTGTATCCTGTCCGAGTTTCTTATTTATGGCTCTTTCTCTTGAGAATGCTTACAATTCTAGTAGAAAACAATTCTTAATTCTGCTATTTAACCGTTTAATCAAGAATCAGACCGTTAAATAAATTTAATGAGATTAATGATAACGGTCGGGTAAATTGAATAAAAAATGACGTAAAAACAGAATACATAAAACTAATTACGATCAATATTAACTAATAAATCACAATCAGATGGCGGGAACATATTCAAAAATTTATATCCAGGCGGTTTTTGCGGTAAAGTGGAGAAAAAATCTAATTTCCAATAGCTGGAAATCAGAACTACACAAATACATCTCAGGTATCATTACTGAAAAGGGACAAAAATCGATCATTGTCAATGGCATGCCCGATCACATCCATTGCTTTTTTGGATTGAAGCCACGCATGGCAATATCAGATCTGCTAAGGGACATTAAAAATAATTCATCAAAATTCATCAATGAAAAAGGATTCATCCCTGGAAAATTCGAATGGCAGGAAGGTTTTGGTGCATTCTCTTATTCTCCTTCCCATATCGATAACGTCTATAATTACATTTTAAATCAGGAACGGCACCACCGGAAAAAATCATTCAAAAATGAATATATAAGCCTGCTCAATGAATTTGGCATTGAGCATAAACCTGAATATTTATTTGACTGGATAGAATAGAATAATGTCACCCCTTCAGGGTTAAATCCCATTATGAAATTTGCTAATATAATATCACCCCTTCGGGGTTTAATCCCATTGTTAACATTGCTATAATAATGACACCCCTTTGGGGTTGATTATAGAATGATAGAATTTATAAAAGCCTGAAGGGCTGATATGATTATAACCTGAAGAGCTGATACGATTATAACCTGAAGAACTGACATGAATATAATCTAAGTAAAAGAACCCTGAAGGGGTGATATTATTATACCCAAACCCTGAAAGGGTGATATTATTATATGAGAAAAAGTCTGTTCCTTTTAATGATCCTGATCCTAGGTCTTCTCTGTTCCTCCTGGGGGTTTTTCGCCCATCAAAGGATCAATAGGCTAGCTGTATTCATCTTACCGGGTGAGATGATCGGATTTTACAAAAACAATATCGCCTTTATAACAGAGCATGCTGTAGATGCCGACAAACGCCGCTATGCCGATACAGCAGAAGCACCGCGTCATTTTATTGATGCTGACCGATATGGAGCTAAACCCTTTGACAGCATCCCTGAAAAATGGAAAGATGCAGAAGCGAAATTCAGCGCTTCGGTCCTTCAGGAGAACGGGATCGTTCCCTGGCAAATAGAAAGAACATACTATTCATTGGTAAAAGCCTTTCAGCAAGGCGATTCGATTCGGATCCTTAGAGTATCAGCTGACCTTGGTCATTATATTTCAGATGCACATGTACCGCTTCATACCACAGAAAATTACAACGGACAACTAAGCGGACAAACCGGCATCCATGGATTTTGGGAAAGCAGATTGCCAGAACTGTTTGCTACTCAATATGATTTTATTGTAGGTCGTGCCCAATACATTGACAACCCGCTTAAATCAGCATGGAATATTGTAAGAAGCTCTCACAGCCATCTGGATTCTGTTTTGCTGATAGAGGCACGGCTGACCAAACAAATCGCTTCAGACCGTAAATTTAGCTTCAGCGAACGTAATGGCCGGGTTGAACGACAGTATTCAGAGCAATTCTCAACAGCCTATCATAAGGCCTTGAACAATATGGTTGAAAAACAAATGAGGGCATCCATACTAATGACCGGAAGTTATTGGTATTCAGCCTGGGTTGATGCCGGTCAGCCAAGTTTAAAAGGTTTTACGCCCAATGAGTTAAGTGCAGAAGAAAAAGAGAATCTGCAAAAAGAATCAGAACTATTTAAGAAAGGGGAAATAATTGGGAGAAAAGAAAACTAAGCCTCCTCTCCCATTGTACTTTTTGCTTTTATAGCTGCAAAAATAGCGGGTAATATGGTTAGAACTATGATGACAAGCATCACGTAAGTGAAATTATCCTTGATGATCGGGATATTTCCAAATATGAAACCTATACCCAGAAAACCTATGATCCACAAAACACCACCAACAATATTATAATAGGTAAAATGAGCAAAATTCATTTTACCAACTCCTGCCACGAAAGGTGCAAGGGTTCTGAAAATAGGCATAAATCGGCTAAAAATCAGCATGTTACCACCCTTTTTATTGAAATATTCCTTGGTTTTATTATAATATTCAATCTTGAGAATTCTGTTGCCAGGCTTAAAGACCTTCGGACCCAGGAAATTCCCCAGAATATAATTAACGGTATTTCCGGTAATGGCTGCTGCGATCAATAATAAGCCCATGATGTAAATATTCAAACCAGTATCTCCTTTTGCAATCAAAGCACCAACGGCGAAGAGCAAAGAATCTCCTGGAAGAAATGGGGTGACAACAAATCCTGTCTCTGCAAAAATAATCATGAAAATGATCAGATAGGTCCAGGTTCTGTAATCACTAACAATCTTAACCAGGTATTTATCTATATGAAGGATAGAATCGATGATATTGCTTAAAACTTCCAAAGCTTATTTATTAAAAAAATGAAAAAAAAGATAATAAATGATAGATCTTAAATAATGAATGGTAGAATTGGCTTTAAGAATTTACCAGATTCAGGGCTTGACTTTGCGTTTCTCCCGAATCACCTCAATAACCGGTGGAAGAATAGAGAGAATAATTATGCCAAAGATGACATATGTAAAATTATCCTTGATGACAGGCAGGCCACCAAAAAAGTAACCAATAAATAAAAATGAAGTAACCCATAATACTCCACCGGTTACATTATAGGTTGCAAATTTCAGGTAGCTCATTGTACCAATACCAGCTACAAAAGGGGCAAAAGTTCTGATAATAGGTACGAAACGGGCATAAATAATGGTCTTACCACCATGTTTTTCGTAAAATGTCTGTGTTTTATCCAGGTATTCCTTTTTCAGTAATTTATACTTACCGCTGAAGGCATGAGGACCAATAAAATTTCCAATATGATAGTTAACCAGATCGCCCAAAACAGCTGCAACAATCAGTAAAATACACATTATAAAGATATTCAAGCCACTGTCAGGATTGGCAATTATAGCCCCTGCTGCAAACAGAAGCGAATCACCCGGTAAAAATGGAGTAACAACAAACCCGGTTTCAGCGAAAATTATCAAAAAGAGTATCAGGTAGGTCCAGGTTTGATATTCCTGCACAATTTCTATTAAATGCTTATCTATATGAAGGATAAAATCGAGAAGTTGCTGTATAAGTTCCAAGTCTTGCGCTAATTATAACGCAAAAATATAAAACTCAGACCAAAAGCCCTGATATTTCTATTTAAATTGCTTTTTTATGATTAATTATCCCTGAATATAGATATGCTTTCCATTTACCTCTTGAGCAATCGTTCAAATCGAATATGCCAATTTGAATTGCAGTAGCATTAAAAACAAAATGAATTCTTTGGGATAGTCATTCAACAAAATAGCCCGGCGATTTGCCAGGCTATCTCAAATTAATTTATAAAGATTCAGGTTTATGCATATGTATTTAACATCACAGGCATAACCAGCATCAGAACATCTTCCGCATCATCATGAGTTTGCGGCATTAATAATCCGGCACGGTTAGGGCTGCTCATTTCTAGCAGGACTTCCTCTCCGCTGAGGTTATTTAACATCTCGATCAGGAACTTAGCGTTGAATCCAATTTCCATATCTTCACCTTCATATTGACATGAAAGGCGTTCATGCGCTTCATTTGCAAAATCAATATCTTCAGAAGATATATTCAATTCGCTACCGGTAATTTTCAAACGCACCTGATGGGTGGTCTTATTAGCAAATATCACTACACGTCGCAGGCAATTCAGGAATAATGCCCTGTCGATGATCAGTTTATTAGGATTATTAGTTGGAATTACAGCTTCATAATCCGGATAGCGCTCATCAATCAATCTACAGATCAAATTGATATTACCGAACCTGAAGAAAGCACTTGTATTATTATATTCAACCGCTACACTCACGTCATCAGATGGAAGTGATGCTTTCAATAAGGTCAAGGCCTTTTTCGGCAAAATGAATGTTGCCGGAGCATCAGACTTCGTATCCAAACGACGATATCTTACAAGCTTATGCGCATCAGTTGCAACAAATGTTATGTGCTGCGGACTTAACTGGCAATAAACACCTGTCATAGCAGGACGCAATTCATCGCCACTCACTGCAAACAAGGTTTTATTAATTGCTTCTGCCAAAACTGAAGCCGGCATTGCAACAGATGAAGGGTTTTCTACTACAGGGATCTTTGGGAAATCTTCTCCATTTTCTCCGCTAAGTTTATATTTTCCATCACCCGCATTTATCTCAATAGCAAATGTTTTATCATCTACAGAAAAAGAGATCGGCTGATCAGGCAATGTTTTCAATGTTTCGAGAAGAATTTTAGATGGAATGGCCACCTTTCCATCTTCCTTTGATTCAACAGCCAGAGAGGTTGTCATACTGGTCTGCAGATCAGTAGCAGAAACAGTGAGCACTCCAGCCTTGATCTCAAACAAGAAGTTTTCAAGAATTGGCAATACCGTGCTGCTACTCGAAGCACCGTTAACAGCCTGAAGCTGCTTTAATAATGTAGAAGTTGAAACTATAAATCTCATATTCAAATATCTGAAAAACAATAATAGTAAAGCTTTTTGGTAGTTCCTAATCAGCCAATATCCACCCTTATTAATTTAAGATCTGCGGATTTTTAAAGATCAAAAATATACAATTTAACGTGTATACTTTCTAATACGGTAGTAATGTTGAAAAATACCACATACTATCAACAATATTATTGGCAAAGCTATATTTATCAGCTGCCAAAATGTTTTTTCCTGCCTGATTTTTGCCCGATCAAGCAATCTTAACTTTATCTCCTTATTACGAAGACCTATAATTCCTGAATCATCGCTAAGGTAATCCACAGCATTCAGCAGTAAACTTTTATTGGCATATTGCTGTTGGGAATAACGATCAAACCCCAAAGGATAAGGAGACCCGTCAGTTGTATTTATCTGATTCTTGAAAATATCCCCATCTGCAAGAACGATCATTTTGCCTGTCTTACTTATTTCAGGAATAGTAACCTTTTCGGCAATCCCCTGTGGGACTGGTCTGTTCCTAAAGTTTGAAGGGAAATTTCCCTCCAATAGCACTCCTGCAGGCATTGGCGTACCCTGAAACAATTTCGGATCTGGTTCCTGTTCAACCATTTGCAGAGATAGCATAGTAGGAACTTCCAGCTTATGGCTATAGGGCGAAGAAGATAAGATCACCTCCGAACGAACATTTTTTACTGCGATCAGGTCTATTGTTCCCGGGAACTCGGATCTGATCCCATCGAGGTTTTTAACCAGAGGATGTGTGGAAACAGGAACAAAAACAGGATAAAATAACCATGGCAAAAGCTGAATTTGCGACTGTCCGCCAACATCCCCAACATTCAATGGAATTTGGGCTGCATTCATATCAGCAATGAGATCATAGTTAAGGCGAACGCCATATTTAAAAAGTATATCATCAAGATCCAGCTTTTTAGGAAATGCCAGCTGCTCCCCGGCACCGCGCAAACTATCGAGCTCCGCATTTACCTGATCAATAGACCAGATCAGGCTTCCTCCATTCATCACAAAATAATCGATCTTATACTTATCTGCTTCAGAAAAGGGCTTTTCAGGCTTTGCAATGATCAGAACCTTTAACCGGTCAAGCCCTTCAAATGGAATAGTTCCCAGGTTAACCCGCCCTACCTCGTAAGAATCACCCAAAGATTTAATAGCATCACTGAGCTGCAGGTCATTCAGCTCTCCATGTCCTTCAGTAAAACCAATCCGAACAGATCCACCGGTGGTCACTTTTTTTATAGCACTGGCAAAGGCATATTCCAGATTCTGAATTGAATTATTCAATACTTCTTCAGGACTGATACCTGCCCTGTTCTGTAAAAGTTTAACGGGAATCTGAAGTCCTTTATAAGTGATAAGAGCTGCAGGAAAAATTAATTTCTGCGACATGCCATCTTCAGTTTTCACGCTCAGATTAGTAGGTTCAATACCCAAATCGATCAGTCGCTGATAGGCTTCTTCCTGCGATTTTTGATCTCCTGTAAGCGGATTCACAAAATCAAACTCCAGCTTGCCGCCTGCATAAGAATCAAAATCCCGCAAAAGGTCATCGGTAGAGTTTCTCAATCGCTTAAACCCTGCCGGAAAATCTCCTTCAAGGTAAACCGTTATCTGCACCTGATCCTGCAGATCAGCCAGAATACTTTTCGTGATCGGCGAAAGTGTGTATCGCTTCTCTGCTGTAAAGTCAAAGCGGGTAAAAAATATGGATGCCACAAAATTAAGCAGGATGATACCTGCAAGAAAAATAGCCAGTCTGGTCAAATCATTCTTCCTGCGATTTACCATTTTATGCCTCCCAGTATTGTTTTGGTTAACATTAAAAAGAGCGCAGTGAAACTCAGAAAATAGATCAGATCACGGGTATCAAGAACACCTCTGCTAATTGATTGATAATGCTGATTAATACCCAATCCGGTTAAAAAGCCGGCAATTCCCTGCAAAGAGATGATTGAGCTGATCGAGTCGAACCCACTAAATGTAAAGAAACAAAGGAACACGGCAACTGTAAATGCGATGATCTGATTTTTGCCTAATGATGAAGTAAACAGGCCGATTGAAGTAAATGCTGAACCCAGCAAAATCAAACCAATATAAGAGCCAATTACAGCACCTGTATCTATATTTCCCCTGGTTATTCCTAACTGATAAACGCTGAAATAATAGATCAGTGTTGGAAGAAGCGTAAGTATAACAATTGCTAAAGAAGCAAGGAATTTACCTAAAACAATATCCCAGTCGCTGAGCGGTCGGGTAGCAAGCAATTCAAATGTTCCATCCTTCTTCTCCTCAGCCAGAGAGCGCATAGTTATTGCAGGAATAAGGAAAATAAACAGATAGGGAGCGATGTTAAAAAAGCTATCCAAACCGGCATAACCGTAATCCAGAATACTGGAATCCGGGAAAACCCAAAGGAATAGACCTGTGACCAGCAGAAAAGCAGCCATAGTCATGTAGGCTACCAGGGAGGTAAAAAAGCCACTTATTTCTTTATAAAGGATACTGATCACTTACCTTATTTTGATTTTTAATTCAGGAGACAATTTTAACTAAATAAATTCAGCTTAATGAACATGTGAACCGGTTAGTTCTATAAAGATGTTCTCAAGACTTTTGTTATTGTGCTTCAATCTGAGATCACTTAATGTATCGTCAGCGACAATCTTACCCTTGTTTATGATGATCACCTGTTCACAGATTGCCTCTACCTCCTGCATGATGTGTGTTGAAAGTATGACTGTTTTTGTTTTTGCCAAATCCCTGATCAGGGTTCTGATGGCAATTACCTGATTCGGATCAAGTCCGGAGGTAGGTTCATCCAGTATCAGAACCTTTGGATCAGCAAAGATCGCCTGCGCAAGTCCTGCCCTCTGGCGATACCCTTTTGATAAGGCTCCAAGCTTCTTGTTCTGTTCATCCCCCAGACCGCAAAGTTCGATCACCTCATTGATCCGTTTTTCAGGTTGATCAATTTTGTGAATAGCACCGATAAAACCGAGAGCTTCCCTAACATACATTTCCAGATAAAGCGGGTTATGTTCAGGAAGGTAACCGATATGACGGCGGACTTCCATTGAATCCGTACTCACATCAAAGCCACAAACACGGGCAGTTCCTGATGTTTGAGGAATAAAGCAGGTCAAAATCTTCATAGTAGTAGATTTTCCGGCGCCATTGGGACCTAGAAAACCAAGAACGCTGCCAGGAAGAGCCTGAAATGAAATCCCGTTTATTGCTTTTTGCTCTCCGTAAGTTTTACTGAGGTTCTCTACCACGATACTCATGGCTCAAAGTTAATATTTAGAACAATTAGAATGAGGAAATTAGAAAATTAGAAAATGAGGAAATTAGAGAATGAGGAAATGATTTATAATCAGACAGAACTCCATTCAAATTTGAATAAAGATCTATCAAAACTTACCACTTATGACTTACTACCTATAATTTATAACTTATTACTTACAACTTACCACTTATTACTTTATAACTAAACAGGGAAAAATTAATTTCCAATACTATCTTTGCAATGTTATGAGCAAAAACAACGACGAACTTTTTAAGAATGTAGTTTCTCACACCAAGGAATATGGTTTTGTATTCCCTTCAAGTGAAATATATGATGGTTTAAGTGCAGTATATGATTACGGGCAGCTTGGATCTGAATTAAAGAATAATATCAAGACCTACTGGTGGAAAAGTATGGTGCAGCTGAACGAGAACATTGTAGGTATCGATTCAGCCATATTTATGCATCCAAAGATCTGGAAAGCAAGCGGCCATGTCGACGGATTTGCTGATCCGATGATCGACAACAAGGATTCCAAAAAACGTTACCGTGCAGACAACCTGATCGAAGATAAGATAGCGCGATATATTAAGGATGGCAAATCAGAAAAGGCTGATCAATTACAGACCGATATGGATGCTGCATTAGCTGCTGATGATCTACCTAAATTGAAAGAGCTGATCGAACTGCATGAAATTGCATGTCCGGTTTCAGGAACAAGAAACTGGACAGACGTCAGGCAGTTCAACCTGATGTTCTCTACACAAATGGGTGCAATGGCCGAAGGATCTGATGAGGTGTATCTCCGTCCGGAAACTGCACAGGGTATATTTGTTAACTTCCTGAATGTTCAGAAATCAGGAAGAATGCGTATCCCATTTGGAATAGCACAGATAGGTAAAGCCTTCCGTAACGAGGTTATAGCCAGGCAGTTTATCATGCGTATGCGCGAGTTTGAACAGATGGAGATGCAATTCTTTGTCAAGCCCGGTACAGAAATGGAATGGTATGCACATTGGAAGGAATCAAGACTTAAATGGCATCTTGCGGTAGGTACTCCTGCAGAGAAATATCGTTTTCACGACCATGTAAAGCTGGCACATTATGCAAATGCCGCTGTAGATATAGAATTTGAATTCCCATTTGGATTTAAAGAGGTTGAAGGAATTCATAGCCGTACAGATTTTGATCTGAGTCAGCATGAGAAATTCTCAGGTAAAAAACTTCAGTATTTCGATACGGTTGAAAACAAGAATTATGTCCCATATGTCATTGAAACTTCAATAGGTTTAGACAGAATGTTTCTTCTGACTCTTTGTAATGCATACGAAGAACAAGATCTGAGCACCGAAGAAAAGCAAGATTCAAGAACCGTATTACACCTGCATCCATGCCTGGCTCCTGTTAAGGCTGCGGTATTCCCTCTGACCAAAAAAGATGGATTACCTGAAAAGGCACGTGAGATCATGGATCTTCTCAAACTGGATTTCAATTTACAGTATGATGAAAAAGATTCTATCGGAAAAAGATACCGCAGACAGGATGCAATAGGAACACCTGTTTGTATAACCGCTGATCATCAGACACTTGAGGATAATACCGTCACAATCAGACATAGAGATAGTATGGAGCAGGAACGTGTGAATGCTGCCGATCTTGATACGATATTGGGTAAACTGGTGAGCTGGAAGAATTTATTGTCCTGATCCTGACTTTCGTCAGGATGACATTGACTTTCGTCCTGACCTTCGTCAGGATGACTTAATCAGTTTTCGTTGGAAAGTTGCTGACTTTCACCAGGAGGACAATGATTTTCACCAGGAGGACAATGTTAACTTGAGACGGAAGGGTTCATTACGATTTTAACTAAGAAAGACCTGCTGAGATGCATCAGCAGGTCTTTTTACTAAATAATATAATCTATTCAGGTTTTGATTTAATCCTAAATACCTCATTGTCAGGTATAAGCTTTCGACTTTGTTGTGACACATGCTATTTTAGAAGTATGTATCTTTGTAAAAATAAAAAAAGCAGTTTATCGCTTTTAAAACGAATTATTTAAAGCAATAATTTACCTGGTAACTCGTTAATTAGGCACATACATCTAATAAGTATTTATGAAGAAACTATCTATCTGGTCAATCACAGTCCTACTATTAGCCACAACTATCCCTGCAATTGGCTGGGTTTCAACAAACAATTCTCAGTTAGAATTTTTTGACACACCTAAAGAAGTCAATGTTATCCCAGCAGCTAACAACGCCACAGTAAATGCAGAACTTTTCACTCAGTACATGTCTTCAGTCTATGTTCAGGCAAAGCTTGCCGAAAACGGATTGGATGAAACAGTCTTTAAAAAAGCGCTGATCGGTTATTATAACCTCAAAAAAACACAATTACTATCAGCAGAAAAAGCCATTATTACAATAATCGATTTCAGCAAAAAAAGCAGTCAGAAACGACTTTGGATCGTTGATCTAAAGGAAAACAAACTCTTGTTCAATACCCTTGTGGCCCATGGGCAGGGAAGCGGACTTGATCTGGCAACAAATTTCTCAAATAAGCCCAATTCACATCAGAGCAGCCTTGGATTTTATGTTACCAGTGAAACCTATTTTGGCAAACACGGACTTTCTATGAAGCTTGAAGGCATGGATAAGGGTTTCAATACCAATGCCAGAGATCGTGCAGTAGTTATTCATGGTGCCGAATATGTAAGCCAGTCGTTTGTTAATCAAACAGGCCGCTTAGGCAGAAGCCATGGTTGTCCAGCTCTTCCTGTAGAGTTAACGAAAACAATAATCAACACGATTAAAGGGCAAACCTGCTTATTTATTAATGGACCTGCGGCTGACTATACATCAAATTATTTAGACCAGGATCTTGCCATTTCAAATTTCATTTCATCGGCAGGTACGGTACAGGCTAGTATTTAGCATTTCAAATTACTATTGAAAAGAGAGGTTTGATAATTCAAATCTCTCTTTTGCTTTTATATCTTTGCCCTTAATGATTCAAAAACTGGAAAACTTCCTGATCAAGAACCCGGGCCAGGTATTCTTTGTGCTGATCATTTTATCAATCCCTCCTTTTTTAATCAATCTAGGACTTCTGCCACTGTTTGCTGATGAACCTACACGAGCAAATGTGGCCCTTGAAATGATCATCAGCAAGAACTTTTCAGTCCCTACCATTGGGGCAGAATATTATTATAACAAGCCACCTCTTTACAACTGGATCCTGGCAGGTTTTTATCTGTTAAGCGGTAACTATTCAGAATTTACCACACGCCTGCCAGCAATCATCCCCATGTTTTTATATGCGATAAGCATATATCTGTCAGTCAATTATTTTCTGAAAGACAAACGAATTGCAGCACTTAGCGGGCTCCTCTTTCTGGTCAATGGCCGTATGCTGATCTATGACTCAATGCTAGGGCATATTGATATTTTCTATTCCTGGCTTACTTTCAGCTCCTTTATGCTGATCTTTTACTTCCTTCAGCGAAAAAACTGGTTCCTGCTATTCCTGATTTCCTATGTGATTACAGCAATTACTTTCCTGTCAAAAGGACTTCCATCCATCGTATTTCAGGGCTTTACACTGATCGCTGTACTGGCATACACTAAAAATTTAAAAAAATTATTCAGCTGGCAGCATATTGTCAGCGGATTGGTCTGTTTACTGATCATTAGCGCCTATTTTTATAATTATTATCAGTTTAACCCCAATCTTGAGGGCTATTTCAGCACCATCTGGGATCAGAGCAGTAAAAGAACTGCTACAGAATTTGGACTGTACCAAAGTTTAATTCACATCATCCAGTTCCCGTTTGAACATGCTGGACACCTATTCCCGGCAAGTCTGCTACTTTTATTTTGCATCCATAAGGATTTCATATCCGGAATTAAACAGAATCCTTTCCTGACCTTTATTTCTGTTGTTTTCTTAGCAAATATCTGGGTGTACTGGCTATCTCCAATAACAAGGCCGAGGTACCTGATGATGCTGTATCCCCTCCTTTTCATTCTGTGGAGCCATGCCTACTATACTTACCGTGACCGGCTTCCGGTCATGAATAAAATATTCAACCAAATCCTGCTTATTCTTGCTATAGGAGTTAGTATATGTATACCCGCCGCACTCTTTTTTGATCTGCAGAGCATTGTTAGCTATCTGAATATCAAGATTATTTTTCTGCTGTTTGTCAGCCTTGTGATCACTTTTCTGATCTGGAAACTCAAATCAAGTAAACTAATAGCCTTTATTACACTTCTGCTGCTTGTCAGATTGGCATTCAGCTGGTTTATACTTCCGCATAGGCTAGAAAACATGGATGATAACTATTTCCGCTCAGCTGCCGTAGAAATGGGTACTATTACACGGGAAGAACCACTTTATTTTT
Source organism: Daejeonella rubra (assembly GCF_900103545.1). Classification (GTDB taxonomy): domain Bacteria; phylum Bacteroidota; class Bacteroidia; order Sphingobacteriales; family Sphingobacteriaceae; genus Daejeonella; species Daejeonella rubra. Next base: position 201,922 of record NZ_FNHH01000004.1, read on the forward strand.
ATCAATATCATCCCTCAGAGGCCGATATTCCTTTTCATGATAAAATGATATTTTATCTGCAAAAAACACGGATGAAACAGGTGAAATTTACCGAGGACGATGCTAAGCCAGGTTATTATTTTACCTTTGACAGGGATTTAAAAAACCCGGATGCGATATTGGTTAAAACGTATCAAAACCTCAAACTGTTCCATATCAAATGAGAGAACTTTCTGTTGTGATAACCGTTCTGAATGAACGAGACAATATTATCCCGCTTATCGGAGCCATACATGATGCTCTGAAAGATATTGATTATGAAGTGATCTTTGTGGATGATGGTTCTGATGATGGTACCCAGAAACAAATTCGCGAACAGGCTAACGACCGCATTACGCTGGTAGAACTACGAAAAAATTACGGACAAAGTACTGCTATGACTGCAGGTATTGACCATGCCACAGGCACCTATATTGCACTGATCGACGGTGATCTTCAAAACGACCCATCCGATATCCCTTTCATGCTGCAAAAGATGAAAGATGAAGACTGGGATGTGGTAGCCGGAAACCGGGCAAATCGCCAGGATGGAATGTTCTTGAGAAAGATTCCTTCAAAAATAGCCAATGCCATAATCAGAAGAATGACAGGCGTTTACATCAAGGATTACGGTTGTACCCTAAAAGTTTTTAAACGTGAGATCGCAGAAGATCTTGGCATTTATGGCGAGTTGCATCGCTTTATCCCGGTACTTGCAAAACTTCAGGGAGCCAGTATCACCCAGGTTGATGTAAAACACCATGCACGGATTCATGGAAGCTCTAAATATGGACTAAACCGGACATTCAAAGTAATGGCCGATCTGATCACCATGGTTTTTTTCAGGAAATATATCCAGAAACCAATGCATCTGTTTGGAACCATGGGTTTCATTTCACTCGGATTAGGTATATTGATCAATACCTATTTACTTATCCTTAAATTAATGGGACAAGATATCTGGGGTAAGCCGATCCTGATCTTAGGCCTTATTTTCCTTTTGGGAGGCATACAATTGATCACTTTTGGAATTTTAGCAGAAATAAATGTCCGCACCTATTTTGAAGGAACTAACAGAAAAACATACCAGGTAAGAAGAATTTTTAATGGAAAAAAAGAAGATCTGGAACATCGTTAAACTCCTGTTAAAAATTTCAATTACAGGATTATCCTTATATCTGGTTTCAAAAAAGGTCGAGTTTAATGATCTTAAAGATGCGTTTAGTAAGTCTAATCCCCTGTTTCTGTTTTTCGCCTTTATAGCTTTTGTGATTTCACAGATCATTTCATCTTCCCGATTGAATACCTTTTTCAAAGGCATGGGATTGAAGATATCGGAGGTCTTTAATTTCAAGATCTACCTGCTTGGAATGTTCTATAATCTATTTTTACCAGGAGGTATAGGAGGCGATGGCTATAAGATATTTTTACTGCGCAAAAAGTTCGAGATAAAAGGACGCAGATTATTCCAGGCCATCTTTTTTGACCGTCTGAGTGGATTATGGGCCTTGGGACTGATCATTTCGGCACTTGTTATCTTTATACCACATCTAGGAATTCCTAACTGGATTCCGGTTTTAGTGGTAACACTTGGTACTGTAGCCTATTATGCGGTAATGAGGAAATTTTTTAAAGATTACAGTCATAATTTTATTATAACGCATACCAAAGCATTACTGGTTCAATCGATGCAGGTTGTTTCGGTAATACTGTTGTTATTTGCCCTAAACTTTGATGGCAAATTCTCTCCTTACCTGTTCATGTTCCTGGTATCATCTCTGGTTGCGATATTCCCATTCACTGTTGGCGGTTTAGGCGCAAGGGAGCTTGTTTTTGTTTACGGAGCGCAATATTTCGAAATGGATCAGCATCTGGCTGTGATCATCAGCCTTCTATTCTACTGTATATCAGCCCTTTTGTCATTCAGCGGCATTTACTTTGTTTTTCATCCCAGAGAGATCGGTGTCAATAAAATTGAGCTGAAGCAGGATATTGAGATTGAGAAGTGAGATCTGAGAAGTGAGATGGGAGATATGAGATGGGAGAAATGAGAAGAGGGGGTAACTTGAATGTAGCTGACTCATAAGCCAAAGCTCATTTTGCATCTGCCAAATACCAGGAAATTATTTGTGGGTACATCGTAGCCATAAATTCCATTCAAAAAAATATCAGGCTTGATTATAAAAAATTAAAACATACTTAACATTGAATGTTTAATTTTAATTGATTGTTGGACTCTTTTCCAATTCAGAACTTACATCACATTGAATAGCGCGATATTATTTGGGATATATCTTATTTATTAAAAACAAAAGCAATGAAGTCTGTAATCACATCGATTTTTGAATTTATGTCAAAACCTAACAGATCATTAACCATGATCCAATCAAACAGGCAGAATTATGCCTATTCAATTGCTTTCCTTTCTCTGATCTCCTTATCCGGCTGCGGCATAAACAATAAGGAATGGAATCTGAATACTTTATTTGAAAAGTCAAAAGACAAGTTTAAAAGTAATTCAGTAGTTGGTGCACAGGAGGATAATACCCGGATTGTTGCTACTTCCCAAATAATCGATCCTGCAGGAGAGACTATAAGCTTTCCCGGCAGACCGGTAGATTTAGCCCTGAATAATTCAGGAACCATTTTAGCTGTCAAAAACAATACATCCATTGTATTTATGAGCGCTGATAAGCACAATGTAATACAAACACTGAAATTACCGACAGGAGGCCATAGCTTTACCGGTATTACCTGGAGTTCTGACGATCAAAAAGTCTGGACTACAGATAGCAAAGGATATTTGCGTTCAGCAAAATCAACAAATGGAGCTTATAATTGGGATGATGCCATTTTACTTCCTGGTCCGAATACAAGTGATAAAGCTGGTTCCTATCCGGGCGGCTTGACAATAGATGATCAGAGCGGCTATGCTTATGTAGCCTTAAGCCGCAATAATACCCTTGGTATCGTTAACCTTAAGACCAAACAGCTTGAATTTCAGATCCCGGTTGGAATCGCACCATACACCGTACTGGTACACAACAGCAAAGCCTATGTTTCAAATTGGGGTGGCCGCCAGCCGCTCTCGGGTGATAAAACGGGTCCTTCAGGTGGTTCAAATGTTGTAGTCGACCCTAAAACAGGTATTGCATCATCAGGGACAGTATCTGTCATTGATCTGAAAAGTAATAAAGTTATCAAAGAGATCGATGTTCATTTGCATCCCAGCGGGATGATCTTCTCTCCGGATAAGACGCAGATCTATCTGGCTAATGCAAATAGCGATCTGATATCTGTGATCGATACCAGAACAAATGCTGTTTTAAAAGATTTGAGTTCAAAACCAATGGCTGAGCTACCCTTTGGAAGCGCACCAAACTCGGTTACGGTAAGTCCTGATGGAAAAACACTATTTGTAGCTAATGGAGGAAATAATCACATCGCAGTAATAGACATTACCAGCGGCAAGGTTAAGGGACTTATCCCCACCGGATGGTATCCGGGAGCAGTTATATTATCCAGTGATGGAAATAAACTGTTTGTTGCCAATACCAAGGGAGATGGCAGCCCTCAAACCGGGCTGCGTGAAAATGGCATTAACTCGCATGATCATTCAGGTTCAGTTTCATTTATTTCAGTTCCCAACTCTGAAAACTTAAGGGAATATACGATCAGGGCAGCTACAACCATGCGTTTGCCAAAGATCACTCAGTCTTTGAGGCTTGAGCGTGTAAATGAACGGATTGTTCCAGTACCAACCCGTCCCGGAGAAAAGTCAGTATTCAAACATGTATTGTACATCATTAAAGAAAACCGAACTTACGATCAGCTATTCGGAGATCTTCCCCAAGGTAAAGGAGATAGTTCATTAACTCATTTTGGAAGAAAGGTTACTCCTAACCATCATGCCCTGGCAGAGAATTTTGTACTTCTGGATAATACTTATTGTAATGGGGTATTGAGCGCTGACGGGCATCAGTGGACCAATGAAGGATACGTTACAGATTATATTGAAAAAAGCTTTGGCGGCTTTGTACGCAGTTATCCTTACGAGGGTGATGATGCCTTAGCATTCGCTTCTTCCGGTTTTATATGGGATAAAGTTTTAGATGCCGGACTAACTTTTCGAAATTATGGGGAATTCGTATCGGCAAAAGTTGAGCCCGCCAATGCCAGCTGGACTCAGATATATAATGACTATAAGAACGGGACCAGGAATGTAAAGATCAAGGCAACCAGTAAATTGCATACCCTGGAGCCCTACTTGTGCCCTACCTTCGTTGGTTTTCCAAGCTCCATACCAGATGTATACCGTGCCGGTGAGTTTCTCAAAGAATTCAGGGAGTATGAAAAAACGAACTCCTTACCCAATTTTATGATCATGCTTTTGCCTAATGACCATACAACAGGAACGAGAGAAGGTTATCCAACTCCCAGAGCTCAGGTTGCAGACAATGATCTGGCGTTAGGTCAAATCGTAGAAGCGGTCAGTAATAGTAAATTCTGGAAGGAAACCGCTATTTTCGTCATTGAGGATGATCCTCAGGCTGGTCTGGATCATGTAGATGGACGCCGTACAGTAGCACTTTGTATTAGTCCTTACACCAAAAGAGGAGAAGTTATAAGTACCCATTACAACCAAAACAGTATTCTGCGTACCATAGAACTGATTCTGGGTCTATCACCAATGAGCCAGTTCGATATGATCGCAAATCCCATGACCGATTGCTTCACTAGTAAACCTAACTTCAGTCCATATAAAGCTTTGCCAAACCAGATTCCACTGGATGAAATGAATCCTAAACTGTCAGCCTTATCAGGAAAGAAGAAATTTTGGGCAAAGAAATCGATGGAAATGGAGTTAAGTGAGCTTGATCAGGCTAATGAAGATACTTTAAACCTTATTTTATGGTATTCTGTTAAAGGATATAATACACCATACCCTAAACTTGCAAGAAAATAATTTTCTTTAACAGAAGAATTATTTAGAGTTATTTCTTTGATTATTATACCACTCGTAAAATCTGAGCAAGCCTGTTTCAAGTTCAGTTTTAGGGTGGTAGTTCAATAATTTCTGTGCTTTGCTGATATCTGCATAGGTTTGGGGCACATCTCCCGGCTGCTCAGGCTGACGGTCGATAATGGCTTGTTTACCGCAGATCTTTTCAATCGAATGAATCAACTCACTTAGGGTAACTGTCTGATGATTACCGAGGTTAATGATCTCAAAATCAGACTGATCATAATCAATAGCCGCCTCAATACCCTGAATGGTATCTTCCACAAAAGTATAGTCTCGGCTGGTTGATCCATCACCAAATACAGGGATTGCCTGCCCTTTGGAAATAGAATTGAAAAATTTATGAATAGCCAGATCAGGGCGCTGCGCAGGTCCGTAAACCGTAAAAAAACGAAGTGCTAAAAAACGGATCCCATATAAATGACTGTAAACATGCCCCAACATTTCACAGGAAAGTTTAGTTGAAGCATAGGGACTTATCGGCATCAGTTTTTCTTCCTCATGCCATGGCACATTTTCATTGATCCCATAAACACTGCTGGATGATGCGAAAACAAACTGTTTGATATTTCTTTGTCGGGCGAATTCCAGAAGGTTCTGGGTACCGGATACATTGACATCCTGGTAGAGAATAGGATTTTGAATACTTGGCCTTACCCCTGCTTTAGCGGCAAGGTGAACGATCACATCAATCTCAGAAAGTGCTGAAAGATCTGCCATATTCCTGATATCTCCTTCAACAAAGCTGAAATCTTCATTGGAAATGAAAGATGACATATTCTTTTCTTTCTGCTCCCGGCTATAAAAATCATCGAAATTATCCAGGCCAATAACCTGAACATTGCCCCTTTGTAACAAACTGTTAGTCAGGTTACTTCCAATAAACCCAGCTACACCGGTAACCAGAATTCGCTTTTTTCTATTCATATCAGGGTCAAAAATACAAAATTACCTCTTTGCTTTTGACAAAATATAGACCATCATAAAAACCAGCACCCGAAAAAATCCTTAACTTTATATTAGCAATTCTTGCAAGACCAATTAATAATGACTGCATTTAACGATTTTAATAATCCACAGGTTAAAAAACTGCCTGAGCATCTCAAGCAATTTATTGTTGAGCAACATTATGAACACTATACTCCCGTTGATCATGCTGTTTGGCGGTATGTAATGCGGCAGAATTATAGTTATTTAAAGGATATTGCCTATTACCCGTATATCCCGGGACTTGAAGCAGCCGGCTTGTCAATTGAAAAGATCCCGGATCTGCAGGTGATGAATGATGCTCTTAAAAAGATCGGCTGGGGCGCTGTTACGGTCGACGGATTTATTCCGCCTGCCGCATTTATGGAATATCAATCTTACCGGGTATTGGTTATCGCGGCAGACATACGACAACTCCATCACATTGAATATACACCGGCTCCGGATATCATTCATGAATCTGCCGGACATGCACCGATCATTGCCGATAAGGACTATCATCAATACCTGAGTTATTTTGGATCAATAGGAGCAAAAGCCATGTATTCGTCCAAAGATTTTGAGCTGTATGAAGCAATCCGCGAGCTATCAATTCTAAAAGAAATGCATGATCCTGATCCTGCAGAATTGAAAAAGGCCGAAAAAAGGATCAGCTTTTGTCAGAAAAACATCGGTGAACCTTCAGAAATGGCGCTTTTAAGCCGCCTGCATTGGTGGACCGTAGAATATGGATTGATCGGTACACTTGAGGATCCTAAAATTTATGGTGCCGGCTTGCTTTCATCTATTGGTGAGAGTAAAAGTTGTATGGATCCAAAGGTTAAAAAACGCTGGTATACCGCTGATGCCATAAATTTCCCGTTTGATATTACGCAAACTCAACCTCAGCTATTTGTAACGCCCAACTTTCAGAATCTTATCAAAGTACTGGAAGAGTTTGCAGATACAATGGCTTTCAGGCGCGGCGGATCAGAAAGCATACTCAAAGCTATTGAATGCAGAAATATATGTACTGCGGTCTACAGTTCCGGATTACAGGTCAGTGGGATTTTCCGCGATATGGCCATGGGCAGTAAAGATGAACTTCATTTCATTAAAACCAGTGGAGCCAGTGCATTATCGTACGAAAACAAACAATTAGCGGGACATGGTAAACAAGAGCATGCTCATGGTTTTTCTTCACCGGTAGGGCGACTAAAAAACCTGGACAGAGCACTTGAAAATGCCAGTGATCAGGAGCTTGAAAAGCTGGGAATTATACCAGGAAATAATGCACAATTAAACTTTTGCAGCGGCTTAATACTGAAGGGAACGGTCAGATCGATCGAAAGACGAAATGCTAAGATAATACTCATCAGCTTTTTGGATTGCAGCTTACAGAACGAACGGGGAGAGCTGTTTTTTGATCCCTCATGGGGAGTTTACGATATGGCCGTCGGTGAAGAAGTGGTTTCCGTATATTGCGGTGCTGCAGATAAGGATGCTTTTGAAGAAATTGCACTTAAAGCAACATCTGAAACCCGCCACCCTGTATATGATGCAAAAACAAAATACTATCATAGCTTGTTTGATACTGTACGAAGTTGCAGGGAAACACATACCGGGTACGGAGAGCTGGCGGATGTATGGAAAAACTTAAAACAAAATTATCGTGAAGACTGGCTCTGTGCGATGGAAATTTTAGAGATATTAGAGTTAGAGAATTTAAATGCAGCACTTGCCAGAGAGATCCGGATTGATCTGGAATTGAAAGCTTCCAATCAGCCTGAATTAAGCAACCTGATCCATAATGGATTTTATCTTATAAGCAGTGCGCAGGGACAATTAACAAACAATTTATCATGAATATTATAATAACCGGAGCAAGCAGTGGAGTTGGATTCGAGGCTGTTATAGAGCTGATAGGAAATCAGCATAATAAGATCGTGGCTCTGGCCAGATCAGAAGAAAAACTAAATAAATTACAGGAAATTGCCTTTGCCTTAAATCCTGACTGTACCCTTTATGCCGCTAAATTTGATATCGCACATGATGATTATGAGAATGTGCTCATCCCCTATGTAAAAGACCGTTTAGGAACTGTTGATGTTCTGATCAATAATGCGGGATCTCTGATCAACAAAGGATTTATGCAAAGTACACAGCTTGATTTTGCAGAAATGCTACAAAACAATCTTTTAGGGCATATCAAAATGATCCAGCACCTGGCTCCATTGATGCCTCCAAAGAGTCATATTTTAAATATTGGTAGTATGGGCGGGTTTCAGGGAAGTGTGAAATTCCCGGGACTTGCAGCTTATTCGGCAAGTAAAGCAGCACTTCATACCCTTACGGAATGCCTTGCAATAGAATTTGCTGAAAGGCAGATTGCTGTAAACTGTCTGGCATTGGGTTCAGCCCAGACAGAAATGCTGGAAAAAGCATTCCCCGATTATCAGTCGCCGGTTTTAGCCTTTGAAATGGGTAAATATGTTGCTGATTTTGCCTTAAACGGACATAAATTCTTTAATGGAAAAATAATTCCCGTTGCACATACTACACCATAATATTAAAGCATGAAAAAAGAACTTTATTTAGTACTCATATTTACAATTTTCATGATCGGGGCTTGTCGTACCGATTCAACAAAAGTAACTGATGAAAATACAAGCACAAAGTCCGCTGCTCTGGAAGATCTGGGTAAAACCCTTGTTGTTCCATGGATAGTAGAATTAAACGACAGCACCCAGATGATGGAGATCAAAAAAAATCCGGATGCTGATATGACCAATCTTGGTCCGGCTGATATTATTGACGCTATAAACTATAAATATCCCCAGATCAAGCTTGAGTGGATTAAACAAGAAGGTGATATAGCATTTGTGAAGATAGCAGATGCCAGATACCTAACAAGCGGATCAGGTACCGAAGGTGCGAAGGCCTATTTAGCCGAGGTTACATTTTCACTCACCGAACTGAAAGGTATCAAAGAAGTAAATTATAATTTTATTGAAGGCGATCATGCCCGTCCGGGAGTTTATACACGTGACGACTTTAAGGATTTTAATTAATTTATCTGCCAGATAACATAATAGTACCGATTAATTGATAGATCATAATTAATTAAAAATTAATGTTCACTAGTGTCCGGATAAAAATGTGAATTATCAATTAAAAATGAAATTATCCCGCTCTTGCCGCGGGAGAGGGCACTTCCTTTTCCCTTCAGCTGGAAAAGTAAGCAAAAGAGCCGCGGCTTCCCGGTATTTGTTGTAAATCCACCCTTTATCCTATCGGTGTAATCCAAGCCGTGTTAAGGGAAGTGAAATATATGAATGGATCTGCAACACTTCTCTGGATTACTTGAAGGCAGTGATTTATGATTGTTAATGCAAGGATAAAGTACGCCTTTACTGCCAAATCCCAGGAGGCCGATCTCTGCAGTCAGCAATACCGGTAATTTATGAACGGTTGTTACCCATCGCACTATCCCAGCTACCATTCATAACAGATAAACGGTTCCGAAGGACGATTCAATCCCCAGTGTCGGAAAAATCAAAAAATAGATGCAGTTTCTTTCAAATAACACTTCCGAGCATTAGATTTTGGGATCATATCCGGACGGCTTTCATATTTTGGTATCCCCCAAAAGCAGCGATCCCTGTTTTTTGATGTGTGGTGGTCTTGTGGCAAAGGGCGCCTAGGGATTGAAAAAGGCTTTTGGTTACTTTTGGCCTTCAAAAGTAACGAGCCCACCCGGCGATAGAGGGTGGCAAGGTTACAGGGGGGCTTGCTTTTCGAATTTTTAATAATGCACCCCATTTATTGCGTAAATGAAGATTTCTTGCTATTCCTTAATTTAACCGGACAGCAATGATTAATATTATTTCTTTTTATTAAAAATACGAATAGTGTCTTAAATATTTAAGACACTATTCGTACCTTAATAAGCAATGCATTGTATTAATGGACTAATTAAACCATTATTTTGGCATAGCTAATAAACTGCTGACCGCATCCTCAAAACAGCCATCCAGGAACATTAGGGTTTCTTACCCAGCATCTGAAGGTCAGATACCAGAATTTCTGTCACGTAACGCTTAACACCCTCTTTATCAGTATAAGAACGGCTGGTCAGTTTTCCTTCAACACTGATCTCTGATCCTTTGCGAAGATAATTCTCAGCCAGACCAGCTAACCGGTCCCATAGCACCAGATTATGCCATTGGGTCTCCTCTACCTTCTCCCCTTTATCGTTCTTATAGGAATCATTTGTGGCGATTGAGATATTGGCCACTTTCTTTTTTTCGCCTATGGTTTTTACTTCCGGATCATTTCCTAAAAATCCCATCAGGCGTACACTGTTTCTCAGATTACTCATCTTCTTAAAATTAATTGAACAAAAAATTAGGTCATACCACCCGGTAATGACAATTCGAAGTTGAGCATAGGGATAGAAATTAACCGCAGGATAAACGGATACATACGTTTATATCCGAATCAAAGGACTTATTGTAAATTCATTCTAATAGATCCAAAGGAATATGGAAAGAGCATGTTTAGACTGCGGCAATACGTTGAGAGGACGTACCGACAAAAAATTCTGCGATGATCAATGCCGCAGCAATTTCAATAACCGTATGAAAGCCGGGCAGCAATGCTGCATACGACCGGTAAACTCGATTCTGAGAAAGAACCATGCCGTACTTTCCAGGATGTGTAAGGGTGATAAAGTCCGCATCAAAAAAGACGATCTATTACTAAAAGGTTTCAACCCTGATTACCATACCCACCTGCATCAAACTCAAAATGGGAACACCTATTTTTTCTGTTATGATTATGGGGTATTGAGGTTGGATGGGGATATCTATCTGGTGGTGAAACGGGATAATATGGTGAAAATCTAATTATTTCTAGCCTTCATTGACCTGGACATAGCTACGCGACACATTTATTAGAAAATGGGACCAATTTGAGATACATCCAGGAGCTATTGGGGCATAATAGCAGTAAAACCACCGAAATTTACACGCACGTAAGCACAAAAAACATACAACAAATTAAAAGCCTTTTCGATGATCTATAAGTTAATTTTTTTACTTTAACTTTAAAAATTACAGATGACACTTATCAGACCTATCTCCCCAATTTGGGTAGGTATGACTGATTTTGTTAGGTATAAATACAAGTTAGCCTTAATAATTGACACATGACCAAGATTGAAAGAAATAAACAGACAGAACATCAGTTCAACGCATTTATTGACTATTATTTGAGTTTCCCAAGTTATTTGGGAAGTTATAAAAGAAGTTTTGACATATTGATAAAAGATGTTTTAGCTACTAATTCTCACGTTGACTACATAACCTATCCGTTACTATTCCTTGCAAGACATTGTATGGAATTGGGACTTAAAACGAACATCCGATACTTTGCTAAATATTCTGGTAAAGATGACTATGTTAAGGCCGGAACGCACGACCTTGAAAATCTCTTTAGGGCTTTCGAATTGCACGTAGAAAAAACATTTGAAAACCTAAAATCAAAGTATGGTATTGAAGTTGAAAAGGAGGACAAAAAATCTTTTAAAGACTTATGCAAGGAGGTTGAAAATTTAAATAGCACTTTTCACGCGCTTGACAAAAACTCTGACGCCTTTAGGTATCCTGTTGACAAAGAGCAGAACCCTTCTTTTAATAAAGGAGAAAGAATAAATATCATTGATGTTTCAGAGCTACTCGAAAAAAGTATGACCTTGTTTGTTCACACCGCTGACGTCTTTGCAAAATATACTGACTACGCTGACGAAATTGAGAATTACTATGAAGGGTTAATGAAAGAACAGTACGAGCAAAATATGCCTTACTGAAATCTTACTACCGCCAACAAGGGTTTTGCAATAGTGGGGCGAAACTGCAAAATTCAAGTTCAGTTCTTCGATTGAACTTTAGTACAAAATTGAAGATTTGTGCTTCGATTGACCCACCATCGCAAAGCCCCAAAACGTTTTACAACATTAAAAATACAATAGATGAAATCAAGAAAAATAGTAACATGTATTATAATTTTTATAATTGGAGTGTCATCCGCATTCGCACAGTTCAGTTTTGATAATTATGCTTTATGCCATTTGAATATTGTAGATGTCAACGCAAAAAGAATACTAGGGGATTATACCATTGTAATCCAAAACGGTAAAATCCAAAACATTTTACCTTCAAAAGATTACATACCAAATGACAGTGTTCAATCCATAGTTTTAAGAAATAAATTTGTAGTTCCCGGCTTAATAGACGCTCATGTACATTTTGCAACAGATCCTACTGAAGAAAGAAGGGATAATGCAGAAAAAGTACTCAGAGAGATGTTGTTAACCGGCATTACATCGGTAAGAGATATGGCTGGTGATGCAAGAACATTATCAAGTTTATCAAGAGATGCTTTAATTGGTGATATTGTGGCTCCAAACCTTTATTATTCTTCATTAATGGCCGGGAAAAAATTCTTCTCTGATCCAAGAACCATAGCTACAGCTCAAGGAGGAGTAAGCGGAAAGATGCCTTATATGAAAGCAATTGATAGTATATCCAACATGCCATTAGAAGTAGCTCAAGCTATAGGCACAGGTGCATCAGGTATAAAAATGTATGCAAATTTATCCAATAATGAGGTGGTGAAAATTGTGGAAGAAGCTAAAAGGCAAAATATTCCTGTTTGGTCTCATGCATCATTGCAATTAACTAAACCTTCTGTAATAATAGCAAGCGGTGTGATTGCTATTTCACACGCGAATATGTTGGTATATGAAAATGATCAGAATGAAGATTTAATAAAGTTCTGGAGTAACCATAAACCTGACGGAGATGAAAAGGAGTTTTGGGATAAAGAATTTGAAAAATTAGACTTTGCCGAATTATATAAATTAATGATCAAATACAACGTGGTTTTAGATGCAACAATTTCCGTATTAAAAATACAGAAAAATGACCCTCGAAGAGTTTGGGTTTACGAAATTGGAAAAAGAATAATTCAGCAAGCGCACAAAGCAGGTGTTCTAATTGGTGCCGGTAGTGATTCTGACCAAGAAACATTTGTTCAACACGAAATGAAGTTATTGGTTAATGAATGCGGTTTTACTCCATTAGAAGCCATAATAGCCGCAACTAAATATTCGGCAATGGCAACAGGTATATTAAATCAAGAAGGCTCAATTGAAATTGGCAAAAAAGCGAACTTATTTTTTTTAAATTCAGATCCGACTAAAAACATTAACAATATAGATGATGTACTTTGGGTAATTAAAAATGGAAAGCTGTATAATCCAAAATAAACGTTGTATAACACGGGTTTGGCAAAAGTGGCGGTTCAGTACTTAGTAGACAGTTTTGTGGTTAATCAAACATTGGTTCTCAGCATCCATCCCGATAGCTATCGGGATGGTGAAAATCGCCACCTTCGCCAAGCCCGAAACCGTTAGCGGCAAGTTTATGCGACATGCATCCAACTAGATTATTAAAAACCGAATAATGGACCAACAAAACTAAACAGCATGAAAAAACAAATTTAAATTGTAGCCACTTTGTGTTTCGACAGGACACAAACGATATCTGCTCTGCTGACAGTATCAAGTCAAGACTTAATAATTTTCACCTTTAATTAAACTCTTCACCATCATGACAAGCAACTCAATCATAAAAGAACTTCAACAACCTCTAATTGCGAGTTATATTGAAAATCCAGAAGCAGCCTGGATTACTGATATGGCTATTATAGAGGGGAAGAACCTAGACGACCCGCTTCATACATCTGTCGCGATTAATGAAGAACTTAAAGTAGATTTCCCAATAGGAGTTCATAGAGCAGTGGGAGGCCATCACGACTTCCCAAATTCAGGTGACTTACTATGCGCTGCATTAGCATCTTGTTTCGATACTGCACTTAGAATGATTGCTAACCGGCTACAGGTTACCCTGATTAAAACAAAGGTTATAGCCACAGCAAATGTAGATGTTCGCGGCACTCTAATGGTGGATAAAGAAGTGCCTGTAGGATTTCAAAGCATGGGTCTTGAAATCGAAATATCTGTATTCAATTCCGTTTCAACGGAGTTAGCAGAAAAGCTGATAAAAGCGACAGAAAGAAGTTGTATAGTATTACAAACCTTGCTACGTGGCACACCTGTGAATGTTAATGCAAATATTATTAAAACTGATAAAGAGTTGTATTGAAAAACCAGCCGCTAACATCACATTTGCAATAGGCGGGGTTTCGTGCTCCGCAGACAGTTTTGTGGAAGCTGAAAGTTTTGTGCTCCGCTTCAACATTTGTGCTGAAAAGCCCGCCCATCGCAAGTCTACAAACCGTTATGTGAGATTCCAAAAAAAATTCGTAATAATTTAAGAAGTTACCATTTTTTGGTAACTTAGCTAAAAAAAATATGGGACGAAATACCTCTATATCGCTTGGTAATCATTTCGAAAGTTTTATCGAACACAGTGTAAATGATGGAAGATTCAATAACGCAAGTGAAGTTGTCAGAGCCGGTCTTCGTCTTTTAGAAGATGAGGAAAATAAAATTGTAGCTTTAAGAAAAGCGATCAATGATGGAATTGAAAGTGGACGTGCAGTAAATTTTGATGCTAAAAAACATCTTGACGTTTTAAAAGCAAGAAAAAAATCAAATGGCTAAATATTATTTAACAAATAAAGCTGTTGATGACTTATCTGAAATTTGGGATTATACAATCGAAACTTGGTCTGAAATGCAAGCTGAAAAGTATTATGATTTACTTATGGCATCATGCGATGATTTAGCAAATAATCCAGAACTTGGTAGAAACTATGATATAGTAACGAAAGGAATATTAGGTTTTAAATCAGGTGAACATATTATATTCTACTCAATTATATCAAAGAACGAAATAGAAATCGCAAGAATTCTTCATGGAATGATGGATTTAAAAACACTAGTGTCCGGATAAAAATGTAAATGATCAATTAAAATTGAAATCATCCCGCTCTTGCCGCGGGAGAGGGCACTTACTTTTCCCTTCAGCTGGAAAAGTAAGCAAAAGAGCCGCGGCTTCCCGGTATTTGTTGTAAATCCACCCTTTATCCTATCGGTGTAATCCAAGCCGTTTCAATGACAGTGAAAGATATGAATGGATCTGCAACACTTCTCCGGATTACTTAAAGGCAGTGATTTATGATTGTTAATGCAAGGATAAAGCACGCCTTTACTGCCAAATCCCAGGAGGCCGATCTCTGCAATCAGCAATACCGGTAATTTATGAACGGTTGTTACCCATCGCACTGCCCTCAGCTACCATTCATATCAGATAAACGGAACCGAAGGACGATTCAATCCCCTGTGCCGGAAAAATCAAAAAACAGATGCAGTTCATTCATATAGTACCTCCGAGCATTAGATTTTGGGATCATACCCGGACGGCTTTCATATTTTAGTATCCCCCAAAAGCAGCGATCCTTGTTTTTTGATGTGTGGTGGACTTGTGGCAAAGGGCACCTAGGGATTGAAGAAGGCTTTTGGGCACTTTTGGCCTTCAAAAGTGCCGAGCCCACCCGGCGATAGAGGGTGGCAAGGTTACAGGGGGCTTACTTTTCGAATTTTAAATAATGCACCACATTTAACAGCGTAAATGAAGATTTCTTGCTATTATTTAATTTAACCGGACAGCTATGATTTAAAAAGTAAACTATAAGGAACCTCACATAACAGCTACTACAACTGATTTGGGCAATTGGCTTAATGGAAAGTTGATTTTGTATTTGGGATGATTTGGCAAATCCGAATAATGGACTTAATTTAGTCCCAAACCCGCTGTAGTACCAGAACGTTAGCAGTAATTCTGGGTGCTTATCCCTCATAGCGCAAACCGTCCTGGTTTTTATGCAAACTGCCAGCACCTTTAAAGCGTTGACAGTTTCTTTAAGAATAATTATTCTGTTTCAAGATTAATATTTAGCTGTCCTTTCTTTTCGGAAACAATAACATGTTCTTCAATATTGAAGCCAAGTTTACGTATCCATTCCCCCATTAGTAAAATTACAGGGATTGTTTCAGTAAATACTATTCACGATTTATTTACAAAATTTACATTTTTATTTACAATCCAAATCACTAAGTCCGAAAAATATCAAACTAGATTTGCAGTAGCAATTTGAAAGGATATGAAACATATGAAAAAAACCATCTATATGCTGATCTTACCGCTGGCTGTGGTGAGCGGACTAGTATTTGCTAATCATGAAATTAAAAATGAAACTAAGCCATCCCCAAAGCCGTTGTCCATTGCTGACAGGAAAGCCGCCCTGGATGAAAGGAAAAAATGGGAGGCTTCTCCTAACGGTATAAAGTATAAAAAATGGGAGGTTTCTCCTGAAGGTAAAAAAGTGCATGCCAGTTCTGATAAAATAAAGACGTACATAAAGGCTTTCACCAATATGGAGGCCGTGGTAACCTCTGTTACTTTTCAGCGCGCAAACGCGAAATCATCAGGACCAAAATGGCTTATAGTCAGGATTAATGGCGAAGAATACATGATGCAATTTATTCCTAAGGATTTTCAGCAGTTAAATAGCCTGAAAGTTAACGACAAAATAATTGTAAGAAGCCGCAGCACAGGATATTCGCCTAATCATCCATATTTGATTATATCGGGCGACTATATTGCGCGAAATAATAAGATACTTTTTAAACGTGACTTTAGCAAAAATAACCGTTGCTGAGGATTAGCTGCCTCGCGATTAGCGACAATGACAATTAAAACCGGCTCTAACGTCTCAAAAAACGCTAATAAATGTTCAAAGAATCTCCTGTAGAGCTACTGGAAACACTAGCAAAAACCATTAAAAGCCTGCAAATCACTGATCACAGGCTAACCGAGTAATTCTCAAAATGCCTTTCAAGTATAATTATGGATATTGGATTGATAACAATTTAGTGCTTGATGATTTCCGAAAACAATTTGCTGCGATAGAAATTAGCAAGGAAAATTTTGAGGAAAAGTGGAAATTATTATAAAAACTACTGCTAACAGCGCATAAGCGACCATTGCTTGTTTTCAGTAGCTTCAACTCTATTTTCACGAATAAACTTTTATGTTAGCGGAAAATACTCGTTTCCGCTCTCGCCGCAACGGCGCCTATGCGCGAAACGTTATAAACTATGTTAAACGACTGCTAGGTATGACGAAAATAACAATTCGATCCCGATAGCTATCGGGAAAATTTAAACAAATATTAATATTATGAAACCTGCATGAGCTTACCGCTCACAAACCGGAATGAATAAGCTCATGCAAGCTTCATAACCATTAAAAAACAAATTATATTCTGATGAAAAAGTTGCAATTCAAAGTAAGCATCAATGCACCTGTAACCAAGATATATGATTTTATGCTTGGCATTAACAGTAAATCAACTTATGAACAATGGACTTCTTTATTTAACCCTACATCTACCTATGAAGGAAGTTGGGGCAAGGGAAATAAAATTCTATTTATTGGAGTAGATGAGAAAGGAGAAAAGGGAGGAATGGTTTCCAGGATAGCTGAAAACATTCTCAACCGATTTGTTTCAATTCAACATTATGGGCTTTTAAAAGCTGATAAGGAAATTACAGAAGGACCAGAAGTAGAAAAATGGGCAAACGGATATGAAAACTATACCTTCGAAGAAAACAATGGGACAACAACCCTTACTGTTGACTTAGACACCACAGAAGATTTTTTAGATTATATGAACCAGACCTACCCAAAAGCACTCGACAAGTTGAAGGAACTTTGTGAAAAATAGCAATTTCAATCCCGATAGCTATCGGGATTAAAAAGACAAAGAAATAAACACAGCCTATAACAGCAGCTACAAGAAATTGGCAGTGAAGTGGTTATATGAAACTTCGTGTTTCGCATCAAATTCAGCGGTAGCAGACAATTTAGTGCTTCGAAATCACCAACTTCTTGTAACTGCCAACCGTTATACCCCATGCTCTGAACGACATTACTGACATGAACAAACAGACATGAATATTAAGTGTATTTCGGGGAAGCTTACAAAAAGGGGAAGGCTATATGGCCTGTATCTTAAAAAATCAGGCCACAGCAATAATCTTCGCACAGCCTCCATATTTAACCGGATTGACAACAGTATCTGTAAGCGGAATCCCCATCTGTATCCCCAGAGATAAGATCATTGTCATCTGATCAGTAAGTACAATCGTATCCTTTAACTTCACAGAAACATCCATTGCCTGAAATAGTTGGCTGGCATGAAACCAGTCGGTGTACACACTGCTGTTTACTATATTGCCTGCATGGTATCCCTTACCTATAAAACTCATGTCAGTGACGCAGCCCAGATTGACAATGAAACGAAACAGTGGATACTGTTTGGATAACATTAAATTTACGCCTGGCATTAATTCAGGAAACTGAATAAGGGCCTGTTTATGATCGCGGTCGAGACTGAATTGCAGCGGATGCCTGACCACACTTTCAAAAATCGTATTCCTGTTCAGACTGAAGCCTGTCAGCAAATGTTTATGATGGGTTAAAAAGACATTGCGCTCACCACGCGGACTTTCAGTATCCAAAAGCTGAATGGTTTTTGCCAGAGAGTTCAGCATAGGTGTATAATTATAATCCGCTAAAGGAGCTTAAGCCAGCATAGACCTGCGAATAATTCCACCCATTTTTGCACAAGCACTGAACTCGGTATAATTATCACGGGTAAGCTTAAAAGAAGGCGAATTCAGAATCTTCTTTTTATCGGCACCACCCTTAGTCCGAATAATGGTTTGGTTCATTCCCGGCAGCTTGTAAGCAGAAAGGTTTCCTAGTCCCCCGGAAAACTCAAGACCGTTTTTTAGTATAGCCATATACTGTAAGTAATTAGTAATAAACAATATATATAATTTAAATATAGATTAAGTATATCTGTTAAAAATATACCTTATATATACCTTAACTATACCTTGACTATACTTAAACTATACTTTAACTTATACCGACAGTACTATTTGTATTAGCCTGAAATAGCTATACAGGCGGCCTATCTGACAATTTCAGTTTGCTTCAATATAAAATTGAACGTTCCGGGTTAATTGCTTCTGAAATTTTCAATTTGGATTGGGTAAAAAGGGAAGGCTGCATTTTCACGGAAACTTACAATTTCAGCCCAAGTATTAACCCCCTTATTTATGATTACAAGATTGTTTTTAATTTTATATCCAGTACTTTAGGATGGTATTATAAAACAGGCTCAATTTCAAATGAACAACAAATTAAAGGCAATTTTATTTGTATTTTTTCTACTGTTCATTTTTATGTATGCTGACCACAGGCATTTTTTCGATATTCCACGAAGGCTGGAAGGCAGACCAATTGTATACCAACTGGTATTTTATGCTAATTACATTGGCTTGCTCCTGAGTTGTTTTATTTTTCTTACAGTAAAAAGCAAATTCATACGTATTGTATTTTGTTTGCTTTTTTTTATAACCTTATCCATTACGTTCGCAATGGATATTGCCCACGGCAATTCCTTCTCAATGGTGGAAGCTAACATATTGTTCACTGAAATACAATTTGCAGGCGAAGCGATGAACGCGTTTTTTTATCAGTATTTACAGGGAATTGGCCTGGCGCTGATCATGACAGCGCTGGTGGCCTTTATTTCTTATCGGTTTATGCCAAGAATTGATAATGTGTATGCCCTGATTCCTATCCTCTTTATTGCATACGCGGCTAAAATAAATTTAACTTCTGATTCATGGCATACACTTTTTCCGAGTGTTGTTAATGTGCCGATTGTTGCTGCCGATGCGTACGTTTCTATACCCCGGTTCGGTCCAAGAAAACCACCCTTTATTAAACCGGAAAATAAAGGTTTATATAAACACATAATCTGGATTATTGACGAGAGTGTTCGCGGTGATTTGATGAGCATTAACAATTCTCCAATACCAACTACCCCATTTCTTGAAAGCATAAAAAGCAATTATTACAATTACGGAATCATGTCTTCCTCTTCGCAGTTTAGTTACGGAAGTAACATGACCCTTCAAAGCGGGTTAAGGCTGGATCAGTTGCCAGATAGTAATTTGAATTACGGCACCAATCCGAATATATTTCAATACAGTAAACAGGCAGGGTACACAACCTATTTTATTGACGGGCAAAACAAAGAAGAAATTCCTACGAACGGGATGACCCACTATGATTTTGAAAACATCGATCATTACATACGTATCCAAAAAAATCATCCTGATATAAAATGGCCTGAAGTAGATTCAACCATTATAAAGTATATAAAAAAGGTATTAGACAGTAAGGAGAATACGTTCACCTATATTAACAAAGCCGGTTGTCATTTTGCGTATAATAATTTTTATCCCAAATCAAGAGAGGTGTTCAAACCCAGTTACAGGGGCGGCGAAGCATGGACCGATCCAGCCACGCTTAAAAACACCTATTGCAATTGTATTAGCTGGAGTGTAGATGATTTTTTCAGGAAGCTCTATCCTGCAACATTAGATAAAGATGCCATCATCATCTATACTTCAGACCATGGGGTGTCATTACTGGAGAAGGGCAGACCTGTGCAGGATACGGGGCCACTAAATCCACTGCCAGTTCGTGCGACGGTTCCTTTTCTTGTTTTTGCAGGCAAGGATCATCCTGAATTGTTTGAATTTGCTGAGAATAATAAAAACAGGCTTTCGCATTTTTCAATTTTCCCGGGAACATTGTTTTTGCTTGGGTACAACATAAACCAGATTACACAAAAGTATGGTGAAGGATTTTTTACAAAGCAGGAAAAAATCAAAAGAACTTTTTTCAGCGGGTCTATCTATGACCCCCCCAATTTTTACCTCAATAAATTTGAATGAAGAATGCTCAAATTAGTTAAAAAAAAACCCTTGAAAATTAATTTCAAGGGCTTTTAAATAAGATGATGTTTTTCGTGCAGGTAAAAAAATGCTCATTAGAAAGTTTAAGCTTCGCTGAACTTAGACGATCTGATTAAAACGCCTGTGATCCAGCAGATGACCCGTTGTTACCAAACACCGTATCTCCATGAGATAAGTGAGCTGGAACAGCTTGTGGAGCAACTTCAATAACAGCTCCTTTGTGATTGATTTTCACTAATTTACTATTATCGGAAACTGTGAATGCGGCAGCGGCGAAAACCACCAGGGCAGCTAAAATAATTTGAGTTTTTTTCACGAACAAAAGTGTTAAAAAATGTAAATAATTAGATTTTAGTATGCAATGTACAAACAATATATTTTTAAATAAAAGTTTATTTAATTTCACATAAAAATTTGAATTTAGATCTGGAATACTTCCATGAAAACCAAGCAGATCAGGAAGTAAAAGGATGCTTCAATTGGCTCGATGTATCCTCATAATCAAAGTTGAACTCAGGATGCAAATCTGAATTCGGGAACAATATAAAAAGTATATATATTTAAAAAATATAAAATTAACTATTCTTACAAAGATTAATTCATTGGCAAACGCTTCCATTATTTCCAGGCCCATTATCCGGTTGTTCTTTTTTTCGGGATTCGCAGCTATTATTTACCAGATTGTATGGCAACGCATGCTATATGCAAGTTTCGGTACAAACATAGAAGCCATCACCATCATTGTTTCTGTATTTATGTTTGGTTTAGGCTTAGGATCTCTTCTTGGCGGCCATTTATCCCGTAAATATAATACCAGCCTGATCCAACTTTTTGTAACGATTGAAATTGCCATTGGAGTATTTGGAATCTGCAGCAAGTTTCTTATTTCAACTGTCAGCAAGGCCTTTCTAAACTACCATGATGCGGCTTTACCGTTTATTATATTTATGCTCTTATGTATTCCAACTATGGCAATGGGAGCAACTTTTCCTGTACTGGTTGCTTATATTTTTAAGTCAAACCGATCGGTGGAAGAAAGTGTGAGTAAATTGTATTACATCAACACAATGGGTTCAGCCGTCGCTTGCTTCCTAACCATCGGACTTTTATTTGTTTTCTTAACACTTACACAGGTTTTAATTTTTGCGGCTTGCATCAACTTTGCTGTAGCAGCTATTTCCATTGTTTACCTTAAAAAGAGAATCGGATGAGGTTGCGTTTAGCTATATTAATTGCCGGGCTCACGAGTTTTATTAGTGTTAGCATGGAAATCATGTGGATAGAAATTATCTCATACATAACAAAAGGACATGCCGGAATTTTTGGTGCTGTACTTGGTCTGGTATTGACAGGCATTGCCCTGGGATCGCGTTACGGATACAGGAAGTCGAAAGATCAGGTAAGCTCGAGCGCGAACTTATTGCCTGAGCTATTGACCCTGGGTGCTACCATTAATTTTTTTGGCTTAATAGCTATATTGTTGTGGGTTAAAGTGCATGACGCATTTGTAGGATTGCTTTTCATTCAGGTAGTCGTGGTTTCCTATTATCTTGGTGCTATTTTCCCGGTCTTGTGTAAACTGGCAGTGAGCGATAAGGAAGAATCAGTAGGTCAGGAAACATCGTGGATCTATGCAGGAAACATCATAGGTTCTACTGCAGGGCCTCTTTTTACAGGGTATGTATTGATGGATAATCTAAGTCCCGCAATTACAATTTGTATCATGAGCGGCGCAGCTCTGCTCCTGGCTCTAATTATAATTAACGGAAACGTTGATGGAATTAAGAAAAGACTAAAGGATTCCATCTTCGTAGTCACTTTGATACTCCTTATCCCCATTGGATATTTGACGGTTCTATCGACGATGATGGAGCGATTTCATTTTCTTAGTTCGTTTGCGGATTGGACAAGCTTTCGATATCAGGAGCACAGCAGGCAGGGTATTATTACTGTATTACCGAGGCCTAAAGGTGCCGACGTTTTTCTTGGCGGTGGTGCATATGATGGCGATGTAAATACAGATCCTGAAAACAACGTAAACGGTATTACCAGATGTTACATGATCGGGTCCATGCATCGAAAGCCATCCAAAGTTTTAATGATTGGCCTCTCAACAGGATCATGGGCGCAGGTACTCGCAAATTACAAACTCATTGATAGTCTTACCATAGTTGAAATTCAGCCGGCTTATATTAATCTGATAAAAAAATACGGTGAAATATCACCCCTATTATCCAACCCCAAAGTAAAAATAATTATTGACGATGGAAGACGGTGGATGAGACGTAATCAAAACGAGAAATTTGATTTTATTGTCATGAATACTACGTTCCATTGGCGTGAACATAGCACCAATCTATTGTCTATTGAATTTCTTAGAATGGCCAAAAATCATCTGAATGAAAAAGGAGTCATGTATTGGAACACTACAGGATCGAAGGATGTGATGTATACCGCCGCCAATGCATTTAAATATGTGACATCAGTTGCAAATTTTGTAGCAGCAAGTGATGCACCTTTTGACATGACCAAAGCGGAGCGTGAAAAAAATTATCCTTACTTTTTCAGAAACTCAGTGCCTGCATTTGAAAAAAATGATTCAACAAGAGTCATAAGAAATAAATTAATTAATGCCGAACTGCCTGTACTTCGGGATTCTCTTCTGAAACAAAATTATTGGTTAATTACTGAAGACAATATGGCCTCGGAATATAAATCAGGAGTATGGAGCAGAATAATGAAATTCAAAAATAGTTTTTAAATTTGAGAATGAAATCGAGAGTCTAAAGCAGTACAAAAGGTTTCTTTTAACCTAGTAGATCTCTTACCGAACTTTTACTTTTGCAAGTACGATGGACCAGAACCGCCGGCAATAACAGCAGCTACCCAAAAGGCAGGTTTTCGTGCTCCAAAGGCAGTCCCGATAAATATCGGGATGTGGTTAATCAAACAATAGTTTTTCAAATTAAGTTGTGATAAAAGTCCAGCCCTTCGGGTAGCTCCAAAAAGTTAACAATCATACAATAAAACGTCACAACAAATTCTAAATCAAAAAGCACTATGTCAATAACAAATGAGTCAGAATTAATCGGAATGCAAAAGGCAAGCGAAGCAGTTGCCTGTACTTTGAAAGAAATGAGAAAATTTGCCAAACCGGGTATGACTACAAAGGAATTAGACAACTATGGCGGACAAATTCTTAATGACTTAGGAGCAAAATCAGCACCATATTTGACTTATGGTTTTCCCGGATGGACTTGCATAAGTATAAATAATGAATTTTGTCATGGCATACCATCAGACAAAAAAACACTTACTGAAGGTGATTTAATAAATATTGACGTTTCTGCAGAATTAGATGGCTTTTGGTCGGACAATGGAGGTTCATTTGTTCTGGGGAGGGATGTAAATCAACACCAAAAACTTATTGAAGCTTCAAAACAAATTTTACATAAAGCCATTCATAATATAAAAGGTGGGGTTCGCATTTCTGACATTGGATTTTTAATTGAGACTGAAGCTAAGAAAAGAGGTTACAAAGTCATCAAAAATTTGACAGGTCACGGAATAGGAAGAAGTCTTCACGAAGAACCAGGTGAAATAGCTAATTTCAGAGATAGATTTAATATGACAAGGTTTAAGAAAAACTCTGTCGTTGCTATTGAAACATTTATTTCCACGACTTCAACATATGCTGAAACTTTAAAAGATGGCTGGACAATGGTTGGAAATAAGGGCGGTTTTATGGCACAACACGAACATACTATTGTTGTAACTGACGGTAAACCAATTATACTGACAGAGATGAATGAAATATGGAATTAAGAAAAATTTTCCTCTTGCCGGTGTTTCACCGTACCGTAAAAACGATTGAAATTTAAAACAGCTATTGAGAGGAAATCTTTAAGCTAAGAAAGCCTGATCGGTGAAAACACCGACCAAAGGTAAATATTCGGCACAATTTTACTACAGACAACAAAACAGAAGAATGACACATTTTCCAGTAACAAATTCTAACCTTTCAGCTGCACATATAGGGCTGTTTTTACAGGAAAAATATTCTTTGAGCAAAGACACCAAATGCCAATTAATAAAAGCGGGGATCAACGACACGTATTTGGTAAGCGACAACTTAGACAAATTTGTATTCAGGGTTTATAGTTTAAACTGGCGTTCAAGAGTAGAAATTGAAGAAGAAATCAAGTTGCTGACACTACTGAAACAAAATGGCATTTCAATTTCCTATCCCTTATCCGACAAAGAAAACAGTTACATACAAACATTAAAGGCCCCTGAAGGTGACAGATTTGCAGTGCTTTTCACGTTTGCAAGTGGTGAAAAACTACATATAATTTCAGAAGAAACACATTTTCAAATTGGACAACTTATGGCTCAAATACATAAGATAACCAATAATCAAAAATTAAATCGAACAGACTACTCACCCGAAGTAATTCTTATTAACTCATTAAAGAAAGTATCAGCCTTTTTGAACAGTGACACTGAAGAAATGAACTTTATGAGATCGGCTCAAACATTTTTGTTAAAGGAGTTTAAAAATGCAAACACTTCCCAAATTCGGAAGGGAATTGTTCATCTTGACATTTGGTTTGACAATCTGAACATCACAAACAACAATAAAGTAACTATTTTCGATTTCGATTTCTGCGGAAATGGCTGGCTTTGTTTAGATATTGCCTACTACATTATGCAACTTCACAATGTAGAGAAATATGAGTCAAAAGATTATCAACCCAAAGTCGACAGTTTTATTAAAGGGTATGAATCGGTATCGCTAATAAGCGCGGAAGAAAAACGGCTCATTCCAATGCTTGGAGTAAGCTTATACTTTTTCTATCTGGGTGTGCAATGTCAACGATACGACAATTGGTCGAATTCCTTTTTGAGTGAGAACTATTTGAAAAGATTTATAAATGGACTCGTGAAAAGGTATTATGACATTTACCAACTTGGCGAAAATAAAAACTGCGCCTAACTTCGGTTTTGCAACCTGCCTGCCGGTTAGCAGGTATGCCGACTGTTGTACTTCTATGAAATTATGTACTAAATTCAACATTAGGAATTTTATTGAACTTTAATGCTGAAAATCCGCAACCTTGCCAGGCCTAAAACCGTGATTAATAATATTTTTTTACAATTCCTCCAGGAAAAATTTTTAGACGAATAATCATTTAATGCTCCATTGGTTAATTCAAATTCTCAACATCATCAACACTTAAAGAAGTTAAGAAAGCAAGAAGATGTTTATTGAATTCATCGGGTTGTTCAAGATTGGAAACATGCCCCGCATCATCAATAACATGAAGTACTGACCCTTTAATAGTTGTATTTAAAAATTCAGATTGAGCAAGCGGTGTTACCTTATCTTCATTACCGCAAATAATCAATGTTGGGATAGTTATCTCATTCAAAGCAGAGCAAGTTTCTGAACGTTCTGCCAGAGCGGTTAAGCCCATTGTGATAATATGCTGAGAATTAGAAAATACAACGCTACGCAACTTTTCAACCAAATCCTTTTTATAGCTTAATGAATCTTTATGGAAAACACTTTTTATAAATCCTTCATTGAAATTAGTTACTCCATCAACTGCTATTTCATCAATAATCTTATAGCGTTTTGCCTTTACTTCGGCAGTATCCGCAATACATTGTGTATCACATAAAATTAATGCCGAAAAGCGGTCAGGGAATCTTTTCAGTACATTTAGTGCTATGTAACCACCCATTGATAATCCACAAATAATCGCTTTATCAATGTTTAACTTGTCCAAAAATGCTATTAGATCTTCTCCAAACAAATCAATGCTCAGGAGTGAATCCTCGTCTTTTGATTTTCCAAATCCTCTAATATCACAAGGGATTAAACGATAGTAGGGTTTTAAAAAATCAAGCTGAGCCTGCCACATTGTTTTGTCAAAAGGATAACCGTGCAAGAAGATAATCGGAATACTTCCTTCTCCAACATCATCATAAGACAAATAAAAATTATTTACAGGGATAGTTAAATTGTGTCCCTTAGTTTCTGTTTTCATAGTCTTATTTTTTAAACTTCTTCTTTCGTAATTAGTTTTTTGTCAACTCCTAAATTGATTAATTGCTTTTCAACATCTTTTATCATTGGTGGCGGACCGCATAGATAGAACTGCTGATTAAAATCGGTCACATTTGCTTTCAGAAATTCTTCTGTAATTCTTCCATAATGGTAGCCTTCAATTTGCTCATCAGATAATATATTGACAAATGCATCACCCAGCAACTCTTTGAATTCATCTTCAAGAATAATATCAGCTTTTGTTTTATTCGCAAACAATAATTTGTTATTACCTATTTCATTTTTTGCTTTCAGATTTCTGAAAATGGAAATAAATGGAGTAATACCAGCTCCACCCGCTATAAAAACACCTTCGCCTTTATAGGTAATGGATCCAAAAACATCATGTAATATAATCTCTTCATTCGGCTTTAAGTTTAACAACTGGTTGGTAACACCTTCATGCCCGGGATAGGTTTTAATTGTAAACTCTAAGAAATTGCTTGTTGGTAAACTCGTAAAGGTAAATGGTCTTTCTTCTTTTAGCCAACCACGTTTATTAATAGCTATGTTGGTGGCCTGTCCGGGTAAATAATGAAACCTCTCAGGTTTATTGGTAACAATTCGTAACACATCGTGGGTTACCTTGTTTATTGATGCTATTTTCAGAACATGATTTCCCATTGTATTTTTTCTTGTTTTAAATTGAAATAAACCAACTAAACTGCCGCAATTGATTAATCTTTACAGCTTTGGGCGAGCTATTATTTACCTGCCTTTAATGTTTCAAGTAATACTTTAGCCGTTTCTTCGGATGAACCTGGATTTTGTCCGGTAATCAGAAGTCCGTCTTTCATCACATGAGAACTCCAATCGGCTCCTTTACTATAAGTTGCTCCCAGGTTTTTCAGTTCATCTTCTAAAAGGAAAGGGACAACTTTAGTCAGTTGAACCGCCTCTTCTTCAGTATTTGAAAAGCCAGTCACTTGTTTTCCTTTAACTAATGGTTCACCATTCGCTGTTTTTACATGGACTAAGGCAGCGGGAGCATGACATACAAAAGCAATCGGTTTATTGTGTTCGTGAAAGCTCTCAATTAATAAAATGGAATTTTTATCTTTCGCCAGATCCCAAAGAGGGCCATGACCACCCGGATAGAAAACAGCATCATAATCACCTTGATTTACTTCACTTAACTTTAAAGAATTAGCAAGCTTTACTTTCAGTGCATCATCGGCATGAAAGCGTTTAGTGGCAGGGGTCTGATTTTCGGGACTATCACTTTTAGGGTCAATGGGTGGCTGACCACCTTTGGGAGAAGAGATGGTGAGCTCTACTCCATTATCAGCCAACAGGTAGTAAGGTGCTGCAAATTCTTCTATCCAGAACCCGGTTTTATGTCCGGTATCCCCTAAATCACTGTGTGATGTCAATACAATTAATACTTTCATAAAATTTTTTTAAGATTAATAACTCATTTTAACAATTTTCTTTACTTCAGCACGCTCAAGTATTTTATGTTCACTTAAACCCACTTCTCTCCCGATGCTCATTCTTCCTCTCAAATAGGGATCAACGGAAACACAAAATATTTTTAATAAGACCTACCCCTCTGAGGCTGCAGGTTATTATTCTTCTATAAATTTGAAATTTTCCAAAGCAGGTTTTCCTACCAAACGCTTATTTGACACGATTACTTTATTCATTTATTTTATTTTAATCAGGGATCTATTATCCATGAATGGTATTTATTAAATTTTTCACCTCTTAATTATTCAGCAATACATTTAAAAAATCAGCTTCATTATCATCAAAATTGACATGATACCATTAATGATAGATCGGGCCTGTTCTTTTAATACTAATCTTTTGGGGTCAACTTTACATAACAACACTTAGATCATTAGTTTGTGTTTTTTATTCTTCCTCTGCCCGGTGTTTTCCGTACCACACATAAACTATGATATAAAGTTTAACCCAACATAGAGGTGATTCTTTAAGCTTAGAGGGGCTGATCGGCGAGAATACCCGGGTAGAGCTAAATACTAGTGATATCAGGAGCTACCTGTTACCTGTTGACAGAATCTCCTGCTAAAAAACAAGCTATATTTACATTGTGAACGATAAAACCTTTAACGAGATAAAATGAAAACAAGCTTTCTTCAAAATGCATTAAGAATCCTTTTAGGCTCATTGATGGTTATGGCAGGGGTCGGACATCTGACCACTCAGCGAGAAGAATTTCTTGCTCAGGTACCAGCCTGGTTACCAAATGATGCCGCATTCATGGATTTTGTGGTTTTATCATCAGGCATAGTGGAAATCGCATTGGGTTTGGCTATGATTTTTTGGGTAAAAAATAAAATAAAAGCAGGAATTGCCCTTGCTATTTTTTACATACTCATTTTTCCGGGCAACATCTCTCAATACACCAACGGAATAGATGCTTTCGGCTTAGACACGGACCTGAAGCGCTTAATAAGATTATTCTTTCAGCCTGTCCTGGTGTTGTGGGCTCTTTGGTCAACAGGTGCTTTATCATTTCTATTGAACAGAAATAAAAATTAAGCAAACATCACGGATTCAGCTCTGGCCGGTGTTTTCCTTTAGACTTGTAAAATTAAAACAGAGTTCAGAACCAGGATTTTAAAAGTCTGGGTACTGTACAACTGACTCCTTTCATATTTACATTATATTTTGCATTTTGAAGAAATTTAAATGGCCGAAGTTTGGATAGGTTTACAATAATAACATGGTACTTGGTCCGGCAGAATTCAGCCTGCTGAAATTAATTCAAAAGCTATATGAAAATACAAGGACTAATAATCATTCTATTATTTACAATAAGCTGTTGCCAGCAAAAAGTATATGAAAAAGATGGAAGTAAGGCCAAAAAAGTATATTCTACAGTAAGTTATTTAGACATAAAACTTGATGAAAATGGTCACTTACCTTCAAATCCTTATATTTTAGAATTCAAGAATGGCAAAAAGCAAATCATGTTTTGCGGAGTTGAACATTTAAGTGACAATAGTGATATTGAAAATGAAATGTATACAGAAATTGAAAAGAAATTCTACCAGTTTCATCCGGATATAGCTATAAATGAAGGCGGAGATATTAGCCGGAAAAAATATTTTTCAAAAGCTGAAGCACTTCAAAAAGATGGGGAAATTGGATTCATAAAAGTAATGTCGGATAGTTTAAAAATTGCAACGATCAATGGTGACCCCAATATTGATCTTGAATTTGGTGAGCTATTAAAAAGCTATACAAAAGGAGAATTTTTAACCTACATTATGACTGAAAGATTGATGTGGGGATTAATTGGAGAACAAATCTCAGACATAGAAAAAATAGAAAACAGATATGATCTATTTATCGAAAAATACATTATTGAAAAAGGAAAAGTAGACTTAAGCAGCGAAGAAAAAACCTTTGATTTTTACAAGAAAAATTATCGAAAAATAGTTGGAAGAGATTTTAGCCTGAAAAATCTTAAACCGACAAATCCATTTGATGCGAAGGGGAAATTCCAGGAAATTGGAAGAAAGTCAAAGAATATCAGAGACCAATTTTTGCTCAAAACCATAGATAACTTACTGAACGAAAATGACAAAATTTTTATTGTTTTTGGTGGCTGGCATTTATTGACCTGTGAGCCAGGGCTACAAGAAATCATCAAGAAAAACAGATAATAAATTGATCTATTCCCCCCTCCTGTTCTGAGATAATCAGATTTAATAAATTGATAATTAGCTATAAATCAATAGGAAACATTAAATATATCTGCAGTTTATTTAATATCACTGTGGTTTCTTTACTACTATAAATATCAGATTATTGCTGAAAAACCTTTCTTGATTAACAGTAATATCTACCTTTCCATTTCCCTCTGGCCGGTGTTTTCACCATTCCATAAAAACGATATAAAATTTTAAAAACCATAGAGGAGTATCTCCAGGCTAAGGGAGCTGATCGGCGAAAACACCGACCAGTGAGAAATTTTCATTATCATACCACAATTAAAGCCCCCATTTCCAAACATAAATTTCAATCTTTGCAGCATGGAAAAGTACTTCAAAGTAATGATAGATGGCTATACAGGCTATGCAAATTACTTTTTCAATGAAATTCTAAACCCAGGCTGGCACAACTATTTTTACTGGCTGCTTGCTGCCTCGCTGCTTATTTATTTAGCAGAGATTGCCTTTCCATGGCGCAAAAATCAGGCTCTTATTCGCGATCATTTCTGGCTCGATATCTTTTACTTATTTTGGAATTACTTCCTCTTCTCCCTCCTCGTCTACAATGCCCTGTCGATGGTGGCCGTGCAAGCCTTTAAGGATTTCCTGGGCATATTCGGCATAAATAATCTTGTTGCCATTCAAGTTGGAAACCTGCCGGGATGGGTGCAATTGCTCATTATATTTGTTTTACGCGACTTTATGCAGTGGAATATTCATCGCATGTATCACCATGTTGATTGGATGTGGGAGTTCCATAAAGTGCACCACAGTACCAAAGAAATGGGTTTTGCTGCCTTACTTCGCTACCATTGGATGGAAAACATTCTGTACCGCACACTTGAATATATTCCGCTTGCGATGATCGGATTTGGCATCAGCGACTTCTTCATCGTCCATATTTTTACGCTGGTAGCTGGTCAGCTGGGGCATGCCAACCTAAATATCCCGCTGGGAAAATTCAAATACCTGTTTAATGGTCCGCAGATGCACCTTTGGCACCATGCCAAGCACCTCCCCCAAAGCCATCCCAATGGTTTTAATTATGGAATTACGCTGAGTATTTGGGATTTTATTTTCCGAACTAATTATTGGCCTTCAAATGATGAAAACCTTGCGGTGGGATTGCCTGATGAGGAACGGTTTCCGGAGGATTTTATAGGCCAAAATCTAGAGCCTTTCAGGCGAATTTTTGATAAAAATAAACCAAATTCCCCTACATCATAAATTCAACGATACGAATGAGATACGACCTCATATTTTTCCTATGGTCGGTGTTTTCCTTTAGACTTGTAAAAGTAAAACAGAGTATAGAACTTGTGTTTTACAATAGTTACAAGGGCAAAGGCAAATTAAGGTGTTCTCCGGGAATTAA